>CBDULB010000180.1:0-10781 GCA_965367965.1 uncultured bacterium | reverse complement strand
TTCTTCTTCTTCGCTTTCCACGAATTGGCCCTGATCCCGACTTTCCTGATGATCGGTATCTTCGGCCACGGCAAAGACCGCGTGCGCAACGCCTGGACGATCACCATCTACCTCGGCGTTGGCAGCCTGGTTCTGCTCGCCGGTCTGATCGGTCTCTACCTGAACATTGAGGGTGGCGCAACGACGTCGCTGGTGGACATGCAAGCCTTTGTCAAAGACAACGCCATCGATGCCGGTGCGCAAAAATGGATCTTCCTGCTGCTGCTGCTCGGCTTCGGCGTGCTCGTTTCGCTGTTCCCGCTGCACACCTGGGCGCCACCCGCCTACGCCAGCGCGCCGACTCCTGTGGCCATGCTGCACTCGGGCGTATTGAAAAAATTCGGCCTCTACGGCCTGATCCGCATCGCCCTGCCGATGCTGCCGATCGGTTTCGCCGACTGGCAGAACCTGCTGCTGGTGCTGCTGCTCGGTAACATCATCATCATCGGCCTGGTGACCATCGCTCAGAAGCGCCTCGACCTGATGCTCGGTTACTCCAGCGTTATGCACATGGGCTTTGCCTTTCTCGGCATCGCCAGCGCCAACATTATCGGCGTCTCCGGTGCCATTATGCTGATGTTCGCTCACGGCTGTTCGATCGCCCTGCAGTTTGCGCTGTGCGGAAAGCTGCGCGACCGCCTGCCATCGCTCGACTTCGATCGCAACGGCGGCCTCGGCAAAAAGATCCCCGCGCTCGGCCTGTTGTTCGGTTTCGGTGCGTTCGCTTCGATCGGCCTGCCCGGCTTCGCCAATTTTGTCTCCGAGATCATGGTTTTCTTCGGCAGCTTCAAACGCTTCTTCGGCATGCCCGAAGAGGGCATTCAATTTATCACCATCGCCGGCATGATCGCCCTCTGGGGTGTGGTCATCTCCGCGGTCTACATGCTGCGCGCTTACCGCAAGATGTTCATGGGCAGCCCGTCAAAGCTGGCTGGCGACACCTCAACCGTGAGCGATCTCACCTGGGGCGAACGCCTGCCCCTCCTGCTCCTGATCATTGCACTGCTGGTCATCGGCGTGCGCCCGGGGATCTTCCTCGACCTCCTGACACCGACCCTCGAAAGCATGGCCCGCCTGAGTGGCCAGTTGTAAGTCATCCCCCATCGAAAATTCGTAGTTCGTTGTTCAATCTCCTACATTCCGCTCCCCGTCTGAGCCTGAACACTTAAAACTTAAAACTCTGCGCGAAAGCGCGCTCCCCATGCCGTCCTACTCTCTGGAAATCATCGTCGTTGCCCTCGGTCTGCTGATGTTGCTGATCGAAGCCTTCGCACCGGTCACCGACAAACGGTCGATCGCCTGGTTGGGCGCACTCGGTCTGGTAGTCGTGCTGTGCCTGCTCGTCAAAGTCGCACCGCATGACGCCTCGTCGACGCATCCGTTCTGGACCTTCTACGCCGAAGACGGCCTGGCGATGTTCTTTAAGGGCCTTGCCCTGGTCTGCACGCTCATCGTACTGCTGATGTCCGTCGACTTTGCCCCGGTGCTCAAGCGCTACCTGGCGCCCAGCGAAAAAGGCGCGCACCCGGATGCCGGCGTCGGCGAGTTTTACGCGCTACCGGTATTCATCTGCGCCGGACTGATGTGGATGGCTTCCGCCAACAACCTGGTGAGCATTTTTGTGACCCTGGAGATGGTCACCATCGGCTTTTACGTGCTGGTTTCCTACATGCGCCGCAACAACGCCTCGCTCGAAGCGGGTGTTAAGTATCTCGTGCTCGGCGCCCTCTCGACCGGTTTTCTGGTCTACGGTTTCACCTGGCTCTACGGTATCACCGGAGAGTTTGAGCTCGGTAAAATCGGCGCCGCCCTCCACACTGACAGCGAAACCATCGGCCGCGGGCCGCAGCTGTTCGCCTTCGCCCTGGTGCTGATCGCGCTCGGCTTCAAAATCGGCGCCGTGCCGTTCCAGTTGTGGATCCCCGATGTCTATCAAGGCGCCCCCACTCCGGTGACCGCGTTCCTTTCAGTCGGATCGAAGGCCGCCGGCTTCGTCATTCTGATTCGCCTCGCCCAGGTTTTTCTCGAATCCGGTGCCATCGGCGCGCAGACACTGACCGTGTTCGCCATCGTCGCCGGTGCGACTCTGGTGGTCGGCAATCTCGCCGCGCTGCCGCAGACTAACTTCAAACGCCTGCTCGCCTACTCGAGTATTTCCCACGCCGGCTTTCTACTGATGGCAGTCGGCTCACTCGGCAAAGCCGGCACCGATGCCGCCACCGCCCCCGATAGCGCCACTTCGGCGATCGCTTTTTACCTGGCCGCTTACCTGCTGATGACGCTGCTCGCCTTCGTCATCATGACCGCAGTTCGCCGCCACACCCACAGCGACGAGATGAGCGCCTACCACGGCCTCGGCAAACGCGCCCCCTTCCTCGCCTTCGCGCTGACCATCGCCATGGCGTCGCTGGCCGGCGTGCCGTTGACTGCCGGATTCTTCGGGAAGTTTTTCGTGTTCGCACTCGCCATCAGCGGTGGACACTACTTGCTGGTCGGCATCGCCGTGATCGCCGCCGCCGCCGGCTTTTATTACTACTTCAAAGTCATCCGCGCGATGTACTGGGAAGCCCCGGCTGACGATTCCGGGTCATCGGCAGCCGCCGACTCCAGCCTCAAGCTGAGCGCTGCGTCACGCTTCGTCATCGTCGTCCTGCTGATCGCCATCGTGGTGTTCGGATTCTATCCCAACGGCATCCTCAACCTGCTGAGTTGAGAATCCCAAGCACCGACTAGCCGAGCTGGACGGATTCTACCTCCTACCTCCTACCTCCTGCTCGCAACGCGATCACCCGGTAAGCTGCACCCCAGCCGGACTCGGTTCCAGAAAATGCCGCCAACTCTCGTGACGGATCTTCACCCGGCCGTCACCGGCACTGAACAGCGGTCGCCAGCGCGGCGGACGCGGCTCCCGGATCGGAAACATGTTCACCTCCGCCGGCAGTTTATTGGCCTTGCGCGTATTGCAGCGAACACACGAGCAAACCACGTTTTCCCAGGTCGTCTTGCCACCTTTGTCGCGCGGCATGACATGATCGAGGTTGAGCTTCTTCACCTCGAAAGTCCTCGCGCAGTACTGACAGGTGAAGGCATCTCTCTGAAAAACGTTTTGCCGGGTAAATTTCACCTCCCTGCGCGGCAACCGGTCGAATTCGCTGAGGACGATGATCGCAGGCACACGAACCGCGATCGAAATCGCCCGAATCAACTCCAGATCGTCAATTTCATCGGAAAGCTGAACCCACGACTCAATGTCATGACTGAGAAAATTCATCTCCGGGTCGATGTGAACAACTTGTGCATGACCGGTGAACAACAAGGTCACCGCCCGACGAGCGGCGCAGATATTGACCGGCTGCCAAAGCCGGTTGAGCACCAGTACTGGGCTTTCCAAGGCAAGCATGAGCTTCACACGAGAGTCGGCATATCGTATCGGCTCAATCCGGAAGATCAACCCTGTTCCACCCCTGACCGGCCCGCGAAAGTGTCTATCTTGTCACGTTTCCAGCCAGTGTGACCACCTGTATCTCTCAAACCTGACGGAACTTATGGATATTCACAAAAAAATTCCAAATTTCTGAGATCAAACGCGACAAGTTTCGCAAAAAATGATATAACTCGCTCCCGTTTTGCGGAATATGACTGATCTTTTTAATGCTCAGACGCCACTGCAGAACGGCTGGAGGAACCTTCGTTAGGCACTTATGCGACAACTGATCGAATCGCCACTAATTCAGAATCGCCAAGCACAACCCGCGAGTTACTTTGCCAGTCCGGCACCGGTAAGCCGACCATTCTTTAAGCCATTCATGAGCAAGTCGACGATTATCGCAACGCTGTGCGCCGCTTTTGTCCTGATCACCTCGGTAGTCAGGGTCGACGCACAGGGTATCGACCCCTCTGACATCTGGTTCAAGGCCTACCTTGAGATGAAGGATGGCGAACAGATGGAGGAGCAGGACGATCTACTCGGCGCTTACAACAAATACGTTTACTCAAAAAACCTCCTCGATGCGGTGTACCGGGAGCATCCGGATTTTCATGAGGGGATCGTCCGCTTTCGACGTAAATTTCTCGCCGATAAAATCACTGAACTGAAGGCCGCCATGGCCAGTCAGAATCGGCCCGGCAACGGCAGCGGCACCAATCGCGGAACACCGGGTTCAGCACCAACTTCACAAATCACTCCGGGTGGCATTGAATTGCCTTCGCATGTTCCAGTGCCACAGGCGCCGGTCGGAGTCAGCCCGGAATTCCCCGCTCCGCTGCAACCGGTCCCCTCACCCGGCGGCACTGTGCAACCCACTCCAGGTGCGATCACCGGCCCGACACCCGGCTCGGACAACCCGTTCGTGGCACTGCAGCAACAATACCAACAGATGAAGTCGCAGGTCGACGAGCTGAATCGCCAGAACAGCGACTTGCAGCGCCGACTCACCGCGCGCGAGCAGCAACTGGTCAATTTTCAGAATGAGCTGACCAAAGCCCGTGAGGATGAGAAAAAACTGCGCGATCAGATGGCTCAGAATGCCGGCGGCTCACCGGAAACGATGCGCGAATTGAAAGCGCAACTGGCCGACGCCATGAATCTCGCCAAACAGGCAAACGACCGCAGCGACGCCCTGCTCGCCGAACTCAAAACCAGCCGTCGCGATTACGCCAAGCTCCAGGCAGAGCGCGACAAGATCCTGCGCGAGCGCGATCAGCTCGCCGCCGTGGTGGATCAGGACGCAGGTAAGAAACAGCTCGCCGACCTGATGAAGGAAAACGAGCGCCTGCGCGGTGAACTCGAAGAAACCCGCAATCTGGCCGAAACACTGCGCAAGGAATCCGGCGACAAGGATGCCGAACTGGTCATTCTGAAAGAAAGACTCGCCAACATCGAAAAGGAGCGCACCCAGTTGCTCGCCGACAATGCCCTGCACCGGAAACACATTTCCGAACTGCAACAGCACCTCAAGGACCTCGGCAAAGAATCGTTGGCCGGCCCACCGGTGGAACTGGCCAGTGCCGATCCCGACGCCGCCAGAGCGGCACAGGAGAACGGCCTGCTGCGCGACATCGTTCTGCGCCAGCTGAGCCGCCAGAATCAACTCAAACAAGCCAAGGAAGCGCTGATTGAGCAACTCCAGGATCTCGGTGTTGAATCGGCCTCTCTGCTCGCATCGATCGATGACATCGTCGACGGCGCCAAGCTGACGACTCAGGAAAAAGACATGATCCGCAATCCGCAACTGGACGACAGCACCGGACCGATGGAAGCCACCATCATCGTCGAAGGTACTGAGCCCGACGGATCCGGCGAGGGCATCATTACCGTGCAGAGCATGGAGGAGGAACTCAACCAGGTTCAGAAAGCCGCCCGCCTCGACTTCAGTGAAGGCCGGCTGGCTGAAGCCGAAGCCGGTTACAAAGAATACCTGCGCATGCAACCGCAGAGCGTCGAAGGCAATTGCAACCTCGCCCAGGTGTACCTGCGACTCGACCGCGCCGTCGACGCTCAGGCACTGCTCGAAAAAGCTATCGCTCTCGACAATGACAACGGTCGCCCGCACTACCTGCTCGGCGTGCTCTTTTTCCGCGAAGGAAAAATGGACGACGCCCTCGGCCAACTCGAACTCGGCATCGCCAGGGATCCCGACAATGCCCGCGCCCACAACTATGTCGGCGTCATTTGCAGCCAGAAAGACCTGCCCAAGCGCGCCGAAGAGTCCTTCACTCAGGCGACCACGCTCGACCCCGAATTTGCCGACCCGCATTTTAATCTCGCCGTTCTCTACGCGACCGGCGAAAGCCCTGACGTGAAGAAAGTCCGCACTCACTACAGCAAAGCGCTCGATCTCGGTGCCGAGCGCGACAGCGCCATCGAGACCTTCCTCGACGCAAATGCCGGCGCAGGCGTCATCACCACGGCCGCCGCCTACTGATCCGGAAGCTGCGGCGCTTTTCAACCAACCGATGACCGGCTAAAAAAGCGGTTGAAGGTGACCCCGGTTCTCCCTACTTTCCGAGCGTCCGCGTCCGCGCCGGAACTTTCGTCTATTTATCTTAATTTTTTCAAAGAACACTTATGCTGAGCACTATCCGGCACTTCCAGAAATGGCTTATGATCGTTGTTGCGATCATCATCATCATTTCCTTCGCTTTCCTCTACAACCCCGGCGATCCCAGTCGCAAGAGCGACTCCAACGTGATCAACGTCAATGGCACCGCGCTCAGTAGCAAGGAAGCCATCAAGCTGCGCAGTGCGTTTAACATCATGCTGCAGATCGGCATGAGTGACTTCGCAATTTTCCTCTACGGACAGGACCGTCAGGACACCGACTACACGGATTTTGCGGTCAACCTTGCGCTGTTCCGCGAGGAAGCCAAACGTCTCGGCATTCAACCGACTCCCCAACAGGTTCGCGACGCAGCCAGCAGCCTGCCCGGTATCGCCATGAATCGCATCGATCAAAAAACGCTCGAGCGCCAGATTCTCAATCCCAATGGCTACAGCAGCGCCGACTTCTTTGAACTGGTCAGCGACTATGTATGTTTTAAAGAAGTCCGCTCGCTGCTGACATCGGGCATCGAACCGCTCGACAGCGAAATCGAAGCCCTCTACGAAAATGACTACGCGACCATTCACGGCAGTCTGATCAACATTCCGCGCGCCCCGCTCGAGGAAAAGGCAAAAGCCGAAATCACCGACAAAGACATCGCTGACCACTTCGCAGCCAACAGCGACCGCTACCAGTCAAAACGCAAGCGCGCCGTCGATCTGATCCGTTTTGAACGCGCCGAACCCGCTGCAGACGCAACGCAGGAAACCATCGCCAAAGCAGCACTCGATTATACCCGCACCGTCGATGAGGTCAGTGGCGAGTTCGAGCCCGACGGCTCCAACTTTGATGCCGTCGTCAAAAAGCATAACCTTAAAGTCGAGGCCCTTGATCCATTTGCGCCCGACGAAACTCCGGAAAGCCTGAAAGGCGACCCGCAGCTCACCGAAATGATCTTCTCACCGGCAGTGGTTGCCAGTCGCCCGGTCAGCGATCCGCTCAAGCTTGCGGATGGCAATTATGTGATGTTGCACCTGCGCGAAGACGTCGAGCCCTCCCCTCTCGATCTGGCAGCTGCTACCGAACAGATCAAAGACGAACTGCTCGCCGAAAAGACCGCCGCCCTGATCGACTCGACCGTCGCCGAAGCCCGCGCCAAGATCACCGAAGCGCTCGATGCCGGCAAGACCATCGCAGAAGCCGCCAAGGCTGCCGGTTACGAAGCCAAGGCTCTGACGCCATTTACCTCCAGTGAACCCCCGGCTGATGTCGAGTCAGCCGGACAGATTGCCCAGATGGCCAGCAGCCTCAATCCCGGCAGCCTCAGCACATCGACCATCGATAACGAGGTCGGCAGCGCGCTGGTCTACATCGAGAAAAAAGAGCTCGTCGACAGCGACGACGAGGCCAATCGCAAGTCTACCGTGCGCACCAACCTGATCGCAGGTCAGAGCAACCAATTGATGCGCGCCTGGTTCCGCAACCGCATCGACGAAGCCGAAATCTGGACTCACTACCGCCTCAAAGATCCCAACACCTCCGCCGAATCGGACGAATCGGGCACCGAAGGCGAGCCGGTCGACGACGCGAGCTGATTGCAGCGACCGACGGCACGGTCGACCGCCGTCATTACCAATCCCGATGAGCGAACTCGACGATCTCTTCGACGATGCCAACGGCGACCTCGCCATCGGCGATCTCGATGCGGCTGTCGAAAAATATCGTCGCTGCGTCGAACTCGATCCCGGCTTCTTCGACGGCTGGCATGCGCTCGGCATGGCATTGATGAAGACCGGCCGTATCAAGGAAGCGATCGGCGCCAGCCTGCAGGCCACCACCCTGCGCCCCAACGATCTCCTCGCCTGGACGGGACTTTCACAGATGTATGTCCAGGACGGCCAGATCGGCGAAGCCGAAGCCGCTAAAGCCAACGCCCGCATCCTCTCGCTGGGCGGCAAGGTGGTCCGCGATGCGGACTGAGGCCTCCTGCCTCAATCTTAGATTTGAATCCCCGTAGCGACGCCGCCGGGTCCCTCTGGACGATCACGTAAGACCGTCCGTCCCGGCGGTCCCTCTGGACGAAAACGTGATACCGCCGTCTCGGCGGTCCCTCTGGACGAAAACGTGAGACCGTCCGTCTCGGCGGTCCCTCTGGACGATCACGTAAGACCGTCCGTCCCGGCAGTCCCTCTGGACGATCTCATTCAACCTCCTCCCCTAAAATTCCGCCCAACCCGGCACCCGCGGGAACGGGATCACGTCGCGAATGTTCGCCACCCCGGTGACAAACATCAGCATCCGCTCAAAGCCGAGCCCGAACCCCGCGTGCGGCACCGTGCCGTAGCGGCGCAAATCGGCATACCATCCGTAGTCCTCCTCGCTCAGGCCCTCGCGTTCGAAGTTGCCTAACAAAACATCGAGCCGTTCCTCGCGCTGACTACCGCCGACGATCTCGCCGATACCCGGCACCAGCAGGTCCATCGCCGCCACCGTCTTGTCATCGTCGTTAAGACGCATATAGAACGGTTTGATCTCCTTCGGATAGTTATAAACCGTGAGCGGGCATTTAAAGTGCTCTTCAGTCAGATAGCGCTCGTGCTCCGACTGCAGGTTGTGACCGTATTCGACCGGATATTCGAACTTCTTACCGCTCGCCTGCAACAGGTCCACCGCCTCGGTGTAGCTGACCCGCGCAAACGGTCGCTCGCGCACAAAGTCGAGCCGCTCGCGCAGCCCTTTGTCGACAAAACTGCCGAACAGTTCGAGATCCTCCGCACAGTTTTCAATGACGTCCGCGACCAGGTATTTCACCAGCGCCTCGGCCATGTCCATGTCACCTTCAAGATCACAGAACGCCATCTCCGGTTCGATCATCCAGAACTCCGACGCATGCCGTGAAGTATGCGAATTCTCTGCCCGGAACGTCGGCCCGAAGGTGTAAATATTCGACAGCGCACAGGCGAAGGTTTCACCCTCCAACTGACCGCTGACCGTTAAGTGCGTCGGCTTGCCGAAAAAGTCCTCGGCGCCCGCCTGCATCTGTTTGCCATCCAGGGTCGTGACGCGGAACATCTCGCCCGCCCCTTCGCAATCGCTGCCGGTGATGATCGGCGTGTGCACGTAGATGAATTCACGCTGCTGAAAAAATTCGTGCACCGCAAACGCCAGTCGACTGCGCACCCGGAACACACAGCCATAGAGATTCGCCCGCGGCCGCAAGTGAGCGATCGATCGCAAAAACTCCGGCGTGTGCCCCTTCTTCTGCAGCGGATAGGTCTCATCGGCGTGCCCGTATACCGTCACCCTGGTGGCCTGAACTTCCCACTTCTGCTTGCCGCCCTGCGACGCCACCAGCCTGCCTTCGATCCCCACTGACGCCCCGGTGTGCAAGCTCTGCACATCGGCTGCATAGTTCGGCAAATCGGCGTCCGCGATGACCTGCAGCCCCTTCAGACACGAGCCGTCGTTGACCTCGATAAATGAAAACCCCTTGCCGTCCCGCCGCGTGCGCACCCAGCCCTGCACCAGGACATGATCGGAGGATTCAGTGGCGGCGAGCAGATGTTTAACAAGCGAGCGATTCATCGGTGCACCATCCATCGCACCCGATGACAAACTTCTCAAGTATCAGGCGCGGACGATCACGTGAGCCCCTGCGTCACAGCGGTGCTCAGTGGACGCAAGTGTGATACCGGCGTCCCGGCGGTCCCGGTGGACGAGTCCTGCTTTCAGCGCCTTAAAAAACTCCCTCACCTTCCCTTCTCATGACGGCACCAGGCACGCCCCCCACTCCACCTCCCCAGTGCTTAACACGCCTTTCACTCTTTCACTCGGCCTTCTCCAAATCCCACCTCCCACGGCACAGCAGAGCCACGCAAATCAGGGTACCGGTCGTTTGCGAATTGATCACTTCAAAACCCCGTATTCGGATACCAGCGGCTGTAGTGATTCTCTCCGAGCCGGGTCAGCGGAGTCGCCACCGGTTCAAAAATCAGCGAACCGTCCGCCAGCTTGCCGCGATGCCCCAATTTTAAAACCAGCGGCCAATATGGATGCTTGCCCTTCTGCCACCCGGTGAACTGTTCCGGATCCCAGACCGCTATGCCGTCGGCGCCCTGCTGATAATCGCGAGTCACCCTTTCGGCCAGATCGGCCGCGCTGTTCATTTTCCAGCCGATGTAGAACGGGAAAAACTTCACCTCTGTGCCCTCGGTGATTTTCGCGTAGTAGGCATTGTCGCCACCGAATTTCCCCAGGCCACTGGTGTAGTAGGCAAACCAGGCTACACCGATCTGATCGATCAGCCCTGCGTCGATCCACTGCTCGACATCGAGCCCGAATTTTTCGTTGTCCGCCTGAGTGGAAAAGGTTGTCACCGCCAGTTTCAATCGGCGTTCCGGCTCCCCCCGCTTGCTTGCCTCTTCATCCAGCAGCGCCCGGATTTTGCGCATAAAGCCGGTCATGATCTCCGCGCGCATCTCGGCAACTCGCGCATCGTCCTCGGCAATCGTGCGCGGATCGATGCCAAATTTTTTCTCAAAGCGCTGACAAAACGCGTCCTCCCACAGCATCAGCGGCAGACCACGATGAAACATGAATCCTAACCCGTCCGGCTCGCGCTCCAGCACCTCGCGATACACATCGATCAAATGGTCCTGCACCTCTTCGATCGCATAACTCATGTGCATGACCGGAGTGCCA
>CBDULB010000179.1:0-10788 GCA_965367965.1 uncultured bacterium | reverse complement strand
CCCATCGCAGCCACCGCAGCAGAGCCTAACAATCCACCACGAACCGAATCTTCGGGTAGCGCCACCTTGCGCCAGTGATCCCCCTCAACGCCCTCCAGACCGTAGTAAGCGGCGAGCACGTCATTGACCACTACGAAGTCGGACTTAAGCATGTTTCGCAGCGGCAACTTCTCCTTCATCAAGGTGGTAAACGTTTGATAGATTTCCTCGCCGGCACAATCGCGGACCGCGTTGTCGAAGTCGGGAAAATCGCGCCCGGCAAAGGCGAACATACCGAGCCGCTGCATTTCTAACCACTGATAGACGAAGCCGCGCACAAAGCGGTCCGAACGCGGATCGGCGAGCATGCGCTCAGTCTGCTGCTTGAGCACTTCAGGTTTAGTCAGCTCACCTTTGCCGGCCAATTGGAGAAGCTCTTCGTCCGGCGGCGCGCTCCAGAGAAAATACGAAAGCCGTGCCGCCAGTTCACGGTCCGCAAGTGTCTCTACATTGTCACCGGAAGCAGATTCGACCAGATAGAGAAAAGTCGGTGAAGAAAGCACAATCGCCATCGGCCCCACCAGCGCTTGCTTCAAGTTCTGACCTTTTTTCCGGTTTTCCTGATAGCGGGCAATCAACTTGTCGAGAAACTCCTGCGACGGCTCTTCGCCGCGAAAAGCGTTGCCGGCAAAGCGCTGCAATACCGCTTTTGCATAGCCGTCGTCATTCTGGCCTTCGGCTCGATCAAAGAAAATATCGGCGGCCGCCGTATTAGGTTCCGCAGGCAGCGGCCCCTCCAGCTCAAACCAATCCACCCACACCCCCCACGGAGTGCCATAGCGATTCTCCTTCCGGAACTCAGCTTCGAGATTTTTGTCACCGCGATCCATATGGGTGCGCTTCTGCGCCCAGTATTCCGCATCGACGCCAAGCGGGTGATCGATCTCAAACTCGATCAGCTCCGGCTTGCGCAGCGATGCGTTGACCTTGCGCCAACCGAGGCGAGTCACGTTTTGACCTTCGCGGCGGACAAACTCCAGAAAGCGAAACCGTTCCGGATCCTCTTCGTAGGCTGCCGCCCGCAGCCGGATGATGTACCTGCCCGGCTGCCAGGCGCGCAGCTTCGGCAACTTCATCTGGGTAAAGCCATCCTTGATGGTGATCATCATCGCCGCACCGGTGACATTTTCCGGCGCCCCCAGCCATTTCTCCAGCGGTGGATAGGTCTCGTGAAAATTGTCCAATTGCCGCCCCGCCTGCCAGCCGTCGAGAAAACCGTAATCTTTGGCAATGTCGTCCGTCCCGCCGGCCGCCCGCCAGTTGTAATAACGCTCAGCGACATCCAGCCGTTTGACCGCAATATTGGCGTAGTGGGGCACGTAAAACTCCTCCGGCTCAATCCGGATCGTCTCCGACTCTCGCTGCGGCTTTTCGAAAAGCGCCAGCTGCAAGGCGTTCTTCGCCGTCGTCAGATACTGCTCCAGCTGATCGCTCGAGAAAAACAGCGACGCGCCTATGGTGTCGAATTCCGAACTTCCCTGATCGTCGGGCAACAGCGAAACATCGGGAGGGATACCGAGCAGATGCTCCAGCGTATTGGCATACTCACGCCGATTCAAACGACGCAGCGTAATGACGCCACCACTGTCACTGAGGATCGACCGGGCCAGCACCATGTTCTCGGAAAGGTCGCGAAGGAACACCGTCTTCTCATCATCGCTGATCTGCTTCTTGTCCTCCGGCGGCATCTCACCCGAGTTGATCGAGTTGAGAATGTGGTTCCAGGTCTCCGCAGTCTGAATGTCCTCCGTCAAATTGAATGACAGGTCCTCAAGATTGAGCTCGCCCTTCTCGGTCAGCGCATCGTGACAATCGAGACAGTACTTTTCGAACATCTCGAAATGCTTCTCCGGCATCACCGCGCCACGCCCGGCAGCTTGCGCAGCTTCAGTCTGCACCTCGCCATTCTCATTCTCAGCGCGCAGCGCAGAACCCGGCGCGAAGCAAGTCAGAGCGATCGACGCAGCGATCGACAGGGGCGCCAGGATCGACATGTTCATTTTCTTCATCATGGTTTCGGTAACAAAAATTCCAACACCGGACCGACGGCCTCAGCGTGCGAGTCGGCAGCGAACATGTGCGTCATACCCGCCCCTTTACCTTCGATCTGAGTCGTCTCGCGAACCAGCATCAGCGTCACCGGCCGGGCGGCATTATCTTTCAAAAACTGCAGCAATTCCGGAGTCTGCAGCGTGAACGCCCCGCGCTCCTGACTGCGGGGAATTTCAAAATTTCCCAGTAACCGGCCATCCCCAGGCACCGGCGCATCTTCCCACAGACAATCAATTGCCCAATCTGTTTGCGCAGGATCCGCAAAGCCAAGGACCGCGAAACGATTGATCTTCGGCAGGCGCGAAGCATACCCGGACGAACTCGGCACTAAATTAAGGCGCAGCCGTACCGACTCCACCACCTCAAGATCGACCGCCGCTACATCGAAGCTCATCAGCGAGCGCTGATCCCACTTTCCGCTGTTAGTCTTTTTCACCGACAACACATCCGGACGGAGAAACTTTTCCCGCCTGTTATTGGGAATGATCGACGTTGCCCGCCCGCCGGTTCCGATGCGCTGCACTTGCTGCGGATGAGCGATTTCCTGCTCATGCTCAAGCGAATCAAATACGACCAGTGACTCCTCCGACACCATCGCCGACCGACCCTCACCAATCAGCCGAACTTGCTGCCCGGAGGTCGCGTGATGCACCCCGATCTCGCCTTTGATAACTTCAAAATTCGATTGCCGGTTAGCGCCATCGACATTCACCGCAAACTTCGTCCCGTAATCGACCGCATGACCCTCCGGCGTCTCCAGCACAAATCCGATCGCCGACTCCGGCACTTCCAACATCGCGACACCTGCGACCAGCTTGGCCCGTTTCGGCCCCTTCAGGATCAGCTTGGCCGGCGCCTCCAGCACCAGCTCAGCTCCCGACTCAAACCGGATCGTGCCGATGCCCGACTGCAATTTTAAATAGCCCCTGGTCAATTGCGACCCCGGCTCGGTCGGCAACGAACTTTCCCAGGCCGCGTCCTCGGCGGACAGCAAGGTGGCGATCACCCGCGGCTGCGACGCTTGCGACCAGGTAAGAATCGCCGCTAAGGCCACAGCTGCGGCCGCTGACATCCACGCCATCGGACGGAAGACCGGCGAAATAATTTTAGCGGAATCTTCGGCATCGCCGACGGCCTTCCCATCCGGGTTTTCCGCTTCACGACGCAATTGGGAGTCGAGCCGGCAAACGCGATGAAAAAGTTCCCGCGCCTGCTGCGATTCCCGCAGCACGGTTTCGAGTTCGGTAAATTCCCCATCGGAAATCTGCCCGGTCTGATAGTCCGCGATCAGTTCGTGCAATCGTTGTCTCGATTTCATGACAAACCCTCCTGCAATTTGGCGCCCGCCAACTGACTCTCGACGCACTGGGTAAGCTTCTGCCGCAAACGACCGATCTTTTTGTAAAGACTGTTCACTGATCGCCCCGAATCTTCCGCCAGATCCGTTACCGCTCCGTGGCCGCGGTACGGCGTCAGCACCAACTCCCGTTGCGTGCCGTTCAGCTTTCCGAGGCACCCCTTGAGTGCCTCCCGTTCCCGCACCAACTCATCCCCGTCCGGACAACCTTCGTCGGCCGCCAGAAGTTCGAAAACATCGTCGCCGAACTGATGCCGGTCGCGGGCAAACGTGCGCCGCGCTTTCAACGATTCAAAACGCACGATCACCTTCGCCCACGGCAGAAACTCCGACTCGTCACGCAACTGCTCGAGCTTGCGCCACATCACCACACTCGCCTCCTGCATGACCTCATCGACCGCTTCCCAGGTCGGAAGCAGCGCCCGGCAATACGAGCGCAGGTCGTCTTCGCTCTGCAAAAACACACGGAGAAACTTCTCCTCGGATGGACGATTGCTGCTCATTCAACCATCCTACCGCCAATGGGCACGAAACCTGCCGCAGTTTTCCCATTTTTTTTCGGTGGCGGCGACCGCACCGGGAGCAGGCTTCGGCTCCCACCAACGCGACGACCACGACCAAATGGCCGTTCTTCCCGGTTTCCCCGAGGCGGCGCGTCCGTCCTGTCGTACCTCAGTGAACGAGCCCGCCCGGCATGGTTCGCGCTGCGGTGATCCTCAGCGAAATTCTGCTGTCACCGGTCCCACCGCACTTTCGCCAGTCAAGTTTCCGTCGAAATGCCACAAACCCAGAGTGTCCTCGTCTACCTCGAACGGTCGCTTTCGCGTCGGCAGTTCAAAATCATCGCGGTAGCGCATCACCCTGGATATACGCAACTCATCGATCGCCCCGTCGACAGCACTGGAAGTTCGTAACCGGATAGGCGCAAATAGCGGCAGATTGCCGGCGATGTTGTCCGGAGTAAATTTACCCGCTTTGCCATCGATATAAATTCGCTGGATCAGCACGCCCTGCTCGGCAGCCTTCAAGGCAGCTCTCCCACCCCTCGTAGACAGATCATGGCGCACGCCCCAGGTCCAGGCAACATGCACCCAGCGCCCGCTTTCGAAAAGAGTCCGTCGATAGCAACGGATGTTGCGTCGCTTCGATGCGCCATCGGTATCGAACGATCCCAACAGACTTCTGCTTTGAAACCACTCGCTGCCGTTGCCCTGAACCAGACTCAAGTTCCAGCTGCTGTCTTCCCGGGTGCCGAGTGAGAGAAGTCCACCACCTTCATTCAATTCGAGAGTGTTGTAGTTGGGGCGATACCAGAACTCAATAGTCCCCTGCTCGAAAGGCAATGCGGCACCGTCTTCGATGATCAGCCGTCGCTTACCGGTCAACTGCAGGGCTTGATTCCCCGTCGGCGCCAGCGCGCCTTCGACATAAACGTCGGAGGGATCGGGCGGGGTGAATTCGCCCCCTGATTCCCGTTCCCAGGGTATCGGCGGTTCAAAATAGAATGCCGGATCACGTAGCGCAAAAAAAGGCGGCAGATTGCGCACGCGCACCAATTTAGGCTGCTGCAGTTCGAAACTCCACAGACCGGGGCGACCTCCCGGCAAACTGATCCAGCCCTTCGACGGCGCCGCATTCGGAAACAACTGTCCCGACGGATCGAACAACTTGGCAGTTCCCTCGAAAAAGATCGCAGCACCTTCCGCATTTTCCGGAACCCGAAAGAACCAGCGCAGGGGCGGGTCCTGAGGCGGCGCCGGTTGCCAGTATCCAGGGGCATGCAGTACCAGCGGCACGCGCGAGTCGGCTCTCAATAATTGCGGACCATCACCGCTTGTCGAAATCCGATAGGCCGCTGGCGGTGCATCTTTGGGCAAAAAAATCTTGGTATTCCGGTAGCTGTCGGAATCCACCCGGTTCAGATCCGCTCCCCAGGCATTCGGCGCGTTGAGAACTTGCAGGCTGACCTTGCCGCCGACGTCCCCCGGATCGCCATCACGCGGTCGGCGCAGCCAGAGAGTCACGGATGAACGGTCAGGCTTATTTACCACGAAGCTCGCTGAACCGTCGACGATTTCCGCACCTGTCCAGGACGTCGCTGCCCGCTCCCAGCCCCCTGCACGGCTGACCACGTCCTGCGCGTAGGCCGCGCCCTGAGTCAAAAACAACATACCCGCCGCGTTGTCTGCGCCGTAGCGAAACGCATTCCGCTCACGGTCCCACTGCGAGCTGAGCCAGCGCAGTTGCAGCGCCATGGCTTCCGCAATCGACGCGTCACCGGTTTCCTCATAGAGAAAATGCCCTACCCGACCGACAGGGCTGTTATAGCCCAGTGGCGAGGAACCGAATTGAAGAGGCGCCTGATAACGGGCCACCTTGCGTACCACCTCGTAGGCTCGAGGCGTACCGAGGATTTCAGCAGCGTCGGCCAGACCGCCGAAATCCGCCTGCGTTTTGTACGTCGACGCGTTGTAGGAACGGTCCTTGGTCAGCCCGACAACGCTGTCGTCATCGCTGATGATTTCCAAAGTTGCCTCAACCATGGCTCCCAACGCGGGATCCCAGTCGAGAGCATAACATTGCGCCAAACAACGGTAGTCCATCAGTGGACGCCATGAGCCCTGAAGCGTTTTCGGTGACCAGATTTTTCCGGCCGCGTGCCCATATTGCTCAACCACGTCGCGCGCGCGCCGGTTGCCGGTCAGGTAGTAGTCACGTAGAAACTGATTCAAATCGGTCGAACTGTTGATATTGCCAGCCGATCCCCCCTGCCAATAAAGCGGCAGCGTCGCAGGCCTTGCCGGTTCATCGCCTCCTGAACTAATTCCAAGAAATAAGCCGCGCACTTTTCCGTCACCGTCCCAGTGCGCGAAATGGTTATCCATGAACGACTGATTATTCTTCGACGCCAATTCGAAAATACCGCGATCACCGCTACGCCCATACAGCATCCACAATCCCGGACGCAATCCGTAGGTGGCCCAATGGTAGCGTTTGTATGCCGGGAAGTCGCCTATGTAGCTGAGATGAGGACCGGCATAGTAGTCGCCGAATCCGTATTCACCCCAGGCGTGGATACGTCCATGCCACCAGGCCGAGGCGCCATCGATGGCAGCTTCAAGTTCGGGAAACGTCTCTGCATCACGCGGATGCAGCGGCCCCATGGCCTGCGATTGATACAGCCAACCCGGATCCGCCAGCGCCAGAACCGGATGGCTGTGCGCCGCGGAGGCAGCCCCCATGACTTCCGGTTCAGAATTCGCCGTCAAAGGGCGCAGCAACAACTCGTGAGTCTTCGCCCAACCGACGGCGTTGTGCTCGATGGCCTGTGCCTGTTCAACTAACTGCGGAATTTTCGCCACATCCCGCCGAACAGCGACCTTGGCCAACCAACCAGCCAGATCCCAGCGCTCAATCAGCGAGGACATGGAAAAATCCAACTTCTCGCCACTTCGCGAACTCCACAGATGAAGTGTCATCCGATCTGGTTTCGCTTCGAACTCCTTGGGGTGCTGCCAGGCGGTATCGCGACACGACCAGCCCAAACCTCCGTTTTTTCCCCGCAGCGAAAACCAGTCACCACACTCCTCCCCCTCATGCAAAACATCGTTGGATGCATTTACTGAAAAGTGATTTTCGCCGTGCTGAAATCGGAAATGCCTGTCCTGCAACAACCACGCAGGATTTGCAGGTCCACCCGGTTTCGCACGGACAAATTGTGACGGATCTTCGCGTGAAATCGCGAAGCAAGCCTCCGCATCACTGCCTGCATCGACCGCCAATTCCCAGCCGATGTCGGTAAACGAAACCTGATTAGAATTCTCTGTCAGCACCAGTGTGTGTTGAATCTTCGCCTCGACCTGTCCGGCATAAAATTCCAGCCGCGTGATGTGCCGCGCCAGGCGCTGTCCATCGGCCGTACGATAGTCGCCCTCAAAGCGAACACACGCAGCCACCGGGCCACGCGATTCGATTTCCATGGTCTCGCCTTTCGCCGCAGCAGTCGCCACTCGACCGGTCTGATCCGTGACAAACAACCCCTTTACCCCCTCGCTGGAAACGATGTTTTTACCATCGACCTGAACTGCCGCAATCGGCGAACTACCACGGGCCAGAGTGTAGGTGGCCGCGCCGGTGTGAACCAGCACCTGCTCACCCGATGCTTCGATCCTCAACGCCGATTCGGCAACCAACGGTCCCGTGGCACGTTCCAAAAAAATGCCGTTCGCCGGTGCCGCGACGGTGTCACATCGCAGCCACTGAATGGAGCCCTCCCGTGCCCATCGAGCGGTGATTTCAACTTGAGAAGGTAACGCCTTTCCGGACGCGTCGACTAAACGCAAGCCTGCGACCTCCAACAATGCACCCGGCGCAAAAGGCACGCCGAAATTTAATGCTCGCGGCTGATTTGCCTCGACTCCCTGCGGCACATCAAGCTGTATCGGCACCTTCCATCCCTGCGCCAGCTGCGGAGTGGCCTGAGCGCTGACCATGACCTCGGCCGCTGCTGTCATTTCGTCATTCACCAGCAAGCGCACCACCACCCGTGCTCTGGCAAGTTTCGCGCGACGCAGGTCAACCTCGATCCGCCCCTTGCCACCTGTCGGAGCAAGTTCCAGTCTTGCCCTCGGTTGCGATTCGCCGATCGCATACAGAGCCACATCGAGTTTCACCCCCGTCCATTCACCATTGACTTGAGGGCGGATTTCGATCGCCCCTACCAGCCACCGGTCCTGTGGTCGGGCTTCGCTGCGGGCAAAGCGGATCGCGAGCTTTTCGTCCTCGGCCAACTGCGGTAGCTCAATTCCGTTTCTGGTCCGAATGGCCTTCATCTGCTCGTCAAAGCGGGCAATCGGCGACGGATCAAAATCGCAGCGCAGTAGCGGCATTTTTGCCGACACCGGGTTTTGCTGAGCTGGCAGCGTCGAGACAGATACGCTGACGAAAAAGATGAAAACGGCTCCGATCAGAATTTTGCAGATCATATTGGGTAACAACAGTGCGCTTGAAAATATCAAAGCCGCGACTGTCGACCAAGCTTTCCTCCACCATGGTCACGTAGGTCTACGCGTTGTACACGGAAACCTTCTTCTTGCAGGTGGATGAACAGAACGCAGTCAATCCAGAACGGTTCAGTCTGGCTTCGGCAACCACCGCACCGCATCGATGATGACAAAGCCATTGGTATCTCGATTGGAAATGCTGACCTTGCCGGATTTCACAAAGCGAAAGGTGCCCATCGATGTAAACATTTTACCGACTTTCGGGGCCTGACGCTGGTTCAAGGCCAGTTCGTCATCGCCGTCAGCATGGGTGACGATTACCGGTACCCGGGTGGCCCGGTTCGGATTGGCGCTGTAGGCGATTTGCACTTCATATTCGCCTGGCTCTGGCAACTGCGCCGTGAATTCGGCAACTGACTCACCATCGCTGCGACCTCCGTCATGCTGGTAGCCTTCGTGGACACCAACACCCAGGGATGATTTGCCCCATTGCCCGCTCAGCGTCGCTTCCGTGTCATCGACGACGATGCCGCCCAGGGAATCAATGGCGGTGAAATTTGTGACCGGTTTCGGCATCGCTTTGTAGTCGAGCAATTGGCCGTCGGCTACCAGCCGTGCCTTCAAGCTCTCGTAGTCGAGAGCCTGCACGGCCGTGCCTTCCTCGATCGCCAACGCCGCCGCTGTGCCGGCACTCTGACCGAGAATCATAAACACCGGCTCCATGCGGATCGAACCGTAAGCAACATGCGACGCCGATAGGCAAACCGGCACCAGCAGATTTTCGCATTGCTCCTGCCTGGGAACGATCGACCGAAACGAAATCGGGTATGGCCGTGGACAGCTCACCGCAAAGCCACCCTCGTTGCGCACCGTCATCTTGCCGTTTTCCTCAACCACCACGCGCTGACAAAAATGTGAGTCCATGCCGTAAGCCGCCATGCCCACTGAATCGTCGACGACTTCCTTCGATCGACAGTTCGCCTCAGTCATCACGTAGTCGGAAAGCATGCGCCGACCTTCGCGCACGTACAGCTGGTGCGGCCAGAACTCGGAATCCTGAAACTCATCCGGATCGAGCCCGAAACCATTGACCCGCCCGCGCAGCTCCGCCGGAACCTGCGGATCGTTGGCCAGGAAATACATCAGCCCCTGCTGATAACTGACATGATCCTGAAAAATGCGTTCGCGCTCTTCATACAGTTCGCGAAACGTCATCGGCAGTCCGCGCCGCGGTGCAGGCAGTTCGGTAAACGACCCCTCACGGTAGGTGCCGTCCGGCCAGCGATAGTTGCCGCCGACATAGTCCGAAGAAAAGCTTCCCGCATTGTTGCTGTCCCCCACCCGCATCTGCACCGGACCATCAGTCATCGGCGCAACCGTGTAGTTGAGTGTCCACTGTGGCGACGGATCGAAATTTAAAAAGCGACCGAGCAGGGCGTAGCGGGCCGGATCGTATCCGCGCGGTTTGGGAAACGGGATTTTGTCCTCCTGATCGCTGAGGAAAATACGGAAGTTGTAAGCCTGAACTTTGAAATCGCCCTCGCCCGCTTCACCCGGTGACTCGGTGGCGATCTCCGGAAGCAAGCCCGAATCGGGATCAGCCGGATCGACGTAGGGACTCACCGGCAGCCGGCAGAATTGATAGACATCTTTCCAGGAAAGCTTCTGCCACTGGCCCGCCAAGGTCTCGCCATAGGTGCCAGCCGGTTCCCGCCCGACGTGATACGAAACATTCGCCGCCGCCAGCAAGTCGCCCTCATAGGTGGAATCGACAAACATTTTTGCCTCGACCGTTTCGCCGGTTTCTAAAGTGATGGAAGTCAGGCGACCATCGACCGTCATCACCGACTCAAGGCAGCGCTCCAGCAGCACCGTCACGCCCGCCTCTTCGAGCATTTTCCGAAACAGCGACTCGGCCGCCGACGGCCGGAAATCCCGGACCTTGCCGACCCGCTGGTAAAACTCCATCGCCAGTCCACCGATCGCCGCCTTGTTGCCGACATCGGTCGCCGTCAGCCCACCCGAAGACAAGCCGCCGACGTGTCGATTAAAGGATAACAGCGCCGTCTTGCGGCCCATGCGCGCCGCTTGAATCGCAGCAGTGACGCCGGCAGGTGTGCCACCATAGACGGCGACATCGAAGGTGATCTGCTTCGGCTCACCCCGCTCGACCTGCCGGTAGTAGTGAAGCTGGCTTCCACCCGGATGATCATCGCACCGCGCCGGGTTGAATGCTCCTGCGAGCAACACCAAAGCGAGACTCCCACAGAGTGCTATGCAAAATTTTGATTGATTCATACCTTGATGAGCCTGCCGGCACACGTTCAGATTCAAAAT
>CBDULB010000178.1:0-10799 GCA_965367965.1 uncultured bacterium | reverse complement strand
CGGCGATAAAATGAATCCCCGACTCCATTACTTTGGCCAGGCAGTTATGAGTCGGATGAACCTTCTTCAAAGCGGAGTCCAGGTCCGCCGTCTCCATGTCCGCAGCCAGTGCCTCGACAAACACGTCGGGATGGAAATTCTTTTTCTGCAGATCCATCAGGCAAAACACCAGCAGACCGATGACGGCAAAAGAGAACGCCCCCAGCACCCACATCGACCAGCCGCCGGCCTTGATCATCTCCAACAGATTGACTTCTCCGGAACTGGCTGTGCCTTCCGTAGGCGCGGCGGTTTCAGGGGTCGGGATCTTGACCTCGACCTGCTCTCCGGGAATCGACAGATCAAAATTATCCTGCGCCAGCGACGCGGCCCCGGTGCAAATAAGAAAAAGCAGGACGAGGGCGGGAAAGAGGGCGTTCGAGTACATCGGAGGGAAATCCATTTAGATGAAATTTTCACTCTGCGTTCAAGCAGAATCCCTTATGACTGCCTTTACCCACCGGTTTTGAGTCGATCCGGACCGTTAAATTTTGCTTCGCCTTGCATGCAAACGGATTCATAATTCGGCCATGAGAGTCGCGATTCGCTTTCCTCTGTTTCTGTTCCTGCTGCTCGGAATCAACGCACCCGCACTGCGCGCTCAGAGCGACCGCGCGCTGTGGACGGAAATCCTCGGCCCACCTCAAGCGACCGTCCCCGATGATCCCGGCGCCGGCCACGACGTCGTCTGGCGCAGTGATTTTTACGCCGCCCTGACAGAAGCACAAAAAAGCCGGCGTCCGCTACTCGTCACCTGGCGCTGCATTCCCTGCGATCAGTGTGCCGAGTTCGACAAGAGTGTGCTCGAAGGCAGCGCCACCCTCGACCCCTTGTTGCGCCGCTTCGTCACCGTGCGCATGACCGATGCCGCACAACTCGACGCCCGCTATTTCCCCTATCAAAGCCACCAGGACCTCGACCTTTCGTGGTGGGCTTATCTGATGCGTCCTGATGGCGCTGTCTACGGAGTGTTCGGTGGCAAAGACCACGTCTCCGACTCGACCCGGATCAGCGAGACGGCCCTCGCCAACACTCTGACGCGAGTCTTGAACCACCACTACGACCCGCGCCGTGAGCGATGGAACATCGACGGTCCCGCCCCTGAAACCAGCGCCGCGAAAGTCGGGCCGAAAGATTCGCGCGGTTACCAGTTGCTGCTCGAACAACGTCCCGGCATGGACAAGCCCCACCCCGAGCTGGGCAGTTGCGTGCACTGTCATCAGGTCGGCGACATGCAGACCATCGAGGCGCTCGACGCCGGCACCTTTCAGATCGAACAGCTGACCCAGAAGTGGCCGCTGCCGGAAAATGTCGGTATCACTCTCGACCGCGATGACGGTCTTCTGGTGAGCGCCGTCGAAAGCCGCAGCGCCGCCGACAGAGCCGGGCTGAAAGCCGGTGACCGGCTGGCCATGGCCGACGACACCCGGCTTTTCGGCCAGGCCGATTTTCGCGGCGTGCTGCATCGCACAGCCATCGATGACGACACGCTCAAGCTCGCCTGGCAACGCGGCGACGAAGTGCAGTTCGCCGACCTGCAACTGCCGGACGGCTGGCGCGTCACCGAAAACTGGTGGCGGAAAACGGTCTACGATGGCGCCTACGGCCCGAACATGGGATTTTTTCCGCTGCGCGGACCGGACTTCGGCAAAGGCAAAGGTCTGTCGATCAAACCGTGGATGGGCCAGCCAGCCAACCAAAAGCCGATCTACCAGAC
This sequence comes from uncultured bacterium, assembly GCA_965367965.1. Taxonomy (GTDB): domain Bacteria; phylum Verrucomicrobiota; class Verrucomicrobiia; order Verrucomicrobiales; family DEV007; genus JBBKXR01. The sequence goes on along the minus strand of CBDULB010000178.1, from coordinate 9,043 downwards.
CGGCCTGCGACCCAACATGGAAATCATCGCCATCAACGACATGCGCGAAGACATGGACATCCGTAAATTAATCACCTGGTTCCGACTCAACCATCAGCCCGGCGATGAGGTGACCTACACGGTGAAAGGCGGCAAGCAGTTCAAATTTGTGCTGTCCGACTGACTCCCGGCGTTAGCGCTTCCTGCCCCGCCCGGTTCCCGGCGGAGTGCGATGCTCGCCGAAATATTTTTCACTGCGGTAGCGCAGCCAGACGCGCAGCACCTGCGGGATCTGATCCTTTTCCGCTTTGCTCAATCGCTCGTACAGGGCCAACGCCCGCTTGCGCTCGATCCGGCACGCGCCGTTGCGATGACCGTCCCAGTGCGTTCTCGCCAGGCGGATGCGACGCGCCGTTTCCTTGACCAGGGCCGGCCCGACAAGATCAGCGTCGTCGATTTTTCGTTTCTTCGGCATAACATCGCGCTCGATCGCTCAGCGACAGTTTGCGCTGCCTGCACCGACCCGGCAAGGAGCAGATTGAAGGCACGCACTCCTCGACCGGCACCACGACGTCACAGCAATCCGGCCGGCATCAGGGCGACGAAATCCTCACAAAATCCGCTGCTCAGAACGCAACTTGCCGATCCGAATTTCTTGCGCCGGCGGCTGTGTTGCCGACACTGGCAGCACCATGAACCGCATCGACCGACTCACCGCCATGATCCTGCTGCTGCAGAGTCAGCGTGTAGTGACTGCGGAACAGATCGCCGGGCATTTTGAGATCAGTGTGCGCACCGTCTACCGCGACATCGCCGCCCTCGGCGAAGCCGGCGTGCCGATTGTCGCCGAGGCCGGTGTCGGTTACGCGCTGATGCGCGGCTACCACATGCCGCCGGTCATGTTCACCGAGGACGAGACCGCCGCCCTGTTCATGAGTGGCGAACTGACCGAACAATTCGGCGACGAGTCGCTGAAAAAATCGATGCGCGCGGCGATGCTGAAAGTCCGTGCCGCTCTGCCGACTGAACGCAACGACTACCTTGGCCGACTCAGCGACAGCGTGCGCATTAACGGACCGTTTGCCAAACGCGGTGGCGACGAAAATCCCGATCAGGAGTGCCAGCACCTGATGCCTGTCCAGAAGGCGGTGGTCAATCGCTGCTGTCTGACCATTCACTACAACACCGGTGCCCGCGGCGACATCACCGAACGGACCATCGAACCGCTCGGGCTGGTCTTCTATGCGCGACGCTGGCACCTGATTGCCTGGTGCCGGCTGCGCTGCGCGGTGCGCGATTTCCGACTCGATCGCATCGAAACCCTTCAGCCGGGCGGGGAAACTTTCGAGGATCGTGACGACTTTTCGGTGATGGAATACCTCAGCCACGAAGTCGACTGCGATCAGTTGACGCCGTTGGCGATGGAGATTCAGCCCTGGCTTCTCGACCGGGTGCTGGCCGACATGCCGGCCCGGTTGACCAAACGTTCCGGGTTGCCGGACGGCCGACTGCGTATCGAAGCGCTGGCCTATTCGCTCGACTGGATGGCCGGCTGGCTGGCCGGACTGGGCGCGGCAGCAGTCGTGCAGTCACCGGCGGAGCTTCAACAAAAGCTGCATGCCAATGCCCTCGATCTGGCCGCCGTCTACGCAGAAAAAATGCCTTCCGGCAAAGACTCCTGACATAGGGTTGTCAGTGGCGGGTGCTAGCATGTCTTGTCTTCGTCGAACAGCGGCGCGGCGCAATAATTAAACTACTGACCCACCTCGACCACCATGAGCAATAATGAACCCACTGTCGCGTTGTCACTGACCGTCAAAAACGGCAACGACGCCCTCGATTTCTACACCCGCGCCTTTGGTGCCAACGAACTCTACCGCATGCCGACCCCCGACGGCGGTGTCGCCCACGCCGAGTTCATGATCGGTAGCACCAAAATATTCCTCTCCGACGAATCGCCTGAGTGGCACGCCGAGGCCATGCCGGAAGGCACGAAGGCATCCTGCCTGTTCTCGATCGCCACCGACAGCTGCGACGACGCCTTCAAGCGCGCTGTCGAAGCCGGTGGCCAGCCACTGAACGAACCCGAAGATCAATTCTGGGGCAGTCGCTCGGCGATGATTCAGGACCCCTTCGGTTACCGCTGGTCCTTTACTCAGTTCCTCGAAGACGTCTCCCCCGAAGAAATGGCCCGCCGCGCGAAACAGCTGTTCGGCGGTTAGGCGAACAGCGGTTGCGACCGAAACCGAAAGCCCTGCGCATCGCCCCATCGGCGATGCGCGGGGTTTGCTCAGCTCCCCCCGGGCTACCAAAAATGCATCGCCAGGATTCGTTTTCTGCGGCTATATTTTTCCCGACAATCGCCATCAGCGCTCGAGCGCCTTTCTATTCCATTACCATGAAACACTTTCCCAACGTTGCCGGCGGCCTGCTTGGCGTCATCTTCATCGCCGTTGGCCTCATGGTCCTGCTCGGCCTCGCCCCCGAACAACCGGCACCGCCGGAAGGCTCGCCGGCGGCACTGTTCATGGGGGCGTTCGTGCCCACCGGCTACCTGACCTTTGTCAAAGTGCTCGAAGTGCTCGGCGGCGTACTTGTCGCCATCCCGCGCACCCGAAACTTCGGACTGCTGGTGCTCGGCCCGATCATCATCAACATCCTCGCCTTTCACGTCTTTATCACCGGTGGTCAGGGTCTGCTCAGCCCGATGCTGATCGTGATCTGTCTGCTCGCCGCTTACCTGCTTTGGGCGGGACGCAAGGCCTTTGCCGGCTTGAAAAACTGAGCGGCGCCGCGAAGCTTTCGGCGATGACCCGTTTCCGCCTGCCTGCCGTTTCCGCCTCCATTGCACTTTTTGCTGCGCTCGCCCTGCTGCTGCCGTCCGCCCGTGCCGACCAGCGCGCCGACGTCATCGTTTACGGAGCGACACCCGGCGGTTTCTGCGCCGCCATCGCCGCCGCCCGCGAAGGTGCCTCGGTGATCCTGCTCGAACCCACCGCCCACGTTGGCGGCGTCAACACCGGCGGCCTCAGTTTCAGCGATTCCAACCAGACGGTGCGCAGCACGGTCATGGGCCTGTTCGACGAGTGGCACCGGCGCATCGAAAAAGATTACCAACAGCGCGGCGTCACGCTGAACTACGACGTCAGCGTCAAGGACAACAGCAAGTGGACCTACGAGCCAAGTGTCGCAGCAAAAATCACCGACCAGATGCTCGCCGAAGCCGGTGTCAAGGTGCTGCCCCGGCAGGTGCTGACGGCAGTGAACAAGGACGGCGCACGCATCACCCAACTGATCACCGATCAGGAGACCTTTGCCGCGCGGGTATTCATCGACGCCACCTACGAAGGTGATCTGATGGCTGCCGCCGCAGTCAGCTGGACCATCGGCCGCGAGTCGCGCGAAGCCCTCGGCGAATCGCTGGCCGGCCGGCAGTATCCGAAAGCGAAACTGCCGATCTCCGGCTTCGATGCCGACGGCAATTTACTGCCGCTGCTGACCACCGCGGAAACCGGCGATGACGCCAGCGGCGACGACCAGGTCATGGTCTACAGCTTTCGGCTCTGCCTGACCAAAGACCCCGCCAATCGCGTCGACTTTCCCGCCCCGGCAAACTACGACCCGGCCCGCTTCGAGATCATCCGCCGCTACTTTCAGCAGGAAAAACGCCCGCACCTGCTGTGGGACATTTATCCCCTGCCGAACGGAAAATTCGATGCCAACAACGGCATCGGCAAGCAGTTCTCGATGGGCCTGGTCGGCGGCGGCAAGGGCTGGAGCGAAGCCGATCAGGCGGGGCGCGACAAAATATGGCAGGCCCACAAACAGTACACCCTCGAGCTCTATCATTTCCTCACCAGCGATGCCGCCGTGCCCGAACACCTGCGCGAAGAGCTCGCCGCCTACGGCCTGTGTCGCGATGAGTTTGCCGATACCGACCACTGGTCACCGCAACTCTACGTGCGCGAAGGTCGACGCCTGCAGGGGCTGCACGTGATCACCCAGACCGACATCATCGACGAGCCGGAAAAAACCGATGCCATCGCCGTGTCGTCGTTTCCGATCGACTCGCACGACTGCCGGCGCATCGCTCTGCCGCTGGCGGAAGGCGGTGGTGTCATCAATGAAGGCACCATCTTTCCAGTGCGCATGCAGGGTCGCAAACACGGCTACCCCTATCAGGTTCCGTACCGCAGCCTGCTGCCCCGCCCGGAAGAATGCGATAACCTGCTGGTGCCGGTGGCGCTGTCATCCAGCCACGTCGCCATTTCTTCGATCCGCGTCGAGCCGACCTGGATGATCCTCGGTCAAAGTGCCGGCATCGCCGCCGCCCTGAGCGTCGAGGAAGACAGCAGCGTCCAGGATTTGCCGTACCCGAAACTGCGCCGGCGCCTGCTCGCCAGCGGTCAGGTGCTCGACCTGCCGGTCCTGCCCGAGCTGCCACCTGAACCGGAAAAAGTCGTCAGCATCGATCCCGCCACGCTGCCCGGTATCGTGCTCGACGACGAAGCAGCTCAACTGCTGGGCAAGTGGAGTCGCTCGACCAATTTTAAACCGCACATCGGCAGCGCTTACGTCCACGACGAGAGCAGCGCCGATGGCAAATCGATCGCCATTTTCAAATTCACCGCGCCGAAATCCGGCCGCTATCAGCTCGGCGTCGCTTACTCCGCCCACGAGACCCGCGCCACCAATGTGCCCATCGTCATCGACAGCGGCGCGCACACCACCGAACTGCATTTCGATCAAACTCAACCGCTACCCGGCGGCGAACATTTCCGCCCGGCCGGAAGCGTCGAACTCTCCGCCGACAGCGAAACCACAATCACCGTCCGCAATCGTGACACCGACGGCTTCGTCATTGTCGACGCCCTGCAGCTGATCGAGCTCGAGGAGTAGCCCATTCCCGCTCCGCTCAGCCCAGCTCGCGAATCCTTTCGAGGTGTCGACCGCCCTCGAATTCGACCGTCAAAAACGCTTCAACGATCGCCAGCGCTGTCTCCAGATCCATCATGCGCTCGCCCAGTGACAACACATTGGCATCGTTGTGACGCCGCGTCAGCTCAGCCGATTCCAGGTTCCAGCACAGCCCGCAGCGAATACCCGGCACACGATTGGCAGTCATCGCCTCGCCATTGCCGGAACCGCCGAGCACGATACCCCGCTGATAATCTCCCGCCGCCACCGCCAGAGCGACCGGTCGGATAAACGTCACGTAGGAAACCGCCTGCTCAGAGTCAGTACCGAAGTCCTCCACCTCGTGACCGGCGAGTCGCAGGTAGTCGATGATTTGCTGCTTGTAGGCAAACCCGGCGTGATCGGATCCGATAGCGATTTTCATAACATTGGCAGACCGTTTCACTCAGTCTACAATTGCCCGGCGGCGCTGCCCAGACACGATTTTGACTAAACGGTCATTTGCTGCCGTCGCCGGAGAACGATTAACATTCACGCCTTCTCAGCCACCGTGCTTGACGAATTTCAGCGCCACCCCCACTCATCTGCCCGACCATGTCAGAGCTCCCGACAAGTGAATCTGCCCCGACCCTCGAGGGGGTCATCGCCCAGCTCGCGACGACCGTCGAGGCGCACCAACCGGCCCCGTCGAAAGAGCAGATCCAGTACCTCTGCGACTGCCTTTATGCCGCCAGTTTGTTAAAGGAGGAAGGTCGGGCGGTGCGGGCACGCGTCGTCATCGCCCCGCCCGAGGCCTTCGCCCTTAACGAGGGACCGCCCCAGGGCATTCACGCGATCCGCTTTTCGGTGCCGCTGGCCCTGACCGCGCCGGAGATCAAACGGCTCAGCCCGGCGGCCAGCTTTTACCATTCGGTGATCGCTGTCTGGCCCGACAAAGACCGCGGCTTCACCGTCTGGGGCATTCTCAATTCCGGTCCGCGCTGGATGAATCTGATCGCCGGCGGCCGCAAGCCCGGCGATACCAAACTGCCGTTCCCGATGATCCATGTGCGCGATCCCGGCTGGCTGCTGTTCTACCAGGACTACAGCCTGATCGCCGAGTGGCGCGGCCGCGAATTTCACTGCCCGCGCATGGACGTGTTCGGCTCGCAGATGATGAGCGACCGCTTCGCCACTTTGCGAAAACGCCTGGTTGCGGACGCCCTGCACGACGTGCTGCCGGCAACGCTTTCCGCCGACATCTACGAAGAATTGATCCATCGCATCGCCATGCAGTTTCTGCGCCGCGTGGTCAACCTGGTGCGCACCAGCGGTCACGGCGGCAGTCTGGTGCTGGTGCCGCGCGCCGAAAACGGCAACCGCAGCACCGACCAGTGGATCGATTGCAAATACGCCGCCGCAGCCGATTCCGCCGGTCTCAGGATTCACCACATCATCGAAGCCATGCTCTGCCGGCTGGGCAATCTGTGCGCGTCCGGCACCGATCTGGAAACTGCCTGGCAGGTGTTTATGACCCGTTCCGACGCCGGGATGGACGAACTCGAGGAGGCCTTCTTCGAACTCGCCCGCCTCTACTCCGACATGATGCAGGTCGACGGTGCCCTGGTGCTCGAACACGGTCTCGGCGTGGTCGGCTTCGGCGGCGAAATTCGCGTCGACCTCAACGTCCTGCACGTCGAACAGGCCCACGATCTCGACCGCAGCCGCTCCAGCCGCTGGAACGTGTTCAACGACGGCACCCGCCACCGCTCGGTGTACCGGTTATGCGCCGTCGATCCCGGCGTGGTCGGCTACGTCATTTCCCAGGACGGTCAGGTGCGCATGATCGCCAACGTCGACGACACCGTCACCTTCTGGATGCACTCCTTCGTGTAGTCGGCCGGTCAAAACCCCCGATCACCCGGCGACCGGGGCAACGCGCTTCGCACTCCGGTCAGGCATGCGTGGCCGGCGGTTCAGGTGTTTGCGTCCTTCGTCATTTCCGCAGGTCCGCGCCGCCGACTCCCGAACATGCGCCAGCCTTTGCACTGGCCTTCACGCCCTGAATGCCGATGATTAGCGGCACAACGTTCCGCCCGATGAATACCGACCCAACACCCCAGCTCTCCCGTCGCCGCTTTCTCGCCAACACCGCACTGACTGCCGCCGGCGCCGCGCTGGTTCCGCATCAGGCCGGGGCCGCGCAAAACGCCGAAGCCATCGGCAACCTGGAGCTGTCCGGCGAGAACGAGCACTTCTTTTACAAAACCGCCCCGCTCGACGGCCCCTACATCGATCACCAGCGCGACAACAAAGCCTTCGGATTTCGCGACGGCAAAGTATTCTACTCCGACGACAACGCCGCGACCTGGTCGGCCGGTCTCGATTTCGCCGACAGCGAGAACATCATGTTCAGTTGCTTCCTGAAAAACGGCAACATCGTGTTCGCGACGATGAACAAAATCTTCCTCAGCACCGACAATCTCAAGTCTTACAAGGAGCTGACCATCGAAGATCGCGACGGCAGCGACTACATTCCGCACACCCCGGTCGACCCGGCCAAACCCGGCTCGTATTTCTACTCACTGGACGGCATTCACACCCACGAAGTCGAAGGTCAGGAAATGCTCATCTGGGGAAATTATTGCAATGTCAGGCACGGCGCCGTGCCGGTGAACATTTACTATTCCACCGATCAGGGTGAGACCATCAAGATCGCCTACTCGTTCGGTCAGAACTCCGCCTTCCAGCAGTCACTGCCCAAAGGCGCCGATCCCGATACCGAAGTTGCCGTGCTCGGCGATCCCGATAACAAGGTGGTCTGCCGGCACATTCACTCGGTCACCTACAACCCCGTTGAAAATGCGTTTTACGCCTGCAGCGGCGACATCGATCGCAACAACGGCCACGGCAAAGAGTGCCACTGGTTGCGCGGCCTCTACGACAAAGACAACGACAACTGGGAGTGGCAAGTCATCGTCTCCGACGAAGCCTATTCACGCTACAAATGCGGTGGCTTCAACTTTGTCGACGGGCAGATCTACTGGTGCGCCGATGCCAACGGTCCGCTCACCGTCCGCCAAACCCACGACCGCGGCATCTTCCGCTGCGCCCCGGAAGACATCACCGATACGTCGAAACATACCATGATTTTTCCCGCCCTGTGGGAAGCGGCAGTGATGACCATCGAAGACGGCATCATCGTCCAACCCGAGTACGGTAACGCCAACCCCTGCGACTGCGGCATCCTCTACTCGCCTGACCTCGGCAAGACCTGGGGCCAGTACGACCTGAAACAGTTCGGCGACCGCTCCGGGGTGCGCGTCAACAAACGCAACTCCGACGGCTGGTTCCGCATGTGCCTGCGCCAGCGCTGGATGGATCGCGCCGAAGTGCTGTTTATCAAGCCGAAGGCTTAAGCTAATAGCAGTTAGCGGTTACGTGAGACAGGCGTCCCGCCTGTCCCCGTTGGACGAGAGGGTGATACTGGCGTCCCGCCAGTCCCCTTGGACGATCCCCCCCTGCTCCGCCCCGCCAGGCCACGCCAGGCACGCGCCGACGGTCTCTACCACCACAACCTGCGCGCCAGGTCGCCTCGACCACAGGCCTCGAGCTCACCACCGAGGTTCAGACAAACCAGCGCAGCGAACAGCACCACGCCGATGATCAGCACCATCAGGCCGGCGTTGACCGGTTCATGGCGGCTGATCAGCAGCAGCAGGCCCGCGCACACCGCGCCGAGCGGCATCACCCAGTTGAGCGCAAGGATGGCGCTGTCGAAAGTGCCGACCGATTGAGCCTGTTCAAAGCCGGTGGCCTCCCTCGGCAGCTCCGATTGCACACTTGCCCCCATCTCGCCCGCAGCCTGCAGATAGACCAGGCCCGACATCGCAAAAGCAAACACGCCACAGACCAATGCACCAATAACCAGCAGGGATTTCATCCTCTATTCCCAATAAAGCTCAGCCAAAGCATAAAGTTTACCTAACTTATAAAATGCGCAAATGGAATGTTAGCGGTTAGCATTATGATCCGACAGCCGGGAACGTGATACTGGCGTCCCGCCAGTCCCCGTGGACGAGAGCGTGATACCGGCGTCTCGCCAGTCCCCCGTTGGACGAGAGCGTGATACCGGCGTCCCGCCGGTCCCCGTGGACGAGCCTTCCCT
>CBDULB010000177.1:0-10874 GCA_965367965.1 uncultured bacterium | reverse complement strand
TGACCAAGTTAACCATGCTGCGCTTGTTATTTCTAGGGGATATCGTCGGGGAACCGGGACGAAAGGCGGTGATCCAGCGTTTAGCGCAGATCAAGCAGGAGCGGGAGATTGATTTTATCGTCGTCAACGGGGAGAACGCGGCTGGGGGTCGGGGAATCACGCCGAAGATCAGCATCGACCTGCTGCGCGCGGGGGCGGCGGTGATCACGCTCGGCGATCATGCCTGGGATCAGCGCGAGGTGGTGGAGTATTTTCCGACCGAGCCGCGTTTGCTGCGTCCGATCAATTATCCGGACGGGGTTACCGGCCAGGGTGGGGTGGTCCTGGAGACGGCGAAAGGCAAGGTCGGGGTGATCAATGCGCAGGGCCGGACCTTTATGAATCCGCCGCTGGAAAATCCGTTCGTGGCGGTCGATCGGGAGATCGAGCGAATGAAGACGGCGGAGGATGCGACGGTGATTCTGGTCGATTTTCACGCTGAGGCAACCAGTGAAAAGATCGCCATGGGGCGCTGGCTGGACGGCAAGGCATCCGTGGTGGTCGGCACTCACACGCACGTGCAGACCTCTGATGAGACAATTTTCCCCGGCGGCACGGCGTATCTGACGGATGCCGGCATGTGTGGTCCGCTCGATTCGGTACTGGGTCGAAAGCATGCGCCGGTGGTCGAGCGCTTTCGGACCGGCATTCCACAGCGATTCCCCGTAGCGGTAGGGGTTGTGGGGTTGCGCGGCTTGATTGCTGATATCGATGAGGCTGACGGACGGGCCCTGGCGGTTGAGCGCTTTTCCGAAGATTATCTGCCGCGTTGAACACAGGGGGTGCTTGAATCGATGCGGCCACTGTGCGTCGTTGATGGTGATCAGTCCGTGGCCGATTGGACCGACCGGGGCTGTCAGCGATAATTCGTGCAGCCTGAGGTCAATTTTGATCGGCCAAACCGTGTAAATTCCCACCTGAAAATTAAGCGCAAAGATTGGCGAATAAAATTTTTGACAGGTAGGGGGCTTCACGTAGATTCCCCGACGTTTCGGCCTTTGGCCTCGTCGCTTGAGCCTTCTGTCACCTTTGCAAAGGGGTGGTTGGGGCTTTGTGGCGTTTTTGAATAGCTGGGGCGCATCTTTTTCCGTGCAAGCGATGGTGATCAACAATGTCAAAAAGCATCTCGTTCGGCAGTGCTCGCCGGAAGGGGGATTAGCTCTTGTAGCTCAGGGGTAGAGCACATCCTTGGTAAGGATGAGGTCATGGGTTCAATTCCCATCAAGAGCTCCAGCCGCCAACCGTAACGATGACCCCAATCACGAAGCCTGAAATTTTACACCCAACGAACGAAACCGACTCATCCTTGAACAGGAAGCACCGACAGACACCCGTCCAGTAACGACTCCACTCGATCCGACTAACCCCGGGGATCCGCTGAGGATTTCCAAAGCAATTTCCAAATAAAAACAAGCAACCACTGAAGTTATGGCTAAAGCAGCATTTGAAAGAACCAAGCCGCACGTCAATGTCGGTACCATCGGTCACGTTGACCACGGTAAAACGACCTTGACCGCAGCGATCACCAGCACTCTTTCTGACAAGGGTTTCGCTGAAAAGCGCGACTACAATCAGATTGACGCGGCTCCTGAAGAAAAAGAGCGCGGCATCACGATTTCGACCGCTCACGTTGAGTATGAAAGTGACACCCGTCACTATGCTCACGTTGACTGCCCCGGTCACGCTGACTACGTCAAAAACATGATCACCGGTGCTGCCCAGATGGACGGTGCGATCCTGGTGGTTTCCGCTGCTGATGGTCCGATGCCTCAGACCCGTGAGCACATCCTGCTCGCCCGTCAGGTTGGTGTGCCGGCTGTTGTGGTTTTCCTTAACAAGGTTGACCAGGTTGACGACGAAGAGCTCCTTGACCTCGTTGAAATGGAAGTTCGCGACCTGCTCAGCCAGTATGAGTTCCCCGGCGATGACATTCCGATCGTCAAGGGCAGTGCTCTGAAGGCGCTCGAAGGTGACGAAGAGCAGAAGGCGAACATCCTCAAGCTGATCGAAGCGGTTGATGAATACATTCCTGAGCCCGAGCGTCCGATCGACAAAGAGTTCCTCATGCCGATCGAAGACGTGTTCTCGATTGAAGGTCGTGGCACCGTTGCTACCGGTCGTATCGAGCGCGGTATCGTCAAGAAGATGGAAGAGGTCGAGATCGTTGGTATTCGCGACACCGTGAAAACCACTATCACTGACATCGAAATGTTCCGTAAATTGCTCGACGAAGGTCGTGCCGGTGACAATGTCGGCCTGTTGCTTCGCGGCACCAAGAAAGACGACATCGAGCGTGGTCAGGTTATCGCCAAGCCCGGTTCGATCACTCCGCACAAAAAGTTCAACGCTGAAGTTTACGTCCTGAGTAAGGATGAAGGTGGCCGTCACACGCCGTTCTTCGCGAACTATCGCCCGCAGTTCTACTTCCGCACGACGGACGTGACCGGCATGGTGAAGCTTCCCGACGGTGTCGAAATGGTCATGCCTGGTGACAATGTTACCATCGAAGTTGAGCTGATCACGCCGATCGCCATGGAGAAAACCATCCGTTTCGCTATCCGCGAAGGTGGTCGTACCGTTGGTGCTGGTCGTGTCGCTGACATTCTGGACTGATTTGTCGTCATTGACTGTCGCGCGACGCCGATGACGGGATTGTCGCTGCGATGAAAAATTGTCGGGGAACCTGGTCCCGTGTTGGCTCCAATAAGGCCGCACGGGGCGGGTTCCCTTTCCCGCCTCTAAGTCAAAATTCGAAGTCCGTATTTAAAGAACCACTGGAATTGCTGCTCGTGCGAGCCTAGTCTGAGCTTGATTCTCGGGCTGGATTGGCAAATTTGAACGAAAATTGACCCGTCAGCACCCGCAGTTGCAGGAGTTTGAGGGTTCAGGTTTTCATAAAATTTAACGACGGCATTGCTGAACAAAAAAGGGGTGTAGCTCAATTGGTAGAGTAGCGGTCTCCAAAACCGTTGGTTGTGGGTTCGAGTCCCTCCGCCCCTGCCAGCAAACCGGGCCGGCCTGCAGCGAGAGAATTGCCACCAGCCTCCTTTTCGGTCAGTCCTTTAAAATATCTGAAACCAAGGGCCGTTTGACGACCGCGAGAAATTGAGCGAAGGATCGCCCCGCGCGACCTGAATTCCTGATCTGACGCATGTTTTCCAAAATTAAAAAATTTATCTCCGAAGTGAAAGCGGAGTTGCACAAGGCGACCTGGCCTTGGGATCCCAAAGAGAGGGGTTTTAAGAAGTATCGCCAGTTGATCGATTCAACGGTGGTGGTGCTGATTGCAACCCTGCTGCTTGGCGCCTATGTCGCGTTTGGTGATCTTGTCATGGTCTACGCCATGAAGCTCCTGACTGTGGGGGTAGGTAAGTAGAGAGCGATCTGAAGCTGATGTTCATCTTTCGGTAACCTCCGGTTACGGGCAGGTAAACTCGGCGCGTGAAGTGATTCGGCTCCTTATACAGCGAAACAAAGTCAGAAAAGCGGGGCTTGCCCGTGGTGGTCAAAGTTGACTGCTGTTTATTTAACAATTTTTTAATTCCTAACTCGAAATATTCGCATGGCGATCGTTCCAGCACCTAAAGACCAGTGGTATGTCGTTCACGTTCTCTCCGGACAGGAGATGAAGGTGAAGCGTGATATTGCGCGTCGTGTCGAAGCCGAAGAGTTGGGTGACTACATTTACGAGGTGTTGGTGCCGACTGAGCGGGTTTCGGAGGTTCGCGGCGGTAAAAAGATGGAGACCAGCCGGAAGTTTTTTCCAGGTTACATCATCATCAATATGCACCTGCTCGACGAGAATAATAAGCTCGTCGACACTACCTGGTATTTTATCCGCGAGACCAACGGTGTGATCAATTTCGCCGGCGCCAAGGATTATCCGCTGCCGATGCGCAAGGATGAAGTGCAGAGCATGCTCGCACAAATCAAAGAGCGTGAAGAAAATGTCATGCCGAAAATTGCCTTTGAAGTCGGCGATACCGTCAAAGTCGGTGACGGCCCCTTTGAAGGGCAGACGGGCACGGTTGAGGAGATCGATCCCGATAAGGGCGAGTTGCTCGTTTCTGTCGATATCTTCGGCCGTTCGACGCCGGTTCCTCTTGAGTACTGGCAAGTTGAGCGCGGTTGAGCTCAGGTTCCCGAATGTCCCATTTAAGTCTTAGAGTTTTTAGAAACGCAATCCAGCAAACACCCGGTTGAAATAACATCATGGCCAAGGAAGTAGTTAAAGTTTTGAAATTGCAAATCCCCGCAGGTGGAGCCAATCCGGCGCCTCCTGTCGGTCCCGCACTCGGTCAGGCCGGTGTGCAGATCATGGATTTCTGCAAGGCGTTCAACGCCGCCACGCAAGCTCAGTCAGGAGACCTGTTGCCGGTGGTGATCAGTGTCTACAAGGACAAGAGTTTCACTTTTGTCACCAAGCAGCCGCCGGCGGCCGTTCTGTTGAAAAAAGCGGCCAAGTTGGCGTCCGGTTCCGGTGAGCCGAATAAGAAGAAGGTCGGCTCGATCACTCGCAAACAACTGATGGAAGTGGTCGCCCAGAAGCGTCCCGACCTGAATGCTCGCGACGACGAGGCGGCAGCGCGGATCCTTGAGGGCACGGCCCGTCAGATGGGGCTCGAGATCACTGACTAAGTAGAGAATTTTTCCGAACTGCGGTGCTGGATTCAGTGCCGGCAGCGGAGCTCAAAAGAAAAACAAAAAACGCAGGAGGATCCGTTCCGGGTCCGTCGGCACTGCACCACAAACCATGGCAAAACATCGCAGCAAAAGATACCGAAAAGCCGCCGAGATGCTCGAGGCGGACAAGCTCTACACCTTGGAAGAGGCGGCAGAACTGGTCGCCAAGTTTCCGGCTCCCAAGTTCGACCAGTCGGTGACGATCTCCTTTAAAATGGGTGTCGATCCGAAACAGTCCGACCAGATGGTGCGTGGCACCTGTCCTCTGCCGCACGGCAGTGGTAAGGAGGTTCGCGTGTTGGTTTTTGCCCAGGGTGAAGCTGCGACTGCAGCAAAAAATGCGGGAGCTGAGCACGTTGGCTACGAAAACATGATCAAAGAAGTCCAGGGTGGCTTCATGGATTTCGATGTTGTGGTTGCCACTCCTGACGCCATGGCGGAAGTCCGGAAACTGGGTCGTCAGCTCGGGCCGCGCGGCCTGATGCCGAACCCGAAAACCGGTACCGTGACCAATGACACGGCGGAAGCGGTGCAGGCAGTGAAGGCGGGTCGCGTAGACTTCAAGCTCGACAAGAGCGGCAACATCTCGGTGGTGATCGGCAAGGCGTCGTTTGCTGCCGATCAGCTCGTTGGCAACGCTCTGGCGGTCATCGAGTCCGTTGAGGCATCGCGACCGGCAACCGCCAAGGGGGACTTCCTGGCCAGCGGAACCGTCACTGCCACCATGACACCGGGCGTTCCGCTCGACATTAAGCAGTACCGCAAGTCCTAGTCCGGACCTTTCAATTACCTTTTCCCTTTTTCCCTTCGATTCGATGCAATCCGAAAAACAGATCATCATCAACGAAATCCTCGAGCGCATCAATGCCTCGCCTTTCGTTCTCATCGCCGACTACTCCGGTATGACGGTGCCTCAGTTCGAGATCGTGCGCGACAAGCTCGCCGAGAACAACGCTGAGTTCCACGTCAACAAGAACACCTTCGTCAAGCGTGCTGCTCAAGAGGCTGAATTGCCTGAAGAGCTCAACGAGTTGCTGGTCGGCCAGACGGCCATTGTCACCGGCACGGAAGATGTTTGTGCCGCTGCAAAGGTGCTCAAAGATTTTACCAAAGACACCGGCAAGGGTGCGATGAAGGGCGGCGCTCTTGACGGCGCGGCGCTCGACGCAGCCCAGGTCGATGCGCTGGCTTCGTTGCCTTCGCGCGAAGTGCTGCTGGCGACCTTGCTCGGCGTGCTTCAGGCCCCGGCTTCCAAGCTGGTGCGCACCCTCAACGAGCCGGGCAGTGCGCTCGCTCGCGTGCTTGCCGCGAAAGGCGCAGAAGGCTGATTCACGAGTCTTTTACCAATTTTCAGCGAAATCGAACTCGTCGACGCCGCTGGAGAACCAAACCAAACCTAAGTTAGATAAAACCAACCGGGTTCCTTGTCGGATTCAGGGCGCTGAATCTTAAAATGCGAATCGCGATTCGCGACGACGACACCCACTAAGAAAATGGCTGATACTGATAAAATCGTAGAAGAATTGAGCGGCTTGACCGTTCTCGAAGTCGCAGACCTTGTGAAGGCTCTCGAAGAAAAGTGGGGCGTTAGCGCCGCAGCTCCGGCTGCCGTTGCTGTTGCTGGTCCTGCTGGTGGCGAAGCCGCTGCTGAAGAAAAAGATGAATTTGACGTCATCCTTACTTCCTTCGGTGACAACAAGATCGCTGTTATTAAAGCAGTGCGTGAAGTCGGTGACGGCCTCGGTCTTGCTGACGCCAAGAAACTTGTCGAAAGCGCTCCCGCTCCGGTCAAGGAAGGTGTCGCAAAGGCTGAAGCAGAAGAAATGAAGAAAAAGCTCGAGGAAGCTGGCGCGTCGGTCGAACTCAAGTAGTTCGAACAGCACTGTCTTACGACTCGATGCGAATCTTATGATTCTAATCTAAATTTACAGATGCGGCGGCGTCCTGTTGGTCTCCAAGACGAACAGGGCGTCCGCCGTTTTCTCACACCCGGATAATCCCACCCGCCGAGCTCAGCTAAACCCAATCCCATTGTCTCGCGTCTGCCTGTCAACACGAGGTGCCAAATCCTGACCGCTTAGAAGCGTTCAGGCTTTGTTGCCTCCGACCGGAGCGACAAGAACGGACGGCGACGGCCATCCGTTCAGCGTCATTTATTCCCCAGCGTAGCCCAGCCCAGCCCAACCCAGTTCGACATGTCAGCAGAACGTCTCTACTTCGGTGAAATCAAGGAAGTCATCGAGCCCCCGAATCTCATTGAGGTTCAGCTCGAATCCTATAAGGAATTCCTCCAGGCGGATACCGCGCCTAAAGATCGCAATCCCAGCGGCCTCCAGGCCGTGTTCAGCGAAGTTTTCCCGATCGAAAGCTACGACGAAAAGTTTACCCTGAACTTCGTTAAATACGAAGTCGCCGAGCCCAAGCTCTCATCGCTTGAATCGTTGCGCGATGGTGAAACTTTCAGTGCTCCGCTCTACGTGACCTTCGCGTTGAAAGACGAGGACGGCACCAAGGAAGAGCGCGTCTACATGGGCGAACTGCCGCTGATGACCCGCCGTGGTACTTTCGTTATAAATGGCGCGGAGCGTGTCGTGGTCAGCCAGTTGCACCGTTCGCCCGGTGTCTGTTTTGAAACCAACCTGCACCTCAATGGCAAGGTTCTTCACGGCTTCCGCATCATTCCCGACCGCGGTTCGTGGCTCGAGGTTCAGTTCGATACCAACGATCTGCTCTACGTCTACCTGGATCGTCGCCGTCGCCGTCGCAAGTTTCTTGCTTCGACTTTCCTGCGTGCCATCGGATTCCCGACTGACGAGGATATCATCAAGGAATTCTACAAGATCGAAAAACTCAAGCTGTCCGCTAAAATGGACGAAGCGGCATTGAGCACGAAGATCATTTTCAACGATATCGTTGATGGTGAGTTGGTGGTCGCCAAGGCTTACGAGCCGCTGACTCTCGGTGTGGTTAATCAGCTCATCGCGCTTGGTCACAAGACGATTCCGGTGGTTGAAGCTTCGCATGAAGACTTGCTCATCAAATCGCTGAAGAAAGATCCGGCGAGCAACGAAGAGGAAGCTCTTAAAGACATCTACCGTCGTCTTCGCCCCGGCGATCCGCCGACCGTGGCCAACTCGCGTGCGCTGCTCAAGCGTCTGTTCTTCGATCCGAAAAAATACGACCTGACCCGCGTCGGTCGCTACAAGATCAATCAGAAGCTCGGCCTCGATATCGATTCCGATGAACGCGTCATGACGCCCGAGGATTTCCTCGCGTCGATGAAGTACCTGCTCAACCTGAAGCGCGGCGAAGGTGTCCTCGATGACATCGATCACCTCGGTTCACGTCGTATCCGCGCCGTTGGTGAGTTGCTTGCCAACCAGTGCCGCGTCGGCCTCGCCCGTACCGAGCGTCTGGTCAAAGAGCGTATGACTCTGTTCGACATCAACATCGACGGCATGACGCCTTCGAAGTTGGTCAATCCGAAAGCGCTCAGCGCTGTGGTTCGCGATTTCTTCGGCCGCTCTCAGCTGTCGCAGTTCATGGACCAGATCAATCCGTTGTCCGAACTGACCCATAACCGTCGTCTCTCGGCGCTTGGACCGGGCGGTTTGAATCGTGACCGCGCCGGCTTTGAAGTGCGTGACGTTCATCCGTCTCACTACGGCCGCATTTGTCCGATTGAGACTCCTGAAGGTCCGAACATCGGTCTCATCAACTCGATGAGTACCTTTGCCCGCATCAATGAGTTCGGTTTCATTGAAACGCCATACCGCGTCATCAAGAAAGGTGTGGTTACCAAGAAAATCGAATACCTCACCGCTGACCAGGAAGAGGGCCACCTTATCGCTCAGGCCAATAACGTGGTCGACGACAAGGGCAATTTCGAAGCCGAAATGATCACGGTTCGTCATCGCGGCGACTTCCTCGAAGTCGTGCCGACCGAGTCGAGCTACATGGACGTTTCGCCGAAGCAGCTCGTTTCGGTGGCCGCCAGTTTGATTCCCTTCCTCGAGCACGATGATGCCAACCGCGCACTCATGGGCTCGAACATGCAGCGCCAGGGTGTGCCGCTTCTGGTTTCCGATTCGCCGCTGGTCGGCACGGGTATGGAAGGCAAGGTCGCTCAGGATTCGCGTTCGGTCATCGTTTGCGAAGCCAGTGGCACCGTCGCTGCGGCGACCGCCGAGCACATCATCGTCACCAAGGACGGCAAATTGCCTGTCTCCGACGCTGAGTTTCTGACTCATCCGAACAAGATCAAGACCAACGAGGACAAGGGCATTTATGCCTACCCGTTGCGCAAGTTCATGCGTTCCAACGCCGGCACTTGTATCAATCAGAAGCCGATCGTCAGCCGTGGCCAGAAGGTCAAGGCCGGCATGGTGCTGGCTGACGGACCGAACACTGAACTCGGCGAACTCGCTCTCGGCCGCAACGTGCTGGTCGCGTTCATGCCGTGGAACGGTTACAACTTCGAGGATGCCATCGTTATCTCGCAGCGCATCGTTAAAGACGACGTCTACACGTCGATCCACATCGATGAGTTCGAAATCGGCGCCCGTGACACCAAGCTCGGACCGGAAGAAATCACTCGTGACATTCCCAACGTCGGTGAAGAAGCGCTGGCCGATCTCGGTCCGGACGGTGTTATCCGCGTCGGTGCAGAGGTCAAGCCCGGCGACATCCTGGTCGGTAAGATCACGCCCAAGAGCGAAACCGAACTGGCACCGGAAGAACGTCTTCTGCGCGCTATCTTCGGCGAAAAAGCCGCTGACGTGAAAGACACCTCGCTGCGTGTGCCTTCGGGTTGCACCGGTATCGTCATGGACGTCCGCGTTTCTTCGCGCAACCCTGCCGGTGGCGAAAAACTCGACCCGGAAGAGCGCAAGAAGCAGCTCAAGAAGATCAACGACAATTACAAGAAGGACAGCGACGAGCTCACCGAGCAGCTGACTGACAAGTTGTCGGACATCCTGCTCGGCGAAAAGATTCCGCTCGATGTGGTCAACGGCCGCACCGGTGAAATCGTTATCCCGGCAAACCGCAAAATCACCAAAACGCTGCTGCGCAAGCTGGCCGCCGCTCAGGCTTCGATCGATATCGATCCGAGCCCGATCAAAAACAAGATCATGGAAATCGTCTCGACTTTCGAGTCGAAGTTCCAGGATCTCGACGACGATCGCGAGCGCGCCCTCGACCGCATCGAAAGCGGTGATGAAGTCGATCCCGGCATCATCAAGCAGGTCAAAGTATTCGTCGCCAAGAAGCGCAAGCTTTCGGTCGGTGATAAGATGGCCGGCCGTCACGGTAACAAAGGGGTTGTCGCCACCATCGTTCCCGAGGAGGACATGCCTTACCTCGATGACGGAACTCCGGTCGACATCTGCCTCAACCCGCTCGGCGTGCCTTCCCGAATGAACGTCGGACAGGTTCTTGAGACTCACCTTGGCGTCGCCGCCAAAGCGCTGGGCTTCAAGGTCGCCACGCCGGTATTCGATGGTATTCCCGAGTCCGTGATCATGGATTACCTCAAGCAGGCGAAAGCCACGCCCGGGTTTGAATGGATCGGCCTCAATGGTAAATCGACCCTGCACGACGGTCGCACCGGCGAAGCGTTCTATCAGGACGTCGTGGTCGGCTACATCTACATGCTTAAGCTCGGCCATCTGGTCGAAGATAAGATTCACGCACGTGCCGTTGGTCCTTACTCGCTGGTTACCCAGCAGCCGCTCGGTGGTAAGGCTCAATACGGTGGTCAGCGATTCGGGGAAATGGAGGTCTGGGCTCTCGAAGCCTATGGCGCCGCTTACACCTTGCAGGAACTTCTGACGGTTAAGTCGGATGACGTGCAGGGCCGGACCCGGATTTACGAAGCCATCGTCAAAGGCGACAACACACTCGAAGCCGGCACGCCGGAATCGTTCAACGTGTTGGTCAAAGAAATGCAGTCACTCGGCCTCGACGTTACCGTCGGCTCCGCGGAGCCTGATGTCAGCGACCTGCTCGACGAGACTCTGTCTGCTTCCTAATTCACAGCGCATCGAACCGCACCACCGCACCCAACACCCAAAGTTTAGCTAAGCCTACGACCCATCACCATGAGCGCTGAAACCTCGCATCTCGACGAAATCTTTGGCTCCGAGCGCAAA
>CBDULB010000176.1:0-10893 GCA_965367965.1 uncultured bacterium | reverse complement strand
GTGGCGGTAGCCGTGAGGTCATCGGACGGACGACCGGGCCGGATCGTCCCTACCGCAAGGGCAGACAGAACCATAAGTCGTCGGCCGAACGCGCTCCCTGATGGGCCCCTTCTACAGCCTGATTCTAAACCTGCTTGGATCTGCCGCATTGGTCACGCCGTCGGAACAAGCGTAGAACCGATTACCCGTCGGTCGACAATTCAAAACCGGCAAACGCCAGGCTGGCGGTGGTATGCGCCGGGACGCGCCGGGACGTTTCGCAGGCCCGCTATACCCGCTATACCCGCCGCGCGGCGCTGCGGATGGTGTTGCGCATCAGCATGGCGATGGTCATGACGCCGACTCCACCGGGCACCGGAGTGATCGCTGAACAGCGTTCGGCGACGGCATCAAAATCGACGTCGCCGACCAGGCGGTAGCCGCGTTTGGCTTCGGGATCGTCGATCCGGTTGATACCGACATCGATGACCACGGCGCCGTCGCCGATGAAATCACTGCCGACGAAATGCGGTCGACCGATCGCCGCCACCACCACATCGGCGGAACGCGACAGTTCGGCGAGATTAGCGGTGCGCGAATGAGCCACCGTGACCGTCGCATTGGCCCCGCGCCCTTTGCCCATCAACAGCAGCGCCAGCGATTTTCCGACCAGCAAACTACGACCGATGATGACCACATTTTTGCCCGCCACATCGATGTCGCTTTCGATCAGCATGCGCTGACAGCCCTGCGGCGTGCACGGCGCAAAACCGCTGTCGTCATCCATGGCCAGCTTGCCTAAGTTGATCGGATGCAAACCGTCGACATCCTTGGCGGGATCGATGGCGAGAATCACCGCCTCCTCGTCGAGGTGATTCGGCAGCGGCATCTGCACCAGGATGCCGTCGATCTTCGGATCGGCGTTCAGCTCGGCAATTTGTGCCAGCAGAATTTCCTGCGGAGTATTTTCGGGCAGTTCGATTTTCAGCGAATGCAGTCCAAGCTCCTGACACTTGCGGTCCTTCGATCCGACATAAGCCTTCGAGGCCGGGTCGTCGCCGACCAACACCACGGCAAGTCCGGGCACGACGCCGGCATCGGCGAGCCGGCTCAGCTCGGCGCGGCACTCGGTGTAAACAGCTTCGGCGATGGGTTTACCTTCGATCAGTTTCATAGCTTAAAAATGGTAGCGGAATTCGTCAGCACTTGGTGAAACGTCTGACGGCCAACGAACGCGCGCAGTGGCGAAATTTTCACCGATTCCGCGACGTCCACGGGGCCACTCTTCACACAATCTCAATCCTCTGCCAGCAGAATCTCGTCGCCGCCAAGCACGGCTTCGATGCGTTTTCGTTCCGCCTCGAAGGCCTCGCCGTCCAGCTCTGCTGCCACCGATTCGAACGGTAGCAGAGTGACGCGGACTTTGGAAAACGGTTTGGGTATTCTGAACTGGTCCCAGCTTTTCAGACGCCAGGCATTGTCGAAGTCGACCCGCACCGGCATGATCCGTGCTCCGGTTTTGCTCGCCAGCTTAACAATGCCGGGAGCCAGTCGATAACGCGGTCCGCGCGGTCCATCGGGCGTGATCGCCAGGTCATAACCGGCCTCGACCCACTCGATCATCTCGCGCGATGCGGCGGCGCCCCGGCGCGAACTGGAACCGCGCACCGAGGCCGCGCCGAAACAGCGCAGTGTCTCAGCGAGAATCGCACCGTCTTTGCTGGCACTGGTCAGCACTGCACCGCCACGTTTCGGCAGAAATTTTCGCCACACGGTCGGCACGATCAGAATGCGGTTGTGCCAGAACGCCCAGAGCAGCGGTTCATCCGGTGCGTTGGTGAGCATGCCGCAGCGATCGTCAACGCTGATCCGACACGCCCGTCCCAATCCACCGATGAGGATCGCCAGCAAACGGCCGAGAGCGCGCGCCTTGAATGGCGGACGACGTTGATCGCCGAGCGAACTGGCGAGTGGATTTTTCGCGGACATGAAAACAGCGACGACTACGGCTTCAAAAACGGCTCACAACCAGTCGCCGGCCGCCAGATCACGCGTCAGCTTCATCTGCCGGTCGAGTTTTTCGGCGTAGAAAGCCGCGTTGTCTTGGTCCGGAACGCAGCGGCTGGATTCGTCGACGGCCACCAGTCGCGCGCACAGGTCCGCGTAGCCCGAGCCTTCGCCCGCCGCGTGCGCGGCCTGGATTGCGCCGCCAAGCCCGGCCCCTTCCGAAGTCGCCAGTGAGACCACCGGAGCATTAAAGACATCGGCCGCGATCTGCCGCCACAGGTCACTCTTACTGCCGCCACCGGTGATGCGAATCTCCGCCGGATCCATGCCCAGTTGGCGAAACCGCTGCAGGCCGTAAGCGAGCCCGAGCGTCGCGCCCTCCATCGCCGCACGACCGAGATTGGCCGGGGTGACGTTAGTGGCGTTAAGCCCGTGAATGACCCCGCTTGCGCCGGGCAGATTCGGCGTGCGCTCGCCATTCAGATACGGCAACAGCGTGATGCCGCCCGCTCCCGGCAGCGCTTTACCGGCCTCTGATTCAAGCGTCGCCAGATCCCAGCCGAACAGCTTGCGCACCTGCTCGGTGACCACCGTGACATTCATCGTGCACACCAGTGGCAGCCACTGATCGGTGCTGTCGCAAAATGCGGCGATCTCGCCCTGCGGATCGACGACCGCTTCGCCGGCGCAGCCATACAGCGTGCCCGACGTGCCGAAGCTGGCAGTGATGACACCCGGCGTGATATTTCCGGTGCCGATCGCGCCCATCATGTTGTCGCCGCCACCGGCACTGACGATCACCGAATCGCTCAGTCCCCAGGCGGCGGCCCGCTCCGCCGACAGCGTGCCGTGGGCCTGATTCGACGAGCCGGGCTCAGGCAGCATTTCGGCCACGCGCGGGTCGATGAAATCAATCAGCGGCTGACTCCACTGCCGGCTGCGAACGTCGAGCAAGCCGGTGCCGGAAGCATCGCCGTACTCCATGCGCTTGACGCCGGTCAGGTAGAAATTGAGGTAGTCGTGCGGCAGCAACACGCTGCGCACCCTGTCAAAATGGTCCGGCTCATTCTGCTTCAGCCAGAGAATTTTCGGTGCCGTGTAACCGGGCAGCATGCTGTTGCCGGCCAGATCGATGAGCCCGCTGTCACCACCGAAAGCTTCCGCGAATTGCGCGCACTGCTGCGTGGTCGAGGTGTCGCACCACAACTTGGCCGGGCGCACCACCTGATCCGAATCATCGAGCACCACCAGGCCGTGCTGCTGACCGCTGACACCGATACCGCGCACCTCAGAACGCCGCTCCCCGAGCTGATCGAGACACTCGCGAACCGTGGCGTCGACTGCGTCGATCCACAGTTGCGGATCCTGCTCAAGATGTCCGGCGGGCAGGCCGTCGATCATTTCGTAAGCCTGTGCCGCCTGCGCAACGATCTCGCCGCTGTCAAAATCGAGCACCACCGTCTTGGTGCTCTGAGTGCCACTGTCGATGCCGATGAAATACATAAGTTCAGAAGGTTCCGGCGACAATGCCGAACACCTCTGAGACTAGGAACAGCGCACCACAGGTGCAACCGCTTTTTGTCGTCGTAGCAGCAGTTCAGGCCGTTCAAGCCGTTCAGGCCATTCAGTCTGGCGGCGGACGAACGCCATCACTTATTCACTTTCGATCCGCTGACTGCCCTTGAATTCCTCGGCGAAGCGGTCGGTGACGATGATCTCCAATTCGTCTTCATCGTCCCAGGCAAAATCGCTCATCACCGTCGGGTTACTCTTGTATTCGGTGATGACTTCACCGTTTTTGACGAGGCGCAGCCAGATGCCGACCAGTTTGTCTTTGCGATACTCCCGTTCGCCGCGCGTCGGATCGTAGCGATAGGTGTCGAGCTCCACCGGCGGCGTGGTAAACTGGCCGAAGGCGTTAAATCCCATATCGGGAAGCTTTACCGACTCACCGTCGCGCTGCATGCCCTTGCCGGGATACGGCGTGGTGCGCAGGAAATAGATTTCGTCTTCGTAGAAAATGCGATACTCAATCTCGGCCCCTTTCAACTCGTTGCGGGTGCGATTGGTCAGTTCGACGTCGTAGGCCCACTTGGACGTGGTCAGCACGCGGGACGGCATGTTGTAGTCGGACGAATCGATCAGGCGCTTGCGCGCGATGATGCTGAACGAGTAATCGATCGCTTCGACGTCGCGCTCGAGCCACAGATTGATGTAGTGCTGCGATGTATCGTGGAAATTTTCGAGATCTATTTGAAACTCGCGCTGATCACTGGTGCGCTCGACCGTGATGACATCGCCGGTTGCAGAAATCAAACGCGCCTCGATGAGACGTCCCTCGCGATCATAGAGGCGCAGTGGATCTTCAAAGAATTTGCCCTTGGTGCTCTGTCGATCGGCCGCCGCGGCGGCAATCGCCAGCTCCGTCTCCACTTCGTCACCCGGCGTCGGCAGCACCACAATTCCGGTCCGTGTCGTCTGCGGCCCGGTCTTGTCGACGGCTGCGGCGCTCGTTACGGCAGCGACGGAAGCCGTCGTCACCGTCGACTTGCTGTCTTTACCCCTGTCGGCAGCCGACACCGGCAGCGTAGCAAAACCCAAAACGGTTGCCGCCACCGAGGCGACGACACTGATGCTGTTAAAACGATAAATCATTGTAAACGGGCTGCGCAAAGTGCAGCTCATTTAGTTTAAATGCCCTAACAAAGCCAACAACTTACGCCAATACGCTAGTGGGAAATCCCTGATCCTGAAATCAGTCCCGCAACCGCGCCGGACGCAATTGCGTCAACCCTGGACACTACCCCCACTGCCATCGCCGATATCACCTGTGATTCCCTCGCTTTTCAGCAAGCCCTCCTTCAGCGCCTTTGCCACCGCACCGGTCATGGTGTTGACGTGCAGCTTGCTGTAGATCCCGCGAATGTGTTTATCGACGGTATGAAAACTCAGACCGAGTTGATCGGCGATCTCCTTTTTGGTCAGTCCACCAACCATCTGCTCGAGCACCTCGTTTTCGCGATCGGTCAGGCCGTAATCCTTGCTCTCCGGAGCGAGGTGACGAAACATTTCCAACACCTGTCCGGCGATGCGCGCATTGATCGGCGCGCCCCCGGCGAGCACCTCGCGGATCGCCTCGGGAATCTCAGCCTGGCTTGAGGTTTTCAAAAGGTAACCCGAAGCACCGGCACAGATCGCCTTAAACACCTTCTCGTTGTCGTCAAACACCGAGAAAACCAGAATTTCAATCTGCGGCAGCGCGGTTTTGATGCGTCGAATGCCCTCGATACCACTGATGCCGGGCAGGCCCAGGTCGAGCAGGATGACGTTCGGCACTTCACCCTTCATCAACACTTCGAACGCGTCTTCGCAACGGTCGAACTGATGTTCGCAAATCATGTCACTCTGCCGGCTGAGCACACGGGCCACCGTTTTGCGCAGAGTTTCATTGTCCTCGATCAACCAGATCGTTGTCGGATCGCCGGTGGATTTATCTTTGGCTTCGCTCATGGCTAAATTCTATTCAGGGTCAGACGTTCACTATGGCACAGAGGCGGATAATTGCACGGTTGTTCCGGCTCCTGCTCCACTGCGGATTTTCAACTTACCGCCAAGACTATCGGCGCGCCTTTCGAGATTGCGCAAGCCATTACCTGCCCGATATCCGTCGTCGTCCGTGCTGAAGCCGTCGCCGTCGTCGGCGACCTCCAGCGACAGATTGCTGCGCACCAGCTCAAGCTTGATGCGCACCGACGACGCGTTGGCGTGACGCACGACATTGTTGAGTATCTCCTTGAACATCAGGAACAAGTCGCGCTTGAAATCGAGCGGCACGCCCTCGTCGAGACGCCGCACCTGCACGTCAAATTCGTATTCGTGCGCCCGCAAAAGCTGCCCCGCGGTTTCGCGAAACCGGGCGATCAGACTGCGCCACGACTCCTGGCCCGGCCGGATCAGCCAGACAATGTCGCGCATCGACTCGATGGTTTTGTCGGCGGTGACCTTGATCTCCTGAAACTCTTCGCGAGCCAGCGTCGCGTCATCCGCCTCGGTATCGCCCAGCTCCGCAAGCAGCGCGATGCTGCTCAAATTGCTGCCGATGTCGTCGTGCAAATCGCTGGCGATCTGCTGGCGGATCTTCTCGACCTCCTTGAGCCGGTTGCGCCGGCCACGACCGAGCCCGATAAACAGCAGCAGCAAGGCACTGCCGCCACCGACACCGCTCCAGATCAACCCGCGCCGCACCGTTTCCGCGACCAGAACGCGACGGCGATCGTTCAAATTGCGCCACTCTTCGATCAGATCACCGCGCTCATCGAGGGCCGACAGCCACGACATCAGGCTGGTCAAGCGCAGCCGGCTGCTGTAGTCGTCGACCAGATTTTTCGTCGACCAGTAGTCATCCTCGAGGCTGTCACTGGCAGTGACATTTTTGCGCAGCGCAACATTGGTATTTCCAGAAAAAACCTGCAGTTCGGCGAGCGCAAACGACAGCGGTCCGGGCGTCTGCCGTTCGACCACCAGCTTCACGTAGCGGCCGTAACCGTCATCGATCGGCAACACCACCGGATTGTTGCCCGGATTGGTCAGCTGACCTTCGGCAAAACGGACCAGCACCTCGGCACCGCGCATGTCCGGCTTGTCGGAAATCTCGATCCGGAAAGTGGTCGGGAAATCCAGATTCAGATCGAATACGTAGTCCTCCGGGTTGGCCGGAATCAGCCGGATTTCATCGATGCTGAACATCTCCTCCAGATCAATCAGCACCGAGGCGTCAGTGACCTTCTTATCGGTGCTCGAGAAAAAGCCGTAACCTGAACTCAGCTCACCGCGATGCGGAATGCCCAGCGTGGTGCGACCGTCGGTCAGGTAGCGACGTGACCACAGCGACTGGCGCTCGGTCGAGTCACCGCGCAGTGTCGTCACCGGACGTCCGGCGGCGACGTTGCGCGCGCCTTTGAGCACCATGAATTCCCCCAGCGCCAAGACCTCGGCATCGACGTTGTTTTTGCCCGGCGGGCTCCATAACGTGGTCGCTGTAAGACGGATGTAGCGCCCGGCAAAGCCATCGACTTTGTGAAAATACGGTGCCTGCGGTGGTCGCGTCGGCGACTTGGCGCGCACGTCGACGATGGTCTCATATTTTCCCGGCGGAAAAGCCGGGTCGTCGGAAATATCGATGCGAAACGCCTCGGGAAAACCGTAGCCGGGCAGCGACTGATCATCCATCTGCACCGTCACCGGAGCCAGTGCCACCGCATCAGGTTCGATGCTCCGACCGAGATCGATCTGCACCCACTTGGGACGGGTCCTGACCTTGCCACTGTGATAGCCGAATTCGACCGGCTTGATCGATTCCTGAGTGAAACGCGGCAGCTTGTCGAGCGTCTCGATGATCTTCCGCTGCTCGTCCTGAATGTCGCGAATCTCGGCATTAAACAAATACGCAAAACGATTCTCGGTGCCGTCGCGACCGGCCAGCGTCGGTTCGATCAAATCCGACGGCACCTCGACCGGCACCGCCACCCCCGGGTTGTCGGTCACCTCCTCTTCGCCGAATCCGAGTCCCGAAAACTGCGCCCCGGCCGGCATCGGCGCACACAACCATGCGCTCACGATCACCAGCGGGATCGCACTACCAGCTGCGATCGAACGCCCGATCGCCACCGCTACGGCTTCGACGCCGTTTAACCAGCGCCGCACGCTACCCATCACTCGGCGCCGCCCTCCTCGATCCGGTAGAGAGCTTCGTCGGTGCGGACGTAGAGGGCGCTGCCCACAGGCACCGCGGTAGCGTAGTGAGCGCCGGGCAACTGATTGCGACCCAGCACCTTAAACTCGCGCGCGGCATCGAGCACGACGGTTTCACCTTCGCGGTTCGAACAGTAAATGCGACCGTCGGCATACACCGGCGAAGCCGAGAAATTGCCATCGATGCGTTCCTGCCAGAGCGCTTCGCCGGTCGCGGCATCGACGCACGACGCCACGCCGTTGTCGGCGATGAAAAACAACAGGCCGTCGACCAGCAGCGGCGATGGCATCTTCGAAACGGCTTTTTTGAAGCGCCACAATTCCTCGGGCTTGCCGCTGCTCAAATCGAGCGCCATCATTTCGGTTTTGCCGAAACCGGTCGGCACGTAGACCCGTCCGTCGGGGCCGGCGACCCCGACCGCTACGTTGGAAAATGCGGTCGCTCCGTAGGGGTGTTTCCAAAGCTCCTCGCCGGTCTGCGGATCGTATCCGTAGACCCAGTCGGCAGCACTCGACAGCACCTGCACCTTGCCGTCAACTTCGATCGCCAGTGGCGTGCCACAGGCCTTGTGAGTCTGCGGATTCTCGCCCATTTCGCCGCTGCGCTCGGTGCGCCAGGCAACTTTTCCGGTTTCGGTATCGAAGGCGGCGGCGAACTGTTCATCGCTGCCGTCGAGGTGCACGATCATGCGGTCGCCGACCACGATCGGCGAACTGCCCGGACCATTTTCATGCATCACGTGCAACTCGGTATTGGTCCACAACAGCTTGGCATTTTCGGTATCGACACAGGCGCTGCCGAAGGTGCCGAAATGGCAGTAGAGCCGACCGTCGCGCAGCACCGGCGTCGGTGAAGCGTAGCTGTTGAGCTTGTGCACCCACTGCGGTTTCTGCAGCGTCAGCAGAGGCACCTGATGAATCACTTTGCCGGTATGGCGGTCGACACACACCGCAATCAGTTCGGCCGTCTCCAGTAAAGTCAGCGGTTGATTGCCGGTGTTCACCTCGAGCCGTCTGGCGGCATCTTCGGGATCGGCCTCGACTTCGATGGCACTGGTCATCCAGATGTGGTCGCCGGAAATCACCGGCGTCGAATGTCCGCGCCCGGGAACGACGGTTTTCCAAACCACGTTTTCCGTTTCCGACCAGGTCAGCGGCAGATCAGCGACCTCCTCCGCAGCATGGCCGTTGGCAAACGGTCCGCGCCATTGCGGCCACTCATCCTTCGCCTGTGCAAGACCCGTGACGCCCGTCAACAGCGCCACCAAACAGCATTTATATATCCGTCCCATGCGTAATACTCTGGCACAACCATCAAAGAACAACCACCAAAGAACCGCTACGTCAATCCGACCAGCGGTCCGCTGCTGGCACCGTTAAACGTGTCGAGTTCGACACCGAAATTGCGCGCCAGTGAAAGGTGCAGATTGGCGAGCGGCGTGCCCGCTTTGGTGCGCACCACGCGACCGGGCTTGAGTTTGCCACCACCGGAACCGGCCACGAGGATCGGCAGGTTTTCTTTGCGGTGACCGTTGCCGTCTTTCATGCTCGAACCGTAGACGATGGTCGAGTGATCGAGCAGGCTGCCGTCCCCTTCATCGATGGCGTCCATCTTCGCCATCATGTAGGCGAGCTGCTCGACATACCACTGGCTGACCCGCGTGTACTGGCGCACCGCATCGTCCTGATTTTTGTGATGCGACATGCCGTGGTGATCGCTGTTCACCCCATCGAGGAAACTGAAATTCTGACGGCTGAAACCATGGGCCGTCATCAACGTGCCGACGCGGGTGGTGTCGGTCCAGAAGCCGAGCACCATCAGATCGATCATCAGCCTGAGGTGAGCCTCGCGATCTTTGGGAATGCCGTCGCCGGGACGCACCAGTTGCGGATCGCTGAGCGGAAGCCACGAGCGCTGCGGCGGGTTGAGCGTTTTGTCGAGACGCACTTCAACGGCGCGCACGCTTTCCAGGTACTCGTCGATCTTGTGCTGATCGGCAGCGCTCGCCTGACGGCGTAAATTTCTGGCATCGTCAAGCACCAGGTCGACGACGCTCTTGCGGCGCGCGGCGCGGCGCTCGGCTTCGGGTCCCGAGTGACTGCGGAACAGGCGATCGAAGGCGACCTGCGGATTGATCTCCGGCGACACCCGGGTCGTTTCCGAACTCCACGACACCGTGTTGGCAAACGCGATCGGCTCACCGCTGGCATTGCCCTGACGCGGCGGCTCGGTGCCGAGTTCGATCGACGGCAGCGGCGTATCGCCACCGATCCGTCGAGCCACCATCTGATCGAGCGACATCGCATTGCGACCGTTGGTGATCGGCAGACCGGTCAAAAACGCTCCGGTCATCTGCACGTGGCCGCGTCCGGTGTTGTCCAGTCCGGAAACCACCGTGATGTGTTTCTTCAGATCCTTGAGCGGCGCCAGAATCGGCGACAGCTGAAAATCACTGCCCTCGCCTTTCACATCCCACGCTTCCGGATACACCCCGTTGGGTTGAAAAATACACGCCAGCCGCAGCGGCGCCCCCGAGGCACTGGTCGCCACCGCACCCGCCTCCCCGACCGCAGCACCGGTAGCTGCGCCCGCCTTGGCACCGGCCATGATCTCCAGGGTCGGCAGCGCCAGAGACGCACCGATACCGCGAAGAAAACTGCGCCGGGGAATTTGCCAGGATTTACTCATACCACCTAAAGTTTCCGTTTATCGCCCCCAATATCAAGCCCCACATTCAAGCCAGCCCGGCACACAAAGGACGGACCACGGACAGACCGCCAATGCACGACAATGCTCGTCCACTGGATGGCTACTGGAGAATTTTTTGGGTTGCTCGTCTACTGGGAGAGAATCTCCGGAAGTAAAGCCAAAGCCGGTGCTTGGAGCCTCGTGCTGATCAATCAGCGAAAATCAGCGGTCCCCCAAAAAGAACGATCTGCCATCCCGTGGACGGACATAACCCGTGAAAATCAGTATCAATCCGGGGTCCGTTTTCAGAAGCCATCCCGTCGACGGGCATGGCTGTAAATGGGGGGCTATTTGCCGTCGCCGCCGCTCCGCCCTTCGGGTGGCCGTTGGCCAGCGATGTCACTCCTTTCCATTGCCGTCGCCGCCGCTCCGCCCTTCGGGTGGCCGTTGGCCAGCGATGTCACTCC
>CBDULB010000175.1:0-11005 GCA_965367965.1 uncultured bacterium | reverse complement strand
CAATGGTCGGGCAAACTACCTGCCGACAGTTCAGTTCAGCTTAGATCTTCCAGGTCCGGAATCAGTTCGTTGACCGCCTGCTCCAGTTCGCGGGCGATTGCGTCGGCACCGCTCAGGTTCTTATCACGGCCCATCGTTTCCAGTCGCTGAGCCAGCCCGGCAGCTCTGGCCGCGCCGAACGTGCCAACCGTTCCCTTAAGCGTGTGGGCGGCCTCCCGGACGGTTTTTGCTTTGCCCTTCGTAATGCCGTCGTGAATGGCTTTCAGCCAGCCGGGACATTCCTCTTTTAGAACCTCGATAATTTCCTGCAGCAAAGCCATGTCACCGCCGACGTTTTCCAGTGCGGTATCGCGATCAAAGCTGTTTACCGAAGGTGCCGCGGGCGGCTGCGTCGGCGCAACGCTCCCCGCCGTGCCGGCCAGGCTCTCGATGGCTTCAAGCAGTTCATTGGGAACCAGCGGTTTCGCGATGTAGCTGTCCATGCCGATTTCAAGGCATCGCTCGCGGTCGCCCTTCATGGCGTGCGCCGTCATGGCCACGATGGGAACGTGGCCGCCGCTGTCGCGTTCGCGAGCACGGATCAATCGCGTCGCTTCAAAGCCGTCCATCTCCGGCATCTGCACGTCCATCAATACTACGTCAAACTTGTCATGATGAAGCGCGTCGACGGCTTCGCGGCCGTTATTGGCGATGACCACCGAGTGGCCACGTTTTTCGAGTAGTCTCAACGCCAGCCTCTGGTTGACGAGATTGTCCTCCGTGAGCAACACTTGCAGACTTCTCCGGCAGGGCTTGTTCGATTTTGTCGAGGCGTTGGCCCCGGCGGGCTCAGCCGGGGCGATGTGAGCGGCCGCCAGGATGACCTTGAGCAGATCGGCGCGCCGGATCGGTTTGGTCAGATAGGCTTCCACGCCGAGGGCTTTGCAGCGCGCAGCGCTCTCACGACGTTCACCCGACGACAGCATAATCAACTCGGAGCCAGCCAGGGATGGACGCTCCTGGATTTTCTGGACAAGCGTGAAGCCGTCCATTTCGGGCATCATGTTGTCGAGCAGGACCATCGCGAACGGTTCGCCTTCCTCGTGAGCCTTTTGCATCGCTGCCAATGCCTGGCGACCGCTGCTAACAATGGTCGGTTTGAGGTCCCAACCGCTTAGCAATTCCCGCAGGATGCGGCAATTGGTGTCATTGTCGTCAACGACCAGAACTGACATGCCCTGAATTTCGGCCAGACCCGCCAGCGACCTTCTCTGCGGCGGCTGCTTCGACACGCCGAGCTTCACGGTAAAATGAAAGGTGCTGCCCTCGTCGATTTCGCTTTCGACCCAAACCGTTCCACCCATCATCTGAACCAACTTCGCGGAAATCGCCAACCCGAGGCCGGTGCCGCCGTATTTTCGGGTGGTGGACATGTCTACCTGAGAAAACGACTTGAACAAGCGATCCATTTTATCGGCCGGAATACCGATACCGGTGTCGGAAACCGCGAAGTGCAGGATGACATCATCACCCTCCCGGGACTGCTGTTCCACCCGCATCACCACCTCGCCTTCGGAGGTGAATTTGATCGAGTTGCCGATCAGGTTTACGATGATCTGACGCAGCCTGCCGGGGTCGCCTACCAGTCCGTCGGGGACGTCCTCCAACACGTGGCAAGCCAGTTCAAGGCCCTTGTCGTGCGCCTTGATCGCCACCGCGCTGACGGTGTCTTCAAGGTGGTCGCGAAGATCGAAGTCGATCGGGTCCAGATCCAGCTTGCCGGCTTCGATCTTGGCGGAGTCCAGAATGTCGTTAATGACGGCCAGCAGGTAGTCAGCGGAGGTCTTGACCATGCCAAGGTATTCCTGCTGTTCGTTGTTCAGCTGCGTGTCGAGGGCCAGATCGGTCATGCCGATGATGCCGTTCATCGGGGTGCGGATTTCGTGGCTCATGTTGGCGAGAAACTCGCTCTTGGCCCGACTGGCACTTTCGGCGGCCTCCTTGGCGGAGCGCAACTCGACGACCGCAAGCTCGAGCTCTGCGGTGCGCTCCTCAACACGCTGCTCCAGGCTGGTGTTGAGCTGGCGAACTTCGGCTTCGGCTTCCTGCTGTTGCGCCATGTAGGTCTGAATCGCAGCGGCCATTGACTCCATGCTGCGGGCCAGGTCGCCCAACTCATCGCGGGAATGCACATCGATCTCACGGATCGTTTCCCGGTTGGCGATGCGCGCGGCCGCCGTTTTCAAAACTTCGATCGGCCGCACGATGCTGCGTGTGGTCATAAATCCGATGACGCCCACGGCCAGCGTCAGCAGCGTGATCACGAGGAGCGAAACCAGGAACACCTGCCGGTTCTGCGCGTTGGCCTCGCGGTAGACCTGGTCCGCGTTGGCGATCTTCGCCGTCATCCATTCGGTGAGGCGAAGATTAACCAGGTCGAATTGTCGCTGCTCGGCCCCGGTCGCATTGATAAAGGCCTCTTCGCGATAGCGTTCCAAAGCCTTGGTGACCGTGACGCTCTTGATCTCCTTGTAACGCTTCCACTCATCGAGCAGAGATTGAAACGCGCGCAGCTCATCGGCACGGTCGAGGTCAATTTCCCAGCCCTTCAGATTACGATCCAACTCTAAAGTCAGCTCCTCCTGCCGCTCCGCCAATTTCTTTTGCAGTCGGGGATTTGGCGCCATCACGATGGACAACGACAGTTGCCGCAGTTCGTTGAGGGGGCTGGTGATTTTCTGCGAACCGACCCGGAAATCTTCGGCCGTGCCGTAGACATTCTTGACCCAGTCGAAAGTGGAGCTGGTATTGGAGATGCCATAGATGCCCATGCCCACGAACGCCACCACGGCGACACCGACCAGCCACAACAGCTTTTTCTGGACGCCCCGGTTTGTCATGGTGTGCTGGCTTTCACGGTTCGTTGGTGCGAATCATATCAACCGGTCGTTTCAAGGCTTCAGGATACGGCCCGCGGCGCACCGACCAGTGCTGGTCGGTGACTTGAATCTTCCACAGAGGAATGCAGGCCATCTTGTAGGGGTCGAACACCACTTCCTTGTTTACCGCAAACACCTTGTTCGGGGTCGGCACGAACAGCATGTAGCTTTCGTCGTAGGCACGACGCATGATGTTTTCGCAGACCGTGACGAATTCGGGATCGCTGACCGAAGTGCGGAACAGATCTTCCATGTAACCGTTCATGGTGGGATCGGGATATACCGTGCTCCAGACATTGTCGGTGCGGAACACGAAAAAGGCCGTGAACGGATGATTAAAATACCAGTCGTCGTTGCCCCACACGAGCAGGTCCCACTGCTTTTCGTTCCGCCCGGAATTGGTTTGCAGAAGCGGGCCGAAGATTTCCTTTTCGCTGGTGGTGAACTCGATCTCCAGCTCAACGCCGACTTTCTTCAACTGTGTTTCAATGCCGCGCCACATCGCCTGGTAGCGGTCCTGGGTCAGTACCTTGAGTTTTAATCCATTGAGCACAGCCGCGAGTTGCGCCTGGGTGTCAGGCGCGTACGGGTCGTAGTCCCGCGGCACCGGCAGCAGGGTCTTGCTCACTTCCGAGACGCCGGGGTAATACGGCGAGAAAGGAGACAGGCTGCCCTCATCCTCGAAAACAAAACGCAACAGGTTTTGCTGGTGCAGCGCGTGGTTGAGCGCCCGCCGCACCTGCCGGTCCCTCAGCTGAGGATTTCCGTTAATCAGATTCATATGAATCGCGATGTTGTCGGTCGACGGTGAAATCACCAGCTTGCTGTACGGAGCGAGGATCGTCTCGACCTTGTCTTCCGGCGGCACCACCGTAATATCGAGCGCGCCCTCCTCGTAAAGCGCCATGTCCTTAGCCTGTTCCGTGTTCAACTCGGTGAACACTGTGATCGTCTCAACCTTGGGATAATTAGCTTTATCCCAGTAGTAGGGGTTCGCCTTGAATACCGCCTTGCCGGTTTGACGGTCGCCCTCAATATAGCCTTCCGTAAGAATATAAGGCCCGAGTCCGTACGGCCCCGGCTTGGACAAATTCGGGCAGCTGGCTTTGCCGTTCCAACCGACCTTTTGGTGCGTCACCGGGTCTTCATTAGTTTCCAGATACTCCCTGGTATAGAACTGCATCCAGATGGCGTCATTCATGAACGATCCGTATTTCTCGGTGAGGTGAAAGCGGACCGTGTCGTCGTCGATCTTTTCGGCGCGGTCGAAAACCCTGTCGATCTTGCTGTATAAAACCGGAGCCTTCTTAAAATACTCCATGTTGAGCACCACGGCATCGGCGTTAAACGGCGTGCCGTCCTGGAACTTCACCCCCTTGCGGAGTGTGAACTCGTAAGTCTTGTCATCGATCTGGCGATGCGACGTGGCCATGTCGTACTCCCAGCCCCGCTCGTTGTCGGAGGGCTTGATCAACGCGCCGTTTACCGAGTGCGAGGTGTACAGATAGGGCAGGCTCGGGATGAACACCTTGACATGCGATCCCTTGACGAGGCCGGGCAACACCCGTTGCGGGGCTCCGTCTCTGCCCAGTTCGAGCGGCTTGACCGGCGCGCTCTCACCCGGGGTCCAGGCCGGGAAAATGAAAACAGCCAGAAGCGTCCAAACGATCCCCATCGATTGAAAGGTGAACCGACCGCTGACTGGGGCACTCATAATAAACTCGATTGTGGCGACCTCCGCGAAGCGGATTCGTTAACCCGTTTTTATTGTGATGAACGCATTTCATCAAGTCAATTTGGCCGACACTGTCGGTTAGGCACGACCGGATTCTTCGATGTCCTGTGACCATGAACCCCGAATCTTCCGATCACACTCTCTGCGCGCTAACCTGATTGATTGCCATCCGGAACAATGGTCTTACAGATCGGCAAACGCGACCGGCCGGGGCATATCAGAGCTAACGAACTATTTAAGCCCCTGAACGGGCGGCGGCGACGCTGACCGGGGCGACTCGATTCGGATTCACAACTTTCTTTACCCGGGCACCAACGCCAGGGCCTGGTTCCAGGGACTCGCCACTGCTACCCGCGCCGGAGAGAAAGCGACTTTCCGACCGGCTGCATGCCGACTTTCCCGGCGTCAGCCTCAAAACAGGCACGAAAGTAGCTTTCCCGAAGGCATGGACGCAATACTGCTGGCAATTGCCTTCTTTTTCGGACTACTTGCCCAACAGTTGCGTTTGCCGCCGTTGGTCGGTTTTCTAGTGTCCGGCTTTGTGCTGCAGGCCTTTGGCAAGACCGGCGGCGATGCGCTTGAGACGATCGCCAATCTCGGCGTCACGCTGATGCTTTTCAGTATCGGAGTGAAGCTCAGGCTGCGCACTTTGGCGCGACCGGAAATCTGGGCGGGCACCTCGCTGCATACGCTGTCGGTTTTACTGGTGTTCACCCCGGTCCTGGTCGGCGTCGGCGCTCTGCTTGGGCGTTCTGTCGGACTGGAGTGGAATCAGGCCCTGCTGGTCGCCTTCGCGTTGAGCTTTTCGAGCACGGTGTTCGCCGTAAAAAGCCTCGATGAAAATGGCGACATGGGCGCGATGCACGGCCGCATCGCGATCGGCATGTTGATCATGCAGGATATCCTGGCGGTGCTGTTTCTGACCTTTTCGACCGGCAAGACGCCGACCTTATGGGCGATTCCGCTGCTGGCGGTCCTGCTGTTCGGTCGCAAGTGGATCCGCGGCTTGATCGGCCGTTCCGGACACGGTGAAATGATCGCCCTGTGCGGATTGTTTCTCGCTCTGGTGGTCGGTGCGGAAGGCTTTTCAGTGGTCGGTCTCAAAGCTGACCTCGGCGCACTCTTCGTCGGCGTTCTGGTCGGCTCGCATCCCAAGGCGAAGGAGTTGAGCAAGTCGCTGGTCGGACTGACCGATCTATTGTTGGTCGGTTTCTTTCTGCAAATCGGCCTGCAGGGTTCGCTGTCGGTGCAGGCGGTGCTGTGGTCACTGTTGTTACTGCTGCTGTTGCCGCTGAAAAGTCTGGCCTTTTTCTTTCTGCTGACCCGCTTCCGGCTGCGTGCCCGCACCGCCTGGATGTCCGGCCTGACGCTTTCGACCTACAGCGAGTTCGGTCTGATCGTCCTCGCCCTGGCGGTGGGCAAGGACTGGATCTCGAGCGACTGGCTGGTGGCCATGGCGCTCTCGCTGTCCGCCAGCATTCTGATTCTGGCGCCGCTGACCAGGATGGCGGACAAACTCTACGACCCGTTCAGCGATTTTCTGAAACGCTTCGAAATCGAGGGGCGCCACCCGGATGATCTGCCGATCCAGACCGCCGGGGAACGCATTGCTATCTTCGGCATGGGCCGGGTCGGGGTCGCGGCCTACAAAAGCTTGCGCGACTACTTTCCCGGCAAAGTGATCGGCTTCGATCGCGACCCGACCGCGGTCGAACTGCATCAACAGGCCGGGCGCAACGTACTGCTGGCGGATGCCACCGACTCGGATTTCTGGGAACGTGTCAGCATCAATGACAACATCGACCTGGTCGTTCTCGCCATGCCCAAACACGGCGCCAATGTGCATGCCGCCGAAGCTCTTAAACGCCACCAGTTCGAGGGCGTCGTCGCGGCGACCGGCAAATTCGACGACGATGTCCGCGAGCTGCGCGGCCTCGGATTGGATACCGCCTTCAACCTCTACAGTGAGGCGGGAACGGGCTTCGCCAATCATGTGTTTCACGTCTTTAATCAGCAGCGCCCCGACCTCGCCAATCCGTGGCGGCGGCGCGAAGATCCGGAAGGCTGACGCCGCAATCCGGTCAAAAATTGCTGACCTTGTCTTCGAAGAATTCCCAGACCACCCGAATACCGTCGATGTCGCCGCACAGCGGACCGATGATCCGCTTTGGCAGATACTGACTGCCGCCCGGGATGGTGTGCCCGCCGCCCTCGACACGGTAGAGTTCGACAACGGCCGGATTTCCCCGGTCGCTCCAGCGCGAATGAATCACGCGGCATCCATCATCGGGGTCCCGGTCCGGTAGCGTTGCGACGACAGGTTCGACATCGTTGAGCTGATTGTGCGCCAGCCAGAGTGCAATCGCCTGATCCGTTGCGATGGCGGTTCCCTGGCCAAAGTCATGGCTGTCATTGTCGATCCGGTAGGGCGTGAGATTCGGGGTCAACTTGCCGCCTTCGTAAGGCATGAAAGTGTCTTCGGTTCCATTCATGAACAGGATGGAGACAGCAGCCTTTGGAGCGAACGGGCGGGTGCCGTCCGCGTAGGGTGTCGGCAGTGTCGCAATCACCGTTGCAGCGGCGGCGAAGTGGTCTGCAGCTTCGATCGCGAGGCGTTGACTCATGAAGCCACCGTTGGAAAGCCCGGTGGTGTAGACGCGCGATTGATCGACGGGATGCTTTTCCGAGACCTCATCGATGATGGCGAGAATGAATGCGACATCGTCCGTGTTCGCATCCTGTTGCGCATACTTGGAGGCATCTCTGCCGTCGTTCCAGTGTTGATTGATGCCATCAGGGTAAACGACGATAAACTTTTTTTCATCGGCCAGCGGACTCCATCCGGCCCGGGAGATGACCGCGGCAGAAGTGCCTCCGCCATGAAGCACAAAAACAAGAGGCACCGGGGTCGTGGTGGATTCGATCGCTTCCGGCACATGCAGCCGATAACTGCGTTTCACCCCCTCGACTTCCAGTTCATGGACAATGCCGGTGGGTGAGGATGTTTGGGCACCTGACAAGGCGGGATACCCGAAGCAAACGAGAGCAAGAAAAAGTCGCATCGTCATGACATGGCGGAGTAGTGAAATTTGGTGCAAGGCGGAGGCTTCATCTGTTCGTGAATCAGCATCAGACGACTAACGGACCGGAGAGGTTGCACTAAAACAGGATTATTCTGACGTCTCTGCGGATCGATCGAAGCGCCAGCGTCCCCCTCTCCTGACTGGCATCGTTTCTGCTGAGTGAGTCCTTGTGGCTTGGTACACTCCAACGGCGGAAGTTTCTGATCGGGACATCGACAAGGGTTTGAAGGTGCTTTTCTGGGAGAGTCTCAGTTCGCACGCCATGATGTTACTGGTCACCGGGGCGTTTCTGCCCGGGATGGCGCTGGCACTGGGGGCCAGCAACTTCACCATCGGGGTGCTGGCGAGTTTTGCTCCTATCGCTCAGATGGCGCAGATCCCGGCGATTTTCGTGGTCGAGAAAGTCGCGCGGCGCAAACTGTTGACGGTCCTGTTCGGGGTAATTTCCCGTCTCTCACTGGTGGCGGCGGCGCTGGTTCCGTTTTTCGCTCCCGAAGGCCTTCAGGTGTTCCTGTTCACGCTGCTGATGGTGCTGTTCTTCCTCGGCGGTTCGTTCGCCGGCTGCGCTCGAGCTTCGCTGATCAAAGACATCGTGCCCGAAGCGCGACGCGGTAGTATTCTGGCCAGCCGCCTGGCGGCAGCGACCGCCCTCGGAGCAGTTCTCAGCGTGGCCGCCGGTTACAGCGTCAAAGGTCTGACCGACTGGACCGGCGAAGGCTCGCGGGCGTACGCGGTGGTCTTTTTGGTAGCGGCCGCCTGCGGCCTGTTCGGTGCCTTGGTGACGATGCGAATGCCGGAGCCGCAGATGCCGAAACGCAACGCCGGCAGCAGTTGGCTGAGGACTCTGATTGAGCCGGTGAAGGATAGCAACTTTCGAAAGCTGCTGATCTTTTCCGGCGCCTGGAGCTTCACGGTGATCATGTCGGGTGCCTTCTTCGTGGTCTACATGCTGCAGCGAATCGGCATTCCGATGAGCACGGTGATCCTGCTCGCCGTAATCAGCCAGGTGACCAATATCTACTTTTTCAAAGTCTGGGGACGGATCGCGGATCGCTTCAGCAACAAGAGTGTGCTGGCGGTGTCGGTGCCGATGTTTATTCTGCTGCTGGCCATCTATCCGTTCACCACGATGCCGGAGAAATATCCCGGCACGATGCCGCTGCTGATCCTGATTCACGTCATCGGCGGCATTTCCACCGCCGGCTTCAATCTGTGCGCGGCCAACATCGCCCTCAGGCTGGCACCGCACGGCAATGCCACGGCGTACCTCGGTGCCAACGCTTTCGTCTCCGGTTTGTCGGCTGCGGTCGCGCCGATCGTTGGCGGTGTGATCGGCAGTTTTTTCGCGATTCGGGAAATCAGTATCAACCTGTTCTACCGCGCCAACCATGCCCACGTCGACGATGCCGTCTCGATCCCGGCGCTGAGTTTCCGCGGCATCGATTTCGTGTTTTTTGCCGCGGCGCTGACCGGGCTTTATGCCTGGCATCGGCTTTCGCTGATCGATGAAGAAGGAACCGTGAGCGAGGCTGAAGTTCGCGACCACGTGTTTGCCTCGGTTCGAGGCAGCCTGTTCAGCACCTCCGGACTGAGCATGGGCATGCGCCGCATGACCGCCTTCCCCTACGAGATGCTCCGCAAAACCGGTCGCAGTCTCGCCAACGCCGGGCGACGCCAGACTGCCGCCGCCGACAGGACGGTCGACGACAACGCCGGGGCGGAATAAACGTGGGTAAGGCAACGCGGCCGGCAAAGGAATTTGCCATTTCGGGGCGGTGGACCTGCGGGTCGGAAATGCCACCAAACTTGACAATTCGACTCCGATAGACGACCGGAGCAACGCCAAACCGCATGTAAGGGAGTCCTACGGGACCACCCAGTGTGCTGAAGCCCCGGTGTTCTCCCACCGGGGCTTCTTTTTTGCCCGCGTCCGGATCCCGGCTTCGCCGCCCGCATTTCACTTGTCCGCGCCTGCCACCACCCGACGGCTCGTGTCAGCCGTTGCGGCCCCGGCTTGGCGTCACCTCACCGCGCGGAAGGTCGTCGTTCAGCGGTTGTTCCAGCTGCCACCCCGGAAATATGGCCCGTTCCCGGGGCGGGTTCAGGCAAGCATTAAAAATAAAATTCCGACAGCGGTGCGCAACGGAATCTTGATTCCATGGTTTCACATCAGCGTAAACATCGCCGCGGTCGTTCCACATTGTTCGTGGACAATGCCCCCAGGGGTGTGGACGAAATTGCCTGCAGCGGGCGATCAAAGTGGCTGACAGGATACCGAACGTTCAGTAATTTTCCGGATCAAATGACTCAGCAATTCCTCCTCTCTTGTTGCATTGCATGGTCACCTCTCATGCTCGGCTGCAGTTGGTTGTCCGCCGATGAATCGTCGGCGGTATTATTGAACCGGATCGATTTCGAAAACGGGGATCTGACGCAGATCGAAAGGCTCACTCAACAGAAGGGCCGGGACGATGCGATCAGCCTCGTCACGGAACCGGTGCGAGCCGGAAAGTTTGCTGCCAAAACATGGCTTCGATCCTCCGACCCGAAAGTGAACAAAGGCCAGCGGGCGGAATTTTCCGACGGGGCACGATCGACGAAGATCGAGATGAATCGAGACTACTGGTATGGCTTGAGCATTTTTGTGACCGCGGCTTTCAGTCCACCGGAGAATTCAGACGCCGTGCTGTTTCAGTGGCACACCCAGCAGGGCGGTCCCAGCCCGGTGCTGGCGATCCGGGTGAATCAGGGTGGCTGGCGCATCACCAGCGACGCCACCGAAAAGCGGCGAACGCTCGCCAGGCCCGCACTCGAAAAGGGACGCTGGACGGATTGGGTGGTTCACGTGCACTGGTCTGCAGAGCGGAGTGGATACTGGACCATCTGGAAAGACGGCGTCGAGATCATCAACGAACGCGATATCGTCACCCAATACCCGGAGGCACTTGGGCCGTATGCAAAGTTCGGCCAGTACCACAGCGTGTCCGATGACACCCCGGAAAACATCGTCTATTTTGACGAGTATCGGGTCGCCGGCCCTGACGGCAGCTACGAAGCCGTCGCTCCGCGCGACAAGTGACGCGTGCATGAACGCACCAGTATCCAGAACGGGACGGAAGGCATTGCCCTGAAAGGATGAGATCGGGTGCTTGAACAAG
The DNA here is from genome assembly GCA_965367965.1 of uncultured bacterium. Taxonomy (GTDB): domain Bacteria; phylum Verrucomicrobiota; class Verrucomicrobiia; order Verrucomicrobiales; family DEV007; genus JBBKXR01. The sequence goes on along the minus strand of CBDULB010000175.1, from coordinate 111 downwards.
CGTGACCACGCTGCGCAAAAGCCCTGCCGGCTGCTCCGACGGTAAACTGTTTGCCAAAAGTAAGTGCGGGTATCGACCGAGCCGGAAATTTCGGATGGTAAGGCGTGAGGA
>CBDULB010000174.1:0-11131 GCA_965367965.1 uncultured bacterium | reverse complement strand
TCACTTGCCCGCCCCGCCCGGAGGCGGCACCAATCCGGCGATGAACGGCAGCACTTCCGCCATCGCTGCTTTGATTTCGTCCGGATCGCCACCGGCCAGCCCGTGCTCACCGCCTTCGATGCTGATCAGGCGATACTCGACGCCGTGTTTTTCAAACTCGCGCGCCATCATCTGTGACTGCCGGTATTCGACATCGGTGTCGACCGTGCCGTGAATCATCAGCGTCGGCGGGTAGTCCGGCGTGACATTTTTTACCGCCATGAACGGGAAAAATTTCTCAGGTTCCTCGACCGGATCGAAGCCGCCCACCTTCTCCGGCCAGATTCCCTTCACCCGCGTGTAGCGATAGTAGGCACCGCCATCGCGATCGTCACTGCGATCGTTGGAGTTGGCCACCGGCGGCCCATTTTCTACCGCCGACAATTGCGCCTCAGTCGGCAGCGCCAGATCGCGCCGATGACTTTCGCTCGGCTGCGTCATCCACGGACCAACCAGATCGCCATAACCCCAGAAGCTGACCAGCACATCCGGCTTCGGGTCGATGCGGAAGCCGGCTGTCAGCGTCAGATAACCGCCCGCCGAACCACCGAGCACCACCAGCTGCGAAGTATCGGCATGAAATTTCTCCCGCCCGTTGGCGCGGATCCAGCGGAAAGCATCTTCGACATCAGCGACGATTTCCGGCAGCTTCGTCTCCGGCGCCAACCGGTAATCGATCGACACCACACAGTAGCCGGCCTTCGCCAGTTCGCGCGCCGCGCCACTGACCTGATGGCGACCGCCGTTGATCAGCGCGCCGCCGTGAATCGACACCACCAGAGGCCGCAACACCTCATCGGCTTCGCGGTGCACATCAAGTTTGATCTCCAGATCGCCGACGCGTTTAAAAGTAAACGTCTCAACGCCGATCTCGCCACGCGCCGAATTCGCGAGTGCCGACAACGCCATCAAAAACAACGCGCAGCCCGGAGAAAAACAAACTCTCATCATGCCAAGTTACACGACTACGGAAACCTCGCCCATCCCCGATCCGCGTCGGCCGCGTGATGAAATAAATGGGTCGGCCATTCGACTGGATCGATGCTGAACGCGCTACGACGACGACGTCCCGGCGAAGACCCATCCTATTGATTCACTCCGATCCGGGTCACCTTTTCAGAAAACCCTTGCCTTAACGACATTTGTCGTCATAGAGTGATCCTGCTGACGACAAATGTCGTCAATCGACATGAAGAAGAAACGCAAACGCCTGTCCGCCGCCGAGATCGATCTGATGCAGCATCTGTGGAATCTCGAATCGGCGACGGTCACCGAACTGCAAACGGCGGTCAACGACGAGCGCGGCGACTCGCTTTCGCGCAACACGATCCAGGTCCAGCTGCAACGCCTCGAAGACAAGGGCTGGGTGGCGCGTGAACCGAAGGGGCGCCTGTTCATCTATCAGCCGACTGTCGCTGCCGACGAGGGCATGGCCGAGCTGACCCGCGATTTCCGTCACAAGGTGTTCGGCGGTTCCGCGCTGGCGATGGTGCGCTGCCTGGTCGATGCCGACGACATCACTGCCGACGAAATTTCCGAACTGAAAAAACTCATCAATCAAACGGCGAGGGAGGAAAAGAAATGAGTGATGTTATCGATGCCATCCTTCAACTCCGCCCGGCGCTGCGACTGATCCTGTTTTCGCTGCTCCTCGCCGTAGCCGTCGCCGCGCTGGTTGCCACGCGCTGGAAAAACCTGCCGCGCATCCGCAGTTTCGCGCTGCTCAGCACCTTCGCCGTGCTGTTCGCCGCCCCGCTGTTGACGATGTTTTTCTACGCGGCGGACATCGGCTGGAGAATGCCCCCGTCAACTGAGGCCAGTGAGCAAGAGCCACTGCCCACCCCTTTTCCGATGCCCCTGTTCGACAGCCTGAACGGAAACACCACCGTTTCAGGAATCGCCTACGAGTCCAGCATCGCAGCTGCGGCTCCGGCCCCATCCGCTCGCTTTCCGTATGCGGTCGAGTGGTTCATCGAACTCTGGCTGATCGTCACGCTGCTTCTGCTACTCAGTCTGCCATTCGGCTTTCTGCGGTTGAAGCAAATCCTTACACAAACCCGCGCACCGAACGCGGGCGAACAGGAACAGCTCAACCGTTTGCAGCCAATCCAAAACCGCCAACCGGCGATCCGCATTTCCCCACTCGATGTCGTGCCGTTTTTCACCGGCTTGCTGCGCACCCGCATCGTCATTCCGCAGCGACTGCTGAGGGATTACTCAGATGACGAATTGCGCATGGTGATCGAACACGAACAGGCCCACGCCCGCCACCGCGATCAATGGGTCGCTCTGCTGCAACAGCTGACCCTCGCCCTGCACTGGTGGAATCCAATGGTCTGGAAACTCAGCCGCCAGCTCACCGTCAGCCGCGAAATGCTCTGCGACCAAGCCGTCACCCATGCCAGGCCGGGCGACTTCATCGAGCGTTACCGCGAACTGCTGGTGACCCTGACCGAAACCCTGTCCCACCGCGCCCCGCGCGCCTGCGCATTCGCGCTCGCCGCGACATCCTGCTTCAAGAACCTGCGCGAACGTCTGGTTTTGCTCAACGATTCATCGCAAAAAACTGATCGGCGCCCCTCGCGACTACTGGTCGGTACAGCGGCTTTGCTCGCCTTCAGCACACTGATGATTTCATCGTGCGACAACAGTCCGAAACAACCGATTGAAGAAATCGAACTATCCGAGATCGACCTCATGATTCAAAACGGCGAGATCACTTTCGACTCTTTCTTTTCCGAACTCGCCGAGCCCGGGGTCGATCCCACCATGGCGACACCGGGACGGGATGTTTTCATCAAGTCGCGATTCTTCGAGGACATCGAGCAATCGTCCGCTTCCGTAGCAGCGCCCGCTGTGAAGGTTGAACGGTCGAGCAACGATCCGCAAATTTACATCACCACCAAATTTGTCGAAACCGAAAACAAGATCGACAAAAACCTGTCCGCCTACGCCATTCTCACCGACCCACAATTACAGCTGCTGATGCGCATGCTCAACATGGAACGCGGTGCCGACCTGTTGTCCGCGCCTTCAGTAATGACCCGGAATACCGAAACCGCCAAGGTCGAAGTAATCCGCCGGCTACCTCTACCAGCGTCACCAGCCTTCGACTTGAACGCCCCCGAAGAAACCACCGATAGCTTCGTCGATACCGGAGTCATCGTGGAAATCACCCCGACGATCAAACATGGCCAGATCTACCTCGTCGGCAAAGCCATCGTGCGGACACCCGACAGTCCCGCCCCTGAGCCTGAAACGCCCTCGATTCAGGGAGTTTTGAGTTTTAACACCGTCGAGACCTACTTCAGCGCTCCGGTGGAAGACGGCTCCACACTTCTGATCAATTGCCGGCAGGACCACCGGCAGAATGGCAGCCTGTTGATCGCGCTGACGGCAAAGGCAAAAGATGAAACCGGAAACGACCGCAAACTAAAGTAGCGTTGCGCCATACAGCGATCCGCCCGCCATCGCGTGCTTGTGAGCGATGTGCCCATTCGCCTAAACTGCGGTCGTGGGAGGATTCAATCGACGTCAATTTTTGCGCACTGCGGGTGGCGGTCTCGGCATGCTCGCCATGGCCGATCTGCTGGCGGCGGAAAAACGCCCGCCGCGCACGCATTTTTCGCCGAAGGCCAAACGGGTCATCTACCTGTTCATGCACGGCGGGCCGAGCCACGTCGACCTGTTCGATCCGAAGCCGGACCTGATCAAATACGCCGGCCAGACGCTGCCCGAATCGTTCGGCGAGGTGATGACCCGGCGCAAAGTCGCGAACAATCCCCTGCTCGCTCCACTTAAGCCGTTTCATCGCCACGGAGAGTCGGGCTTGCCGTTTTCCGAATTCCTCCCGGAGATGGCGAAAACGGCCGACGACTGGTGCGTGCTGCGCAGTTGCCACGGTGACTCGGTCAACCACCCGCAATCGGTCTACCAGATGAACACCGGCTCGATCCTGATGGGTAAGCCAAGTCTCGGCGCCTGGGTCTCGTATGGGCTTGGTTCGGAAAATCACGACATGCCCGGCTTCGTCGTCATGCCCGATCCGGGCAGCGGCGTGAAGGGCGGACCGCCGGCCTGGGGATCGGCTTTCCTACCCGCCGTCCACCAGGGCGTGACCATGCGTCCCGGCAAAAAACCGATTCTCAACCTCGCCCCCGCCAACCCGAATCTCGACGCGGCTTCACAACGGCGCACGCTCGACTTCGTGCAGTCGCTGAATCGCTCGCATCTCGAACAGCGCGACCGCGCCGACCCGCTGGCGGCGCGCATGCAGAGTTACGAACTGGCCTTTCGCATGCAGGCGTCGGCGCCGGACCTGGTCGATCTCGACGGCGAAAGCCGGGCCACCAGAAAACTCTACGGCATCGATGAGCCGACCACGCGCGAGTTCGGCACCCGCTGTCTGCTGGCACGACGCATGATCGAAAAAGGCGTGCGCTTCGTGCAGCTCTATTCCGGCGATACCAACGGCTGGGACGCACACAAGGACGTGCTCGATAACCATGGCAAATACTGTGCCGCCACCGACAAACCGGTCGCCGGATTGCTGCGCGATCTGAAAAGCCGCGGCCTGCTCGACGACACCCTGGTGATCTGGGGCGGTGAGTTTGGGCGCATGCCGATGAGCGAAGCCGGCAAGGGCCGCGATCACAATCCCTGGGGCTACTCCGTGCTCATGGCCGGAGCCGGCGTGCGTGGCGGTTACGCCCACGGAGCGACCGATGCGATCGGCCTGCGCGCTGCGGATAAACCGGTGCACGTCAACGACCTGCACGCCACGATTCTGCATTTGTTAGGACTCGACCACGAGGAGCTGACTTATTTCCACAGCGGCCGCGACGAGCGCCTCACCGACGTCGGCGGCCGGGTCGTGACCGACATTTTGACGTGATGAAAAAACTCATCACAGCCCTGATAGTGGCTTTGTCAGGCTCTTTCAGCATCGCCCACAGCGCGGACGATGCCTATGTCGAACCGCCCCTGACGGAAAAAGACCGCCAACACTGGGCCTTTCAACCGATCCGACGCGACCTCGACGGCGATATCGATGCTTTCCTCCTGAAAAAACTGAAGGCAGTCGGCATCGACGACTTCGCCCCGCAAGCCGACGCCACCACCCTGCTGCGCCGCCTGCATTTCGACCTCACCGGCCTGCCTCCGACTCCCGGGGAGCTCGCCACTTTTTCGATCGACGACATCGACACAAAGATCGACGCACTGCTCGCCAGCCCGCACTACGGCGAACACTGGGCGCAGCATTGGCTCGACGTCGCCCGCTTCGCCGAAACCGATGGTTTCGAGCACGACAAAACCCGCCCCGATGCGTGGCGCTACCGCGACTGGGTCATCGATGCCCTGAACCGCGACCTGGCTTATGACGAGTTCGTCGCCCGCCAAATCGCCGGCGACGAAATGGCATCCGACGATCCGAACGCCTCACGGGCCACCGGCTTCCTGTTCGCCGGCCCCGACATGCCGGACATCAACCTCGAAGCCGAGCGTCGTCACAACGTCCTCAACGAAGTCACCAGTACTGTCAGCTCGGCTTTTCTCGGGCTGACCATCGGCTGTGCCCAGTGTCACGATCACAAGTCCGACCCGGTCAGTCAGGCCGACTTTTATCGACTGCGGGCCTTCTTCGACAACGCTCAACTGCCTGCCAAAAATAACTCGCTGCCCGATCACTTCCCGGAACGCGGCGCGCAAGTCACGACACCGAGCGTGTTGCGCATCCGCGGCGATTTCCGTCGCGACGGGCCCGAACTGCAACCTGGCTTTGTCCGCGTCATCAATCCTGCCGACTCCAGCCCTGACATTACCGCAAAGAAAAATTCATCCGGTCGGCGACTCGCCCTCGCTAACTGGCTGCGCGATCAGCAGAATCCGCTGCTCGCGCGCGTCATCGTCAACCGCGTCTGGCTGCAACACTTCGGCGAAGGACTGGTCAGCACGCCCAACGATTTCGGCCTGCTCGGCGCAAGCCCTTCCCATCCGGAACTGCTCGACTGGCTGGCCGCGGACTTCATCGCCGGGGGCTGGAGCCTGAAACAACTGCATCGCACCATCCTGCGCTCGCGCGCCTGGCAACAGGCCTCCCGCCAAACCGACGGCGATGCGCAGTGGTCCGAACGCCTCACCGCCGATGCCGACAACCGCCTGATCTCGCGCCGCAGCCGCATCCGTCTCAGCGGCGAAGCGATTCGCGACGCCATGCTGGACATCAGCGGCAGACTCAACCCCAAGTCAGGCGGGCCCGGATTCAGGCCGCCGCTGCCCGAAGAAGTCACTGTCACACTTTTGAAAAATCAGTGGCAGGTCAGCCAGGACGAGCGCGAACATTACCGGCGCAGCGTCTACCTTTTTGCCCGCCGCAACCTGCGCTATCCGCTGTTCGAAATTTTCGACCGCCCGGACGCCAATGCTTCCTGTGCGCGGCGCCACTTGTCGACCACCGCACCTCAGTCGCTGATGCTGCTGAACTCTGAATTCAGCGATGCCCGATCGCGTGACTTGGCAGAGCGACTCGCCACGCAGAGCAGTGTCACCGGTCGGATCGATCTCGCCTTTCAACTGATTCTCAATCGAGCTCCGACTTCAGACGAAGCCCAACGCAGCAGCACATTTATCGAACAGGCTTCCCTCGAAGCCTTCGCGCTCGCGATGTTCAATCTGAACGAATTCGTGTTTGTCGACTGACCACTCCGCCATGCAACATCCACCCGGACCTCGATCCCCGATCCTCGTCATCGCCCTGACCTTGATCGCAGCTTCCGCTTTCGCAAAAACCACCTTCGCCCAGGCACCCGAAGGCGATGCCGCCGACGAACTGCCGGTGCTGTTGCGCAGCTTTGCCGAAGTCAAAACGCCGACACCGCCCTTTGAAGGCGGCGAATTTCTACCGCGCGAAGGTGAGACCATCGCCTTCCTCGGTGGCACCAACACCTTCGACCAACAGCGCCACCCCTTCCTCGAAACGCGCTTCTACCTGGCCTGGCCGGAACGCAAACTGCGCTTCCGCAATCTCGCCTGGCAGGGCGACACGCTCTACCACCAGGCGCGACCGAAATATTTCTACACCCGCAAAGGCGACCCCCTGCCCGGCAGCGCACCCGACAGCCGGGAACGCACCGAGCCCGGAATCATTTTCGTTAACTTCGGCAAAGTCGAATCGCTCGATGGCATGGACCGCTTTCCGGAATTTCTCATCACCTACGCGCGACTGCTCGACCAGCTGCGTGAACGCAGCGAACGCATCGTCGTCGTCCTGCCGACACCGTTTTTCCCGGTCGGCCCGGCGGCAAAGTTGACCGCCTCGCGCAACGTCACCCTCGGCAAGTTTGCCGCCGCTATGCGCGAGCTCGCCAGCCAGCGGGCGCTGCTCAGCGTCGATACCTTTTCGCCGCTGTTAAAATCGCTCGACCCGCAACTGTCGACCAACGGCATTCACCTCAGCGAAGCCGGACAGGCCGCCGTCGCTGAACTGATCGCCGACCAACTGAAAATTCCCGCCGCCGCCGGCGACGCCACGCCCACCGTCGCGCAATCGCTCAGCCAGTCGATCCAGCGCAAAAACTATCTCTGGAATCAGTACTACCACCCGACCAACTGGGCCTTCCTCTACGGCGACCGGCAGCACGTGCCCGCCTCGCGCGATCACATCGAAACCGACAAACGCTGGCTGGTCGAGGAAGTCGCCGCCCTGCCGCCACTCATCGCCGAAACCGAAGCCGACATCTATCGCTACGCCGCCGAGGCCAGCGCCGCCTCCCCTGCCCCATGACACCCCTATTCCCCTCACCACCAACCCCCAGTGGACGAAAGCATGACACCGGCGTCCCGCCGGTCCGAGCTGGACGATCCCACGGAAGCACCACACTCCTGTGGTGCCACCGAGCATCCGTCCAACGTGGTGCAGGTTTTCAATCTGCATGTAGAGCCTCCGTCCAACGTGACACCGGCTTCCCGCCGGTCCCCGGAGCAAAGTCCCTCAAGAGTGGGCTGAAAGCCCATCAGCACAAAGCCCGGGCCTTCAGGCCCGGGATTACGATATCCATGAATTCCGCCCTGAAGGGGCGGCAGCAGTCGACCTGCCACGGGCAACTCGCTCGCGACCTTTCAGGCCGCATTTTTCATGCTGTGAGTAAACCCAGCCGTGAATGGCTGGGCTTCGTGCTAACGGGCCTTCAGCCCGTCCACGGATTCCACTTCCCGGCGGCTTGCGACGCATCCCTCCCTTCTCGGACGTTTCAGTTCGTCGCGTCGATCGCCGCCGCGATCACCCTGACCTGCACCCCCACCTTCGCCGCCGAAGCCGACACCACCCCCGACCTGCGCACCCCCGACCGCCCTCCCGCCGCCGACAACTCGGTCGAGGCCGAGATGGCCTCCTTCACCATCCACAAAGATTTCGAAGTCAGCCTGTTCGCCGACGAAACCCTCGGCATCGCCAACCCGGTCGCTATCCAATGGGATCACCGCGGCCGGCTGTGGGTGCTGACCACCCTCGCCTACGCCCAGCTCAAACCCGGCGAAACGCCCAACGACAAAGTCATCATTCTCGAAGACAGCGACGCCGACGGCACAGCCGACCAGTCGACCGTGTTTGCCGACGGCCTCGACATGTCGACCGGCTTCGCGCTCGGCAACGGCGGCGTCTACCTCGCCGAGGGTCCCGATCTGGTGCACCTCGTCGACAGCAACGGCGATGACGTCGCCGATAAAAAAACGCTGCTGCTGACCGGCTTCGGCACCGGCGACACCCACCAGAACATCAGCAACTTCATTTTCGATTCCGGTGGCTTTTTGTACTTCAGTCAGGGCCTGCACGCCTTCTCCACCGTCGAAACCCCGTGGGGCGTTTCGCGCGGCGAACGCGCCGGCTTCTGGCGTTTCGATCCGCGCACCTCGCGCCTCGATCCCTTCGGCTTTCCGGGCATGGTCAGTGCCAATCCCTGCGGCATCGCCATCGATCGCTGGGGCGCGCTGTTCATCAAAAGCAACGGCCCGCGCCTGTGCTTCGCCACGCCCGGCCTGATCCCGACCACGCACCCGCGCGAACTGATGCAGTTCGCCGAAGTCGGTGCCACCCCCGGCAAGAGCATGGGCGCTGAAATCGTCGAAACCGCCGGCCAGCCGGAGTGGTTGCAAAATCACGCCCTCATCGCCGGTTACTTCGCCCGTCAGGTCAATGCGCTGCCACTCATCGAAGACGGCTCCGGATTCAAAAAAGTCGAACCGGTCAACCTGATGAGCGCCGATCACCCGAGCTTTCGCCCGGTCGACATTCGCATGGGCCCCGACGGCGGAATCTATATTTCCGACTGGTTCAACCCGGTCATCAATCACTACCAGGTTTCCCTGCGCCACCCGCATCGCGATTACGATCACGGCAGAATCTGGAAGCTGCGTCCGAAAGATCTTCCGCCCGTCGAGCCTCCCGTTTTGGTCGACCTTGCCGTTGATGAACTGTTCGAACACCTGCGCTCGCCCGAACGTTGGACGCGCGATCAGGCGCGTCGACTGATCACCGAATCGGACTCTAACAAAGCCACCAAATTACTCAGCGCCTGGGCGAAAAAACTCGACCCGACCTCTGACGCCGACAGTCACGCCCTGGTCGAAGCGGTCGGCATTCTCGAGGCGCGGGGCAGTGTCTCCCCGGAACTTCTCGACCACCTGCAACGCTCTGCCGAACCGCGCACCAGCGCCGTCGCCGCGCGTATTCTGTCCCGCTCCACCGAAAACATCGATGACGCCGACGCGACCGAACGCCTGTCGAAACTGCTCCGCGATCCGCATCCCCGGCCGCGCCTCGAAGCGGTCATCGCCTGCGCCAATCGTCCGTATGCTGAATCGCTGCCGCTGGCCCTGACCGCGCTCGATTCGGAGGTCGACCCGTTCATCGACTACGCCCTCAACCAGACCGTGCACGCGCTCAGTGAGCACTGGCTGCCCGCCGCGCGCGACGGCGAACTCAGCTTTGCCAAACCCGAACATCTGGCCTTTGCGCTCAACGCTTACGGCGGCGAAGTCAGCGCCAGCATCGCCCGCCAAACGCTCGACAATACGGACGCCGAAACCCAGCTCGACGCTGCCGCCCGCCCCGCATTTCTCAGCATTCTCGCCACCACCGGCACGGCTGAAGATCTGCGCCGCGTGCTGGTCGATGAAGCCCACGCCGATCCGACGCTGCTCAATTCCCTGGTCAGTTCCTGGCCCGGCCGCCGACTCGTCCCCGCCAAGCCCTTTGCACCGAAGCTGACCGAACTGCTCCAAAGCAAAGCGCCCGCCGTCCGCCTCGCCGCGATCCAACTGGCCGGTCTCTGGAAAGCGACCGAACTGGGCGACGCCATCGAAAAACTCGCCGCCGCTCCGGCCACCGCGCCCGCCGAACGCGCCGCAGCGATCGCCAGCCTCGGCAGTTTGCGCGGCAAAACGGCGGCATCGAAACTGGTCCAAATCGCGCTCGCCGCCGACAGCCCCGTTGCGATCCGCATCGCCGCCCTCGAAGCGCTGTCTCTCGCCGATCTCGACACCGCCGCGACCACCGCCACCACCTTGATCCAACGCCCCGACGCGATCTCCGTCGGGATCGCGACCATTCTCAAGCCCGTGTTCAGCAAATCCGGCGGCGCCCCCGCCCTCAGCAAAGCCCTCACCGACGTCGACCTGAAGCCCGCCGTCGCCCGCAATATCGCTGGTGCCATGGCCGGTCGCGGCCTCACCGACGCCGGACTGACCGCCCGGCTCAACAAGATTCTCGGCATCAAAGACACCAATCCCGCCGACACCAACTACGACGCCGAACGCGTCCAAAAGCTGGTCGCCGCCGTCACCGCCGGCGACGGCGATGTCGACAAGGGCCGCGAAGTTTTTCAGCTGACCCAACTCAACTGCGTCGCCTGTCACCAGATCGATAAAGTCGGCGGCCCCATCGGCCCGCCCCTCGACACCGTCGGCGCCGGCCTGCCGCTCGATCAGATCATCGAATCCGTGCTCTACCCCGCCCGCCAGCTCAAGGAGGGTTACTTCGCCACCGCCATCACCACCATCGACGGCCAGGTGCACACCGGTTACGTCGATGAAAAAC
>CBDULB010000173.1:0-11193 GCA_965367965.1 uncultured bacterium | reverse complement strand
TATAGCGGGCCGAAGAAGACAGGACCAGCATCGCCGTTCCCGGAATCACTGATACGGTGATCAGCCACAACTCAGAACCACTATTCATCATACGACTCCACAGGCGGGCATGGCATCGGACATAAAGGGTAACGCTGACGCCATTCCTTACACGCTATTTCTTTGAACATCTTGCCCTTCATCGCTAGCATTGGGGTTGGTCAGTTCAGTTTAAATTTGGGTTTGTTCGGACTAGTGCTTGTTGTTGATTCGGTCAGTGGTACTGATCAGTTCGAACTCATTGGTTGCGACATGGCAGGCATCCTCCGTGCAGACGAGGTTGACTTGAGTGTGATCTGTGTGCCGGGTCGATGAGTCGAGCTGCGCTGCGGTCAGTCCGACCTCGGCTAAGTAGAGATCCCGGGGGTGATGTTTTCTTGGTGTTCTGGTGTTCATGACAGTGGATTTTTGGTCTGGGTTGCGGTGCGGACGACTGCGCTCAGGCGTCGAGTTTTGAGGAAAATGTTGAGCTTGGAGCGGAGTGGGTCGGGGGCGCCGGGCGGATGGAGAGGGATTGTTTCAGTGCATGGAAAAAACGGTTTCGCGCTAACCGGCGGGCTTCCCATCTTTGGCGCCGAAGCGCCGCTGCGGCGTTGAGTTGAGCACGGCGTATAAGGGCGCGGTGCAGGTCGGAGTTTTCTTGCGAGATGGTTGGGATGCGGTAGATCATGGCTTTGTAGTGAGCCGTCCGGAGAGGAGAGGTCTTAACAAAAATGTGATCTTGCCGGGATTCCGACGCCGATGCGTGGCAGCGACTTCGGTGGTAGCCAGCTGCTTCCTGGTGTGCGCATCACACTCTAGCGGGGGGAGGGGAGCACCCCCCTACTAACAACATCACTTCCATCAATCAGGGAGCCGGCGCCGAGCCCGGCTCCCTTTTTTTGTACGAATCGAAGCTCAATCCGGCGTCGCTAATTAATTCTAAAGATAGTTGTTAAGAGCCGGACGCGGCAAGCGGCTAAGAGGTATCTGAAAACCACTTTGAATCCATGAACTCGACACCGATCACCTCCGCAGAATTAGAACCTACCCTCACGTCGTCTCAACCGCAGCGCGGAGCTTGGCGGAAATGGGCGATCTTCGCAGGCGTCACTGCGGCACTGGTGGCATTGTTCACCTTTTTCGATGTTCGTGCTTTGCTCTCCAGCTCGCTCGAAGCGATCGAAGGACTTGGGGCCTGGGGGCCGGTTCTGTTTATCGCCGTCTACGTGCTTGCCAGCGTCTTCTTTATTCCCGCTTCCGCGTTGACGCTCGGGGCGGGTGCCGTGTTCGGTGTCGCCTGGGGATCCGTGTATGTCTCCATCGCCTCGACGCTCGGCGCCACTGCAGCCTTTCTCGTTGGTCGCTACGCGGCACGCGCTGCCATCGCGAAGAAGATCGACGGCAACGAGCGCTTCGCATCGATCGATCGTGCGGTTGCGGAGAAGGGTTGGAAGATCGTCGGGCTGATGCGCCTGTCGCCGGCCTTCCCGTTCGCCCTGCTCAACTATGCGTTCGGGCTGACCCGCGTGAAGTTGCGTCATTACGTGGTCGCCTCGTGGGGTGGCATGATGCCCGGCACGGTGATGTATGTCTACCTCGGCTCGCTCGCCGGCGCCGCCGGTCGTGAAAAATCGCCTGCGGAGTGGGCTCTCTATGCGGTCGGACTGGTCGCCACCGTCGCGGTTACTATTTACGTAACGAAAGTCGCCAGGCGTGCGCTCGCCAAAGACACCGGCGAGGCCGCTTAACGGTTTTTAACGCTCCACTCAACCTGTCATGGACTCTTCTAACTTCGATGAGCGCAGCCTCATCATCCACCGCCAACTGCGTGGTAAGATCGGCATCCACCTGAAGATGCCGCTGCGCAATCGCGACGATCTTTCTCTCGCCTACACACCTGGCGTTGCCGAACCCTGCCGGCAAATTGCTGCCGACCCGTCCAGCGCACGGCAGCTTACCGTGAAGGGCAACACGGTAGCCGTGATCTCCGATGGCTCGGCGGTGCTCGGGCTGGGGAACATTGGCCCGCTCGCTGCGATACCGGTCATGGAGGGCAAGGCGATGTTGTTCCGTCAGTTCGCTGATCTGAACGCCTGGCCGATCTGTCTCGACACCCAGGACGTGGACGAGATCGTCGCCACCATTCACAATATCGCGCCTGTCTTTGGAGGCATCAATCTCGAGGATTTCTCGGCTCCGCGCTGCTTTGAAATTGAGAGTCGCTTACAGGACCTGGGCATCCCGGTGTTTCACGATGACCAACATGGCACGGCGATCGTGCTTTTGGCAGCGCTGATTAATGCGGTAAAAGTCACCGGCCGCGAACTCTCTGATTTGCGTGTGGTGATCAATGGCGCGGGCGCAGCGGGCACTGCCATTGCGCGCCTGCTTCGCTGCGTCGGGCACGAACCAGACCGTTGTGTGAGTGTCAGGGAAGTCGTTGTCTGTGATTCCAAAGGCGCGATCCACGCTGGTCGTGCCAACCTTTCGCCGGAGAAGCTCGAGCTCTTGAACTACTCCAATCCGGACAACCGCAGCGGTTTGTTAAAAGAAATCATCCGCGACGCTGACGTGTTTATCGGCGTCAGCAAAGGCAACCTTTTGAGCGAAGGTGATATCCGTACGATGGCGCCGGATTCGATTGTCCTGGCGATGGCCAACCCTGAACCGGAGATCATGCCGGACGAGGCCAAGCGCGGTGGAGCGGCCATTGTCGGCACAGGTCGCAGTGATTTTCCTAACCAGGTGAACAATGTCCTCGCCTTTCCAGGGATCTTTCGCGGCGCGATTGATGCCTGCGCGACACGCATCACCGAGGCGATGAAAATCGCTGCTGCATACGCGCTTGCCTCGGCGGTCGACGAACCATCCGCCGATCTCATTCTGCCAGACCCGCTCGATCCGAGCGTCGCACCGCGCGTCGCCCGGGCGGTCAAGTTGAGCTGGGAATCCGAAAATCAACCAACCACCGAATCAAATTAGAGCCCTTTTCCAAATGACGACTATGAACACCTGTACTGATCTCGACTCCTTCATGTCCGGCTTGCGCAAACGCAATCCCGGCCAACAAGAGTTTCACGACGCCGTCCAGGAGGTGGCCTCGGATGTCTTACCTTTTATCGCAGAGCACGACGATTACAACGGCGAGTGTCTGCTGGAGCGCCTGACGGAACCCGACCGCATCATCTCGTTTCGCGTCAGCTGGGTCGATGACGAAGGCTATGTCCGCGCCAATCGCGCGTGGCGGGTGCAGTTCTGCAATGCCATCGGCCCCTACAAAGGCGGCATGCGATTTCATCCGACCGTATCGGAGAGCGTGCTGAAGTTTCTCGGCTTTGAGCAGATTTTTAAGAACAGCCTGACCGGTCTGCCAATGGGCGGTGCCAAGGGTGGTTCAAACTTTAATCCGAAAGGCAAGAGCGACGGCGAAGTCATGCGCTTCTGCCAGTCGCTGATGACCGAGTTGCATCGTTACATCGGGCCTGACACGGACGTGCCCGCTGGTGATATCGGCGTCGGCGCGCGCGAGATCGGCTACCTGTTCGGGCAATACCGTCGCCTCTCTAATACTTTCACTGGCACGCTGACTGGCAAAGGCTTAGATTTCGGAGGCAGCATTGGCAGAAAGGAAGCCACGGGCCACGGCGCGGTCTATTTCATGCGTGAGATGCTGGCAACCAGGGATGAGGAGATCGAGGGCAGGACTGCCGTCGTATCTGGATCGGGTAACGTCGCTTTGTATTGCATTGAGAAGCTCATCCAGCTCGGCGCGAAACCGCTCACTGCCAGCGATAGCTCCGGTTTCATCCACGACCCCGACGGTATCGATGAGGAGAAACTAGCCTTTCTCAAAGACTTGAAGGAGGTGCGTCGCGGACGCATCGAGGAGTATGCCGGGAAGTTCGGCTGCACCTTCAAAGAAGGTCGACCATGGGCAGTGAAAGCCGATCTGGCTTTCCCTTGCGCCACTCAGAATGAGGTCAACGAGGAGGATGCGAAGACACTGATCGGCAACGGTCTGATCGCGCTTGCAGAAGGCGCGAACATGCCATGCGAACTGGCCGCCCAGCACCAGTTACGGAGCAATGTCCTTTACGCGCCGGGCAAAGCTTCGAACGCGGGTGGCGTGGCGGTTTCCGGATTGGAACAGAGCCAGAACGCTTTGCGTGTCAGTTGGTCGCTGGAAGAAGTCGATCAGCGCCTGCAGAAGATCATGAGCGACATCCACGGGAAATGTCAAAAGTATGGGCAGCGTGACGGTGGCGGAATCGATTACGTGCGTGGCGCGAATATCGGTGGCTTCACTAAAGTCGCCAACGCTCTGCATCAGTGTGGCGTAATCTAGTGTCGACCCGTCCCATTCGCTCGACACCTTGAAAGATCTATCTCTATGAAAAACGACAAGCTTCCTGCTATTACTCTCATCAAAGATGGGCCGCTCAGGTTTGAGCACGTGTCGACTTTTACCGTGCGTCAATCGGGATGATGAAAGTCATGGCACGGGCATGTGGTCACGATCACCTCAAGAGTTTCAACCTCGACGACATTGCCACTTGGAATCGCGAGACCTCAGACCCGGTCGGCATTGACTACGTCGGCGTCCGAAATAGCTAACAATATACCATCCTATGAAAGCATCTGACCTATTCATCAAAGCGCTCGAGCACGAGGGTGTGGAATACATCTTCGGCATCCCGGGCGAAGAGAACCTCGACATGCTCGACTCCTTGTCGCGCTCGTCGATCAAATTGATCCTGACACGTCACGAGCAGGCGGCGGGTTTCATGGCCGCCACACTCGGGAGGCTCACCGGCAAAGTCGGCGTGTGCCTGTCGACCCTCGGCCCGGGCGCGACGAATCTGGTCACCGCCGCCGCGTACGCTCAGCTCGGCGGTATGCCGATGCTGATGATTACCGGCCAGAAGCCTATCAAGAGCAGCAAGCAGGGACAGTTCCAAATCATTGACGTGGTCGATATGATGGGACCGATCACCAAGTACACGCAGCAGATCGCCAGCGGTGACAACATCCCGAGCCGGGTGCGCGAAGCCTTTCGCCTGGCGGCAGAGGAAAAACCCGGAGCCACTCATCTGGAACTCCCGGAGGACATCGCCGCTGAAGAGACCGATCGCACTCCGCTGAATGCAAGCCTCGCCCGACGCCCGGTCGTGGAGGAGAAGGCGGTCGCTCGTGCGATCGAGCTGTTGACCGCCGCCAAACATCCGCTCCTCCTGATCGCTGCCGGAGCGAATCGGAAACTCACTGCCAAACAGTTGCGTGCTTTCGTCGATGCCCAGGGCATTCCGTTCATCACGACGCAGATGGGTAAGGGCGTCGTCGATGAGAGACATCCGCGGTTCCTCGGCAACGCGACTTTATCTGCGAACGACTTCATCCACCGCGCTGTTGAGCGTGCTGATGTGATCCTCAACGTCGGCCACGATGTCGTCGAGAAGCCGCCGTTCTTCATGGACAAGGGCGAGCGCCAGATCATTCACATCAACTTCAATTCGGCCGCTGTCGATCCGGTTTACTTCCCCCAAGTGGAACTCATCGGCGACATCGCCAACAGCATCTGGCAACTCAACGAGGGACTCAAACCGCAACCGCAGTGGGACTTTGAGTTTTTTATGAAATGCCGCGCCGCCACCGAGGAACACATCGCTGAGGGAAGTGGCGCCCCGGAATTTCCGGTGCGACCACAGCGGCTGGTCGCCGATGTGCGCAGCGTTATGCCTGACAACGGCATCATCGCGCTCGACAACGGTGTCTATAAAATTTGGTTCGCCCGCAACTACAAAGCCCACTTGCCTAACACCGTCTTGCTGGACAATGCGCTCGCCTCGATGGGCGCGGGGCTGCCGTCCGCGATGGCGGCGAAAATCGTCCACCCTGACCGCCCGGTGATCGCCATATGTGGCGACGGAGGCTTCATGATGAACTCGCAGGAACTTGAGACGGCCGTCCGCCTCAAGCTCGACCTGATCGTCCTCATTCTTAATGACAGCGCCTACGGTATGATCAAATGGAAGCAGGCGCACATGCACTTTCAGGACTTCGGTCTCGATTTCAAAAATCCGTGCTTCGTCAAATACGCCGACAGCTACGGCGCGACCGGCCACCGTCTCGAAGCGACCGGCGATCTCGTGCCACTGATCGAGAATTGCCAACAGCAGGGCGGTGTCCATCTCATCGATATTCCCATCGACTACTCCGAGAACGACCGAATCCTGAATGTGGAACTTCCAATACGCAGCGCAGCCCTGACCTAGATTCTCCATGCTGGAAAAACAGTACCCTTACTATCTCGCGAACGAGCCACAGCAGCCCAACGCCGATCTCGAAGTCACCGACAAGTTCTCCGGCGAAGTGGCGACCCGGGTCGCACTGGCGGATTTCAAAGCGATCGACGAAGGCATCGCGTGGACGGTCAAAGCTGCCGACGAGATGGCGCGCATGCCAGCCTACGAACGCCAGGCTATTCTCAACCACTGCGTGACGCGATTCACCGAACGTGCTGAAGAACTTGCCCTGGCGCTTTGCATCGAAGCCGGCAAGCCGATCAAGGACAGCCGCGGCGAAGTCTCCCGGCTGATCGATACCTTCCGCATCGCCGCCGAAGAATCCGTGCGCATGCATGGTGAGGTGCAGGAGTTGGAAATTTCCGAACGCGCACGCGGCTATCGCGGCATGTGGAAGCGCGTGCCAATCGGCCCGTGCTCATTCATCTCGCCATTTAATTTCCCGCTCAACCTCGCTGCTCACAAGGTCGCGCCAGCCCTTGCAGTGGGCTGCCCGTTTGTTTTAAAGCCCGCCAGCCGCACTCCCATCGGTGCACTCATCATCGGCGAGACCCTGGCAGAGACCGATTTGCCCAAGGGCGCGTTCTCGATCCTGCCGTGCAGCCGCGACGGCGCGGAGCTGTTCACCACCGACGAACGCCTCAAGCTGCTCAGCTTCACCGGTTCACCCGGAGTCGGCTGGAATTTGAAAGCGCAAGCCGGAAAGAAGAAAGTCGTTCTCGAACTCGGCGGCAACGCAGCCGTGATCGTCGATGAAGACGCCGACCTCGACGACGCGATCGAGCGCATTATCTTCGGCGCTTTTTATCAGTCGGGCCAAAGTTGCATCGGTGTGCAGCGCATCCTCATCCATGAAAAGCTCTACGACACCTGCCGCGAACGACTTGTCGCTGCCGCAGGCAAACTTCTCTCCGGTGACCCGAAAGACGAGGACACTTTCATCGGGCCGATGATCGCCGGGAGCGAGGCACAACGACTTGAAGAATGGATCGGCGAGGCCGTTGCCGGCGGAGCAACAGTGCTGGTCGGCGGCAAACGCGAAGGTGCGATGCTGGAGGCGACGCTCCTCGAAGGCGTCGGCCGTGATCAGAAACTCTGTGCTGAGGAAGCCTTCGGCCCGGTTGCCGTGCTGAGTTCGTTCAGTGATTTTGACTCCGCCCTGGCAGAGGTGAATGATTCCAACTTCGGCTTGCAGGCAGGCATTTTCACTCGAGATCTCTACAAGGCGCAGCAGGCCTGGGACACACTCGAAGTCGGTGGCGTCGTCATCGGCGATGTCCCGTCGTGGCGGGTCGACAACATGCCCTACGGTGGCGTGAAAGACAGCGGGCTCGGCCGCGAGGGCGTCCGTTTCGCCATGGAAGACATGACTGAGATTCGCAACCTGGTGATCCGCACCCCTCAGCACTAGCCAATGGAACTCTACACGATCGCCGCAGTCATTATCGGGTTCAGCGCTTTGACAAGCGTGTTCAGCACCCGCGTCCTGCGCATGCCGGATACGATCGGTCTGATGGCGACTGGTGTCATTGCCGGCACGGTGTTGCTGTTAATAGGTCTTGTTTTCCCGGGGCCCATAATGGACATCTGCGAGCGTGTCACCGGGTTTGACTTCAGAGCTTTCGTCCTCCATTTCGTCATTGGATTCCTGTTATTCGGCGGAGCCTGCAGCGCGGACGCGAAGGCGATGAACCGGGATCGTTGTCTCATCCTCACCTTCGCGACCTTCGGCATACTCGTCTCGAATTTCATCGTCGGCGTCTTCTCGCTTCCCGTGCAAAGCCTGACCATCAGTCCCTTGGTAAACAAGGTGATGATGAAACAACCATCGCCCGCCTCATGAATTCGAAAACCTACACGTTTCCCAACGCCGACGGGCATCTGCTCGCGGCTCGCCTCGACCTGCCACCCTTGCGCAAGCCGCGCGCCTACGCCCTGTTCTCACACTGTTTCACCTGCAGTAAAGAGCTCATCGCGGTGCGCAATATATCGTCCGCATTGACGGAAGCGGGGATCGCGGTTTTTCGATTCGACTTTCCAGGCCTGGGCAAGAGTGAGGGCAGTTTTTCGGAGACGACCTTTACCACCAATGTCGATGATCTCTTCCGCGCTTCACAGTTTCTCAATGAGATCGCCGAGGCGCCGCAGATTATCATCGGGCACTCGCTCGGCGGTGCCGCGGCCATCCGTGCCGCCTCGCTCATCGATAGCGTCCGCGTCGTCGTCACCATAGGAACTCCAGCTGACCCGGTACATGTCACTCGGCTTCTCGGTTCGAAAGTTGACGAGATCGAAAGCGAAGGATCCGCGACTGTCTCGATCGCCAAGCGCGATTTTCTGATCAAGCAGGCGTTCATCGATGATCTCGAATCGGTCTCGATGGAGGAAGCCACGCGCCGTCTCGGCAAGGCGCTGCTCATCTTTCATTCGCCTGTCGACGAGACGGTCGGTATCGAGAATGCCGCCAGAAACTACGGACGCGCACTCCATCCGAAGAGTTTTATCTCTCTCGATGGCGCCGACCACCTGCTCAGCAATCCCGAAGACTCTCGCTATGTCGGACAGACTATCGCTGCCTGGGCGACGCGGTACCTTGAACCTGTCCCTGTGACCGAAGACCCGGACGAGGTTATGGTGCGAATCGGAGCCTCCGGCCTGCGCGCTGACATCCTGACAAACGGCCAACATTTGATCGCGGACGAACCGCTTTCCGTCGGCGGTACGAACCTCGGCCCGACACCTTACGACTACCTCACTGCAGGACTCGGAGCCTGCACGGCGATGACCTTGCGGATGTATGCCGACCACAAGAAGTGGCCTTTGGAATCGGTCGAAGTACGTCTGCGCCACGACAAAGTTCATGCCGCCGATTGCGAAGAATGTGAGACCAGGACGGGCAAGGTTGATGTCATCGAACGGGTGATCACTCTCGGTGGAAATCTCGACCAAACGCAGCGGGCCCGACTGCTGGAGATCGCCGATCGCTGTCCGGTGCATCGAACTCTGGAATCTGAGGTCAAAGTGTCGACCCGGCTTGAAGCCTGAATATCATGGACTCTCAGACCCCCGGAAGACCTCAATATTTAAGCATGGAGCACTATAGCAGTTAAGACCTAGACTTCCCCGAGTGCTCATTTGTTCTTTTCCGAACGACTTCGAAACCCATGTCAATCATCACCTCCGACACCCTGATGCAAGAGTCCGAAAAGCTCTATGCCTACGCGCTCAAACGCGTAGGAAATCATCACCAGGCCGAGGATCTCGTTCAGGAGTGCCTGCTCGTCGCCTGGCGGAAGCGCGATTCGTTCGACGGCAGATCCACCCTGAGCACCTGGCTTGTCGGGATTTTGAAATTCAAAATTCTCGACCATTTCCGATCGGCAAAGCGCACGCCGACCGAGGGTGCAGTGTCGGGGCCTACAGGACCCGATGGTACCGACTACGATCCGCTCGACCACCTGTTCGATGCGAAAGGTTCGTGGGTAGTGGATACGCACTATGGCATGGAATTTCTCAGTGAGTCTCCGGATGAGACGGCGCAACGTACGGATATAAGCGAATGGATCCGGCGCTGCACCGAACGGCTGCCGGAGCGTCTCCAATTGCTCTTCAAGCTGCGTGACGTCGATGGCCTGCCAGTCCCGGAAGCGGCGGTGGCCGCCGGGGTTACCGTCGGAAGCGCCGCAGTCATGCTGACGCGTGCGCGCCATCAACTACGCTCCTGCCTCCAACAAAACCACATCAGCCCACATGACACCTGATACCCCGTCCCAATCTGAAAACGCCCGTTCCGTGCCGGCCCCGTCCCGATACTATCGGATCAAGATGGGCCTGATCGGGCGGACCATGAAACTGTTCGGATTTTCCTGTCGCCGGATGGCAGAGCTCTGTGCTGCGCGGCTCGACCGACCGCTCACGGCCTCCGAAAAGCTCAGCTTCCGTGTGCACGGGTTGATGTGTGGTCAGTGCCGACCCGTGCCGAAACAAATGGAGAACCTGCAAAAATTGACCCGCAGCGCCTACCAGTGTGGAGACGAGGATTCCGATTGTGATGCGGGTTCTGAGGGACTGTCAGCGGAGTCCAAGCAGAGAATGCGGGACATGTTGGAGAAGGAGAGCTAGGGGTTCTCCAGCGCCAATGGTCGATTGCACAAGGGCAGATAGTCTTGTTAAGAGTGCTCCGAAAGCTGCGGCCAAGACGGATGGGTAACACTCACCAGGAAGTAGGTGGTTTTAAGTCGGCAAAACTATGCGTGCTCAGCTGGCCAGCTTGAGCTTGGGCGAAGTCTCAATACACGACAGCAGGTAGTCGACAAATCGCTGCGCGTAGGGGTGCGACTGATCATTGCGCATGTAGCTCATCACCGAAGTGTTGGGCAGTGAAGGCAGATTGTGGAGCAAAGGCATGTCATCCAGTACGGCTGAAACAGGCAGCACGGTGATCCCAAGGCCGGCGCGGATCGCGGACTGAACGGCCTGAACCGAATTGGCATCGATGGATAGCTTCCACGGTGTTTCCGCTTTGGTGAGTGCATCGAAGGCAATCTTGCGATAGCTGCACGGCGGGTGCATCAGCACCAGTTCGATGGCTTCGTTGGAAGCACTGGCAGGATTTATGTTCCCCGTCCAAACCAAAGGTTCCTCCCAAAGCAGGTTGCCGTTTTTTGCTTCCGGTCCGGTAAAGACGATGTCGAGTTCGCCCCGGTCCATCGATTCAATCATCCCCGGTCCACAACCAAGCATCAGACTCAAATCGCAGTTCGGGTGCGCCCTGCGAAACCGGGCAAGCAAAGTATGCAAATGTTGCGGGGCCAGGTACTCCGCAAAGCCGACGCGCAGCAGGGTCTTTTCTTCCGGCGAGGAGACGGCA
>CBDULB010000172.1:0-11210 GCA_965367965.1 uncultured bacterium | reverse complement strand
GAAGAAACATCGAAGCCTTTGAAATCAGCCATCACCCCCACTTCAACGGGCTCGCACAAGCGCAGCAGCCACGGTTTTGCTGGAACTAACGCTAAAGGTGGCAAGCATCCTGCCCGATCGGACGCAAGCGCCCGTGCCATCAATCGGCCACCGAAAACCTCAACACCAGCGGCGAATGGTCCGAACTCTGGACGTGAGACAGCGAGCGGCAGTCCTGAATCTCGATCCCCCGCGCGTAAATGCGATCGAGGGGAATATCGGGATCGAAACCAAACATTGGCGTCGCCAACCGCAGCAGCGCCGGCGTATCCGGGCCGTAATGCTTATCTGCCCCCGCTTCCACCAGCCCCGCTCCGCGAACCTCGGCTTCGAGCATTGCCAGACGCTCGGGGCTCCACACGTTGAAATCGCCGCAGATGATCACCGGATCGTCGTCAGCTAATTCGTCAATCGACGCAAATACCTGATCGAGTTGGCGCTGAAAACTGCGCTTGGTCACAAAATTGAGGCCGTGGCAGTTGACCACCACCAGCGTCCGCCCGTCAGCGAGCGCTAATTCCGAGCGCAGACAGACCTTGGGAGAAGCGATGAAAAATTCGCGGCGCTCCGAGTGCAGCCCGGTGGCAAGCTTCGGCGCCAACCCTGACTCACTGAGGGTCATCACCCCGGTGGAACGATTCGTCCACGGATACCGCCAGCTCTCCGCGTAGTGTCCCGAAACCGGCAGGCTAGCACCAAACAGTTCGTAAGTCGTCGACCGGGCTTCTTGAAGACACAGCAAAACCTCGTCCAGCGCAGGAATTTCCTCCAGAAGAGCGCCCAGCTCTGCCACGAATCCGGCGTCGTCAGCTTTGTGGACATTCCAGCATACCAAGTGATAGGCAGCGTCGGCACTCGCCGTCGCCACAAGCGCATCGCCCGATTCAAGGGTCGGACCTTCCCCGCCCCCCTGTCCGAGCGAGACACTCATCGAATGCCTCCCCGAGATACACGACGACGACGCCACAGCAAGAATCAACGCCAAGCCGAAAGGCAAGGCGCGACGGAAACTGCGGAGGCTTAATGATTTATCAGACATCGTAGCGGAAAATGCCCAACGATACCCCAAATCCAGTGCCCCCGCCAACTTCCAGCCGGAAGGTCGGGAATCTTGAGATGATCTAGGAGACCACGTCCGCGACCATTTTCTCGAGACCTTTGGCAAAGTCGACCCAGACCTTACGGCCTTCGCCCGAGTCATCGACATCCTGACCGGCGTGAATCGCCGCTTTGATGTGCGGCTCGATCGACAGCCAACCATTGTAGCCACGCGCCTCAAGATCGCGAAGAATGCGTTCCTGAACCGGGTCTTCCTCCACGTAACAAGTCACGTAATCGCCACCGTCCGGCCCCGGCTTGGCACATTTGACATGCACGTGAGTGATCGTCTCGCGGCATTTCTCGTAGTAGCGCCAGGTCGCCTCGACATCGTTGTCATGCAGGCTGTTGTTGCCCGTGTCCATGATGCCCTGCAGCGCCGGGCTGTTCACCGACTCGACCATGTCCAGCCAGCCGTCCGCTTCAGCACCGTAGCCGCTGCAGTTTTCGTGAGCCAAAATCACGTTCTCGCCTTCGGCGATGGTCGCCAGTTCTTTAAAGCGGCGAATCACCTCGTTGCGGTATTCGTCCTGCGGCATCGGATTGTCTTCCGGATTCGGATAAGACATCACACGCAGGAATTTCGTTCCCGCCTGACGCATGCGCGGTGCGACCCGCTTCAGCTCGTCGATATCGACCTGGAAATCATTGGTGATCGGACGCGCCCAGTTGGCGATCGCTCCACCGAAACCGACGACTTTGATACCTTCAGCCTGAAGCTTGTCCCAGGTCGCCGACCATTCCTCGTCACTCAGATCGACGACATTTTTGCCATCGAGCAAACGCAGTTCGATCGCCGACCAACCCACTTCTTTGAGAGTGGAAATCTGGCCGTCCAGAGATTTTTCTGCTTCGTCGGCGAATCCGGTAAATTGAAAAGGCATGAGTCGTGGGTGCTATAGAGTTGCTATTGAATGTCTGCCCGCTAGAAACCACAGATTCCCCGATCGGTCCACCTCGAACTCTGGCGGAGTGGCGCAATCTTTAGAAAATTCGGCTTCGACAGCTCAGCTATCATCCGCAACACTTCCCGTCCGAACGCCTGCCTATTTATGAAGCTCAACCTGCCCCATCCCATCCTGACAATCGCCGCCGCGATCATCTCAATCTTCGTCAGCGCCCTTCCCGCCGATGCCAATCCGGTCATTTACGAGGCGAATCCCGACATCGCCAAAGGCAAGCACCTCGTGCTGATCGGCGACGACCACGAATACCGATCCGAAGAAACCATCCCCGCGCTGGCGCGCATCCTCGCCAAACATCACGGTTTCAAATGCACGGTGCTATTTGGCATCGACGCGGAGACCGGCACCATCGTTCCCGGCCACTCCGACATTCCGGGAATGGAAGCGCTCGATTCCGCTGACGGCGTGGTGATTTTCGGCCGCTTCCTCGCGCTGCCGGACGAGCAAATGAAGCACTTCGACGACTACCTGCAGCGCGGCGGCCCGATCGTCGGCCTGCGCACCTCGACGCACGCGTTCCGGTATCCGGCCGATTCCGACAGCAAGTACGCCAGGTACGACTGGGTCTACAAAGGCGACGACTAC
Source organism: uncultured bacterium (assembly GCA_965367965.1). Classification (GTDB taxonomy): domain Bacteria; phylum Verrucomicrobiota; class Verrucomicrobiia; order Verrucomicrobiales; family DEV007; genus JBBKXR01. The sequence goes on along the minus strand of CBDULB010000172.1, from coordinate 8,523 downwards.
AAGCTCGGTTTTGGCTACCAGATTCTCGGTCAGTCATGGGTTGGCCACTACGGCAAAAATCACCAGCAAAGCACGCGCATCGAAATCATTCCGGAGAAAGCCGACAACCCGATCCTCAAAGGCGTCAGCGATATCTGGGTGCAGGCTGGAGGCTACAATGCCGAACCGCAGGACGACTGGAACATTCTGACCATGGCCCAGCCACTGATGAGCATGGAGCAAAATGGCGAACCCGATCCTGAAAAACCGCCGATGGCCAGCGAGTGGACGCGCACTTACAAAAGCGGTGCCGACGGCAAAGAGGGGCGAGCCTTCACCTCACTCTACGGAGCGTCCGAAGATCTGCTCAACGACGGTTACCGCCGGATGATCATCAACGGCGTCTACTGGTCGCTCGGTCTCGAAGATCAAATCGTGGCCGACTCCCCCATCGATTTCGTCGGCCCCTACAAACCGAACACCTTCGGCTACGGCTTCGCTGCCGGCATCAAACCTTCCGCTTACGAAGGTTTCACCAGCCCGATCCCGGCGCACAACACCATCACCGAAAAGCCGAAAGAAAAAGCGAAGCCGAAAGCGAACAAGGAAAAGGCCAAACCCGCCAAAATGCCTGCGGCGAGCGCACCCGCAGACGTCACCGTAGACGGACCGGCCAGCATCGTGCGCGTTTCGATCCCCGGCGAAGGACGCATTCTTACCCTCGCCGAAGTCGAAGTGCTCAACTCCGGCGGTCGCAACGTCGCCGTCGACGGCAAAGCCACGCAGTCCAGCGTCAGTGCCGGCGGTGAACCACAGCGCGCCATCGATGGCAATAAGGACGCCGACTGGAACAAAAAAGGCCAGACCCACACCTCGCAGGGCAAGGACGCCAAAGATCCGTGGTGGCAGCTCGACCTGGGCAAAGACACCAAAATCAAATCTATCCAGATCTGGAACCGCTCCCCGCTGTCGGAGCGTCTCGACGGCTTCACTCTCGAAGTACTCAATGCCGCCGGCGAGCCGGTATTCGTGCGCAGCAACATTCCGGCGCCCGATGGCTCGATCAGCTTTGACCTCGCCAACGGTGGCACCATGTCGATGGCCGACCATCAGGGCCGCCCGGTCGAGATGGCCAAGCCCCTTGAACCGGTGCCCGCCGACTACCGCGATCCGGAGCACACGATCATGGTCAATGATTCGCCTAAGAAGGTGATGAAATTCGAAAAAGGCGACCGCATCGCCATCATCGGCAACACTCTCGCCGAACGTCTCCAGCATGAAGGCTGGATGGAGACCCTGTTGCAAAGCCAGAGTCCTGAACTCGAACTCGTGTTCCGCAATCTCGGGCTCAGCGGCGATCAGGTCGACAAGCGTCCGCGCAGCAAGGATTTCACCACTCCTGAAGAGTATCTGAAGATCTGTGAAGCCGACGTCATCTTCAGCTTTTTCGGCTACAACGAATCCTTCGAAGACAATCCGGACGAGTACGCCGCCAAGCTGGCCACCATGATCGACGGTTACCGTGCCCTGCGCCCCAACGGCGAGAGCATTCCGCGCATCGTACTGTTCTCGCCGATCGCCCACGAGAACATCAAAAAGACCAATCCCAATCTCCCCAACGGCAAGGCCAATAACAAGCGTCTCGCCGCCTACACCGAGTCCACCAGAAAGGTCGCCGAAGAAAAGGGAGTGTTTTTTGTCGATTTGTTCAGCGCCACCCAACAGATCTACGAGGCAACTCCCGATGATCCGATGACGATCAACGGCATTCACCTCAATCCAACCGGCAATCGGCTACTCGCCGAGGTGATCACCTTCGCCCTGCTCGGCAAAAACGTCGAAGACACCGAGTCCCTCGAACCCGTTCGTCAGGCAGTCCTCGACAAAAACTGGCACTGGTTCATGCGCTACCGCGCCATCGACGGCAACGACATCTGGGGCAGCCGTGCCGATCTGAAATTCACCAATGACCAGACCAATCGCGAAGTCCTCGTCCACGAGCTGCTGCAGCTCGACGTCATGACCGCCAACCGCGATCCGCGCATCTGGGTGCGCTCCCGAGGCAGCGATATCGAAATCGATGACAGCAACGTGCCGGCTCCGGTCAAAGTCATTTCCAATGTCGGCGGCGGCAGCAAAAGCTCGAGCGCCGAGAAAGAAGGCTCGCTGAACTACATCAGCGGCGAAGAAGGGCTCAAGCACCTGACGGTTGCCGAGGGCTTCGAAGCCAACCTGTTCGCCGACGAAAAACAGTTCCCCAACCTGGTCAATCCGGTGCAGATGAACGTCGATCCCAAAGGCCGCCTCTGGGTCGCCGCCTGGCCGACCTACCCCAAGTGGCAGCCGACCAAAGAAATGAATGACGCCCTGCTCATCCTTCATGACGATGACAAGGACGGCAAAGCCGACCGCGTCACGGAGTTCGCCAAAATCCACAGCCCGCTGGCCTTCGAATTCTGGAATGGCGGCGTGCTCGTTTCCAGCCAACCGGACATCGTATTTCTGAAAGACACCGACGGCGACGACATTGCCGACCACCGCGAAATCATCGTTCACGGCATCGGTTCCTCAGATACCCACCACGCTGCCAACAATTTCATCTACGGTCCCGACGGCGCCCTCTACTGGCAGAGCGGCGTATTCCTGCAGACCAATATCGAGCACCCCTGGGGTGCATCGATGAGCAGCGGCAGCTCGGCCATGTTCCGCTTTGATCCCCGCCAGTACACCATTCGCCAGCACGCCCCGAACAGCCCCAACCCGCACGGCATTGCCTTCGATTACTGGGGCTACCACTTCGCCAGCGACGGCACCGGCGGCCGCGCCTACCAGGTCCGCCCCGAAGGTGACGGCTTTGCCATGCACAAGCTGTTGGAAAAAGAAGTTCGCCCGGTACCCGCCAACGAAATCATTTCCAGCGCCAACTTCCCCGACGAAATGCAGCAGAACTTTCTGGTCTGCAACGCGATCGGCTTTCTCGGCATCAAACAGTATCAAATCGACCGCGACGGCGGCGCCGAATACAGCGTCACCTCCGGTAAAGGCAAGGAGGCAAAGACCGAAAAGTTCACCACCAAATTCGGCGAACTGTGGGGCACCCCGACCGAAGAGATGCTCTCCAGCAGTGACAAAAACTTCCGCCCCACCGATGCCGTATTCGGCGAAGACGGCGGACTCTACGTCGCCGACTGGCACAACGTCATCATCGGTCACATGCAGCACAACGTGCGCGACCCCAACCGCGATCACCAGCACGGCCGCGTCTATCGCGTCATCCACAAGCAGCGCCCGCTGCAGGAGAAAGTCGAAATTGCCGGCGCCCCGCTCGACCAACTGATGGCCAATCTCGAACACCCCATCGACGGCGTTCGCCACCGCACCCGCGTTGAACTCAGTGCCCGGCCGACCGGAGACGTCATCGCCGCCTGTGAAAAATGGATGGCCAACTGGGACCCGAAAAACAAAGACCACGCCCATCACCTGCTTGAAGCCCTGTGGCTCCATCAGCAGCACAACGTTCGCAACGGCAAGCTACTCAACCAGGTTCTCAATTCACCCGAGCGCCACGCCCGCATCGCCGCGCACACCGTCCAGCACCACTGGTTCAACGTCGACTACAAGAGCGGCGTCACCGCAGAGGAAGAAGACGTGCTGCATACCAAAGTCGAGAAAAGCGGCGTGCTCTCCGAGACCGATGATCTGATCACCGTGCGCGTCGGCACCATCATCGAACGCATGAAGTTCGACGTTGAAACCTTCACCGTCAAAGCCGGCAAGAAGATCGAACTTACCTTCGACAACCCCGACTTTCTGCCGCACAACATCGTCATCACTCAACCCGGAGCCGGTCAGGAGATCGCGCTGGCAGCGATGGCCATGGGCGAAGCCGGATTCAAAAACGGGTTCATTCCCGAGTCCGACAAAATCATCATTCACAGCAACATGCTCGACCACGGCACCGATCAGGTGCTCGAATTCACCGCTCCGGAGAAACCCGGCGACTACGAATTCGTCTGCACCTTCCCCGGTCACTACATGCTGATGAAGGGAGTCATGAAGGTGGTGGAGTGAGGCAGCGAAGTCGGACTGACAGTTCGCTACCACAGTCGCAAGACCGTGGCCCCGGGTGTTGAAACCAGTGCATCGAGCGCTCGTCTCTCGGGACGGGCAGTGCTCTATCGCAGGGTTCCGTAGAATCGCCGAATCGTGAAATTTAGCGGACAGCGTGCGTCTGTCCGCTAAGATTATCACTGTATGAATCCGAAATTCCGGCCGCTGAAGCTCACATTGTCCTGCCTCCTTTTCTTTGCGCTCACGATCGGCGCAGCCAGGGCTCAGAACGCACCGGCGCATATTGCCTTCGAGGGAAGCGAATCACCCGACGGCCGCTTTGCCATCGCGTGGGGCATTCCCTATCGGACAATCGATCCGTCCGGGTTGGCGAACGATGACCTCGACAAGATTGAAAATTTCATCATCGATGTGCAAAGCGATACCGTCATCGCCACTCTCGGAACCAGACATTTCACCGGCGCCAATCACGGTTCACTTTCAATCTCGTGGCGAAACGACAGTTTGGCAGTGTTTGTCATCGAAAACGCCAAGTGGCAATACCATAGCGCCGTCGTCGTCTACATCGTCGCACCGGAAAAGGACTATGAGCGCAGCTCCGATGCCATCCCGGTGACCATCGCACTACGCCGCGCGATCCGCGCAGAAATTGCCCGGCGCCACCCGGACAGGCAGGCGGTCATCCCCGGGCTCGCGATTTCAGCCAGCGCACGGCAATGGAGCGGCGATCACAAAGTCCTGCTCGACGTGACCGGCGAAGTACCGAAACTCGACGAGTTCTTTTTCGAAGGACAGGTCACCGCCAACCTCCCCGGGCCGGACACCGTCACTCTTGGCGACGCGACCCCATTTCCACCCGGCATCCCGATTCCGGCGGACACTGTGACGGCACAGGATTTCTCGATCAGCGCAAACTCCGCTGGCCCCATCCGCCTCGGCATGACCCTCGGAGAGGCAAAGCGCGCCCTGCCGTCCGCAGACTTTTCCCGCGCCACCGATGGCGAAGGCATCGCGCTGGTCGCCGTTACCGCCGGCACGCAGGAACTGATGCGACTGGCAGCTGAAGAAACCGATCCCGATTCTCCGATCAACGACGCTGCACCGATTTATTTCATCGAAGTGACAAGCCCCGCGTTTAAAGCTGCAGGCGGCGTCAGTCCCGGCATGTCGGTGAAGGATGCGGAACAGACTCTCGGCCGCCTTAGGCAGATTGCGATGAGTGAAATTGAATCTCGCGAATACGCCACGTTTACCAATCAGCCCTCAGGAAATTTCATCCGCCTGAGCAACATCGACAACTCTGCAGGAAACTATCGCAGCGGCGAGATGACAACCACCCGATACCAACCGGGCGCAACGATTCTTTCCATCGAAGTCACCGGTGCCGACATCATGCAGGACGGCAGCATCGGAGGAATTAAGATCGGCGCCAGCGAAGCCGAGGTTTACGCCATCGCAAAAACCCAAATGCTGGGCAATGCCTTTAAAGGAAAGGACGAAATCTGGGAGGCCTTCGGTCAGGCCGTTCAGGAATGGATCTTTCCCGACGCCGGCCTTTCGCTGCACATGTTGTCCGATGAAATCGGTGGTCCAAAATCCGTTTATTCGATCACCGCCAAAGCACCCTCAAAACTGCAAACCGGCCACGGCCTTACGATCGGCGACAGCAAAACCGCTGTTATCGAGTCCTATGCCGACTACCAGTCCGATGACGATGCCAACACTGGTTTCTTCGACAGTGAGGACACTCACATCGTCGGCTCGGTTTACGGAGGAATGATCTTTAAATTTAAAGACGGCCGCGTTACCGAAATCTTTCTGGGCACGGCAGCTGAATAGCGGGCGAACAACCGTCAGGTTCCCGCCGCGGCTTCCGCCGCCCGCGTCTCGTAGGTCGCAATCGCACGATCATACGCCGCCTTTGCTTCTCCTCTTTCCCTGTCACTGATCTTGCTGCTGCGGTTCTTCCACAATCGCTTCACCGCTTCCGCACACCACAGCGCACTCGAGCGCGAGGCGCGGATCGGTGTTTCGGCGACGACGACATTCACCGGGTTGGTGTGCATTTGCGGAAAATGGCGCAGCGCCACCCAGCTGCTGCGTTCGATTTTGACATCGAACGTGAGCTGGTGAGTCTCGCCATCAGCGGGGACTTTCTGAAAAGCAGCGCGCTTGCCGTTGACGATCAGTTCGACCAGGCGCTCGCCGCCCTTAACCGTCTCGCGATTTCGCTCAGCGTGCAGGACGACGGTGTCACCGATCGCCCGGCGTCCTTCGGGCGGCATGATCTGACCGTAGGCGACTGCCCTGGGCACCTCCGGTGCGAACGCCACAGATGCCTCGATCGTCACCTCTCCCGGATTGGCAAGTGCAACATCTTCACCGCCGGGTTGCGCGCCGTTGACCGAAAAATTCAACGCGTGGGCAAACCCGTCAGAGACATACGAAGCGCCGCTGCGAATGCCGGCACACCACTCGCCGTAGTCGAGCTTTTCGATCGCTCCCATCTGCACATAGACCCGGCCTTGACCGACCCGCCGACTGCTCATGCAGGGAAAATCAGTTTCGCCGCTGACCTTCATCGGGAAACCGGCGTTCATCAGGTGATACCAGATGTTCCACTCACCGATGCGCTGCGTGTCCATTGCACTGATGAAATCGCAGACACCTTCGGTGGTGCTGACGAAGATCTCCAGTGCACCACCACCGGTCATCGGCGGCACCACCAGATTGGGTAACTCGTCGAGGGCGATATCGGACGCGGCGATCAGTTCCTGTTCGGAAAGGAAGAAGCTGTGGTCGGCGTCAATTTGATCAAACGGTGCCGGCAGGACTTTATTCAAAGTCTCTTCCCGGCTTAAATCGCCGCTGTCATCCGCGTCCAGCGCTGCCATGGTCTCCCGGGCCGACGGCTCCGCCGCCACCCGCAGAGAGGAATGCGGATAGCCGGTCGTGCCACCCTGCTGTTTGCACCAACGCATGACCGGTACCGTCCAGGTCGGCCAGCCCTCCAGCTTTCCATCGCTGCCCGGATAGTCGTGTTCTTTAAGCCCCAGCAGACAGACGTGGCCCATCGCCGCTGATCCGAAGCCGCTGACTTCGATGTCGTATTTCAACACCGTCAGCGGCTCGCTGTACTGATTTTCCTCGGCGGAAAAAAACGAACGCTGATAATCCCAGCAGTAGCCCCAGTTGAGAACGCTGCCCACATTCAGGCCTTCGCCTTTCACCTGCAGAAACACATCGTCGGGATCGATGCCCTCTGACGGACTGGTGTAGTGCGCGCAACCCGCCGCGTGAATGTGATGGTCGCCGCAATAGAAACCGAACTTCATCGGATCGACCCAGCGCTGCAAATCCAGCTGCAAATTCTGCTCGGCGCCGGCTTTCACTTCGACGACCTTTTCCAGGACCCGATACTCCGGCCCGCGGCTGAACTGCACGGTCAACTTCCCCGGCGGCAGCAATACCGTCCCGCCATCGTGACGATAAATCTGTGGCTGAAAAAACAAATCGGGAGCCACGCGTTTGGCCTGTAGCGGATACACCCGGTCGTGCTGATCCCGGAAAATCAGTTTCGCCGTGCCCGGCGTGCCGTCGTGATCGCGAATCGACAGTTTCACCGGCACCGCCGGACGCACCTCAAACAACACCGGCACCTCGCCCCGAAAGCCAAGATCCTGAGTGCCGACGCCGACATCGAATCCGATCGTCGCCTCGCGCTTGCCGGCCTCAGAGCTGCCGATCAATGCGATGGCATACTCGACCTCCAGTCCGCTCAGTCCCGGTGTCATCGGTCCACTGTCAAACATCTCGACGCTCAGAAATCGATCAGCGCCTTCGACATTTTCGTTCTTATTCAGCCCGGACTGGGCCATGCGTTTTAAACTGAAGCTGGAGGCGCCGGCGAAAACCGGACCGGACTGCGCAGAAGTGATCTGAAAATGTCCCGCCACGGTACTGTCGTTGTTCACCTTGATCAGGAACGGTGTAAACCCCGCTTGCTGCAGCACCGCTGCGGCCGGACCGCGCGAGACTTTTACCCTTACCTCGGGATTGAGATGGACCGCAAACAGCACGCGTGAATCGAGAATTTCCTGCAACGCTGTCGCGTCGCGCTGTGCTGCTGCGAGTCTCAACTGCTCGGCGATATCACGGGGCAATGGTGAACCCAGATACTCGAGCGCATCGATGACACGCAGCACATTCGCAGCGAGGGGCTGCCCTTCGACCTCTGCGATAGTTTCAACCCGAATCGAGATCACCAAAATGCCAATCCAGCAGATACGGAGAAAATTCATTCATCAATCGTAGGAATCGCGCCCCTGTTTGGCAACTCCTCCGTAGCGCGGGCGTCCCCGCCCGCGTGAGTGGAGGGATCGGTTTGTGCACATTTCACACTACCTGCCGAACCGCGACACTCGCGGGCCGGCAGGCCCGCGCTACGCCCTCACCCGCCGGCTCCACTACGCC
>CBDULB010000171.1:0-11214 GCA_965367965.1 uncultured bacterium | reverse complement strand
GCAACCCATCTACTGGAAGCCGGCACCGATATTCGAACTTTACAGGATCTGTTGGGACACGAGGACATCTCAACGACACAGATCTATCTGCACGTCGCACAGAACCTCAGTCAGGCGGGAGTCAAGAGTCCGCTCGATGGCCTGGCGAAACAGTTGATGGCAAAAAGGAAAGACCGGAAACCCTCTCCCGCTGCGTGATTCCGAACACTGATGTCTTGAACCGACCCTCCCAACTCCTACCTCCCAACTCCCAACTCCCAACTCCTAACTCCCAACTCCTAACTCCCAGCTACTCATGCCTTAACGCTTCCACCGGATTCAGCTTTGCGGCCCGGATCGCCGGATAGATACCGAACACCACGCCGATCATTACCGAGATGGTGAATGCCAGGGTCGGCGCCCAGAAGCGGACGATGGTGATCATGTCGGCGAACTGTTCGATGATAATCGGAATGGCAATGCCGGTGATGACACCGATCAGTCCCCCGGCACCGGACAGCAGGATGGTTTCGATCAGGAACTGCAGAACGATGTCGCGTTGCTTGGCGCCGAGGGCGCGGCGGATACCGATCTCGCGGGTGCGCTCGGTGACCGTGGCGAGCATGATGTTCATGATGCCGATGCCGCCGACCAGCAGCGAAATGGCGGCGATCGATCCGAGCACGATGTTAAAAATCTGTTTGGTGCGCTCGGCGCGGCGCAGCAGTTCGAGCGGCACCACCATGCGATAGTCGGGCTTGGGATGATTGCGTTCGAGCAAGTGCCGAATCGCCTCGGAGGCGCCGACGACATTGTCGGGGTCATCGATTTTCACCGTGATCTCGTGCAGGTCGACCTTCTCGGCCTCGAAGCTGCCGGAGCGGTACTTGATCAGAACTTCACCGAAGCGTTCGCGCAGGGTGGTCAACGGAATCAGCATTTCCATGGCATCCTCGCCTTCATCTTTGCCGCCGGCGGTGCCGTCGAGCCCCTCACTGCCGCTGAGATTAACGCCTGTCGGGCGCGCTTCGATGATGCCGACCACGCGATAGTAGCTCTGTTGCAGACGCACCTCTTTGCCGATCGGTGAACTGAGCGGAAACAATTTTCTGGCCAGGCTCTTGTTGAGCACACAGACGTTGTTGCGCCCCTCCATCTCGATCTTGGAAAAAAAGCGGCCGTCGAGCACCTTGCGATTTCGCATTTCCGGATACCAGGCAACCGTGCCGAGCACGGTGGCGTCGACATTGTTACTCTGATGCCAGATATAGTCTTTGATTTTGCGGCCCGGCACCAGCACATCGACGCCGGGAATGGTTTGTTGAATCTGTTCGATATCGCGCAGGGTCAGGCCGTACTCGAGGATCATGCTGCGCGTTTCGCCGGCGCTGTTGTCGTTGCCGGTCGGTTTGATGCTCTGCAGAATGATGTTCTGACTGCCGAGATTTTCGATCTGCTGCTGGGCCTCGTAACTGGCGCCTTCGCCGATGGCGAGCATGGCGATCACGGAGCAGACACCGAAGACGATGCCGAGCGCGGTCAGCAGCGAGCGCAACTTGTGCATCCACAGACTTTTGACGCCGAGAATGACGGTGCGCTTCAGCCGGGCCATCGACAGGCCGGTGAACAGGTCGCGTATGGGTGATCCGGCACTCACGATACGCTGGCTTTCACCTCGGTGAGTTTTTTCAGAGCGGGCGAGCCGGTGTCGACTTCGATGTGTCCGTCGCGCAGACGAATGGTGCGCGTGGTGCGCTCCGACATGCCTTCGTCGTGAGTGATCAGGATCAGTGTTTTGCCCGCGGCGTTAAGATCGTCAAAGATCTGCAAAATGTCGCCACCGGATTTGGAGTCGAGGTTACCGGTGGCCTCGTCAGCGAGAATCACGGCGGGATCGTTGGCCAGGGCACGGGCGATGGCGACACGCTGTTGCTGGCCACCGGAAAGCTCGGTCGGCTTGTGATCGAGGCGCTTGCCCAGGCCGACCTGATCGGCGAGGCCTTCGGCGATAGCCCGACTTTCGTGTTGATCGACGCCCTGGTAGTAGAGCGGCACTTCGATATTTTCGACGACCGAGAGTTGCTGGATCAGGTTGTAGCTTTGAAAAATAAAGCCGAGCCGTTTGCCGCGCACCGCCGACAAGTCGTCGTCGGCGAGTTCAGAAACATCGTGTCCTTCGAGCAGGTACTGACCCTGACTGGGTTGATCGAGGCAACCCAGAATGTTGAGCATCGTCGACTTACCGCAACCGGACGGCCCGAGGATACTGATGTAATCACCGGCCATCACTTTCAGCGAAACACCGCGCAGCGCCTTCACCGTGATGCTGCCCATCAGGTAGTGCTTTTCGACATCGCGAAGCTCGATGATCGGCGTCGGGTGCGCCCGGCCGGCAGCCCCCTGGTCAGCTGGCTTCGCCGCGCTCATCTTAACCATTCCCAATAGACCCGGGTCATCAAAGACTCCGACCGCCTAAGCTTCGTCCTCGGTTCCGCTTTCAGCACTCGACAACTGCGTCGACGAGGTATCCAACTCCTTGATCAGATCGCCGGGCTCAAAATCGTCGGGCGTGCTGAGCATGACTATGTCACCCTCGTCGAGCCCCGACATGACTTCGATAAACTCGTTGTTGTGCTCGCCGACGGTCACCGACTGACGACGGCGTTTACCGCCGGATTCCACGAACACGAAGTGCTGGTCTTCTTCGACAAAGATCGACTGCACCGGAACGTAGAGCACGTTCTCCAACTCACGGACGATGATCTCAACTTTGGCGGTCATGCCCGGTTTGAGCCAGTCGTGGGTGCCTTCGATCTTGATCGTCGACGGATAAACTTTCAGCGATGGATTGTAGCGCGACGCGTTCGAGTCGGGCAACACGGCAACCTTGGTCACCGTACCTTCGAGCGTCTTATCGGGAACGGCATCGACGGTGATGCGCGCGGTCTGGCCGAGCTGGATTTTCTTGATGTGTGACTCGTGAATATTGACGTCGACGGCAAGGTGCGACATATCCGGAATGGTGATGATCGGCTGACCGGTCTTGAGCGCGGCACCTTCGGAAATCGCTTCGTAGTAGCGCGAATTGTAGTAGTTGCTTTTGCCGCCACCATACGCCACCAGACCGGGCTTTTTGGCAACGATGATGCAGCTGTCGAGCTGGGCCTGCAAATCTTCGCGCTTCTTGAGCTCAAGCTCGTAGCGACGTTTGCGGCTGCGAAAGCGGGACTCGGCCTCAGCCTGCTGAGCCATGGCTTCGCGCTTTTCACGCACCAGTTCGAGCAGCGCCTCTTCGTAAACGGAGAGCATTTTTTCCGCTTCCTTGGGAAACTCGTAATCGCGGAACAGTTCGAGTTCAGTCTCCGCCGTCTTCAGCGTCAGCTTGGCTTTTTCGAGGGTGACCTTTTCGTTTTCCAGCGTCGAAGTGGTGATGAAATTCTCTTTGTGCAGGCGAATCGCGCCTTCGACGGCTTCTTCGACCACCGCCATCTCGGTGCGCGCCAGCAAGGCTTCATCGCGCATCCGCCGGATGGTTTGCTCGGCCTCACCGGCACCGAGACGATCTTCTTCAAGAAAAGAGGCGAAGTCGACGCCCGACGCTTGACTGCCGTTCTGATCACTACTCGAACTGGCTGCCTCAGCGGCTTCATCCTGCGCCACTGTCTCAGCTTTCCTGGCACTCTTGGCAATCAGGTCCTTGGCTTTTTTCGCCACTGGATCATCATCGGCCGAAGACGAAGACATTTCTTCGCCGTCGTCGGCAGAGGCGGCGCCCGCTCCGGAGTCAGCGGAATCCGTCGCGGCGGGCTCGGCAGTTGCCAGACCATCCGCTTCGAGCAAGGTGTTGGCGTCGAACGCCTCGGCGATGATCTCATCGGTCTCGCGTTCGAAGGCTTCGAAGCTCTCGGTGTCGTACGGCAAGGCCAGCGCGTGAATGATTTCCTTGGCGGCCTTGGCACCGACGAATTTCTCGAAGTCGAGCAGCGCAAAGCGAGCCAGCTGACGCACCAACTTGATCTCGCTGGTATTCTCACTGGCCTGAATTTCGATGTTCTGCTTGGCCTCGACATAAGACGCCTGCGTCTCCTGAAACTGAACATCGTGGTCGACGATCTCCTCCTCGACCGCAGAAGCGTCGAGCGTGACCAGAACCTTGCCTTCTTCGACGTCCTTTTCGGTGACCTCGTAGCCCTCTTCAATGATGTTGAGAATCTTGGTGCCGGCGGAGATTTTTACTTCATTGAGAATCTCCAGCGACTCGAGCGCGTGAATGTTGCCACCTTCGAGCACATCGATGGTCAGATCGCCACGTTGAGTCTCGAACACGGCCGCCGCGTCAGACTTGACTTCTTTGCCCCCGAACGGCTTCCAGATTGCCAGAGCAATGCCGACGATCACCAGGGCCGGGACGAGCCATTTTAGAAACGGAAATTTATTCATCACGATCGGCCTCCGCCTCTAACACTCTCAGCCAACTACCATCATCCTTAATATATAGAATTCCCATATCCTGCCAAAGACGTAAACGCGCCAAGGTATGGTCAACCATGGCCGAACTGATGGCGTTTCTTGAATTGACCAGATCGCGTCGGGCATCGACCAGGTCGCGCGCTTCGCTCTGTCCGATCTCGGCGAGAATTTCCTGTTCGCGCAGTCGCCGTCCGGCCAGCTCCGCACCCGACTGACTGATCTCGTAATTGCGCTTTGCCTGGCCGAGTGCACGCCAGTCGTTGTTGACCTGCAGGCGCACCTGATCGTAGGCCAGATCGCGGTCGCGCTGACGCTGCTCTTTGTTCAACAAAGTGCTGCGGTAGTTGTTGCGTTGCTCCTTGCGGTCGAAGGGTAAATCGACGTCGAGACCGGCACTCCAGTTGCGCCGTGAAAGATCCAGTTTGGGTGTGCCGTCGGTGGTCGGGCTGGAAAGGTCGTAGCTACCGACGATATCGAGTCCGGGTCGCAGATCAATCTGCGCCACCTCGATACGGCGCACTGCATCCTCGACGCGATCGTTTGCCGATTCGATCTCGGGGCGGGTCACCAGCGCCACCTCCTGCGCCTGCTCCTGCGTCACCTTGGGATCGACGATTTTTAATTCGCTCAACTCACTCTCATCCAGCACGATCGGCGTATCGACCGAAATACCGAGTTCGATTTTTAACTCATCGACCTGCCGCTGATAGTCGCTGATCGCGTTCACCCAGTCGCGCTCGGCCGACAACGCTGCCTGGCGCAACTGACCGAGTTCGGTCTGGGTGCGCCGGTTCTCGTTGGCCAGCGCTTCCTCGCGCTCAACACTGAGACGAAAGCCTTCATAGCCGACCCAGTTGTTGCGCGCCTGATCGCGAGCCAGCAGCACGTTGTAGTAGCGGTCAGCGATATCGACGATGAACTCCCGCCGGAAGGTGGCAAATTCGCGAATCGAATAAAGCAGCTCGCGCTCCGCCTGGGTCAGGTTTTCCATGGTCGCCTTGTAGCCGGCACCGCGCAGCAGGGGCTGGGCGACCGTCACCACCAGGGCTGAGCCGTTGGCCGAGCGACCGCCCCCGAGAAACTGCAGAAAGTCGGTGGTGAAATCCGCCGCCAGACGGGCGCCGGTGCGTTGCAGCATCGAAAAGCCGAGATTGCTGCGACTGGCGAAGGTGTTCTCGGCGATCAATCGATCGACATTGGTCTCCACCGCGGCGCTGCGCGTCGCCCCGTCGCCTGCACTGTCGCTCCCCCCACCGCTGCTTTCCGAGCGATTGCTCGAGCGCGCAATACCACCGGTGCCGGTGAAAATCGGCGCCAACTCGTGACGCACCAGGGTCAGTTCCAGTGTCTGCAGGTAGATCAACTCCTTCTGCGACAGGTAGGTGCGATTGTAATTGATCGCCAGATCGAGCGCATCCTCGAGCTTGATAATGCGCCCGCCGACTTCGCTTTGAGCCGATTTGCCGAGAAATTCCGCAGCCTGCGCATTTTCCGCCAGGTCCTCCAGCGATATCGGCTCGGCCGGCACCACTGACAAATCGTCACTGTCGACGTTGTTCACCCGCTGACTCTTCCAGCCGAGAATCCCGGTCGCCTCCTTGTCGGCCGAGCGCTGGTAGTAATCCGCCGTGCAACCCGCGCCACACCAACAGACTGCGAGCAGGCCGAGCGCAGGGAGAATGCGCCGCCCTGCCGTCCGGCATCGCTGCCGTCTGGATTGCTGAATGATCATGTTTCCGGGCCGCCTGCCGCTATGGCCGGAAACGGCTTACGGAAGGATGGCTTGAGATCAGATATCGCCGTCGTTCTCGAACAGGAAGGCGAGATCTTCTCGTTGTAGATTCCTAGCGAATCCCTCCTCACCTAACACCCCCGTCATCATGGCCCTCTTTTGTTGTTGCAGAATGCGAATCTTCTCCTCGATCGATTCGCGCATCAACAGTCGGTAGGCAATCACCTTACTTTCCTGGCCGATTCGGTGCGTCCGGTCAATCGCCTGGTTCTCAACCGCCGGATTCCACCACGGGTCGTAAAGCACAACGTACGACGCCGCGGTCAGGTTCAAACCACTGCCACCGGCTTTCAGCGAGAGCAGAAATACGGTCGGATCATCTGAATTCTGGAAGTCCTCGATCACCTTCTGGCGATCCTTAGTCTGACCGGTCAGATAAGCGTACGGCCGGTCCTCGTCCTCAAGACGATCGCGAATAATGTCGAGCATGGTCACGAACTGACTGAACACCAGCACCTTGTGACCCTCCTCCTTGAGCTGATCGAGCAGGTAGAACAGCGCGTTCAACTTGGCACTCTCCTCCTCGCGATGCTTGGGATCGATCAGTGCCGGGTGACAGCAGATCTGCCGCAGACGCATCAGCCCCTGCAAAATCACGAAGCTGTTCTTGCGCAGCGCATCGTCATTTTCCAAACCGAGCAGCACTTTCTGAATGCGATCCAGTTCCTCTTTATAAAGCTGCTTCTGAACGCCTTCGAAATCGCAAAACACGTCCTCCTCGGTTTTCGGCGGCAGATCGAGGGCGACCTCGCCCTTGGTGCGGCGCAGCAAAAACGGACGCAGGCGTGCCGTCAGACGCGTCTGCGCCTGCGGATCCTTGCGCTTGTCGAAACGCTCGCGGAAGTACTTGCGGTTACCGAGAATTCCCGGCATCGCGAACGACATCAGACTCCACACATCGAGCAGGCGGTTCTCGATCGGAGTACCGGTCAGCACCATGCGGTTCTGCGCCCTGATCATGCGCGCCGCTTTGGCCGCCTTCGAGTCGGGGTTCTTGATTTGCTGGCCCTCATCGAGGATCACCGCCAACCACTCGACGCTCTGCATTTCTTCAGCGGCGGATCGCAGCTGCGAGTAGTTGATGACCAGCAGATCGATCTCCGAATTGACGCGATCCATGTCGAGGTCCTGACGTTGACGCAGCACCTCAACGCGCAACTCCGGCGCGGCTTTTTTCACTTCAGCAGCCCACACATCGAGCACTGACTTCGGGCAGACCACCAGCGACGGTGCCAGCTTGTCACCCGCCTTGGCGCGCAGCGACAACACCCAGCCGAGCGTCTGAATGGTTTTACCGAGACCCATGTCATCGGCGAGGATACCGCCGAAGCGATTCGCCGACAGATACGACAGAAAGTGAAAGCCCTCGACCTGATAGGGACGCAACTCCACCGTCAACCCGGCGGGGACGGCCGGACGGACCTGCAGCTTGAGCGAATTGGCGCGCGCGGAAATTTTCTCCCACGCCTCGGCATCGAACACCTCTTTGGCAAGCGGTTCCGCCAACTGCAGAACGTGCAGACGATGCGTCTCACCCGACAGATCGAACGGATCCAGACCGATGCGGCTGACCGCTTCTTTCTGCGAATCGTCGAGGTTCATGTGCAGGCGCAACCAACCGCCGGCATCCATGCGCACGAATTCGCCGCGTGCGGCGACCAGCGCTTTGATCTCTTTCTGCGAGAGGTCCATGCCCTCGACATTGACCACCACTTTGAGATCGAACCAGTCGATCTCCTGATCGACCACTTCGAAACTGACCGTTGCCTCGACCGGCTCGGCACGCAGTGAAGCCAGATCGCCCTCCAACTCGGTTTCGAAGTGCTCGGGCAGTGCTTCGATCCATTCAGTGAATTTTTCCGGAAACTGACGCACCACCCGCGTCCGGAAGCAGCCGACATTGGCGTCGAAATTCAACGCCATCCGGCGCAGCGCTTCGGGCACCTGGCGCAACCGGCTGCGATCGTAGCGATAGATCAAGTCATCCTTCGCCGGTGGTTTCACCGTCACCTCCCAGCCCTCGCGACCGAGCACCTCCTCGCGCAGTCCGTCGGCATCGCGCGCCACCACCTTGACCAGAAATTGCTCACTGCTGCCGCCGCCGACATTGGTGGCGAGATGCATTTCGAACTTCACGTCGAGACGCGTATCCGTAATCCGTCCGGCGAGATCTTCCGGCACCGTCGCCCCGATCTGAGCGAGAAAAGCAACCCCCTCCTCAGTCACCAGCACCGAACGGGGAATCGCATAGCGCGGCTCAATTTCGGTGGTTTCCAACCAACTCCACGGCCCCGGGAAAATGGTCTCATCCGACAGATACAGATCCTCCTCACCGGGCAGCAAACGCATCACGTGCGGCACATCGCGGTCTTCGGAAGTCACTAACTGCAGCTCGAAGTCATCTTCACTGCCCATCGTGTCATCGCGGCATACCCAGCGCAGCGGCTCTTCGATCCGCTTCACCGGCGCCTCATCCAGAGTGACGATGTGGCCGGCCAGTTCGCGCTGATGGAACAAGCGATTGAGCAAGCGGCAACTGGCGATTTTTTCCAGATTCAGCCGGGCTTCCTCCTCACCTTCATCACTCTCCAGCACACTCGTCCAGATCAGTTCATCGGCCGCTTCCATGCGCAACGCGCCATCGTGATAGCGTTGCTTCGCCGCTTCGAAATCATCACCGACTTCAAGCCGCGAAAACTTTTCCGCGTCACCCTCGCGCCACAACAGACGCGCCTCGCGGCCGCTGATCTGCAGTCGGAATGCCACACCCGTGACCTTGGTCGACGAACTGGTCTCGGACGCGGCATCGTCCGAACTGGCCTTCTGCACCGTGTGCCGCCACTCGCTGACCTCACGATCGCGCTCCCAGCTCAGCAGTTGCTTTTCGGTCCACTCAAAATCCGTGATCGCATTGAGAAACTCCGGGTAGTCGACGTTCTTTTTACGAAACGCATAAGCGATGTAATTCCAGAACTGAATGATGTCGGTCGGCGGCTTCGGCCACAGCACCAGCGCATCGTAACTCTCCACTTCCCAGCGCGGGCTCAAGCGCACCAAATCGGTGTCGAATATCTCCCGCTCCAGTTCAAAGCGACGAAACCGCGCCTCAAGCTTGGCGACAAAGCCGTCCTCGCGCTCGTCCAGCGAACGCTCCAGACGCTCTTCGATCATCTCCGTCAACGACTGGGTACCAACCTCGTTCGGTGCTTCCGGGACATCGCCGCCCCGCGCCAGCCGCTCGTGCATCGTCGCATACAGCGAGGGACAATCGCGACCGACCGTGCAATCGCATTCGCCAGTCCATTCATTGCCCTGCAGTCGCAACTTGGTCCGGCAGGTTCCCCCGGCCGTTTCGACGCGCCCCTGAATGAACAGATGATCTCCGAAAATTTGCGAAACTGCGCCGTCATCATGAAGGCGAACCCCTTCCTCGCGGGACGATTCAGAGAAGGAATTGAAGAAGTTTAGAGTAGCTCGGTCGGGATTCATCGGGGAGGTAAAGGACAAGCGATTCCAGCAAGGCGATCGCAGCAGCGAACGCGGTGGATTGCCTACCCTCCCGACAGCACGTCGCCAGTCGAAAGGGCAAGAGAGTGTTTTAACACCATGGCCATTAGCCTCGCAACCTTGGATATTGCTTTTCGTAAATTAGAACGCCTATAAATGGCCTTAAGCGCATCATTAAAAGCACGACTTTAGTCAGATGTCTGAATCCCGCCGTCCCCAACGAAATGCCAAAACACCGCCATCCGCACGGCGGGCGTTTCTGCTCACCGACTTGTCGCAGCGCAGCGGACGTGAGCTGGGCGCTGCCCTCGATGACAGAACCGCAATGATGGCCGACGGCTGGCGGGTATCGTGTCGGCACTGCACCGACCTTTCCCCCGCGGACATTGCCGAACTGCCGGCCGATGCGATGATTGTCGACGGCCTCGACCGCGAGCAGATGGCCGCCGCCCGGCAGGGCTGCCGAAAACTCATCAATATCTCGTGCGGGCAGGTGACTGACGTCGAATCACTCGTCATCGACGCCTATCTCGCCGGAACGGTCGCCGCCGATATACTGCTGCGCCGGGGCTATCGCAGCTTCGTCGCTGCGCAGCAGACAAACCCCGGGCTGCTGAGCGGCTTCTGCGATGAAATTGCTCACGCCGGCCTGACCGGGGAGGCCGTGCAATTTGCAACATCTTCTGAGCCGCTGCCAAGCGCGGCAATTCTGGCGAAGACTGGAAACCTCTCACCCGATGATAACCGCAAGTCGCCGTCAGTTGACGCGCTCATCTGCATCGGACGCCGGCTGGCGGAATGCAGCCTGGTGATCACCCCGTCAGTGAGCTGGCTGGCCTCAATCCTGCTACAATGGCTGGACAATGAAAGTATGCCACTACCCACCGTTCCTCCTCATCGGGCCGACGACGACGCGGTTGCCAGTCTGCCTGATGCCTACGGCGATCCGGCAATCTCGGCCGTATCCAGCTACATCGATGACCAGCTAAGCCACGGTAAAAGCTGCAAGATTGACGCTATCGCAAACCATTTCTCAATGGCCCGACGCACCCTTGAGCGACGCTTCAGAGATGTCGCCGGGACATCAATCCACCGGGAAATCACCCGCCGCCAGGTGGCCAGGGCCCGTCAACACCTGTTCGAACCCGATACCACACCAGCTACCGCTGCGGCTGCCGCCGGCTATTCCAGCACCCGCATGTTGTCGATCAATTTCCGCAAACTCACCGGACTGAGTCCGCGACGCTATCAGCAAATAAAAATTCTACCTAACATGTAAGGTTGAATCCCAGACAGCGTCTGGAAAAATGGCTGTTTTTTACCAGCCAGAAACCTAAGCATGAACGACTTTCGTTTGACATAAGCCGCAAATGCCTCACATTCTAGTCTCCCCCCTAACTATAACCTTACACCCCCCCTTACTGTAATGGCTACTAAAACCCAGAAAAAGCGAGTTAAGAACAAGC
>CBDULB010000170.1:0-11285 GCA_965367965.1 uncultured bacterium | reverse complement strand
CTACGCCAAGGCTTCGTCCGACAAGCCCGGCGGTCCCGGTGGACGAGCGGACGAGAGCCGTCCAGCTCCAACCGGCGAGACGCCGCTATCACACTCCAACGCACTGGACCAGAACGTGATACTGGCATCCCGCCAGTCCCCGGTGGACGATCAAAATCCTGAAAAATCATGTAAATCCGGTGTCCACCCCGGTGACTTGATCAAATTTTCATCACCAGCCTTTACACTGTTCAAATAAACAGTTATCATCCCCGCCGCGTCATTTCTCCCGACGCAGCGGCTATGGCATCCTCCCCCTCCTACATCGAACTGCACGCCCGCTCGGCGTTCAGCTTTCACGCCGGTTCTTCCCAGCCCGAAGAACTCGTCCGCCGTGCCGCCGACATCGGCCTGCCCGCGCTCGCCGTCACCGATCGCGACGGCGTTTACGGTTCCGCCCGCGCCCATCACGCGGCTAAGCAATGTCTTCAAGACCACGGCCAAAGCATCCGCACCTTCGTCGGCGCCGAACTCACTCTCGATGGAGAATACACCCTGCCGGTGCTGGTGCGCAATCGCCGGGGTTACCAGAACCTGTGCCGGCTGATCACCGCCGCCAAGGCGCGCGGCCTCGACCGCAACCACGTCGATCGCATTCGTGATCGTGCGCATTCCGGCGACGACAAAGACTACCGCCTGCCGCTGCAGCATCCGGATTTTCTCCATCCGCGCAAATCGAGCCGCATTCACTGGACCGAGCTCGAGGAATTCGCCGACGGCCTGATCGCCCTGAGCGGCGATGAAGACGGCCCGATCCGCCGCGCCCTGGCGACCGGCGATCCGCAACTCGCCGAGGACCGCCTGCAGCGCCTCACTCATCTGTTTGGAAAAACCAACGTCGCCGTCGAGGTGCAGCGTCACCATCTGCGTGGCGAGGAATACACCGTCCGCCCATTGCGCGACCTCGCCGAAGCGCACGACCTGCCACTGCTCGCCAGCAACGGCCCGACCTTTGCCCACAAGCACGGCCGCCTGCTCTACGATGCCGTCACCTGCCTGCGCCATCACACCCACCTCGACGCCGCCGGCACCCTGCTGGCGCGCAACGGCGAACGCTATTTGAAAAGCCCCCGGCAGATGCGCGAGCTGTTCCGCGATCTGCCGCACGCCGTCGACAACAGCCTGCGCATCGCCGACCGGCTCGAGTTCACTCTGGAAAATCTCGGCTATCAATTTCCCAGCTACCCCGTGCCCGACGGCCACGATCAGTCGAGTTATCTGCGCGAGCTGACCGATATCGGCGCCCGCAATCGCTACGGCCGGATCACTCAGAAAATCCGCAAGCAGCTCGATCACGAACTCGATCTGATCGGTCGGCTCGGCTTCTGCGGCTACTTTCTCATCGTCCGTCAGATCGTCGACTTCGCCCGCGACGAAGGCATCCTCGTTCAGGGCCGCGGTTCGGCCGCCAACTCCGCCGTCTGCTACTGCCTCGGCATCACCGCCGTCGATGCCATTAAGCAAAAACTGTTGTTCGAGCGCTTCCTTTCCGAAGGCCGCGAATCCTGGCCTGACATCGATCTCGACCTGCCTTCCGGCGAGCGTCGCGAGTCGGTCATTCAGGAAGTGTTCCGCCGCTACGCGCCGCGCGGCGCGGCGATGACCGCCAACGTCATCACCTATCGCGGTCGCTCGGCGATGCGCGAGATGGGCAAGGTGCTGAATTTTCCCGAGGATACGCTCGGTCGGTTTTCCGAAGTGTTCGGCTCCAGCCACGTCACAAACGAAGTCGAACTGCGCCAACGCATCGGCGAAGCCGGGCTCGCCGCCGATCACCCGCGCCTGCCCGCCCTGACCCATCTTTACGAAAAAATCTACGGCCTGCCGCGCCACCTCGGCCAGCACTCCGGCGGCATGATCATTTCCAATCGCCCCCTCGATACCGTGGTGCCGCTCGAGCCCGCCTCGATGCCCGGACGCACCGTCGTGCAGTGGGACAAAGACGATTGTGAAGACCTCGGCATCATCAAAGTCGACCTGCTCGGCCTGGGCATGCTCGCCGCCATGCAGGACACCCTGACATTATGCCAAAAGCGCGGCCGCCCGGTCGATCTCGCCACGGTTCCCAAGGATGATCCCGCCACCTACGAAACCATCTGCCGCGCCGATACCATCGGCATGTTTCAGATCGAATCACGTGCTCAGATCGCCACCCTGCCGCGCATGAAGCCGCGCAAGTTTTACGACCTGTGCGTCGAGGTCGCGCTGATTCGTCCCGGTCCCATCGTCGGCGGCATGGTGCATCCCTACCTCGACCGGCGCAACGGCAAGCAGGCCATCGATTACATCGACGACCGCTTCAAACCCGCCCTGGAACGCACCCTCGGCATCCCTCTGTTTCAGGAACAGGTGCTGCAGATGGCGATGATCGTCGCCGACTTCACCGGCAGCGAGGCCGAGGAACTGCGCCGCGCTATTTCTTTCAATCGTTCCGAAGAACGCATGCAGAAGGTCATGGCCAAGCTGCGCGCCGCGATGCACCGCAAGCGGGTCGACATCGACATCCAGAACCGCATCGTGCAGTCGATCCAGTCGTTTGCGCTCTACGGATTTCCCGAGAGCCACGCCATCAGCTTCGCGCTGATCGCCTACGCCTCCGCCTGGCTGAAGGTGCATCGTCCGGTCGAGTTCTACGTCGGCCTGCTCAACAACCAGCCGATGGGGTTTTACTCGCGCGCCACTCTTGTTAACGACGCCAGGGCTCACCAGTTGCGCGTCCGTCCGGTTTCGGTCGCCGTCAGCCGGGTCGAGTGCAGCGTCGAGGACGATACCACTCTGCGGCTCGGGCTCAATCAAGTGAAAAGCCTCAGCCGCGACAGCGCCGCCCGCATTGTCGCCGAGCGAGACTTGTCCACTTTTGAAAATCTCGACGACTTCCTGCTGCGCGCCCGCCTCAGCAAAAACGAACGCCGCGCCCTCGCCCGGCTCGGTGCGCTCAACGACCTGCCCGGTGCCGAACACCGCCGCGACGCGATGTGGAAAGCCGAACGCCACCTCGACGCCGAAGACCTGTTCACCTACGCGCGGCGAAACCAGAGTGCCGTCCAGGGAACAACGACACTCCTGTCGTTGCCGTTGCCTTGGTCGGGCAGTGATGCCCATTCGTCCGACTCGTCCACCGAAGACCACAGGAGTGTGGTCCCTCCTTGCTCTCGTCCACGGCTCACCACCGCACTGGAAACGGACGAGGACGCCCGTTCTACTTGCTCTCCCCTCGCCGCCATGTCGCCGACCGAGCGCCTGCAGTCCGACTACGATACCCAGGGACTGACCACCGGCCCGCACCCGATGGCTTATGTTCGTAAGCAGCTCGACCAGCTCGCTGAAGCAAAAGTGGCCGAAGACAGCTCTGCCTCGGCTTACCGTCGCGAAAAAGTCTACCGTGCCGCCGATCTCTCCAGCGGCACCCCCAACCAGCACATCACCATCGCCGGTCTGGTCACCTGCCGCCAACGCCCGTCCACCGCCAAGGGTCATGTCTTTGTCAGCCTCGAAGACGAAACCGGCATCGCCAACGCCTTCGTCCCCGGACCGACTTTTGAAAAATACCGCCTCGTCATCACTCAGGAACCATTCCTGAAAATCAGAGGCCGCCTGCAGATCGACGAGAACGGCATCACTTCCGTCTACACCGAACACGCCGAAGCCTTGCCCTTTGCGACAACCGTCAGCGGCCAGTCGCACGATTTTCACTAGCCATCGTAACGAAAGCCTACAGTCCCTGTGCCGCGGACAAGGCGCCTGTAAAGAGATTCTAAATATCGAACAAGGAGCAAGGAGCAAGGAGCAAGGAGCACAGAAATTCCAACCGATCCGCGAATGGAACCACTTCGACATTGGAGATTCCCTGTTCGATATTCATCATTCCCCTTACCGGCCTGCCGCTTCAGCGTTTATCCTTCATTCTTAGCAAGTGCCCTTCGATCTCTACATCCGCCTCGGTATCGCACTTGGGCTCGGCCTGCTCATCGGCTTACAGCGCGAGCGCGTTGAAAAGCACCCCGGCGGCATTCGCACCTTTGCCCTGATCGCCCTGTTCGGTGCGATCAGTGCCCTGCTCGGCGATGCCTACGGCGAAGGGGTGATGGCCGCCTGCTTTCTCGGCCTGTGCATAATCATCGCCGTCGCCAACTACCTGGCCTTGAAAAAGGATCCCGGCCACGGTGTCGGCATCACCACTGAAGTCGCCGCACTGCTGACATTCGGCATCGCTGCCTACCTCATGCACGGCGACAAGTCCGCTGCCGTGGTCTGCGCAGGAGTCACCGCCCTGCTGCTGCACTACAAACATCCGCTGCACCAGTTCGTCGGCCGCATGAGCCAGGGAGAACTGCACATCATCATGCAATTCGTGCTGATCAGTCTGGTCATTTTGCCGATCCTGCCCAACAAAGCCTACGATCCGTTCGAGGTGCTCAACCCCTTCAAAATCTGGCTGATGGTAGTGCTCATCGTCGGCATCGGACTGTTCGGCTACGTTGCGTTCAAGCTTTTCAGCGGCAAAGCCGGCACCTTGCTCGGCGGCGTTCTCGGCGGATTGATTTCGAGTACCGCGACCACCATCAGTTCTTCGCGCGACACCAAGACAGTGCCCAGGCACGCCACCTCCGCAGCACTGACGATCATGCTCGCCACGGCAATTTCCTACCTGCGCGTGCTGTTCGAAGTGTTCACCGTCGCCAACGATTCATTTATCGAAGTTTTAAAACCATTTTCGGTGCTGATCGGCGTGTTTCTTTTGCTCACCTTCATCCTCTACCATCGCCACTCCAGCGACCTTATCACCCTCAAAGAGCCCGACAACCCGGCCCGACTCAAGACGGCGCTGGTATTTGGATTTTTCTACGCCCTCATCCTTGTCGCCGTCGCCGCTACCCGCGAGTATTTCGGCGAGGGCGGGCTCTACTATGTCGCCGCGCTTTCCGGCTTTACCAAGATCGACGCCATCACCCTGTCGACCGCGCACATGCTCAACCGCGAGCAGATCGATGTCAGTCTCGGCTGGCGCCTGATCATGACCGCCGCCCTCACCAACACCGTGTTTAAGTGCGGCATTGTCGCCGCGCTGGGAGCACCCGCCCTGCTCAAGCGTATCGTCTTGCTCTGCGGTATCGCCATCCTTTCGGGCATCTCGCTGATCCTCTGGTGGCCCTCGTAAACTACACCATCGCTCCAGCTCAATTCCACCCGAACGATACTGCTAAATCATGAAGAGACGTTTTCTGAAATCTCTGAAGATATTGCCGTGGATGGTCCTGCTCCTCGGAGCTGTGTATCTTTTTGTCTTCGATGGAGGGCGGGACATTTTGTATGGCAGAATGCACCGCCTGGCGAACGAGACCTACGCTATCCCCGGCTACTCACCAGATGACATCACTCGCGTAGAGATTTATCTTCTCCTGGGCGACAAGGCAAAGGCTCACGGCGAAACCTTCTCGGTCTCGCTTTTCGCTCCGAAATCAAGCGTCTACGGCAAAGTGTCTTTGCCCACCGCGGCAATCAAGCCGTTCCTGATGCTCTGGAGTCAGCAGGAAACCAACTTATGGCTTAGTGGAATGTGCCATGAGCCGGCCTACGGGTTCCGTTTTTACCAAAGTGACGAACTCGTTCAAGAAACCGCCATCTGCTGGCACTGCTCTAATTTTCAGCTCGATGACAGCCTTATCGGTGGTGTGACTTACGGCTTTCAAGCCGACAGCGAGTCCGGTCAAAAACTCCTCGAATTATGCGATCAGCACCTTCCTTATCCGAAGTCTGAGTAAAACGGTGCAACGGAGATAACCTGTCGACCGAACTTGCAGTCCGGCAGGGATCGACGAAATTTACCGGAGTGAGCAGTTCCTCCGCAAACACCCTCAGCGCCGACAATGGCGATGCGTCGAAATCTCTCTACCAGCGCTTTCTTGACCTGCGCAATGACGTGCTGCGACACAAGTGGCTGATGAGTGAAAAAGCCGACGAAGACGTCGGCTTCGAAGTGGCACTCGTCGATTGGTTGGAGAACCATACCGGTGACGAAGAAGCGAGCGCCAACTCGAAATAGCATCGCCGCGGGATTTGCCGGGCGCCGATAGATCACGGGGGACGCAACCCAAGCAATCAGCCCCACGTTGCGCACCGGAGACCACCGCAACGGGGGCCACTCTCCTCACGGTCGCAGCCACGCTTGACGGTAGCCGCCTTCGTCAGAAGGTGGATCAGTGGACGAACTCCTAACTCCTAACTCAATGCATCTCCACCGAGACGCTGCCCAATCCGCCGCGGAAGTAGTTAAACTGCACATTCGGATGGTCCGCCAGCAGTGACATCGGCACGGCTGAATCAGCGAGGCCTTTGGAAATCATCATCGCCGTCAGGCGCTGGCCGAGCGGATTGTCGTGAGTGCCGGCGTGCCAGATCGATACTTTCTCCGACTTCCACGTTTCGCGCGGTCCGACGGTGACTGCCTGGTTCGGCACCATGGTGATGTTGCCACCACCCGAGGTGCGCGCATTCTGCGCCAAAGTGATCGGGTGCAATTCGACGATACGGGTGCCGAGATCCCGATACTGTTCCGGCGTCGGCGGCGCGTCGGCAAACTCGCCTTCGCGCTTGAGCGGGTCGTTGAACGCCCAGTGCTTGATGTCACCCTGGCCACCCTGCATCACCGCACAGCGAACACCGTCCCAGGAGTCGATGTATTTCTGCGTGTCATGAGTCGGAAAATGCATATTCGCATCCGGCATCGCCAGCGCGGAGTCGATTTTATCGAAACACATCTCGCGGTCGGCCTTCTCAAATGACAAAGGATGGTCAGTGGTCACCGCCTTGCCATCGACGATCCACTCGTCCATGCCCCAGAAATGCGAATCGCCGAGGTTTACGCCGAGCTCGTTGACCAGTCGTGCCACCAGCGGCAGCTGCTCGGTCGGTCCAATCGGGCCACAGATGCCGACCGGGTTGTCGGCGGTGGATTGCTTCCAGGCGTGAATGTACTCCAACGCTTCAGCCAGATAAAAATCCTCGAGGGTGTCGTAGAAGACCACTTTAAAGCCGTCGCGCGACAGCTGGGCCATATCGCTCTCGGTGAGCTTGGCGGCGTCATTGATGACTTCGTTGTCGAGCGTGGTGTAATCCCACCAATCCGGGGCGATGTGACTGAGTTTGCGTGCCATGGTAAAAGAGTGTCGGGCATACTGCCATTCGCGACGTTGCGCGCAACCGTAAATCCGACCAAGCTGGTAGCGTATGGGCGCACCCTCCAATTTTCCGGCTAATGACGTGGCGATAAACATCGGCAAGGCGGTGCGGCACATCTACGTGCACATTCCGTTTTGCCACCAGATCTGCCCCTATTGCAGCTTTTACAAACACAAGCCCGGCGCGCTGGCGAACCGCGCCTTTGTCTCCGCCCTGCTCGCCGAGTTGGATCGGCGTCTCAAAACCGGCATCGAGGTTCGGCCCGAAACAATCTATTTCGGTGGCGGCACCCCGACGCTGCTGGCGACCGGGCTTTTGCAACGGCTGCTCGACGGATTTGCCGGGCGCCTTGACCTGTCCGCCGTCCGCGAATGGACCGTCGAGGCAAACCCGGCGACCTTTGACCTCGAAAAGGTCCGGATGCTGAAGACCGGAGGCGTCACCCGCATCAGTCTCGGGGTGCAATCGTGGGTGCCCGACACCCTCGAGCTGCTAGGTCGGGATCATTCGCCCGCGGAAGCCGAAGCGGCCTTCCACATTCTTCGCGAGGCGGAAATGCCTGCGGTGAACATCGACCTGATGTTTTCCAACCCGGGCGAAGCGCTTGAATCATGGCAGCACACTTTGGAAAAAACCATCGCGCTGGCCCCTGATCACATCTCCGCCTACAACCTCAACTACGAGGAGGACACACCGTTTTTCGAGCGCCTCAGTCGCGGCGAGTTCTCTACAGACAGCGATGACGACGCTGATTTTTTCCATCAGGCGATCGAGCATCTTGAAGCGGCCGGATTTCATCACTACGAGATCTCCAATTACGCCCGCCCCGGATTTGAGTCCGTTCACAACCGCGCCTACTGGAACGGAGCCGACTACCTGGGACTGGGGCCGAGTGCGGTATCGACCATCAACGACCGGCGCTGGACCAATCTCGCCGATACTGCCGGCTACGTCGCTTCAGTCGAATCGGGCACCGCGTTCGATACTGACATCGAGCTGCTGAGTCGGGACCAACGCCGGACCGAGGCCATCGCCCTGCAGTTGCGAACCGTCGACGGATTGGAAAAAAAATGGCTCGGCAACGAATCCACCAATCCTCGGGCACTCGCCGACCTTCTCGACGAAGGGCTGGTCAAGTGGCGCAGGGATCGGCTAGTATTGACCCGGGTCGGCAGGCCGATGGTAGACTCGATCGCGACCTACCTCCTGTAACACCCATTGCCTTTTGAATAGCCGATTGCCGTAGGCAATTCATGAGACAGCGCTGCCATCCCGTGCTATAATTACCATAATTTTTAATGAGGAGGATTTTCGTTTTTCTGGCGGTCGTTGCGCCTTTGGCGGTAACGCTGCTGTGCTGGAAAGTCGAGATCGTCGACTTCGCCTACGACTTTGCGGGCAAAGCTCCGACTTCGCAGGAATTCGCCATCACCTGCCTGACCGGAATCAACGATCGTCGCCAGCAATACGGCACCACTCCACTCGGCTTCGACGACGACATTCAAAGTTCACTGGAGACCTTTCTGGCCTCGGCAAAGAGCGCCTCGGATATTGACCTCGATAAACTGCTCAGCTATCTGCAACGCAGCCATCCCAATATTACCTCGCTATCGGCGACCATGGTTTGGCACCCGGCTTCAACCCGGCTGGCGAACGGAGTGTCCAACTGGGAGGACGGCATGGTGGCCGAATTCGACGCGCTCAGTGCGGTTATTTTTCGCGACGGCTACCGGCGCGGCTGCATCGGCGTGCTCTCTCATCGGCTACCGCATTTTAATCTGACCAGCGCCAATCGCGATGGCGGCCGCTATCATCACCACTGCCCCCGCTGTGGTGCCGGCCACGCCATCGAACTTGAACGCAGCGCGCGAACCGTGCAACTGCGCTGCCCGCACTGCCAACGTCCGTACGACATTCTGGCCTCAGATTCGCAGGGAAAATTTCACCGCGCCCCTTCGTTCCTGACCGGATTCTCACTGCCTGATTCACTCGCAGCGAAAGCCGGGAGTGACGAAAGCCGGATCGCCGAACTGTGGCAATTGATTACTTCCCGCTGCACTTATGAAGCCGACGGCGCTGACGGTAGCAGTGGTGGTTACGCTACTCCCGCCGATGGACTTTCCATCCCCGTTCCCGGCGCGAATGCCGACTCGGGAGCGGAGGCCTGGCAAACTCCTTCCGAAACCTGGCAACGCAAAGCCGGTGACTGCGAAGATACTTCCCTGCTGCTCGCCGACGCGCTGATCAGCGAGGGCTTCGATGCGCGGGTCGCTCTCGGCTGGAATGCGCAGGGCGGCGATCATGCCTGGTGCGTGGTGCATCTCGACAACGGGGCGCAGTATATTCTCGAATCGACAGTGACTCCACACGGGCCGCTGCGACTGCTGCCGGTCTCCGAAGCCAGTGCCGCTTATCGTCCCGAGCAGTTGTTCGATCGCGACCATCTCTACTTCCCGATCGGCGATCAGCCCGCCAACGACTACTGGTCGGATGACGTCTGGACCAGCGTGCCGAACAACGCGGTGCTGCAGCGCACGACGTCTGCGATGCGTTGAGCCGGCCTATTTGCCGATACAGAACGAAGAAAAAATCTCGCCGAGAATTTCCTCCACATCGGTCCGTCCGACAATCTCGCCGACGGCCTCCAGCGCGGCGCGCAATTCGAGAGCGATAAATTCCGGCGACTCAGCCCCCTGAAGTCTCGCCTTCGCTGCATCCAGAAAACCCACCGCACGTTCGAGACTCTGCTGGTGCCGGGCACTCACGGCAACGCTGTCGCCGGCCGACGACGCGACATCAAAATCGAGACGCTCGAAAATGGCAGCCGTAAGGGCATCGCGGCCCTGATCTGCTACGCAGGAAAAACGCACCCCGTCGGCATCGCGAAAATCAGCGTGCGAATCGAGGTCGCTTTTGTTGAGCACCCGCACCACGCGCGGATGATCGACCGATGCCTGGTCGCGCCGCTCAACGCTGGCATCGATCACTTCGATCACCAGTTCCGCTGACCCGATCTGCTGACGGGTGCGCTCGATCCCCTCGCGCTCGATGGCGTCTTCCGCGTCGCGCATGCCTGCGGTGTCGACCAGGCGCAGCGGAATGCCGCGCAGGTTGATCACCTCCTCGATGGTATCGCGAGTGGTGCCCGCCGTGTCGCTGACAATCGCCCGCTCGAAGCCCAACAAAACATTTAACAAACTGGACTTGCCGACGTTCGGCGCACCGCAGATAACCGTGCGCACTCCGTGGCGCAGGATCCGTCCCTGATCAGCCGTCGCCAGCAGCTCGCGCGCGGCATCTTCGATCGATGTGATCCGTCCCCTGAGCTGCTCACCAGTCTCCGGATCGATGTCCTCTTCCGGAAAATCGATGTAGGCCTCAAGGTGCGCCAGCACACCGATCAGGTCTTCACGCATGTCCTGCAGCCGGTCGCCAAGACGCCCGCTGAGCTGTTCGTTGGCCGATTTCAGCGCCAGTTCGGTCTGCGCCGAAATGACATCCATGACCGCCTCAGCCTGAGTCAGATCCATCTTTCCGTTCAAAAAAGCGCGCTGACTGAACTCGCCCGGATCCGCCGCGCGCGCACCGCACTGCAGCAGGCGTTCGAGCACCTTGCGCGTCACCAGCACCCCGCCGTGGCCGGCAAATTCGACCACGTCCTCGCCGGTGTAACTGTGCGGCCCGGGAAAAAACGTCAGCAGACCTTCGTCGATCGCCGAACCATCGGCAGCCCGAATTCGCGCCAGCATCGCCCGCCGCGGCGCCAGCGCAGCCAGATTGCAATCCAGACAAGTCGACAGCACTTCAGGCACCGATCCGCCCGAAATGCGAATCACCGAAATCGCCCCCTGTCCCGGCGGAGTCGCCACAGCGGCGATAGTGTCCGCAGCGAGGGCTTGCAAGCCTTGTCCGTCTTCGCCTGATCCGATCATAAAAGCTGAAACTCGACCACGATCCTACGACCTTCCAGCCACAATTTTTATTTCACCCATACGAATTCTGTAAGCGGCGCAATCCGGACGTGAGTGTAAAACCGCCGTCCCGCCAGTCCCGGTGGACGAGAGCGT
>CBDULB010000169.1:0-11564 GCA_965367965.1 uncultured bacterium | reverse complement strand
AACCTCTTCGAAACCGAGGTGTTCCTGCGTTTTCCCGAAGCCGACCTGACCATTCGCAATATGGGCGTTGAAGGCAAAACTCCCGCTTTTCGCCCCCACCCCAGTCGCGGTTACGAAGATCAATTCGCCTTTCCCGGTGCCAAGGCACTGGTCAAACCGGAGTTCCGGAAGGACTCCAAACCGCAGGGCCATTTCGAGACTCCCGATCAGTGGCTGCATCGCCTTGAAGCCGACACCATCCTCGCTTTCTTCGGCTTCAATTCATCGTTCGACGGCCCCGCACGGCTCGACGGTTACAAAGCCGAACTCGAAGCCTTCATCACCCATACTCTGGCGCAGAAGTACAACGGCGAGTCCGCCCCGCAACTGGCTCTGATTTCGCCGACAGCTTTTCAGGATCTGTCCAAGATCCAGGACACCCCGGACGGTGTGAAAGAAAACCAGAACCTCGCGCTGTATACCGAAGCCTCCCGCGAAGTGGCTGCCCGCAAAGGCATCGTCTTCATCGATGCCTTCACGCCTTCGCAGAAATGGTACGCCGACGGCAAGCAGTACACCACCGACGGCGCACAACTCAACGACCTCGGATACCGCACCCTCGCTCCGATGCTCGCCGACGCGATTTTCGGTGATGCCACGATCGACGAAGCCGCCCGCAGCGGCATCAAGGCAGCCGTCGATGAAAAGAATTACTTCTGGCACAACGACTTCAAAGTCCCCAACGGGGTGCATGTCTACGGTCGCCGCTACAATCCGTTCGGTCCCGACAACTACCCGCACGAGATTCGCAAGACTCGCGAAATGACTGAGATTCGCGACCACGCCATCTGGGCAGCCCTGAAAGGCGAAAGCTACGACGTCGCCGCTGCCGACGCCAAGACCTACCAACTGCCTCCGGTCGAAACCAACTACAAGCCGAGCGAAAAGAACGGCACCGTCGAATACAAATCCGGCAAGCTCGTCGAATCGAAAATCAAAGTCGCCGAAGGCTATAAAATCGAACTGTTCGCCGCCGAAGATCAATTCCCCGATCTCTCCAATCCTGTGCAGATGGCCTTCGACAACAAAGGCCGCCTCTGGGTTGCGACCATGGCCAGCTACCCGCACTGGAAGATCGGTGATCCCCGGCCACAGGATAAACTGATCATTTTTGAAGACACCGACGGCGACGGCAAAGCCGACAAACAAACCAACTTCGCCGACGACCTGCATATCCCGATCGGTTTCGAAATCGCCCACGACGGCGTTTACGTTTCGCAGAGCGGCAGCCTGGTATTTCTCCAGGACACCAACGGCGACGACCACTACGACACCAAACAAGTCCTGTTCAGCGGCTTCGATGATCACGACACCCATCACGCCATCTCCGCCTTCTGCGCCGATCCTTCCGGGGCCATCATGATGGGTGAGGGCGTGTTCCTGCACACCAACGTCGAAGGCGCTTACGGCCCGGTGCGTGGCACCAACGGCGGCTTTTACCGCTTCAGTCCGCAACGCATGAAAGTCGAGCGCCACGCGCAGTATCAGATCCCCAATCCCTGGGGCATCGCCTTCGACGATTACGGTCAGGACTTTTTCCTGCACACTTCCGGCACCAAGCTTTCCTGGATGCTGCCCGGTTCGGTCAAAGCCGTCTACGGCGTCAACCTCGACGCCCCCGACCTGATCACCGCTGAGTCGGTGCGTCCGACCTCCGGTCTCGAGTTTGTCTCCAGCCGCCATTTCCCCGACGAGGTCCAGGGCGACGTGTTACTCAACAACGCCATCGGATTTCTCGGTGCCAAGCAGCACCAAGTCATCGAAGACGGTACCGGCTACACGCTCACTTTCCGTCAGGATCTTTTTGTCTCTGAAGACCTCAACTTCCGCCCGGTCGATCTCGAATTTGCGCCCGACGGATCGCTTTACATCGTCGACTGGCACAACGCCCTGATCGGCCACATGCAGCACAGCGCCCGCGATCCCCTGCGTGACCACGAGCACGGCCGCATTTATCGTATCACCTATCCGTCACGCCCTCTGGTCGAACCCGCCAAAATCGCCGGTGCGGGCATTTCCGACCTTTTGGAAAATCTCAAGTTGCCCGAGTATCGCAGCCGCTATCGCACCCGTCGTGAACTGCGTGGCCACGATGCCGGCGAAGCCGCAGCTGCCGCCACCAAGTGGGCCGCTCAACAAACCGACGACCGTCTCAAGCTCGAAGCCTTGTGGGTTACCTGGGGCGCCAATCAAGTCGACGCCGACCTCCTTCAGCAACTGTTAAAATCCGAAGATCACCGCGTTCGTTCCGGCGCGGCCCGGGTGCTGCGTTACAATGCCGACCGCATCGATAATGGCCGGCAACTGCTGCTCGCTGCCGCCGGTGACGACCACGGACGCGTGCGCATGGAAGCCGTCACTGCCGCCTCTTATCTACCGAAGGTTGAAGGCGAAGCCATCGTTGCCGTCGCCGAAGCCAAGGGC
The DNA here is from genome assembly GCA_965367965.1 of uncultured bacterium. GTDB lineage: Bacteria > Verrucomicrobiota > Verrucomicrobiia > Verrucomicrobiales > DEV007 > JBBKXR01. Next base: position 9,101 of record CBDULB010000169.1, on the reverse strand, counting down.
ATCGACAAAGTGTCAGAGACCACCTTTAAAGCCGCCAAGGCCGCGTTGAGCGGCGAGATCCTCACCGACGGCGAAGGCGGTCTGCGCATCCAGGCCCCCAAACATCTGACCGGCAAAGACGCCAAGGCATACATCAAAGGAGCAGAGATCTACAGCCGCGAAGCTCACTGCGGCACCTGCCACCAGGCCAACGGCAAAGGTCTGCCCGCCGCCGGCTTTCCGTCGATCGCCGGCACCAAGTGGGTGCTCGGTGATCCCGAGCGCCTGATTAAGCTGACCATGAAAGGCCTGATGGGGCCGATCGAAGTTCAAGGCAAACAGCTCCCCGGCGTCGTGCCCATGACTCCGTTTGAGTATCTGCTGAAAGACGACGAGCTCGCCGCCACGCTCACTTACGTGCGCAATGCCTTCGGCAACAAGGCCAGCCCGATCAGCGCCAGTCAGGTCGCCGAAGTGCGCGAAAAGATCAAAGACAAGAAGGACATGTACAGCCCCGCCGACCTACTCAAAGAGCATCCGCACGCGGAGTAGCTTTTGCTGTGGGGCAGAGTGGCACGCACTCTGCCTCCGGCGCTGCGCCCCTGTCGACCGTTTAATGAGAAAAGAGTGTCACTCTGCTCCGCCTGCTACGAAATCGCGTCGCCGACAAAGCCGAGGATCTCGCGGTAGCCGGTGCGCTTTTTCACCGACGTGGTGAAAATCTTCGGCTCACCTTCGCTCCACTCGGCCATCGCTTTTTGAAATGCCTCGATGTTGGTCCTCACCGCCGTGGCGCTGACCTTATCGGTTTTGGTAAACACCAGAGCGAAAGGCACACCGTTTTCGACCAGCCACTGGACAAACTCCTGATCGATCTTCTGCGGCGAATGCCGTGAATCGATCAACACGAACGCGCACGCCAGATTCGGCCGCTCGACGAGGTAGTCCGAAACGAACTCGCTGAATAATTGACGGTCCGTCTTGGATACCTTCGCATAACCGTAGCCCGGTAGATCGACCAGACTCCAGGCGCTGTTATTGACCGAGAAAAAATTGATCTCACGCGTCCGACCGGGCGTACTCGACACGCGTGCCAGCCCGTCCTGGTTGCACAGAAAATTGATCAGCGATGACTTGCCGACATTGGATCGACCGATGAAGGCGAACTCGGGCATCTGCCATTGCGGGCAGGTGTCGAGACTGAGAGCGCTGAGCTCGAACTTGGCGGATTTGATTTTCACAGGCTTCGGGAGCATAGCCCGTTTGCCAGCCGCGTCGAATGGAGTTCGAGTTGCTTTCAGGATAGTGTTTAGATCAACTCGCGTCACTTTGCTGAAGAGCCCCGAAGATCCAGCGGGCAACGAAGAGCAGCCTTTCACCTTTTTAAAAGGCTCACCGAATATGACTTAACGGGTCATGAAGTTCACGATTCCGGCTCACCTGCCCCCTATTGTCTTTCCATTCGCAGCCGAATTAGGGTGAAGCGAAACATTTCGGCATTGAAGAATAAGACCACCCCCGCTATGAGAAACACCAAAATATTCAAGGGTATGCCGAAGCTATTGGGGAAGTCGATCATATGATCTTCCGGCAAGTGCGAGTGTCCTGGATATCTATAGGCGTTATCCCACATCACGGTCGGCACCGGAAATCCTTCGCCATGGAATCCCGATACGTTACCCCATTTGATGAATGAGCAGAGGAATCCTGCTACACCTGCAAGTGGAAATACCACGACTGCAAATGCCTTAAACCGGTTCATCATGTGATATTGGGCATAACGACAAAAATGCATCACCGCTCCCCGTGACGGGTTTTGAGAGCCCCGCAGCAAGAGTCAAACCTAGCTCCAGGCAAGCCGAACGCCCCTCAAACCGACAACTCCGGGATCGGTCGACCGTCGCTGACGATTGGCGTGGGCCGGCCGTTGAAGTCTTCGATCATGATTTTCGACGAGTCGATGCCGAGGTGATTGTAGACGGTCGCGAGGAAATCGCCGGGGCCGCAGGGGCGTTCGACGACGTCTTCGCCGCGCTTGTCGCTGGCACCGATGATGCCACCGTGATTTAAGCCGCCGCCGGCCCAGATGTTGGAAAAGGCGCGCGGCCAGTGATCACGGCCCGGCTGCAAAGTTCCGGTCGGTCCGCTGGCGTTGCCGGCGCCGGTGCTGCGCGCGAAACTGATTTTCGGCGTGCGCCCGAACTCGCCGGTGACGACGACCAGCACGCGCTTGTCGAGGCCGCGTGCGTAGATGTCTTCGATCAAAGCAGACACCGCCTGATCGTAGTTCGGCATGCGGAAACGCAGCGCCTCGAACTGATGCTGATTGACGGCGTGATCGTCCCAGTTGTTGACCCGGCCGCACAAGGGACCACTCAGCGAACTGGTGACGATGTCGACGCCGGACTCGACCAGGCGCCGGGCGAGCAGGAGTTGCTGCCCCCAGCGATTGCGGCCATAGCGGTCACGCGTCGCCTTGTCCTCTTTGGCCAGGTCAAAAGCATCGCGGGTCAGTGGATTGGTCAGAAGAGTCATCGCCTGCGACTCAAATTCATCGAGCGCCCCGAGTTCGTTCTCCTGGTCGAAGGCGCGCTCGAGCGTGTCGAGTCGTTTGCGCAGCGCGACGCGTTCGCTGAGACGACGTGTCTCGGCATTATCGGCGAGACCGATATTCGGCACGCTGAAATTCGGACGACTTGGATCGTCGGTTACCGAAAACGGCGAGAAAGCATCGCCGAGGTAAGCGGGGCCGCTGTAGTTGGCAGGCACCGGATTAACCCCGATGTAATTGGGCAGCGGATTGGTGCGCGCACCGTCTTTGGAGCGCAGATAGTTGGCCACCGACATCCAGTCCGGAAGGCGCACCTTCGGCTTGTCGCGAGTGTCGCTGTCACCGGAAAACATCTGCATCGATCCCGCCGGATGACCACCTGCGCTCTGTTTCATCGAGCGCAGGATCGTGAACTTGTCGGCGATCTTCGCCTGCAGCGGCATCAGTTCGGTGATGCGTGTTCCCGGCACCTTGGTGGCGATGGTTTTAAAAGGGCCGCGATATTCACTGCCAATCTCCGGCTTGGGATCGTAGGAATCGACGTGCGATAAACCACCCGGCAGCCAGACCATGATCACTGCGGTTTTTTCGCTGTTCGGCTTGAGCGCATTTTCGGCACGCAAGCGCAACAGATCCGGCCAGGTCAGCGTGGCAAGACCGGTCAGGCCCATTTGCATAAAACCGCGACGACCTAGAGGACCGGCGCAGCGCAATCCCGAGGCGGAGGATGAGGGAAGGATTGAGGACATAATACAGTGATGGGTGAAAAGATAACTTACACTTACTTGGGGCCGAAGGCGGCAAGTTCCTTGCCATCGACGCCGTTCCAGACTCGTAGAAAACTGTCTTCGCCCCCGGCGATGATGGTGCTGCCGTCGGCAGTGCTGGCGGCGGCCTGCATAAAATCAGGCAACTTGGCAATCGAGCGAATCTGGCTGCCGACATCGTTGACGATACGCACCAGATTGTCGCCGGCCGAGGTCACGATCTTGTTGCTGGCACCGATGAATTGCAGCGAGGTTACCTCCTTCGCCCAGCCTTCAATTTTTTTCTGACGTTCGCCGAGCAGCATGTCCCAACTGTTGACCACGCCATCGGCACCGGCGGTGGCCAGCACCCGGCCGTCAGCCCGAAACGCGATCCCGGTGACGTAGTGGGTGTGGCCTTCAAAAAGGTGAGTCTGCTTGCCGGTGGCGATTTCGGTAACGCGGGCAATTTTGTCACTCGCTCCCGAAGCCAGCAGTTTGCCGTCGGGCGAAAAATCGAGACTGATCACGCTGTCGGTATGTTTTTCCAACCAGGTCGCGGTCGGATTGCCGGTAGCGACATCGAACACAATGACATCACCCGAACGCGAAGCCTCACCGCCGCCGGCGGCAAGCAGTTTGCCATCAGGACTGAAGCGCACCGCATTGATTCGATCAGTGAACTGCTTGGGATTTTTGTCTCCTCCAAGAGTTCGCTCGAGGGCCCATTTCGCCGGTCCGGCGGTGCTTGCAAAGGTTCCATCGCTACTGATCACCGCGAAGCTGCCGTCGGATCGCGACGCCATCGACGCCGCGGTGGTGACGTCCACCTGAACCTGTTCGACCGGAGATCCGCTGGCCACGGCCCAGACATTGATCGAACCGTCGCTGAACAGCGCGGCGACTTTCTGATCGTCACTGGAAAAACTCACCGCCAGCGGTTTGACGGCCCCTTTCGTCAAGGCTGCCTTAGCCGCAGCCAGGTCCGTCTTAGCCTGAGTCTGGAGTTTAATCGCCCCGGCACTTGCCGCGGTGGCGGCAGCCGATTCTTTGGCGTTTTCGGCTTTCGTCGCCGTGATCCGCGCCACCTGCGCCTCAGCGTCAGTGATGTTACTCTGCGCGCCCTGGTGCGCCAATCGAGCCGAACTCTCCGTGGTCATGGCAGCGATCAACTTGGTTTGAGCATCGGTCAGCGCTTTTTCCATCGCCGCATCGGCTTTACCTTCGGGCGCTTTGGCGATCACTGCCCTGGCATCATCGACAGCCTTCTGCGCGGCGACCACGGCTTCCTGCGCGGGCTTGATACCTTTTTCCAAAGTCGGCAATTTTTTACCCATCGCGACGATGGCGTCTTTGGCCTTTTCCAGCAATACATCGAGCGCTTTATCCTGAGCCGCGATCTTGGCGATGACGGCTTTTTGAAAAGCATCCTCGAGCCCCTGCGCATTCACCTCCCAGTCCAGAGCCGCAATTTGTTCGCGGCTTGCGACACTGCCCGTCAGCTGCAGGTGATGTTTGCCGGTGGCCAAATCCCAGAGGTGAACGGCATTGGCGGTGTCGCCCGTAAGCAGAAATTTTCCATCATTGGACACGTCGATACCCGTGACGCCGACGGGAATCTCCCTGAGCACTTTCGCCTGAGCAATACTCCACAGCCGCGCTTTGTTGTCGGCACCTGCACTGACCAGTTGATCGGCGTTTGCGCCTGTCTCCAAAAAGCTAATCGCTCCGGCAGCACCAGCCAGTTTTTTCGGGGCGGCGAAAGTCGCGGTTGCGGCGGCGGGCACGGTCCACACACTGATCAGCTTGTCATCGCCCGCGGTCGCAATCGCTTTGCCATCGCGTGTCCATGCCAACGAGCGCACCGGCAGCTTGCGTGCCGCTGCCAGTTTTGCGGCGCTGTCTTTGGCGACCTTGTCGGCGGCAACTTTGGCAGCGTCGGCGGCTTTACTTTTCGCAAGCACAGCGGTTTCGGCAGTTGCGGCGGCGGCCAATTTCTGTTCGGCAGCGGTGACTTGATCAGACAATCCCGGGTTGGGTTTGTCGGCGGGAACTTTTGCCACTTGAGCTTTCAGATCAGCGACCACTTTGGCAGCCGCCGCCTTGGCATCCTGAGCGGGTTTGACCGCTGCCGTGGCAGCCGTTGCGGCCGTCGTCGCCGCGGTGAGCTTTGCCTGCGCGTCGCGACTTTGAGCTTCAAGCACCGGATCCGGTGAGGTCTGCGCGGCCAGCATTTTACCATCGGCCAAATCCCACAGGCTCAGCTTCCAGCCTCCCGTGTCAGTAAACACGGCTGCCTTGCCGCCGTCAGGCGAAACTTCGAGCAGCTGCACCGTTTCGCCCTTGGCAACATCAGCGACTGTCGCAATCTTTTTGATCAATTTCCCATCCGCGGCGTTGAGCACCAGAACTGCCCCGCCCTTGTCAGCGGCGACAATTTTGCTGCCGTCCGGGCTCAGCGTCGACAGCACCAGGCCGAGCGCCGGGTCGGCTGGTCGCGTCGCCGATTTTCCCGACTGCTGTTTCCAAATCTTGACCTCACGGAAACTGCCCGACGCCAGCCGCGATCCGTCGGGACTGAAATTCAACGACTGCACCAGAGCACGATGCGCACCGGCAGGCTCTTCCGCCGGATCAGCGATCTGTCCGATCAACTGACGAGTATCGAGATCGTAAAGAAAAATCTGATTGGAACGACCGCACGCCGCGAAGCGTCCGTCGGCAGTCATCGCCAAAGTGTAGATCGGTTGCACCCCTTCTGCCGGCGCCTGCCAGGTGATCGTGCGCTCCTCCTGAACCGAATCTTTGGCGCCCTGATCAATCCAGGTTTTAAGAATGGCAATCTCCGCAGGCGTCAAATCGACGGCACCGCTCTTGTTGTTCTTCGGAGGCATCTCCAGGTCGTAAAGATGCAGGCAGGCCTCGACCAACAGGCTCTCGTCGCTCTTGCCGGGGATGATTGACGGGCCGGTGTCACCACCTTCGATCATCAGTTTCGGCGTCTCCATGTTGAGCGCCGCCTTGGTGGTGGTTTTGTTGTGACAGGAGACGCAGTTCTTCTTCAGAAATGGAAACACGTCGTGGTAGAAGTCGAGCTGGGCTGTCGGGGCCGGAGCCTTTTTGGCGGGCGCTGGTGCTGGAGTTTTGACAGGCGCAGGAGCGGCCTTTTTAACCACTGCGGGAGCCGGCTTCGTTGCAGGTGCAGGTGCAGACGTGGGCGCGGCGGGAGCAGCCTTTGCCGGTGCGGGGACAGCCGGTTTTGCCGGAGTCGGCGCAGCCTTCTCCGCAACCACCGGCGCGGGCGTGGGAACCTCGTTCGGGGATGCAGCAGCGGCCTTCGCCGGTGCAGGCGCGGCAGCAGCTACCGCCGGCTTGTCGGTGGCAGTGCCGGTCGCGATGCCGGCGGCAAAGCACGCCACCGTGGCAAAATTTCGGACCAGAGTATTCATTATTTATTTCGCCGCAGCGGTGGCGGCAGGCTTTGCCTCAGCTGGCTCGGGTTTGGCCTTCACCGAAATGCGGATCGGCTTCGACACCACGATATCGACGATGTCTTTCGGCGCGGCGGCAGCGGTCACGGTTTTGATTTTCTTGTCAGCCGCGACTTTGGCAGCTTCGGCCTGCTTCTGTTTGTCGGCGGCAATCTTAGCGGCATTGGCCGACGCCGATTTCTGATCGGTCGGGGCGTTCGCAGCGGCGGCAGCAAGTTTGGTCGCTTCAGCCGCGACGGCGGCGACTTCCAGCTCGGCCTTTTTAGCTTCCGCTTCGGCCTCAGCGACCGCTGCAGGATTGTAGCGATACTTGGCAACGGCGCCCCCGTAAAAGGCGATCGTGTAATCGCCGGGCTTGGCCTTCAATGCGGCCAGATCGAGCACCACCTCGTGCTCCTCCTTTTTCAAGGGCAGATCAAACTCGGGCACGGTTGCAAAGCCGCCACTGTAGGCGTTCAGCTTTACCGAAGTTCCTGAAAATTCCTCACGCCAGACTGCCTTGAGCGGAATCTTCAAGGTTTCACCCTCGGTCGCCTGCCAGACTTTGTCTTCTTTGGCCGCAATACTCAGCGGGGCCAGTTCCGAATTACTCACCGAAACCGGAATGTTCGCCACCAGCCGCGGTTCCGGAATCTCCTGCTTGGCGTCTTTCACCGGCCACGCCATCGATGCCAGATGACAGGGCCGCGTCACCGCTTTGCCATCGATCGTCGCCGTGCCGGACATCGTCGCCATCGAAAGGCCTGGCTTTGCCGATTCGTCAGCGCTGATAACGATTTGCCCAACCGTTTTGCCGGCGGGGATTTTCAGACCGCTGGCGCTGACCCCGGCAGGCAGGCCGTCCATCGCCAGTTCGATATCGCCGTCGAATCCATCGCGGCGAATCACGGCCACTTCCATGACCATCGCTCCACCGGCACGCAGCGCCATCGGTTTGGAAAAGGCAGCACGGTCACCGTTGCGCAGCGTCATGTGAACCGCCCACGCGGCCAGTGAAAAGTCCGGCTGCGCCTTGCGAACGATCAGGCGATAGACGTTCGACGGTTCGTCACGAGTGCCGCCAAACAGATCGCGCACCTGCAGGCGATACGTTCCGTCGGCTTTGATCTCGACTTTACCGAGCACGTCCGGCGAGCCGGCGTTGTAAGGAGGACCGTCGTACGAATAACCGTTCGATGAAACCTTCAGCGGCGGCTTGATGTCGTAGAGCTCGGCGACATCGGTGAACGTTTCCCGGTCACCTTGCTTTGTCACCTGCTGCACCAGTACAAACGGATCGGTCGGCAAACCCAATCGCTCGGAGGCGACTTCCACCCACCAGACTTCACCTTTCTTCGCGGTGAACTCAAAGGTATCGACGTCAGCCGCCGGAAAAAATCCACCGCTGAGATCACAGGGTAGCGTGATCTTCTGCGCCTCGTAGTGTTCGTTGTTCGGTTCGGATTCCTTACCTGCAGGCGTCGCCGCCAGGCCGACCGGCGGCCACGACATCGAACTTACCCGGGCCGGCGACGGCTGACGCGGTGCCGGCACCTCAGCTGCAACTTCCTGAATAGCGAGTCGATAGAAATACTCAGCGCCGCCCTGATAAACGAGATCGTTAACCTTGATCATGTATTTGCCGGCCGTCGGCGGCGCGAAATCGATGATCCCCCCGGTGCGGTTGACCAACAAATCGTTGCCTTTCTCATCGGCGAAAATCACCACCGGATTGGCTTTCGAGTCGATTCCGGTTGCGGCGCATTCGATGACCAGTCGCTGATCCTTCTTTGCCTCGAACGAGTAGTAGTCGACCGCACGCGCGGTCATGATCGCATTGCATACCGCGTTGGTCGGAATCACCATCGCCGTCTCCACCGAAGTGTTCGCTTTTTCACGGATCACCTCTTCAAGATGACTCACCGAAAAAGCACGCGGCGACGAAATGCCGAGCCGGGACATGACGCGCATGTCGTAGACACCGACCGGTGCATCCTTGGCGATGGTCAGCAGGAATTTATTTTCTACCGGCTTACCGTCGGCCCCCACTACCGGCTTGGCGGTGATCATCGGCGTCGAGAAAATCAGTTCCGTGATGTCTTCAGCGTTCTGTCCGGTGACCGTCACTTCGACACTGGTGCCCGCCTGGCCGCCCATCGGCATAACGGTCATCAGGCGCGGTGCCGGTAGACACACCAACTGTCCAAATGCGACCGGTGCGGCGAGCGACAGCACCGCAAGCGCCAGCGCCGAGGACAGGAGTAGAGAGATTTTCCGCAACATGGTTTCGGTAAAAGCTTGAGTCAGCATCAGTGGTTGTAGAGAAATTCTTTGGTATTCATGATCGCCCAGATC
>CBDULB010000168.1:0-11716 GCA_965367965.1 uncultured bacterium | reverse complement strand
GGTCTGGATATCTCGCCGGTTCTCAAAGGCAAGTCCCGACATATTGTCGATTCCGATGGCGTCTAGCGTGATCATCTTTTCTGGCACTTCCCGCACAACTCGACGGATGCAATGAAATCGTCGCTTCGCAGCGGCGATTTCAAACTTTACAAGAGATACGCGACCAACGATTTCGAGCTCTACAAGTTATACGACGAGGGAAAGCGCCATGATCTTGAAGAGGTCAATAATCTCGCGGAGAACCGTGAATACAGCTCGGTAGTGGAGCGACTCAGCGCGGTGCTCGAATCCGATTTAAAGGCCAACCATGCGGAGGGAGCTTATTTGAATCCAGAGTTTGCGGGGCACGAAAAACCGTCCGCGATCATCGGGAAGTCCGACTTCGATGCCGCAACTCGGCAGGCCAAACTGACAGTGAAAAGTTCCGGCCCGGCGATCCAGACCGCCTACGTAATTTATCGCTCGAAAGAGGCCAAAAGTAAGCATAGAAGTCGCGAATACGTGAGCCAACCCGACGATGTCAAATTACCCGGCATGCGTGAGCTTGCACAGGTCGGCGAAGGCGGCTTCACGGTCAGCGCTGCCATTCCTGAGGGGATTCCGGCCTACTGTTTTTCGATCATCGATGCCAATGGGTTCATGCAATACAGCGACGTCTTGGTAGCTGACTAGGGATTCGGTTTGCCGAGTAGTGTGCGGTGTCTCGTTGTTCCCTGCTACCTCTCTTGTGGATCGACGAGGTTTATCTTGCGCTGGTCGCTTCCCTGCACGTTCACGTCACCCAACTCGGATCGGATCGCCTCCGCTTGCTGCTGCAAGCGTGCGACTACTTCGGGGTGTTGAGCCGCGACATTCTGTTTTTCCCCGACGTCTTCAGAGAGATCAAAAAGCGCAGGTTCCTCCAGCGTGACGAATACCTTGTATTTCGATTTCTTCTTATTCCAGAAAGGTTGATCCTGCGCCGTCCGGGGCAGGTGGAGTTTCCAGTTCCCTTCGCGGACGGCCTGCAGGTTGGTGCCGTTGTAGTAGTAGAGAAATTCGTGAGGTGATTCGCTTTGTTCTCCTTTCAGAATCGGAAGGATATTCACGCCGTCAATCTTGCGATCCTCCGGCAGATCCACATCGGCGAGAGCGCAGAAGAGCGGCAGAAGATCCATGCTGGATAGGGTCACGTCGGAGGTCTGCCCGGCTGGAATCTGTCCGGGCCAGCGGAAGATACCGGGTACGCGATGTCCGCCTTCCATGGTGCCGTATTTGCCACCTCTCAGCGGTCCTGCCGAGCCTTTGCCACCGGGACCGTTGTCAGAGGTGAACACCACGAGAGTGTTTTCATCGATCCCGGCGTCGACCAAAGCTTTCATGATCCGGCCGGTGCTGTGATCCAGTTCCTGAATCACGTCGCCGTATTTTCCCTGCCCGGAAGAACCGAGGAACTCTTTCCTCGGCAGGTGGGGGGGGTGCGGGATGTGGTGCGAGAAAAAAAGCAGGAAGGGTTCGTTCTTTCGCTCATCGATGAATTTCACCGCTTCATCCGTGTACCGCCTGGTCAGCGCTTCGAACGGCTGATTCTTCGCTTCGACCTCTTTCCCCCGGTAGAGAGTGCTGTGATTTTTTCCGCGCTTTGATTCGTAGTTGCTGGCGATGCCGAGATGCTCGTCGAACCCGGCATCGAGAGGGTGAGAGCCCTCGATCTCCATTCCGAGATGCCACTTTCCGACCATCAGAGAACGGTAACCTGCCTTTCCCAGGAGTTCGGGAATCGTGATTTCGTCGGAGGAGAAACTGTAGTTGTCGTACTTCGGAACGTTTTCATTTCTCGCGACCGGCACGCCGCAACGCATCGGGTAACGACCGGTCAGAAGCGCCGCGCGCGAGGGGCTGCACACGTTCGCAGGAATAAAGAAATCGGTGCTGCGAAACCCCTCTGTCGCGAGTTGGTCGATATGGGGAGTCGGGGCTGCCTTCGGGTTGTAGCAACTGATGTCGCCATACCCGAGATCGTCAGCGAAGATAAGAACCACGTTGGGAGGTCTCTCGTCCGCAAGCACACCGGCACAGAATGAAAAGATCAGACAGAAAAGGACAAGGAGAGGGGGAGGTTTCATAGAGATCTTCAAACCGTTTTTCATCGTCACACGAAGTGAGGAGCCAAAGCAATTGCGCATTTTTGAAGTGGTACACGTCGAACCGACACAGGGGGGCGGCCGGTCTCGTTATTTGATCCGCGGGAACATTCGGGAAAGCGGCTGGCGCATGGGAGCTTCATGCTGCTACGGTGGTTCGATCCGTTTTATCTGAGATGAAAAGTCGAAAACCGATACCTTTCCGCGGTCTACTGGCTGCGCTGGCGTTTGCCCTTCTATGTGGCGGGGGTGCCGCTGCGGCAGATCAGCCGAACATTCTTTTCATCCTGACCGATGATCAGGGCTACGGAGATCTCGGGCGACACGGGCACCCGCTGCTGAGAACGCCGAACCTCGACCAGCTTCACGACGAAAGCGTTCGCTTCGACAATTTCTACGTCAGCCCGTCCTGCTCTCCGACACGTGCGGCGCTCATGACGGGGATGCATGAGTTTCTAAACGGAGTCACTCACACGGTCCAGCCTCGCGAGCATCTCCTTCAGTCGGCGACGATTCTGCCTCAGTTGCTCAAGGGTGCGGGATATGAAAATGGTTTCATCGGCAAATGGCATCTCGGCGGCGGGAAGGGATACAACCCGTCGGATCGTGGCTTTGATTGGTCGTCGACCAACGCGAAAGGGCCCCACGATCATTTCGATCCGCTCATGATTCGGAACGGTAAACGCGAGAAGGTGAAAGGCTATCGCGAGGATATCTTTTTTGATGATGCGATGACGTTCATCGACGAAGCGACTGCGAAAGAAAAGCCGTTCTTCTGCTATCTCGCGACCTACTCGCCTCATGCACCGCTTGCGGCTCCGGAGGAATTTCTCGCTCCTTACAGGGATGCCGTTTCCGAAACGCATGCCGCCTATCTCGGGATGGTTGAAAATATCGATTACAACGTGGGACGGATTCTGAGCTTCCTGAAAGAGCGCGAACTGGAGGACAATACGATGATCGTCTTCATGAACGACAATGGCGTCACCGAAGGGCTCGACGTTTACAATGCCGGAATGCGCGGCAGTAAATGCACGATCTGGGAAGGCGGATCGAGAGCGATGTCTTTCTGGAAATGGCCGAAGCATTGGAGCCCGCATCAGGTCGATAATCTCGATGTGCTGCCCACTTTGTGCGACTACGCGGGGGTGAAAATTCCGGCGGATTTGCAGGGGAGACTGGAGGGATTCAGCCTGCGCCCTCTGCTGGAAGCGGATGCGCCGATTGCCTGGCATGACGACCGAATGCTCTTTCATCACGTCGCCCGCTGGCCGGGCGGTCTTGCTTCGTTACACAAGTATGCGATGGCCGGCGTGCGTCAGGGCAACTACCTGCTTCTGCAAAGTCACTCGTGCGGGGACCCGGCCTGCGAGTCGTATTCCAGTCAATGCACGACGATGAATCTGGTGGCCGCTGGCCGGAGGAAAGCCACCTATACTGACGACAATGCTCAGTTTCACTGGGGCGTCAGCCCGATGAATCAATGGGTGCTTTTTGACAGTAAAAAAGATCCCGCCTGCGAGACTGATCTCGCAGCAGATAGACCGGAACTCGTCGAATCGCTCTCGGCCGCCTACGAAAAATGGTGGCACGAAATGTATCCGCAAATGATCGCTGCCGGAGGCGACAAAGGGGAGCCGCTCAAGATCGGTGGCCGCGCGAAACATTAGTGGATTGCTTCAATCGTATTTCGGAACTCAGCTATGAATAAACCAATCCTGACCGCTGTTCTTTTTTTCCTCTGCGCCGTCTTCGGTGGAGTTCAGGCGGCGGATGAGTCGAAGCCGAATGTGATCTTTGTCTTCTCCGACGATCATCGATTCGACTCACTCGGGATGACGGGCGATCCCGTCACCGAAACTCCCCACCTGAATCAACTGGCTGGCGAAGGCGTCTTTTTCAATAACGCCTATATCACCAGTCCGATCTGTGGCCCGAGTCGGGCGAATATTTTTACCGGGCAGTGGGAGCGGAAGAATCGCATCGGCTTCTCTTATCTTTCGAAAAACGTGGTGAGTCAGGAGGCATTTGAAAACAGCTTTCTCGTGCAGATGAAGCGGGCTGGATATTCGACCGCATTTCTCGGCAAGCATCACACCAAAATCGTCGATCGTGGTAACACGCCGCTGAAGGAGACGATCGATTTTTGTTACTACGGCGAGGGCCATCTCGGATTTTATCCTGCGATGAAGCACAAGGCCTTCACCAACCTGAAACACAAGACTCAGGTGGAAGGATTGTTCGAAGCGACTGAGGCCTACCTGTCGCCGGGAGATGACTTCGATTATTTTTACGAGAATGCGGACAAGTCTCTCCAGGGACGTCTCGCCCGGCGTGACCCTGACAAGCCATTCTGTGCGTGGATCAATTTTAACCTTCCGCACCAGGCCAGTCTCGGAGGGATGGGCTCCCGGCCGGACGATCCTGACTTTTACTCGAAGCGTTACGCGGACCGGGTCGATCAGTTGCCTCTGCCCGCAGGGTATCCGGTCGAGGCGACGCTTCCCGAAAATGTCCTCAAGGTTTCCGAGATGGAGCCGTATTATCGACTTGGCGGGAAAGCACTGATCGACACTAAACTGAAAACGGCGCGCGCGGTTTTTGCGATCGATCAGTTTATCGGCAATCTCCGGCTTCTGCTCAAGTCTCTGAATGAAGACGGGAATACCATCATCATCTTTGCCTCGGACAACGGACTCCTCTACGGCGAGCACGGCATTGGCGGGAAGACCATGCTATACGAAGAGTCGGCGCATGTGCCTCTGATTGTCTATTCTCCGTTTTTGCCGGAGAACAGACGAGGTGCTGAGATCGAGGCCCTCGCAGTCGGTCAGGACATTCCGGCGACGATTCTCGATATGTGCGGCCTTGCGGTTCCCGAAACCTATCAGGGAGCGAGTCTTTTGCCGCTGATGGAGGGACGCGAAGAGAATTGGCGCGAGGAGGTTTTTCTCGAGAACCTGTTCACCGATCAGGGCTACCCAAGGCAGGACGCGGTGCGGAGTGAACAATACAAATACATCCGCTACTTCAGTCGCGAGAATGACCGGCGACAATACCTGCCTGATGGAATCGAAGGAGAGATGCCGATTTACGAGGAACTCTTCGACCTGAAGAATGATCCGACCGAACAAATCAATCTCGCCGAAGATCCCGAATTTCTATCGATCCTGAATGCGCATCGGGAGCGCTGTAAAGAGCTGGCTGGTGAGCTTTCGGAGTAGGGTTCTTCAATCTGGCGCGGCTGAGGACCCGTTCTCAGGAGGATGGGTATGGATGTTGGAGGAGCAGCCCAAGGGGCAATTCGAGCTGGAGATCGACAATACCATTCCGCTAAAGCGTTTTGAATGTCCGGAGATTTGCAGCGGACTCCACGGAGTTCGGGACGCTTAAGAATCCGGACCTGCGGTCAGCGGCGGGAGAGCGGAGGAGGGGTGTGCTTCTCGTAAAGGGGCGGCAAAGGCTTGACGTTTGAGGAAGCTAAAGCGCAAACTACCTGAAGTGACTGTCATTGTCCCGCGCAATGTCTAAAGCGCAACTAAGCGATATATCATAGTAGTGGGAGTGATAGAGTGAATGAATAGTTGCCAATCATGACATCCAGAAAAGTCCTGGTAGTTGTCACGGTCCTGTTTCTTTCGGGGGGCGTTTCTTCCATCGCAACAGCCCAGTCAAATACCAGTTCACCCGCCGCTGAAATCAACTATCTTCAGGTCGCGGTGGACTATGCGGACTGCATGCTTCGCTATGGGCGTGACCGGTATGGCTCCGTGAAAAGTCCGCTGTTCGCCAATCTTCTGACCCGGGAAAAGGAACCCCGGTTAACGCCTTACCCTTTGTTCAAGGAACAGTCCGAAGATTACCAGGACAGGATTGACGAACGGAAACGCCAGGCCCGGCGGGACCGCAAACCGTGGAACCCCTTCGTGAGATTCGATTTCAACCAGGTCCTGAATTATCCCGGAGAGTTCTGTGGGGAGGGTGGGCGCTTCGCCGACGAAGGGCCGCACAAAGTCACGATCTATGGATGCGATCTTTTCGAGGATGCTGCGCTCTATCATTTTCTGATCGATCTGAGCGAAATCACAGGTGATCCAAAATACAGGGAAGCCGCGGAAGAGGCGATCCTGTGGTGGTTCGGAAACACGCAACATCCCGAGTCCGGGTTGTACCCCTGGGGGGAGCACCTTGGATGGGACCTGGAGCACGATTGTCCCACCTACTTTGACGGACCGTCCAAACACCTCTATGCCGCGTGCTTTCACGAGATCAAAGGCGCTGTGCCGTTCCTCGACTATCTCGCGAGGCTTCCGCCGAAGTCGGGACAACTCTATCGACCGATCGAACGGTACGCCATCGGCATCTGGAACGCCCATTTCTGGGACAAGGAACGATGCATCTTCGACCGTCATGGTGACTATGCCGCCGTCGACATGCGGGAGGGGGAAACTTCCGGCTTTCCCGCTCACCTCGGTGCCTACATGCTGGTTTGGTCCAGGGCGATTACGACCACCACAAACCCCCGCTTTAAAGCAGGGATGCTGAAGATCTTTCACCAAGTGGCCGATATGACACTCAGCAGGACGAAGGAACACGGTGTCTTTCCGTTCACGTTCGCCGATCTGGAAGGGGGAACCCTGGAACTGAATTCCGGGGGACAGGCCGAGCGATTGGCGGGCGATGCGAGATCGATCGCAAAAGACCTGGAGACAGTCGACGCCACCCTTGCCGGGAAGTTGGAACTTCTCGCTGAAATGCACCTGGGTCCACCCGGGGAGGACGAGGGAGCCTACTATCGTGAGACAAAAACGGACAAATACATTTCGTCGGATGACATCCGTCGGGTGACCCTGGGACTGGACCGTTCCCTGGAAGGGTATCGCCGGTTCGGTGGCGACACCTATGTGGAAAGCGCGGAGCGACTGGCCCGGGTAGGCTATGAAAAATTCTGCGACGACCGCAGCCCCTTACCGAAGCCCTACAGTGGAAGCGAGGACTACGAAACGGTGGAAGGAGATCCCTTTCCGCCATTCTACCGGGGAGGTGCCGGACTCATGCAGGGGTTCGCCCGCCTCGGAAAGATCAAGGGCCAAACTGCCACTACCACCGCAAACTGAACCGTTGGAGGCTCTGTCGAAACGCCTCCCGCTTTCCGCTTCTTTGTGGGGCGTGCCTGCACGAAACGTGAAATTACGAGATTAAGTAATTATCTTCCAAGCAGTCCCTTCACCCGAGATGATACTTTGGCGGAGACGAACCGGAGACATCAGAATTCCATCTAGAACCACACTTCGCTCAGCTGGCCCGCTTCCAGCTCGTTAGCATAGGTGTGGTAGTAGTTTCGATTCGGGGCGTTGTATTCCCGTGCCGCAAGACCGCGCAGCGATTGGATCTTCACTTGGCGAGCACGCTCCCGGTCGCCTTCGTCGATCCACTTGAGATGGTCGGATAGCTCGAGCGCCCACTGGAAGTCCTCCTTTTCCAAGGCGGCATTCATCTGTCCAGTGAGTGCCTCGACACCGCCCGCGAGTTCGGCGACCTTCCCGGCTCTCAGTTTTGGCTCCATTGGGTTCAGCGTGGTGGGATTGCCGTCGAACCACCCTAACAAACCCGCATAAATCGCGCGCACGGCGTGAGGAACCGTGCCGTAATACTGGCGAAGGTAGGGCTTGTCCTGCAACTGCTCGGGCAGTTTGACTTCGTGGGCGAGTTGGTCGGGACCTTTGCCCTGATTGATGCCCTCGACAGTCTGGTCGTAAACACTGCGGATTGCTTCGCTGTAGTCTTTCAGCGGTATCGTCGCGGCTTCCTGACCACTGATCGGCAGGGGAAAGCACTTTCGATCCTGTGCGCGAATACTTCAAAACCAGGGGCGGAAAACCGATGGGAAAAGATCACCCCATTGCGTGGACCAACACGCTGAATGACGGCCGGTTTTTCTACACCGAGTTAGGTCATGATGTGGACTCGATGGAAACTCCCTTCGGACGGCAGCACATCATTGAGGCCATTCGGTGGGCAGCTCGCCTCGATCCCTCCGGTGATGCGAACTAGGCGGGCCTTATCCAGTCCCGACTTTACGTCGCCGTATCAGGGTTTCACCGGCTCGGTTTTGCCGTAGCTCTGCCAGACTTTCGCGAAAGCTTCACCGGGGAACCAGTTTGCGGTCGACTTGTCGCCTTCAAATTCGGCATACGGTGCAATGTCGAGGAGTTGGCGCCCTCCTTTTTCAACGTCGTAGGTTTCTCCGAGCCAACCTTCATCGATGACGACCGGCTTGAGCTTGCCGTTGGCTCCGAGGCGGAGCTTCATAGCGGCTTTGTAAAATTCGACGAGGAACTCCCAGTTGCGGTCGTGATCTGCCGGTCCATGACCGACCCCGGATTCGAGCATCGTAGAGATCGCGGCCTGACGGGTTTTGCGCAGGTCTTTGACCACCTCGTCCTGCCGACTGTTGAGGAAATATTTATCGACGGATCCGCACAAGACCATGGCGGGAATCTTTTCCAGATTCGGGAACTGCAGGTAGTTCGTGAACCCCGGGCGGAACGAGACCCAGGCGATGACCTGCTCCGGTCTCTGTGACGGCCAACAGGTGGCAAAGCCGGTTCCGTTGGAGTGTCCGAAGGTCATGATCGGCGCCTCCGGAAGTTCCGGGTGGCCTGAGAGTTCGGCCAGTTTCCGCATGTGCTCATCGAGGATGTCGACCGACTTGACCCCACGCTGCACGGGAGCGCCGTACATTCCGACGAGGGCGACCGATTCCTCCTCGGCGAATTTTTGCAGGACGGGGTGCGTCACGTTGCCGATGCCGTGACGGGAGAGATACAGCGCTGCTTTCACCTTCCCGACCGACTCGGGGATGTAGACGTGAAACTCCGCTTCGGCTGCCTTTCCTTTTCCGGTCATGGCGGCGTTGGCCATGTCCATCTCGACAGTAAACCCGATGATGCTTTCCTCGACCGCTACCGGTTTGAGCTTCGCGACGAGCGGTTTCGCCTCTGAGAAAAATTCCATGGATTTGACCCGGATGATCCTGTCGTCGTGGCCTTCTTTTCGAACCGTTACTCTTGCGATGAACCCGCGTTTATTCGGTTTCAATGGCCTGGCAAGGGTGAACTTCAGCGAGAAATCACCATTGGGATCGGTCGTCGTTTTCACTCCGACGGGATCGAGCAGGATCTCGGCGTCGTTGAGCCAATTGTCGTCGGTATCCATTACCTTGCCGCTCAGGATGAATTCGCCGGTCGAATTTTCCGCATCACTCTCCGCGAACGCCAAAGGCGCGAGCAAGGTAGCGATGGCGAGAAAAATCAGGAGAGAGCGCTTCTTCATAAGGAGGGTATCGGGCGGGAAAGTGAGCCGGAAACTAATCTCTGCGTAGGCTACAGCCAAGACAGAATCGAGAAGTGCCGCCGGCGTTGAATGGGGCCGCGCGGGAGGCGTTGGTTGCAAAGAGTCTCGGCGTCAAGGTGCGCCGGATTGAGTGGGAGACGAAGTGAGTGGGGTGCGGGAAGAGAGGAGACCGGTCGGAATGCGAGGATGAGCCAGAGTTTCAAAACGTTCTGATCCAGCTAGCCAATTCAATTCATGGCAAACCGGTAAATAAAGCTCGGAGAGGGAAGGCATCGGTTATCCGGACCCAATGGCACCGACAGCATTGAAATCAGCGTTCGGCAATGATTGGCGGCATTTTCAGCCGGATGAGTTTCATGATTTGCTGCAGGGCCGCTTCATGCCGACTCTTCCTGGGGCGGGCGAAGTGGAGGCGGTTGACCAGCGGAGTGTAGCCTTTCCAGAGGACGGTGACGGCGGGAGTCTCGCGGCAGAGAAAGTCAGGGATGATTGCCAGGCCCGGAGCGCGTGACAGATTCCTCAGGATGGAGTGGAAATTCGGGACAATGTAGTTGGGGCGGAAGTCAGGGGAACACTGAAAGTTTTGTTTCCAGAATCGCAACATATGGTCGTTATCCCCTGCGATGCCATACCAGGTGTGCTGCTGCAGCCAGTCTCTCAGTGTCATCGGGTCGGATGGATCGAAGCCGCTCACATCCAGATTCTTGCCGGCCACCAGCACGATCGTCTCCTGCGAGAATCGCTCATAGCTGACGCCGCGCAGCTCCGGACTGTGAGGCGTTACGACCAAATCGATCACCTGGTTCTCGAGCTTTTTTAAAAGTTGCCGGTAATCCCCGAACTCCAGAATAAGGTTGAATGGCAAGTCCGGCACCGCGGCTTCCAAACTCAGCTGGAAGGTCTCAAAACACATCCCGAGAGTGATCGTGGGCCGGTCATCCGAGGCACCGCGCTGGCTCTTGATCTCAATTTCCTCGAGCCGCCCGAGCGGATCCACAATCGCATTGTAGAGCTGCTTTCCCCGCTCGGTTGGCACCAGCAAACGCGGACGCCGCTCGAATAGCTTGTAACCCACATGGTTCTCGAGGGAGCTCAGGTGCAGGCTGACCCCGGGTTGCGAGACAAGCAGATGCTCAGCCGCGGCGGTCACGCTGCCGCGCTCATAAATCGTTTTGAACGTTCGGAGCCATTCGAGATTGATCATAATTATAATCTATTGGCGCGATTTGTATTATTTGAATGATCGACCGGGATTCGCGAAGATCAAGCCATGAACCGTTGGAACCCTCCCGATGGAGCAAGCTCAACGGCCAGAAATCACTACAAATTATGAATCTTGAACTGAACCAAAAAACTGCCCTTGTCACCGCATCCTCAGCAGGAATCGGCCTCGAAATCGCCCGCTCCCTCGCTGCCGAAGGGGCCCGTGTCATCATCAACGGTCGCAGCCAACAACGGGTCGAGGAAGCCTGCGCCGATATTCGCTCGCAATTGCCCGACGCGAAGCTCGAGTGCCTCGTGGCCGACAACTCCACGGCGGAAGGCGCAGAGGAAACGCTCGCCGCCTTTCCTGAAGTCGACATCCTGGTCAACAACCTCGGAATCTACGAGGCGGTGGGCTTTTTTGACGAGACGGACGAGGACTGGCAACGCCTCTTCGAAGTTAATATCATGAGCGGAGTGCGTCTGGCGCGTCACTACCTGAAGGGTATGCTCGACCGCAACGAGGGACGGGTCATTTTCATCTCCAGTGAATCCGGCATCAAGGCCGCACCGGAAATGGCTCACTACAGCGCGACAAAAACCATGCAATTGGGTATTTCACGCGCGTTGGCCGAATTAACCAAAGGCACCCGGGTGACCGTGAACTGTGTCCTGCCCGGGCCGACCCTCACCGAAGGCGTGAAAAAATTCATCGCTGACGTCTTCCCCGACCTCCCCGCCGCGGAAGCAGAAGCGCGCTTCATCGTCGAGAACCGCCCCACCTCACTGATCCAGCGACTCATCAAGCCGCGGGAAATCGGCGACATCGTCACCTTCGTCAGCAGCCCCCGCGCCTCCGTGATCAACGGCAGCAATATTCGGGCAGAGGGAGGAATGGTGCAAAGCGCCTTTTGATGAGTTTGGGGGAAGGCTGCAGAAGGCAGGGATGAAACCGCACGAACGTCACGGAGAGGCGTTGGGTAGGATCTACCGCGTCATTCCCGATGGCAAAAAAACTTCGCTCAACCCCGAAT
>CBDULB010000167.1:0-11972 GCA_965367965.1 uncultured bacterium | reverse complement strand
AGGACAAGGCTGAGGACAAGGCTGAGGACAAGGCTGAGGACAAGGCTGAGGACAAAGCTGAGGACAAAGCTGGTTTTAAGCCGGTCATCCGGCCGCTGACCAAACCCGGGGACAACAGGGACAGCAAGAAAGCTGAGTCTGAGCCTGATTCGAAAGCCGGCGCGGACACCAAACCGGTGGTCAAAGTGCGCCCCGCACCTCAGGTCACGGTGGCTAAAGTAGTCAAACCGGAGGTTGTTCAGGTGAAAGCGGTCAAGGTCGTCAAGGTGACCCGTTCTAAAGAAGCCGACGGCACCGATAGCGATGAATCCGATAAGGACTGATCGCGATCGACGGCCCGGTTGCCAACATGAGTGAAGCTGATCAGCGCTGTTTCGAGAAGCCGTCGTTCATCAAACGCTGGGGGATGCCCTGTCTCTGGACGGTGGTTTTCATTTACGGCGCGCAACTGACGCCGTTGTTCGCCGGTCCATTGACGGAGTGTGACCACTGCGTTGGCATTTACTTCAAAGGCTTCCCGGTCGGTCCCGGAGTGATCATCGGCCACTGGTTAACGACGTTAGTACCCGCCCTTGCGGGCAGTTCGGAACTGGTCAGATTTCTGCTGCCGGGCATCGTCGTGTCGGCGATGATCGTTGCCACCGCCACGGTGATCACCGCGGCGACGCGCGGAATCGTCGGCATCATCTGGCTGACCTTTCTGGCCACGCTGTCGGCGCTGAATGCCCTGTCGCTGGCGGCGTTGATTCGCGCCTAGCGACGCGTGGCACTACTCGCCGGCGATTCTGTTCATCAGATCGTAGTTGCGCTGGATCAGGTCCTTTTTGCTTTCCAGAAGTCCGGCAGCAAGCAGGGCATTGTCGTGCAACTGAGCGACCAGTAGTTTGGCGAGATCAGTGTCTGATTCACGCAGCTTGTTGATTTTGTGGATCAGCGGATGACGTGGATTGAGCTCGAGCTCGACCTTCAGCGGTGCCTCTTCGCCTTCCGGATTCATGGCCTTCATCATGCGTCGCATCTGCGGAGTCATGCCGTTCTCCGGATTGAGCGCCGCAATCGGGCTGTTGGTGAGCCGTTTGCCGGCCTCGACTTTTTCGACACTGTCGCCGAGTTCGGTGCGAATGAATTCGCTGAGAGCCTTGAGATCGTCTTCGCTCAGGGCTTCGCCTTCGTGTGCGTCGGGTGCGTCGTCGAGCTCAATATTGGCGCGGTCGGCGGCGACCAGTTTCAGGCCGTCGAACTCCTGCAGGCTGGACACCACGTAGTCGTCGAGTGCTTCGAGGCCGAATATTACTTCGATGCCACGGGCCTTGAAGGCTTCGAGGTAGGGACCGGCTTCCAACGCGGCGCGTTCTTCGCCGATCAGGTAGTAGATTTCTTTCTGGCCGTCACGGGCGCGGCTGACGTAATCGCTCAGCGAGCACAGTTCGCCGGGCTCGGTCATGGTGGACTCGAAGCGCAGCAACTTGGCGAGGCCCTCGCGGTGATCGGCATCGCTGGCGACACCTTCTTTGAGGAAACGGCTGAATTTTTTGTAAAAGTCGACGTATTTTTCCTGATCTGCCTTGGCTTCTTTATCGAGAAATTTGATGAAGCGTTTGGTGACGACCCGGTTGAGTTTTTGCACCAGGGCGCTGTCCTGCATCGATTCGCGGCTGATGTTGAGCGGCAGGTCGGAGCTGTCGATGACACCACGCAGGAAGCGCAGCCACTCGGGCAGCAGACCTTCGGGCTTGTCGTCGATGAGCACTTTTTTGCAATACAGGGAAACGCCCGGTTCCATCTGGCCGAAGCCCCACAGTTCGGTATTCTGCTCAGGCACGAACAACAGCGCGTGAATCTCCAGCGGAGCGTCGGCACTGAAGTGCATGCGGAAACGCGGCTCGTCGAAGGCTTTGGCGGTGAATTTGTAGAACTCGTTGTAGTCCTCGTCTTTGATGTCAGACTTCGATTTCAGCCACAGGGCTTCGATGGTGTTGACGCGATCTTCGTTGAGCAGGATCGGGAAAGTGACAAAGCTCGAGTAGTTTTCGAGAATGCCCTTGATGCGATCCGGTTTGGCAAACTCAGCGTGCTCGTCGCGCAGGTGGACGATGATTTTTGCACCGCGGCCCTGATCGGGGGCATCGGCGATGGTGTAGCCGCTTTTGCCGTCGCTCTCCCAGACCAGCGACTCGGCATCGGCTTTGTAGGAGTGGGTGTAGACCTCGACCTTGTCGGCGACCATGAACGCGGCGTAAAAGCCGACGCCGAACTGGCCGATCAGGTTCGATTCCTTCTGTGCGGACTGGTCGAGAGCCTGGACAAACTTTTTCGACCCGGAATGGGCGATGGTGCCGAGGTTTTCGATCAACTCTTCGCGGGTCAAACCGATGCCGGTGTCGCTGATGGTCAGCGTTTTGGCTTCCTCGTCGGTGGTGATGGTGATCTGAGGCTCTTTGTCGGCCTCGAAAATGCTCTCACCGGTGAGTTCGTTGTGACGCAGCTTCTCCAGGGAGTCGGCGGCATTTGATACCAGCTCGCGGACAAAGATTTCCTTGTCCGTATACAGTGAGTTGATGACGATATCGAGCAATTGGCGGACTTCGGCCTGAAACTCGATCGTTTGAGCAGGTTCGGTTGCGGTAGCGCTATCAGCTTGAGATTCTTCGGACATGGCTAGACGGATAGGTTGCCGCGGCCTTTTGTCAAGGGGACGCCGCTCGATCACGTGTCGGTATCAGTCCCAGTCGATGACTTCAAGCAGGTTGCAGTAGTCGTCGGTCCACAGGATCTCGCGGAAAATGGGGGATTCCCAGGGTGTCGATTGGCCCGCTGCCTCTATGGCGTTGAGAAGCTTTTGATTTTTGGTGATCATGATCCATCGCGAATAATTTGCCCACTCCGACACTGGATCGTGTTCGATCTGAATGTTATCGAGGCCGAATTCGCGCGCCAGCGTTCTCACAGGATTACTCAGATCGAGGTGCAGGTTGGTAATGTGCACCGCGAGGACGCCATCGGCTTTAAGATGCTGAAGATAGACTTCGAAGGCTTCGCGGGTCAGCAGGTGGATGGGAATCGAGTCGCCGCTGAATGCATCGACGAATAAAATGTCGAACTGTTGGCTGTGCCCGGATGCCAACTCCTGTTCGAGAGTGATTCTGGCGTCGCCCAGCACGACCGTCTCATCGCCTTCACAATCGGCAAGAAATGTGAAATCGGCTCGCGCGATGTCTTCGATCTGTGGATTGATTTCGTAGAGTCGGACGGTGTCTCCCGGGGTGGCGTAACTGACGAGCGTGCCAACCCCGAGGCCGATGATGCCAAAATTAATCGGTCTTGGTTTATCACTGTCGCTGCGGTGGGGATGGTTGGTAAACACCACGCCGGGACCGCTCAGCGCAGTGTAGTAGCCGCGAGGCAAATGCCGGTAGTCATCGGACAGGTACTGGCTGCCGTGATTGATTCGTCCGTGATAGAGAACGCGGAAGTGATCGATGGTTCCGACATAATCCTCGTAGACGTGCAGGACGCCGTAGAAGCCGCGTGTCGACCGAATCGATTGGCTCATGACCTCGCTGCGATGATTCATCAGAAAGAATCCCATCGCGAGCAATCCTGAAATCCACAGTAAGCCACCAGCGCCGCGCCAGATCGTATGCCTGCCGTTCGAAGTTTGTTTGAAATCGCGAAACAGGACCGCGCCGGCCAGAGCGACTACGGCGAGCAGGCCGAGATGAAATTCCCAGTAGCCATTGAAGATTTCCGGTGCCACCAAACTGACGAAGGCACCACCGAGCGCGCCACCGAGAGAGACGGCAAGATAGAATCCGGTCAGGTATCGCGCATCCGGTTTGAGCCGGACCATTTCCCCGTGACATACCATGCAGGTTGAGAAAACCGTGCAGGCGTAGATGCCGATCTGGATCGCCAGATGAATCTCGAATTTGGCGTAGTCCTGATTGATCAAATAAATAACGGCGGCAATCGAAAGCGCTGCGAAGGAAATCCAGAATGGTCGGTAGTACCAGCGGGCGTGATCGAAGGCGATGATGAAGGTGATCAGGTAAAGGCTGAGAGGAAGCACCCAGAGAAACGGAACCACGGCAACGTCCTGGCACATCTGGTTGGTCGTTGCCAGCAGCATGAGCGAGCCGCAGGCCGCGAATGCGACCCAGGCAAGGCGATCAATCC
This sequence comes from uncultured bacterium, assembly GCA_965367965.1. GTDB lineage: Bacteria > Verrucomicrobiota > Verrucomicrobiia > Verrucomicrobiales > DEV007 > JBBKXR01. Next base: position 7,796 of record CBDULB010000167.1, on the reverse strand, counting down.
AGGGGGCGGGTGCGGCCGGCGTTGAGGTCGGTTCAGACTGCGCGTCCGTGCTCATCGGCTGCTCGCGGCGTAGCAGCTTCCAGGCGCAGAATCCAGCCAGCAAGGCATAGACTCCGTAGCCGGCTGACCAGAGACTGGTCTGCTGTCCGAGACGCAGATTGGGCTCAAAAATCACCGGGTAGGTGAGCAGACCGAGCAATGAGCCGAGGTTGGAGATCGCGTAAAGTCGGTAGGGGGATTTGCCAATTTCGACCTTGCTGAACCAATATTGAAGTAAGGGCCCCGAGGCGGCGATGACCATGTAAGGAAGGCCAACGGTGACAAACAGCAGTAGCAGAATGCCGGCTACCGGGCTGGGCTCAACGCCGGTGGGTTTGAGGCTTTCCGGCGGCGTGATCGGCAACAGCAGGAGCGATGTGATTACGATCAGCAAATGAATGCCGGCCTGCCGGCGCGGCCGCTCGCGGAACCGGGAAACCAGGCAGTGCGCATAGGTATATCCCGCCAGCAACCCGACCTGGAAAAACAGCATGCAGGTGGTCCACACCGCCGGGCTTCCGCCATACCACGGTAAGATGTAGCGGGCGATGATTGGCTGAACCTGAAACAGCAGGAAGGCGCTGAGAAAAATCGCGAGAATGAAGGCAGGCATGCGGCGACTGGTTTAACACCAATCGAGCCGGCATGGTGCAGAAATTCCGCTACCACGGCTGCAGGCTACTCGGTTTCGATGAAGCACCCCAGCGCTTCAGTTTCGGGAGTCACCACCTCCCGGTCGTTGATCACCGCTTCGATCGCGTCGCGCAGGTCGTGAACGGTGACGGTGGCGCGGCGTTTGCCGAGAGCGGCGTAGAGATTGTTGATGCGGCCGCGGTAACGAAGCTTGCCTCCGGCATCGTAGACAAAGGCCTCGGGTGTCACTCTGGCGTCGACCGCTTTGACCAGGGCGTGTTCGCGATCGACGGCCACCGGCGGCTTCAGTTCGTAATCGGCGGCGTGCTGTCCGGCGTCGTCATCGCTCAGTTTTGAATCGACGTGAATCAGCGTCAGCCGGACATTGCGGCTGGCGTAGGCGAGGTGCAGACGGTTGATCTCGGGCGCGAAGCTGTTGGCGATCGGACAATCGGTGGTGACGAAAATGGCCACGGTGGCTTTCTCTTTGGCCTCTATCGAGCATTTCAGCGGGAACACTTTTTCGCCGTCCAGGGTCACTAACTCGATCGTTCCGGGGTCGGCGGCGTGCGTTGCGGCCGTCATCGTGAAAATGCACAGTACTACGGCAGCGGCATCTGCCAGGCGGGCGAATGAAAAGTATTGGTACATGAATCTAAATGGGGCAACCAATGCGGGGCGGGCGATCACCAGGTGCTGAACGGTGTCTGAGACAGGCAGGCATTCAAGTAGCGTGAATCATCACTCACTTCCGGCCCGATCCATTCCGGGATCGCAAAATGGTCGTTTTCCGAATCGAGTTCGATCTCGGCGATGACCAGGCCGTGGTTGGCACCGTGGAAAACATCGACCTCCCAGACAAATGGCGGCGCGGCGACGCGGTGGCGACGCTTTTCGATCGGACTGCCGATCGCCATGTTGAGCATTTCGAGTCCGTCGGAGAGGGGTATGCCGTATTCGTATTCGGCACGGCTGAGGCCTTCAGTCCGTCCCTTGATGGTCATCGTCGCCGCTTCGTCTTCAACCCGGACCCGGATCGTCCGCTCGGGGTCGTGGCTGAGATAGGCTTGAATGATTTTAGCGCCGTCCCCTTCGATTGGAGCTTTGCCGGTCACCAGGAATTTACGTTCTATTTCGACACCCATTGCAGCTCAGCGTTGTTTGAGGCGATCGAGAAAACCACCGAAGTTTTTGATTTCATCGAGAGCCACGAAATTGTCGCTGTTTCGGTCGAGCATGCGAAATGCGCTGCGATATTTTTCGGGCGTTTCGTCGAGGGCGACCAGATTGTCGCCGTCTCTGTCGAGCACCATCACCACCGCGACCCGACGCAGCAGTTTCTGTTGTTCAGAAAACCGCCTGGTCGAAGCCAGAGCTTCCCGCTTCAGGCCTGACGACAGCGCAACTTCTTGAGATTTGTCAGAGGCGACACACTGAAAGATCAGGCTGCCCATCTCGTCGTGGCTCTGTTCCCCCCAGCGGATGTGGCGCGGCGGATGGTTGGGGTTGTCGGGATTGTCGGCGCTGTTGTCGTAGCGGATCACGGTGTCGATGCGCGTGCCTTTGGGCAGGTGAACCGCTTCTTTGTAGGCGTACTGTCCTTGCCAGTCGAAGTCCCATTCATCGATCTTGAACAAGGGCAGTTTACTGCCATCGGGTAAAGTGGCGATGCCTTCCATGTCGGTGCAGGTCTGATGGGCGTGCCCCCAGACGGTGATCAGATCGAGGTCTTCGGGGACGATGAGATGATCTTCGATGGTGTAGTCGTTGTCGCCGGCGGCGATGAGCAGGCCGGTGCGGGCGCCGAAGCCGGGCGGAACTTGAAATTCAATAAGGCGTTTCTCCGGTGCCTGATCCGCGAAATAGATGCCGACCCGCGTCTTTTCGCTTTCCTTTTTGCCGGAGGGATGAAAATGCGTTTGCAGCACAAAGTCGGAGCCTTTCGGCATCGGCAGCGCGTAACCTTCGCTCAATTCCAGCGGCGTGCCGCCGACTGCCCAGCCGCCGAGCGAATTGCCGCGACTGAAGCCGCGACCGTTGAAGCCCGCCGCTTTGGTGTCGGCCTTGTCGAGTTTCACCGCCTTGCCGTCAGTATCGAGAAAAAACAGCGTGTGGTGAACGACGCTGCGCGCACTCGGCCGCACCTCGATGGCGCGCACCCATTTGTCCTCGTCGAGGTCCATCGGCAGCGCGAAATAGCGATAGATGTCACGCCCTTCGGCCGGTATCTCGGCGGCTTCGGACATTTCAAGAATCAGATCCGGTTCACCGAGTTGCCAGCCGCTGACAAACTCAGGTGGCTGTGGCATCAGTGCCGGATCGCCCTCGGGGGCGCCGGCCGTGACCCAGGCATCGATGGTGGCGATCTGCTCATCGGACAGCCGCCGTTCGCCTTGAAAACTGCCATGTCCCGGCACCGGTTTCCACGGCGGCATGTAGCGATCACCGACCACGCGATTGATGGTTTTGGCGCGCCGATTGGCGTCATCGAAGGTCAGCAGCGAAAACGGCGCGGCTTCTCCCGGGCGGTGACAGGTGGCACAGTTTTGGTGCAGGATCGGCGCGATGTGCTCGCTGAAAGTCGGAGAGGGATCGGCCCATGCGCTGGATGCCGGTCCCCGGAGCAGGGCGATCGCACTCACGAGCGCGAGCGCCTGTGGCAGCGAGATGGGGAACTTTGGAAAGTCATGCATGTTACCGCGTGTAGACGGACCGGAGCTCAACGAAGTTACAATGACTTCGCTGACCTGCGAGCTCCAAATCGCTGTGTTCGGGTCAGGTCCGGGGCTGGTTATCTACCGAAGCCTGAAGGAATTCCTCAAGGCTCTCCCGGCTGTAGCCGGGCAGGTTGCGTAAACCTTCCGGAACCTGTGGCACGTCGGGATCATAGGTTTTCGTCGGTTTGAAAAACCATGGTCCCTGCTGGCCGGCAAACACGACTTTGCCGCTTCGATTGATCACGAACAGGCGCACCGGCCAGGCACCCCAGCGGGCGGTCACGGTATCGTCCATGGCATCGACGAGGATGGGGTAGTCGAATTTTTCGTCGGCGGCGAGCCGCCGGGCGGCGGTGACCCGGCTGGCAAAATCGAACGGTGCCGGCACCACAAAGCGTTGCCCGCCGGGTGTCGGCGCATAGCCACCTTCCGGGTGGGCCTCGCGGATGTAGACGACGACGATGTTGACGAAATTCTTAAAGCGATTTGCGATTCGTGTCAGCTCCGCAGCGGAATTGTGGGTGATGTGGCACGAGTAGCTGGCAAAATAAAGCACCACCGGCTTATCGCGGTGAAGCTGTTTCAAACTGACCGCTTCGCCCGTTAATGAATTAACGAGAGTAAAGTCCGGAGCCGGTTCGCCTAACTTCGGCGCGTTGTTCAAACGCCCTTCGAGCAGGCCTTTGGCTTGCTCGAAGTTCATTACCGGTTTGCCGGCCCATGGGTCACAAAATTGGGGTTCCAGTTGGGCGGCTGGAACGGATTGCGCGGCCGCAGCCGTGGCGGGCTCGCCGGGGCCGTTTTTTCTGATCAACCACACCGCAACGACCGAAATCAGGAGTAGCGTGACAGCTGAAATCGTTAGCGAACGCATAATCACATCGTAAATACCCCGGAGAGTCGCTAAAGTTGTGCCAATTGCCACTTTATTTTTGATTCAGCAGGCGTGAAGTCACTCATTCGGGACAATTGAACGCTAATCTTTCCAGCTGTGCAGTGAGATACCTGTCGATACCCGCTATGGCCTTTCTGGTTTGTCTGGGTGCCTGTTCGCGAACGGAGAAGCCGTCAGGGAAACCGGAGCGACTGACGGTCAATGAGTCCCATCGGCAGATGATCGGCGAACTGGAGGAGGTTCGCCACAATGCCTATCGCGAAACTCATTATTTCGGGGATCATGACTTGTTGCTGGGACTTCGCCGGGAGGCTGAGAGCCAGAGTGAGCAGACGCCTGCGTCGGTTCGCTTTGAGACGGCTTTTCGGCTGATCCTGCTGGAGTTGCAGCAGGGAAATGTCGATGCGGCGCTTCGTCATGGAGAAACGGCGCTGTCGGTGTTTCCCGATTCAGGCATTAAACCTGAGGTTCTCGTTTCGCTGAAGCTGCGCATGGCGCAGGCTTATTTGCGGATGGGAGAAGATCAGAACTGCTGTGCCAACCCCACCGCCGAGACCTGCATCTTTCCGATCCGGGGCGGCGGAGTCCATGCCGTGCCGGAGGGATCGCGAAAGGCGATCCCGCTTTTGACCGAGGTGGCCAATGCTCGCTACGGGCAGATTGAAAACCGTCTCGACGCCGCCTGGTTGTTATCGATCGCAGCGATGACGGTGGATGAGTATCCGCAGAGTGTGCCGGCAGCATTCCGGCTCAGCAAATTATCGATGGCAGGTGAGGACGCGACATTTCCGGTTTTCAAGAATATCGCGCCCGCCCTCGGACTCGATCGCTTTGGAGTTTTGGGGGCGACCATCGTCGATGACTTTGATGGCGACGGCCGCGATGAAGTGGTCAACTCGATATGGGATCCGGGAGTTGATCTGGCGATCTTGAAACGGAATCGTGATGGCAAATTCGAAGACTTTGCGCCACAGGCCAATCTCAAGGGGCTGCGTGGCGGTTTTAATTTGCGCCACGCAGATTTTGATAACGATGGCGACCTGGATATTCTGGTGCTCCGGGGAGCCTGGCTGAGGGAACTGGGCCGGCACCCGAACTCGTTGCTGCGCAACGACGGGGTCAACGAGGCGGGTGTGGTGAGTTTTACCGATATTGGTTTCGCCAGCGGAATCTCCGGGGTAGCGCTTCCAACGGGCACGGCGGAGTGGGCAGATTTTGATCTCGATGGTGACTTGGATCTGTTCGTCGGCAATGAGTCGAAAGGGGATTGCATTGCTCCGTGTCAGTTGTTCAGGAATGATGGAGCGGATGCCGACGGGGTGACGCAATTTGTCGACATCGCGGTTGCCGCGGGCGTTGATGTGCGCGCTTTCGTTAAAGGCGTGACCTGGGGGGATTTTAACGGTGATCGTTTTCCGGATCTGTATGTGTCCAATTACGGTGAGCCCAATCGCCTGTTTCAGAACCGTGGAGACGGCACTTTTTCAGACGTCGCTGAAGTCCTCGGTGTCGCCGAACCGAAGGTGGCGTTTCCGGCCTGGTTTTGGGATTACGATAACGACGGGCATCTGGATCTATTTGTATCGGGCTACTCCTGGCACAACGGCCCTTACCTTTTTTACTATCAGGGCAGGGAATTTGATCCCCGCTGGGAGGGGAGGCTGTATCGCAATGACGGTTCGGGGCGCTTCGAAAATGTAACCCGGGAGGCTGACCTGCTGGTGCCGATGATGACCATGGGGAGTAATTTTGGCGACCTCGACAACGATGGTTATCCCGACATTTATCTGGGCACCGGCAATCCTGATTTCGGCAGCACTGTGCCCAATCAATTGCTGATGAATCAGAACGGAAAACGTTTCGTAGATCGCACCGTGTCGTCAGGCATGGGGCATCTGCAGAAGGGCCACGGGGTGGCGTTGGCGGATTTTGATCGCGACGGCGATCTCGACGTTTTTGAACAACTTGGCGGTGCCTATGTGGGCGATCGATTTTACGACGTCGTCTTTGAAAATCCGGGTTTTGGCAATCACTGGCTTGAAGTGCGGCTCAAGGGCGTCACTTCAAATTCCTACGGCATCGGCTGCCGTGTGCGTGCGGTCATTTTGGAGGACGGCGTCGAACGCTCGGTGTACACCTGGCTGAACAGCGGCGGCAGCTTTGGTTCCAATCCCCTGATCGCGCACCTGGGGCTGGCGGGTGCGGATACCGTGGCGCGGCTCGAAGTGTTCTGGCCGGTGACGGGGATCACGCAGAGCTTTGCAGGCATCCCCGCCGACCAACGAATCGTCGTCACCGAAGGCGTGCCGGAATGGCGGCGCCAGTGAGGCCGATGTCGGCGGCCGCTACAACTCGACCGTCACCGCGCTCGAGGCTCGATTGGCTTTTTCGCGTGCGGCGTCGGTGGATTCGGCGCGGGCTATGGCGACACCCATGCGGCGTTTGCCTTTGACGGCGGGTTTGCCAAACAGGCGCAGTTGGGTGTCGGGCTCGGCGAGGGCAGCTTCGAGGTTGTTGAAGCGCACGTCCTCGCTGTCGCCGCTGACCAGGATGACGCTCGAGGCGCTGGGGCCGTGCTGGACGATGTTGGGAATCGGCAGGCCGAGAATCGCGCGGGCGTGCAGGGCGAACTGACTGAGGTCCTGGGAAATCATGGTGACCATGCCGGTGTCGTGCGGGCGCGGCGAGACTTCGCTGAAAATGACCTCGTCGCCTTTGACAAAAAGTTCGACACCGAAGATGCCACGACCGCCGAGAGCAGTGGTGATCTTTTCGGCACAGTCGCGGGCCGCGGCGAGTGCTTTATCGGACATCGCCTGCGGTTGCCACGACTCGACGTAGTCGCCGTCGACCTGACGGTGACCGATCGGATCGCAGAAGCTGGTGCCGTCGACGTGACGCACGGTGAGTTGGGTGATCTCGTAGTCGAAATCGACGAAGCCTTCGACGATGACGGTGCCGGCGCCGGCGCGTCCGCCTTCCTGAGCATATTTCCAGGCCGGTTCGATGTCGGCGGCTTCACGCAGCGTGCTTTGGCCTTTGCCCGAGGATGACATGATCGGCTTAATCACGCAGGGCAGGCCGATTTCTTCGATGGCGGCGCGGTATTCTTCTTCGGTCGAGGCAAATTTGTAGGGCGAAGTGGCCAGTCCGAGCTCTTCCGCGGCAAGGCGGCGAATGCCTTCGCGGTTCATCGTCAACTGCGTAGCGCGCGCGGTGGGAATGACGGTGGCGAGGCCCTCGGCTTCGACGGCGGCGAGGGTATCGGTGGCGATGGCTTCGACTTCGGGAACGACCAGATCGGGTTTTTCCAGTTCGATGACAGCGCGCAGTTTTTCGCCGTCGAGCATCGAAAAGACGTGGCATCGATCCGCGACCTGCATGGCCGGGGCGTTTTCGTAGGCGTCGCAGGCGATGACTTCAACGCCGTAGCGCTGCAGTTCGATGACGACTTCTTTGCCGAGTTCGCCGGAGCCGCAAAGCATGACGCGGGTGGAATTTGAGGTGAAGGG
>CBDULB010000166.1:0-12026 GCA_965367965.1 uncultured bacterium | reverse complement strand
CATCTGTCGAGCGTAGCTTTTGCGAGGCGGCGTCGCGACTGAAAAAATTATGACAGCACCGTCTTCTTCAACCCGGGATTCCTTCGATGCCTTTGCCGAATTGGGCTTGCCGCGTCAGGTCGATGTCGATGTTGAGTCGATCGAAGCGAAGTGGCGTGAACTCAGCCGCAGTGTGCAACCGGACGCGGACGGTGGTGATGCCGATCGTTCAGCGGCGGTCAACAGGGCGCATCAGTTGCTGGCTCAGCCCGGATCGCGCCTGCGCCACTGGCTGGAACTGCACGGTCGCTCGGCGCGCGATGCGGCAATGGACGATCAGATGATGTCATTTTTTTCCAAAGTCGGTGGCACGCTGCAGGCGGCGGACGATGTCTTGAAAAAGCGCGCGGCGGCGACCACGGCGATGGGCCGTGCGGTGCTGGCGACCGCCGAATGGGAGAGCCAGGCAGCGTTGCAAAGTTTGCTCGGCGAGTTGGGGGAAGCGATCGCGGTGGCGATCACGCGACTTCCGGAGATCGACGCAGCGGGGGAAAATGGGGAATTCGCTGTGGCGGAGTCGACGGCCGCGAGTTTGGGGTTTTTCGAGAAATGGCAGGCGCAAATTCGCGAACGGCTGGTGGCGTTGATGGCTGATTGAGTTATTGGGGATACGCGTGGATCGTGCTTTGTTGCTCGCGCTATGCCTGAAGCTACCTCCAGCAAAGACTCAACCCTCATTGTCGGGATCGATCTCGGCACCACCCATTCGCTGATCGGGGTGGTTGATTCCGGTTTTCCAATTTTGTTGGCGGATGCTGAGGGCCGTCGGCTGGTGCCGTCAGTGGTGCATTTCCCCGGGAACGGTGGAGAGCCGCTGGTCGGTGCGGCGGCGCGGCGCATGGAAACGATCGAGCCCCGGCGGACGGTGTCGTCGGTGAAGCGTTGGATGGGACGGCGCGACGCGGCTGAAGCCGGCGAATTGTGCGGGTATTCACCGGAAGAAATATCGGCGCAGATTTTAAAGTCGCTGAAGTCGATGGCGGAGGCGGCGCTGGAGGAACCGGTGACGCGGGCGGTGATCACGGTGCCGGCGTATTTCAACGATGGTCAGCGCAATGCGACCAAGCGGGCAGGGGAGTTGGCGGGACTGACGGTGGAGCGCATCGTCAATGAGCCGACTGCGGCGGCGCTGGCGTATGGCCTGGATAAGCTCGGCGATTCCGCGCGCGTGGCGGTTTACGATTTGGGCGGTGGCACCTTTGATCTGTCGATACTGGAAATGCGCGACGGGCTGTTTCAGGTGCTGTCGACGAATGGCGACACGCGCCTCGGCGGCGATGACATCGACGCGGCGGTGGCGGGATGGCTGGCGGCGGAGATCGGCGTTGAACTGGCCTCGCTCGAGGCGACTCAAGTGGCGACTTTGCTGGAGGTGTCGCGATCGGCCAAGGAGCGATTGAGTGAGGAAGGCGTGGAGTCGACGACCTTGCGTCTACCGTTTTTTCGCGAGGCGCAGAGTTTCGAATTTGAGCTGACGCGGGCGCAGTTGGAGGATTTGGCGGCACCGTTGATCGATCGCACACGTGGGCATTGTCTGCGCGCCCTGGCGGATGCGGGGATCGCGGTCGAGGAGGCGGCGCAAAAGCTCGATGCGGTGATCCTGGTCGGCGGCAGTACGCGCATGCCACTGGTTCGCGAAAAGGTCGAGGCTTGGTTCGGTAGAACGGCGGACATTTCGCAAAATCCGGATGAGGCGGTGGCGCTTGGTGCGGCGATCCAGGCGGGGATTCTGTGTGGCCGGGTTCAGAATGTGGTTCTGTTGGACGTGACGCCGTTGTCGCTTGGTATCGAGACTTTCGGTGGGCTGATGAATGTCATCATCGGTCGCAACACGACCATTCCGGCGAAGGCGGGCGAGCTGTTCACCAACGCGGTCGCCAATCAGGCGGCGATGCAGATTCGCGTGCTGCAAGGCGAGCGCGAGATGGCGCGCGACAACTGGGAACTGGGCCAGGTGGAGATTGAGTTCGAAGCGGGCGCGAAGGGCAGTGCCCGGGTCGGGGTGCAGTTCGAGATCGACGAAAACGGGATTTTGACAGTGCTGGCGCGCGATACCAGGACCAATACGGATCGGGTTTTGGAGATTCGCGACACCGCGGTCGATGTCGACGACGAGGCGGTCGAGGCGATGATTTCGGAGTCGGTCGAGCACGCCTTCGATGACATGAACGAGCGCATCTGGACGGAGGCAAAGATGAAAAGCGAGGAATTGCTGCCGGCGGTCGAGCAGGGGCTGGCGGCTCTGGGCGATGACCTGTCGGGCGGGGATCGCGCGGCGATTGAATCGGCCGCGGCGGAGGTGCGTGAAGTTTTAGCAGCGCAGCCGGCGGATGTGGCCAGGCTCAAGGCGGCCAATCAGGCGCTCGATGAAGCGACTGAGACGATGGCAGCGCAGTTGGTCGAGCGGGCGATGGAAGTGGCGCTGGCGAAGCAGCTGGAGGGGTGATTGCGCCCGGGTCGGGGCAGGTGGCATCATCGCGGGAGGCAGGTAGCGATCATTCTTCTGTCACAATCTTGACGTGACGAGCCAATACAGCATAGCGTGGGGCGCGTGTTTCTCTGTACAGTTGAACGCTTTACGCAAGCAGGCTTCGTCTGTTAAATCGCCCCACTGCGAGTTGCCCCCAAGGCTCTGATGGCTGACCAAATTCCCCTTCTCGAAAAGGCTCTCGCGGCCGCGCCGGATAATTGGCCGGTGCGCCGGTATTTGATCGAGTATTACGCGGCTGACGATCAGCTCGATCGGGCGGCGGATCTGGTCAAAGGCGCGCACGAACTGCCGGAGGAGGAGCGCGATCAACTGTTTGCGGCTGAGGTTCTGGCAAAAGCGGATCCACGGGCGGCGGACCGGTTGCTGGATGATATCTTGCGATCGAATGCGGCCTGTGCCCGGGCGCATGTCATCAAGGCCGCGATGCAGCGTCTCGCGGGTGACGAGAAAAAAGCCGCGTCACATGCCAAAGTCGCGCAGGTTCTCGATCCCGATCTGGATATCGAGGCAGCGATCGCCGGGGCGGTGGCCATACCCGAGGCTCCGGCGGAGGAATTGCCGCTGGAAGTGTCGCGGGCCGTGCAACTTTACACTGCAGCGGTGGCGATGCGGGCGGACCCTGAGGATGGTGAACAGGCTGAGATCGAGGTGGTGGCAGCGCCGGAAATGGTGGTTGAACCTGAACCGGAACCGGCGCCGACTCAGCAGTCGGGAGTGCCTTCGCAAAACGCTCCTCTGCCGCTTTCCAATCCAAGGATGACGGCGGTGCCCTTGCCGGAGGCTCCGACGCGTCCGCAGGCTACCGCGAGTGTGGCGATCCCGCTGACGCCCCGACATTCGAGTTACGCCGGCACGACAATTTTGCCGCCGGCGCCGGTCGAAGAGGCGCATGATGCCGATGCCGATGCCGGGATGGAGGGAGGGTACGAGGGCGGTCAAGCAGAAGCGGAAAGATCATTCATCGTCGGTGATGGCGGCATGGTGCAGGCGCATTCCAGAGACCCTGATACCAAGGAAAAGCTGTCGGCGATCACCACCGCGATTCTGGTCCACATCGGATTGATCGCAATTCTTACCGCCTATGTGATTGCTGTGCCGCGAGTTAAGCCGCCATCGATCATTGTCAGTTCGTCACCGTTGGTGGAGAAGCCGGAACTTCCCAAGCCTACGTTGGTGAAAGAGCAGGAGACGATGGCTTCGACTGTTCAGCAGGCTGCCCCGGTGGTGACCGTTGAGTCTTTTTCTGCATTCGCAGTACCGGAAGTCGTGACTGACATGAACGACCTGTCGCTGATCACGTTTGGCAATGACGCCGGCACGCTCGGCATGTCGATGACGGGTATCGGTGATGTGTCAAACATGGGGTCGATTCCGGCGGCAATGCGGTCGCGCTGCAGCATGTCGCAGCGCATGAAGCGGCTGCGCGAAAGCGGTGGTGAGGAACGCGCCGAACGCGCGGTGCGCGATGCCCTCGAATTTCTCGCCACTCAGCAGAACAAGGAGAACGGCGCGTTCGGCAAGGAGTTCCCGGCAGCGATGACCGGGCTGTCCTTGTTGGCATTTCTCGGTCACTGCGAAACGCCGGAGTCGAAGGTGTTTGGAGATACAGTGATCAGTGCTGCTCAGTATTTGATGCGCCGCGGGCGTGCCCATGACAAGGGGATGATTTACAACGGCAAACCGGGCAACCACAGTGCCTACGAGCACGCCATCGCGACCTATGCGCTGGCCGAGTTGTTCACCATGACCAAAGAGAGTGGCCGTGAAATTCCCCAGTTGGATTCGGTCTTGCGGCGTGCGGTGAAAGTGATCGTCGACGGACAGACCCGGGTCGGTGGCTGGCTATACAATTACTCGGGAGCGAAGGATGGAGATTTTTCGGTCGCCGGTTGGCAGATTCAAGCGCTCAAGGCCGCTTACAATACCGGCAAGAAATACGCCGGAGTGGAGCTCGCGCTCGACCGGGCGATGGAGTATACCAAGGGATCGCAGGACGAGGCCGGTGCCATCCGCTATCGCTTCAGTGATACCGTCAAGCCCGGACACGCGACGCTGGCCGGCGCCGGTGTGCTGGCGATGCAGATGTGGGGGCTCGCCGGGACGCCTGAGGCGACCCGGGGACTGGACTTCATTGAGAAAAATTTCATGAGTCCGGTCACGCAAACCTATGGGGCTTACTACAATACGCAGGCGCTCTTCCTGGCGGGAGGCAAGCGCTGGGACGACTACAACGCCAAGTTCCAGAAGCAGGTGCTCGATTTACAGAAGGAGAACGGTTCCTGGGAGCTGAAGATAAAGCACGGCCCGAAGGGCGAGGAAAGCGTGATCTACGGTACCGCCCTGACGACCCTGATGCTCGAGGTTTACTACCGCTACCTGCCGACCACCGATAAGTTGGACGGCCTCAAGGTAGAGTGATTCCAATCCAGGAAAATGGTTGCTCACGGCGTTTTTCCGCCTTTTGCGGGCAACCAATGGGCTTGCGTGTGGTTGGATAAAAAGGGAAGCTCTCCCGGCTACCTTTCCGCTTCCTCGTATTCTTATGTCTCTCGTCCCGCTGGTCACTAAACTCGCCATCGATTCCGGCTGCACCGACCGTGCGCGCTGTGAATCCGTGCTGGAGGCTGCCAGTAACAAACGCCAGTCGCTGGTCGACGCCCTGCTCGACGCGGAGTTGGTTGAGGAGGTGACGTTTTCCGAAGCGCTCGCCAAGGCCACGGGACTGGAATTTCTCAGCGAATCGGAGGTCGATCTCGACCAGCCGCTGCACAATAAATTTCCCGCCAAGCTGGCGCTGCGTCATCGTCTTTTACCGGGACGCTTGAACGGTAAGAAGGTTTGCCTGATGACTTACGATCCGTTCGATCTGGAAGCCAAGCAGGCGGTCGGGCGCGAGTTGCACAAGGAAGTTTCCTGGGCGGTATCAACGCGTTACCAGATCATGGAGTCTCTACGCGTCGGCTACGGTGTCGGCGCGGCGCATTTCGACGAACTGATCGAAGGCCGTGAGGTGACCAGCGACGACGACGATCTCTCGCAGGAAGTCAACATTCTCGACGAAGAGGACGAGGAAGCGTCGGTGATGAATTTCGTCAACCAGATCTTTCGCGAAGCGCTGAAGGAACGGGCGACGGATATTCATCTCGAACCGCTGGAAAACGACCTGCGCATCCGCTACCGGGTCGATGGCTCGCTGCAGGAGGTGACTGTGCCGCCGAATGTGCGTTCGCTGCAGGCCTCGCTGATCTCGCGTCTGAAAATCATGGCGCATCTCGACATCGCCGAGCGTCGGTTGCCGCAGGATGGGCGCATCAATCTCGAGCTCGATGGCGAGCCGATCGATGTGCGTGTCGCGACGATTCCTTCGATCAATGGCGAGAGCGTCAGTCTGCGCTTGCTGACGCGTCAGAAGTTTGACCTGTCGATGCTGGGGCTCGATCAGAAATCCGAGACCCAGATCCGCGAGCTGCTGGCCCTGCCGAATGGCATTATCCTGGTGACGGGGCCAACCGGTTCGGGTAAGTCGACTACGCTCTACACCTTTCTCAAACAGCTCAACACCAAGGATACCCGCATTGTCACCATCGAGGATCCGGTCGAAAACAAGCTCGACGGAGTGGTTCAGATCGCGGTGAAGTCGGAGATAGGCCTGACTTTCGCAGCCGGCTTGCGCAGCATCCTGCGTGGCGATCCGAATATCATCATGGTCGGGGAAATGCGCGACCTGGAGACCACCGAGATCGCCATTCGCGGTGCCCTGACCGGTCATCTGGTTTTCTCAACCTTGCACACCAATGATTCAGTGGCGGGTATCTCGCGTTTGCTCGACATGGGTATCGAGCCGTTTCTGATCGCTTCATCGGTGCGTGCCTTCATCGCCCAGCGCCTGGTGCGAACGCTGTGCGAGTCCTGCAAAAAGCCGGCCACCGGCATCGATGACGAGTACTTGCAGCGCATCGGATTTCCGCTTGAACACAAAGATTCCATCATGGAACCCGGTGGTTGTCGCGCCTGCCGCGATACCGGCTATCGCGGCCGAATGGCGATCATCGAAATCTGCGCACTGACCTCTGCGATGCAGGAGTTGATCACCAGTAATGCCAGAAATTCGGAGATGAAAGCTCAGGCAAAAAAAGACGGCATGGTCGCACTGCGTCGCTACGGATGGGAGAAAGTCGCCGAAGGAAAAACCACTCTCGCCGAAGTTCTGACCAATACTGCCGAGGCGGATTAGCCTGAAGAAACCCAGCCAACTTTCCTGTGCCTGCCTTCGATTACACCGCCATCGATGTCTCCGGAAAATCTGTGTCCGGCAGTCTCGCCGTGCGCAACAAGGCCGAGGCTTACCGTGCGCTGGAAGCGAAGTCGCTCAGTCCGGTCAGGGTGATCGAAACGGCCGATGCCGCAGGACAGACCAAAGCCGGAGCCCGGGCGGCTGCCAAGGCCGCGATTGCTGCGGGACCGGTGCCGCTGACGAGAGCGATGGTAATTCTTTTTACCGAAGAGTTGGCCGACATGCTCGATGCCGGTTTGCAGCTGGAGCAGGCCCTGAGGGTGTTGCACGAGCGCCAGCAGAATAAGCAACTCAAAGCGGTTGCCGCGACCTTGCGTGAGGAAATTCGCGAAGGCACGAAGTTTTCCGGTGCGTTGAAAAAAGCCTCACCATCATTTGACGACCTTTACCGCAATCTGGTCGCCGCCGGTGAAGCCAGCGGATCGCTTGGCGAGATTTTGCGTCGTCTGGCCGAGAGTCTCAAGCAGCTCAATGATCTGCAGTCGCGCGTCATCTCGGCGATGATTTATCCCTTCGTGCTGCTCATCGGCTGTGTGGTGTTGATCTTCGTTTTCAGCGTGGTGCTCATGCCCAAGCTGATGGCATTGATTTCGAAGACCGGTCAGGAGTTGCCGATGGTCACCGAGCTGCTGATGAAGTTCAGCGACTTCATGGCGTCGTGGTGGTGGATGGTGCTGATCGTCATGATCATCATCAGCCTCAGCTTTAAAGCCTTTATTTCGACCACCGGCGGACGTGCCTGGTGGGATCGATGGCGACTCGTTGCGCCGGCTTTTGGACCGGTCATGGCCGGTCGCTTTTACGCTCAGTTCTGCCATACCATGTCGAACCTGGTGAACAATGGCGTGCCGCTGCTCAACGCACTGAAGCTGATCGCCCGCGGCACTACCAATGGCTACCTGAAGCAGCATCTGGAAGGCGCCGTGGAGTTTGTCGGCGAAGGCGGCGGACTGGCCAAAGGCCTGGAACGCTCCGGAGCATTTCCGATCACCCTGGTCGATCGAATTGCGATCGGTGAGCAGTCCGGTGAACTCGGCAAAGCCTTTTCCAAAGCAGCCCGGAAGTTCGACGAAGAACTCGACATCCGCATCAAACGCATGGTCGGCGTGTTGCCGATTGTCCTGCTGATCGCGATGGCCGTTGTTGTCGGTCTGGTTGCCTACGCGATCATGACCACCATTTTCGGATCGATGTCGGGTGTGTCTGGAAAATAATTCCCGTCCAATTAACGAAAAATAACCACTACGAACTAAGAACGATTTTTCTATGAATACGCATTCTATCACCCTTAACAATCGCCGTCGGGGCAGCGCCAAAGGCTTCACTTTGGTCGAACTGGTTATCGTGTTGACCATCATCGGTATTCTCGCGGGCTCCGGGATTTATCTGGTCATCGGCTTCATCGATGACGCCAAGCTCGAGCGCGTTCGCTCGGACATCAAAACGCTCGAGCTGGCCCTGCAGGCCTATGAGCGTAACAACTACTTTAAGCCGCCGACTCAGGAGCAGGGGTTGCAGGCACTGGTCACCAAGCCGACCGGCGATCCGCAGCCGCAGACATGGCGCCCTTATCTGGAAAAGATGATGCTCGATCCGTGGGGACAGGAATACCAGTTCCGCATGCCGGCGCAGAAAAGTAGCAAGAAGTTTGATCTCTACTCGCTGGGAGAAGACGGCGTGGAAGATGAAAACGACATTGGCAATTGGTAGGCGCGACGACGAGCGCCGATGCGTTCGTTGTTTGGCGGCTCGATCGACGGCGTTCACGCTCGTCGAAGTCGTTATTGTGCTCACCGTGGTCGGTATTCTCGCCGGCATTGCCGTGCCGACGATCAACGGCGTGGTCCGCGAACGCGAGGCGCGCGAGCCGGTTGCCGAACTGGTTCGCCTGGCGCGGACTGTCCGTCAGCGGGCGATCCGGGATCAGGTGCCTTACCAGATCGCCTTTGACGGTCAGGGCTTTCACGCGGCGCGTTTTTTTAATCCCTACGGCGAGGCCGAAGAGTTCGCCCAGGTGCTGCGCGACATGGAGGCACTCGAGCAGCGTCGCAAATTGATCGAAGCTTCGCAGGACCGGATCGGTGCGCTCGCCGACTTTGGAGTGCAGGAAAGTTTTGGCAGTGCGCCGTCGCAGTCCGTCAATAACCGTGCGGAAGAGGCCGCGTCATCGATCTACTACGAAACCTATCAAATGCCTGAAGGCACCAACTACGAACTGCTGTTTTGGGGGCAGACCGAGTGGACGCCGATGCAGTCCGGGCGCTTTGAGCGCTGGGTTTTTCAACCGTCCGGAATGTGCAAGCCGATTAAAATCCGAGTCAGCTCCGAGGGCGCTTTTTTCGAAGTCGAGTTTCATCCGCTGACCGGCGATGTAAAATCGGAACGCGGTTGGGTCGAATAAATTGTCCATGAACCTGCACCTCCAGATCAGCTGTAAAAAGCCGCGCGGCATCGCCCTGCTCGATGCCTTGCTGGCGGTATTTGTGTTCGCCCTGGCAGTGACCGGTATTGTCACCTGGATGGGCCAGATCGGTGATAATTCGAACTCGCTCGGTAAGGAGCGACTCGTACAGCACGGCCTCAGTGGTATTCTCGCCGAAGCCAAAGTGCGCGACCTCGCCGACATGAATTTTGAATACAACGACCAACTGCTCGGGGTCGTTTACCGAACCAGCGTTGAGCCGGTGCAGTTAACCACTACCGAAGGCGAAACGCTGGAGGACATGTACGTGTTGCGCGCCACTGCCGACTACGCTGAGGGTGCGCTCGGTCTGACCCGGGCTGCTGAGATTTATGTCTACAAGCCGGAGGGGGGTGATCGATGAAGCGGTCGACGTCAAAGTTACGGGGGTTTACCCTGGTCGAAGTCATCGTCGCGATGACGATCTTCGCGTTGATCGCGACCAGCGTTTTTGCGATCATTTTTCAGGCAGGCATGGAAGCCGGTGACATCCGTCGCATGGAGGCGCGTGATCAACAGGTTAACCGCTTCGTTGCGCTGTTACGGGAATCGCTCGAAGCGCTGCCACAGGATGCTTCTGCAACGTTGGTTAACAGTGAGGAGTCGGCATCGGGATGGCCGGAGTTGACGTTCACCGGTACGCCAACCGGTTTTGTATTCGATGTTAATCCAGGAACATCCGGCGATACCATTCTCGGCCTGCGACCGGTTGCGGTTCCACCGCCAACTCTGGAAGATTACTCGCAGCCTTTGTACAACATTGCCATCAGTCGGGAAGAATTCGGAGCCGACGAAAATGAAAGCGGCATGATGGTCCGCGCCGGCACCGACGACCTTTTTCTCGATGAAGACGAACAGGGGCGTCTGTGGTTGCCGCTCGTTGAGAACGTCACCGCGCTCGGTTGGCGTTTGTGGAACAGCGATGAAAATCTGTGGGTCGAGCTGCCCGACTGGACCGAGGGCGAAACGCTGCCGACGTTATTGGAAATGACGCTCGCCGATCCGTTCCGGCCACCGCTTCGGGTCGTGTTTGAAATTCCCGAACATGCTACCCAACCTGCGGAAGACGCTGAAGCGGCAGACGCTTCGACGACAAGCACCGGCACCAATGCCGCCGGCACGGCTGACCGGACAGCAGTCGCACCCAACACGGGTCGAGGTCAGCCTACCACGACTGATGGTGATGGTGGCGGAGCACGTGGCGGCCGGGGAGGCGGACGAGGACAAGGTGGCCGTGGTGGACAAGGGCAGGGTGACGGTGCTCAGGGGGGCGGCGATGCTCAGGGAGGCGGGCGCGGTCAGCGAGCCGGAGGAGGTCAACAACCCGGTGGAGGTGCCCAAGGGGGGGGGCGGGGAGGGGGAGGAGGCGCTACTCAGGCTCCTGCATCCGGTGGTGGAGGAGGCGGCGCACGATGAAACTTCGGCGCAGTTATGAGCAAATCCGTTCGCGCGCCCGTCAGCGTGGCGTGGCTCTGATGTTGGTTTTGTTCGCCATCATGTTCCTCGCTATTTTGGTCACAGGACTTTGGGAGGGCGCGCAGTTTTCCTGGGACGAGAGCACCTTTGAACGTCAGCGCTTCGAGGCCAAACTACTCGCCGAATCCGGCATCGCCATCGCTCTGCATCCCGACGTCTCCGCCGGCGATGATGTTTTGCGACACGTTTATCCCGACGGGCGCAGCTACTCGGTTGTCATTGGTAGCGAAGGGGGGCGATTGCTGATCAATGCCATCGAAGAGGAGGCGATTGCGACGGCGATACGCGAGTTATTCATCCTCTGGGGGCTCGACGCTACCGAGGCGTCGACCGCCGTTGATTCGTTGATCGACTGGATCGACGAGGATGACGAGGTGCTTACCAGTGGAGCTGAGAACGACTTCTATGCGACGCAGGACTACGAGCAGTTTCCCCTCAACGAAGGCTTTACCTCAATCGAGCAGATGCTGCTGGTGCGCGGCATGGACCGGGTGGCGCAGGTGAGGCCTGACTGGCGCGACTTTTTCACTCTCTATGGCGATGGATCGATCGATGTCAATCAGGCTTCTGCCGAGCTGATGGAGGCCTTTTTCGGTGCGACCCGGGAAGCGGCGCTCAATGTCGTGGCGACTCGCAATGGCAGCGACGGGCTGCCGGGAACTGATGACGACTATTTTTTCGAGGACCTGAGCGAAGTGCAAAGCCTGCTCGGGATCACTGGAGAGGTGATGGAGTCGTTGTCGACCTGGACTACGCTGGCTAACACGGTGCTCAGGATTCATAGCGAAGGCCGGGTAGGGGACTTCGTCATGCGCCTGATTGTGCTCACCGACAGTGCCGACGAGTCGGAAGACTCGACGGTGCTGGCGCGGCTGGAAGAGCGTTGAAGTGGCAGTGGGGGGCGGCGCTCAAATCTCGTCGAACACGTTTTTCTGCAGGTCGCGCAGGGTTGCAAGGCCACCCCATTCGCCGCCCCGCATCGTTCGGGCGCCTGATTTCCGTTTGGCGCCAAATCGATCGCGGTGGCTGGTAAAAACAGCCTCCACAAAATCAGGGCTGCCGAATACTACTCCATCGCAAAAATAGCGTGCCCGGTGCAGCAATCGGTCAGGCAGCGTCAGCGTGCCGGCTTGGTCGTCGACCACGCCGGCAACTTGATCCGGAGCGATACCAATCTTAGCCCCCTTGCCGGTCCGGGGATCGCCTATCCGGCGTTCGCCTTTGCCAAAAAGATGAACTCGATACGCAGCGGCAATGTCTTTCCA
>CBDULB010000165.1:0-12234 GCA_965367965.1 uncultured bacterium | reverse complement strand
CAGCGGAAGCACGGCTAAGGAGACGATCAGCATGGTCGCCAGGTCAAGCCAGCGAATGCCGTCCGCGCCGGTCGGGGCGACCAGCGAAGCGGCCCCGGCGATGCCGAGGACGTTGAAGGTATTTGAGCCGACGATATTGCCGACCGCCATGTCGGCCTTGCCGCGCAGCGCGGCGACGACCGATGTCGCCAGCTCCGGCAGCGAGGTGCCGGCCGCGACGATGGTCAGTCCGATCACCGCTTCGCTGACTTGCAACCGGCGGGCGATCGAAACCGCATTTTCGACGAACAAACTGGCGCCGCCGACCAGCATCGCCAGGCCGGCGATCAACAGCACGACACTCAGCGCGATATTGATCGGCTGCGCTGACTCGAATTCATCGGTCTGAGCCTCTTTGCGCGCCGCGATCAGCGACCATGCCGTGTAGGCCAGCAAACCTGCCACCAGCACTCCGCCTTTCCAGCGGGTCAGCCCGTCGCCCGACATCAGGAATACCGTGAACAGAACTGATGCGATGAGCATGATCGGCATGTCGCGACGCACGATGCCGAGGTGAACCTGCAGCGGACAGATCATCGCCGCGATGCCGAGGATGGCGGCGATATTGAAGATGTTGGAGCCGATCACGTTGCCCATGGCGATTCCGCTCTGGCCGGCCAAACTGGATTTGATCGATACCGCGAGTTCGGGGGCACTGGTGCCGAAGGCGACCACGGTCAGGCCGATCGCCAACTGGCTGAGGCCGAAGCGGCTGGCGAGTGACGACGCGCCGCGCACCAGAGCTTCGGCGCCGGCAGTGAGCACGACCAAACCGAGAAGCAGGAGTAATACGTTGCTCATTTGATAAGATAAATTTCAGCGTGCTGTACCGATTCGATTGCGAAAAGACTTTCGTCCACATGAGAAACGCTTCCGTTTTAAAGAAGCAGGCATGCAGGCAGGCTGGCTGGCGCATTTTCAGTTTTGCCAGATTGGCAACCAGCGAACTGCAGGTCAACGGCCGGAAAAATTTCACTCTTCTGGGTAAAGAGTGGTCGGGCTGACAGGATTTGAACCTGCGACCCCTTCGTCCCGAACGAAGTGCGCTACCAAACTGCGCTACAGCCCGACTTGATGAATCGCTCAACCAACGGATTGAGCCGACCCGGTGTTCGTAAAAGTGGTTGGCCCCGGGAAACGATGGCCGCTTTTGGCGAACGCGGACAGTTTGCGTTCGATGCCTGGATTTCGCAACTGCTTTTATGAGTAACGGCCTACCAGAGGTCGAGAATCATCATCTCCGGATCGCGGGTCAGTTGTCCGGACTGGCGATTGATGAGTTTTTCGCGCAGCGGCGACTCCGGCGCGAGCACGGTGACAGTGGACGGCGAGCCGTCGCTGGCTTCGATGTCGCACGAGAGTCCGCCGGCACAGGGGGCGAGCAGGTAGTAGCTGAGTTCGTCATCGATCTCGACTTCGACCAGCGCACCGGCGGCGATAATGTCGTCGCTGTCGAATGCGGGCAGATCCAGAGCCTCAAAGCGTTCCAGATTGTGCGCCAGTTCATCGGCCTGCTCGGCCTGGCCCGCGGCCAGATACGACGCTTCCAACCCGCGGGTGTCGTATTTTCCCTCGGCCTTGGTGTCGTCGCCGGTGGCAGCTTCGGTAGCGGCGTGCAGGGCGGCGTGGGCGCGGGCGTAGCTGGCGCGCAGTTCGGTGCGAAGGGCTTCCAGAATGTCGCTTTTATTCATCAGTGACCACTAAGATAACGTCGGTGGAGCAAATTTGCGCTGCGGATTATCGGCCCGGAAACTGGCGATCACCAGCAAGGCGGGAATGGCGGCGTTGACCCAGAAGATGGTCTGATAGCTGCCCAGGCGGGCCTGGGAAAAACTGAACAGGATCGGGCCCAGTCCACTGGCGATGACCATGCTCGACATGCCGATGCTGGCGATCGAGCCAAGCCAGCGACGGCCGAAAAAACGTGGCCAGACAATGCCGCTGAGCGCGGAAAATGCGCCGCCGCAGATGCCGTTGCCGATGATGAAGGCGAGAAAGCCGGGATGCAGCCAACTGCGTTCGCCGGGCAGATAAATGGTCCCGAGAACGGTGGTCAGCGCTCCGACGTTCATGAATGCGAGCAGGTACTTGAGTTTTACCCGCGGGCTGAGCCAGCCGAAACACAGGTTGGTCGGTACTGCGACAAAAGCGATCGGAACAAAATAGAGAAGGATTTTTTCACCCTCGATACCGGCTTCGTGGCCGATGTCGAGAATGTGAAAGGTCACGGCTGTCGAGAACAGGGCAATGAAGCCGAAGGAGAGGTTAAACACCCAGAACGGCGTCGAGCGCAGGGCCTCTGCGCGGGTGAAATCGCGATGGGTGAGCGAATCGGCGTGCGCCTTTTTTCGTGTGCCGGCATCGAGGGTGCCGTCCATGGTCAGGTCGCACTCTTCCGGATTGTCGCGAAACAGCAGCCAGCCGAGGCCGCCCATGACGACGATGGTGAGTGCTCCCAGTGCAATCCATGCACCATCCCAGCGAAACCATTTCACCAGCAGATTGAGAAAGGTCGGTGCGATCGAAAACGAGAACGAGGTTACGACGCCACTGATCGCCAGCGCGGTGCCGCGCTGATAGTCAAACCACTTGCCGATGGCGTTGCGGCTGGTCATGGTCAGCACTCCCTGAGCGGCCAGCCGGATCAGATAAAAGCCGATGGCGATCAGGGTAAAGGCGATCGCTGTGGGGGAGAGTCCCGCAAAGGTCGTGCTCAGCGTCGCGGTCAAGCGTGCCGTCTGGCTGAGAAAAAACAGCACCAGGCCGGTGCCGACGGCGGCGCCGACGATCATTTTTCGTGCGCCGACCCGGTCAAACACGCGACCGAGCATCGGCAGGGTGAAACCGCTGGTGACGGTACCGATGCAATAGGCCATGCTCAATTGCACGCGACTGAGCTGCAGCTCGCGGATCAAAATATCCGAGAACACACTGAACCCCATGGTTTGTCCGGGGATCGAAAACACGATGCCGAGCGTGGCGGCCGCGACGATGACCCAGCCGTAAAAGACGCGTGAGTTCGCCGGAGCGAAGGGGAAATTGGGCGACCATGCACGAGGGGTCGGGTCGCTGGGGAAATCTGGCATCGCTGGCAATGCCGGTCGTCGCATTTGCCATGCCGGTCAAGTGAAGGGCGAAGATTTAACGTGGACAAGAAGGCGCTCGATTGGCTAGCGTCGTTGCAGCACCAATCCGCATCTTACTATGTCCGTTTACCTCGCAGAATTTATAGGCACTATGATCCTCATCGTTCTCGGTGATGGCGTGGTCGCCAACGTTGTGCTTTCCAAAACCAAGGGCAACGGCTCGGGGTGGATCGTCATCACTGCCGGTTGGGGAATGGGGGTCGCCATGGGCGTCTACGCGGTCGGCTGGGTCAGCGGTGCGCACCTCAATCCTGCGGTGACGCTGGGATTGCTGGCGATCGGTGAATTCGAGATCGGACTGGTGCCCGGTTACATTGCGGCGCAGATCGCCGGAGCGTTTACCGGCGCGGTGCTCGTCTGGCTGAGTTATCTGGCGCATTGGCGCGAGACGGAAGATCCGGGGGCTCAATTGGCGGTGTTTTCGACTGGCCCGGCGGTCCGTCACACGCTGGCCAATATGCTCACCGAAATCATCGGCACGGTGGCGCTGCTGTTCGGTATTCTGGCGATCGGTCAGGAAGCCAACTTCGGTGCGGCGGATGCGGAGGGCGTTGACGCTGGCTGGGCGACCGGATTTAAACCGCTGCTGGTCGGCTTGCTGGTGTTTGCTATCGGTTTGTCGCTGGGTGGCCCGACAGGTTATGCGATCAACCCTGCCCGCGACCTCGGTCCGCGAATCGCGCATGCGATTCTGCCGATTCCGGGCAAAGGCACTTCCGATTGGGGCTACGCGTGGATTCCGATTGTCGGTCCGATTATCGGCGGCGTGATCGGTGCGGTGGCCTTCAAGATGCTGATGGGCGGGTAAGTTTGATCGGAGGTGGTGCGAAAAAACTTTGTCGATGAGACGCCATCTGCCGGCCGTCATTTGGCTGTCTGTGCTGATCGTCGCCCGGTTGTTGCCGGGGCAGGCGGCGGAAAAAGAGGCGCCCTTGGTTCATACGGTTCCGGTCGCGGCGTATGTGCTGCCAGAGGCTGAAGGGCTGACGGTTCGCCCAAGCGGCCAGGGCAAAAGCCTTGTCGTTTCGAGCGCCGACTCGAAGGCGGCCCTGAGTATGGATCTGGGATCGATGCCGGTGCAGCCCGGGATCATTTACCGGGCCCGCTTCGATGTCGACGCCGCCGATCTCAAGCAAGTCGCCGGCGTTTCGCTGATGGTACGCGAGCATCCGCAGGAAGGGGGCGCGGCGTTTAAACCGTATCACCGGACGTCGGTGAATACTCGTCCCCTGGCGCCCGGTGAATCGAGTTCACGCGAACTGGTCATCACTACCGGTGCCGGGACTCACGCCTTGAGCGTCGCCATCGTCGTCACCGAACTGACCGGGGAATTGCGATTTTCTGAATTTCAGCTGTTCCTCGGCACCGCCACCGGAAAACCGCTGACCCGCGAGCAGGCGATGGCGGAGACTGCAGAATTGATGGCGGAAATTTCTGCCGCCGCCGATGCACGCGAATCGCTGACGCCCCGTCCGTTGGTGTTTTCGCGTTCGCAGATGAAGTACCCGCTCGGCAGGAACTATTATCACGAATGGAATGACCGGCCGCTGCTGGTCGATCGAAAATACCGGGTCGCTTCGAACTACCCGACGCCGTTGTCCAGTTATCAGCGAACCCTCGAGGAAGTGGTCAACTATGACATCGATGGGCTGGCCTTCTTTCCGGAGACGACGCGGCGCATCCGTATGTTTGAGGCGCACCGCGAAGCGGGATTCGATGAATTGGGTCTGTTGCCGGAATTCATCGCGACGGATGATGATGCCGCCGTCGCCGCCAAACTTGAAATCCTCAAGCTGGCGTTGGAGCATCCTGCGGTGCCGCGCCTCGATGGCAAAGTGTTAATCACCAGTTACGCCGCCGAAAGCCTCAGTCCCGCGCGTTGGCAAAAGTTGCTCGGCAGGCTGCGCGCGGAGGTTGGCGATAGTTTCATTTTTCTGCCGACGCTGGCCAATGTCGCGGCATTGCGTAAACCGTTCATGGATGGCGAGCCGATCACCCGATCGGAGGTCGAAAAGCAGCAGGCAATCCTGCGCAGCTACCTCGAGGTTTGCGACGGCATTTATTTCAACTATCCGGCGGCGTTTAAGAAGTATGATCACAGCTTCGACGACGCGTTTTACCGTGATATTTTTATTCCGGTTTTTAAGAGTGTGCTCAGCGAGCCGGCCTACCGCAAAAAGTACCTCGGGCTGAGCGCTTATCGTTCGCACATGTCGCCGGAACGCGGCAACAGTCTGCACGAGGACGGCACGCGGACGCTACGGAGGTCGTTTGAGGCAGCGATGAACGCCAAACCGGACGTGATCATTCTGCCCGAGTGGGACGAGCAGAATGAGAACACCAGCTTTCGCCCGACCGTTTACGGAAGTCGGACCAGTGAGCGCATCATTCGCTACTACATGAGTCAGATTAAAGGCAAGACGCCGACGCCGATCCCCGGCGATGATCAGGGTGTCCCCAATCTCATTTTAAGCTCGCGAAAGGTCGTCACGCTGGGCGAGCAGGCGATGTTCGAAATGCTCAACGTTCCGGATTCCACCGATGCCAACGGCTATCGCGTTGAGTTGAAATTGGAGGATGTGTCAGGACAGGTCGTGCACCGTTTTCCCACCGTGGAGTTTGCCGGTGATCGGCTTGAGGAGCATCGCTTTTACCTGCCGACTGAAGATTTTCCGCAGGTTACTGCCTTGGTCCCGACACTGACGATCGAGGGGTATAAAAGTCGCGACATCAACTATCGGGACGGCTTTCATCATGTCGCTGTGCGGGCCACCTGGAACTGGGATCATTTGTTTGTGAAGCAACCCCTGCGGGATCTGCTGCAGCCTGAGCAGGCGATATTTTCATGGAGCCCTGCGACTGCGGTAGGCGACGCATTGATCGTGCATGGCGACGTGAAATCATCCGCAGCCTTGAGCTTGATTGAGGTGCTCGGCGATGACGACGAAGTCTACAGCTATGATCCTCAGGATGAGTTTTTCCGCGGCGATGCCGACAGGGAGCGACTGATCATCGAATTTCGTTCGATCAACAATCTGAAGGTGAATGGAACGCTGACCTTGAAGGGCGCCACGGCGGAATGGTTCAGCAACGGCGGACCGCTGCATCACGATCCGGAGAATCCGCACAAGGTGAATCTGATTGCACCGGTTTCAGTGCATCAGCGTCAGATTTATCTGGCGATCCCGAAGAGCGATTTGCCGGGTGGAGAATTGCAGTTCGCTTTCGACAAGCAAAGCTTCAGCATTCCATTGCAGGAGGTGGTCGAAAAACAGATCGTCGCGCGAGGTTTCGACGGCGGGATACATCTGTCGGTCAGAACCTGTCACCGCCAGTTCGATATGCCGGACACGATGCAGCTCGGTGAAGCCTCGTTCGATGTCGGCATTCGGCCGGAGATCGCCACTGAACAGTTTCATCTCCGGCTGACCAGCGTGTCGGGAAAAACCTATCGCTCGCGGCCACTGACCTTGTCCCGACTCGAAACGGATCGCGCCACCGGGCTGCGTATCTTTTCCGAAGCGACGCAGCAGCCGGTCGATGTCGAAGTGAACGCTGCGCGGGTTCCGTTGTTGCACTATCGGTTCAACCCGGACCATGGAGCGGTGCTGATGACGGATGCCGGCCGTCCGTTCCGGGCGACGCTGGGTGGATTTTCAAACACCACCACCGGACGCGGCACCATCAACGGTTTGTTCGGTGATACCTATCCGGTCCCGGTGAAACGATCTGATCCGGCCTGGATCGACGAAGATGGAACGGCCTGTCTCGAATTTGACGGCAGGGGAACCTATCTGGAGCTACCACGCGAAGCGATCCCGTCACGTGGAGCGTTCACGCTTGGCGTCGAGGTGAAACCGAAATCGGCGGACGACCAGTACCTGATGATCAATGGCACTGTGGCCCGGCAGTACGGTTTGGCACTGCAGATTGAGGAAGGCAAGCTGCTCGCCTCGTTTCGCGATGCCGAATGGAACTCGCATCGCTGGAAAACTGAACTGGCCGTTCCTCCCGGGGTGTGGTCGAAGGTTGAGGTTCGCTGCGATTTCGAGACCATTCGCTTGTCGGTTGACGAAAGGTCCGAGTCCCACCCGCTGACCCAACCGGCGAGCAATATCGGCTTCACCGTGTTCGGGGCGGGATGGAAGGGCAATGCTTTTCAGGGACGGCTGCGCGGCCTGAAGATCGAGCACAACGCGCTGCCTGAACATTGAACTGACGAAGTTGATTCGGGCAGGGTTTGAACTCCCGCCTGAAAAATTGCGTCGACAAGGCCGTGGACAGCGCCACCTTCGGTGCCGCTCTTTTCGCTTTTCGATGTCACTTTTTCTTCAGCGCTGGCGATACCTTTATCTCGTTCTCGTCGTTTTACTGACGGCGTTGTTTGGCTATCAATGCCTTTTTGAACTGAGGGTCGAGCAGGACAATCGTTCGATGGACGCCGATAACGCGGGGCAGATGCTCATCGAGGAAGAGCTCGAGAGGCTGTTTCCTTCGGGCGACACCCTGTTGGTCGCCGCTCATCGGGAAATCGGATTTCTCGATGATGAGGGCGAGCAATTGATTGAGAAGATGGTCGCTGACTTTACCTCGATCGACAGTGTCAGTCGGGTGACAAGTCTTGCTGACAACGACTTCAAAGTGGCGCCGATGCTGGAGGGCTTGTTGATCTCGGAAGACCGCAAGACCTGCGGACTTCAAATTACGCTCATCGACTTCGACGACGAAGGCGACTCACTGACGGCGGCGATCAACGAGATTCGCACAACCGCCAACCGTCTGGCGGTCGATGGAGTGAAAACGTTTGTCAGTGGCCTGTCGGTGCAGAAAGACGAGACCAATCGTTTGATTCGCGCCGATCAGCGATTTTTTGCTCCAGTTTCATTTCTCGTTCTGGGCTGTGTGCTGA
Source organism: uncultured bacterium (assembly GCA_965367965.1). Lineage (GTDB taxonomy): Bacteria > Verrucomicrobiota > Verrucomicrobiia > Verrucomicrobiales > DEV007 > JBBKXR01. The sequence continues at coordinate 4,140 of CBDULB010000165.1, read as the reverse complement.
TGCTGATCACCCGGCGTCTTTCCGGCTTGGTGATTCCGCTGCTGGTGGCTGCGATCACAATATGCTGGACGCTTGGCATTCTGGCACTGTCAGGTTTTTCTCTGAATATGATTACTTCGCTGCTGCAGCCGGTGATCATGACGTTGGCCATCGCGACCACGATTCACGTTTACATCGAGTGGCTTCACTCTGATGAGTCTGATCGCTTCGAGCGGATCGCGGCTGCGGTCAACAGCCTGTGGCGACCGTGCTTGTTTGCCTCGTTGACGACGGCGGCCGGGTTTCTCAGTTTGCTGGCCAGTGAAACTCCGGCGGTCAGGCAGTTCGGGTTGTTCGCCGCGCTTGGCGTGGCGCTTGCTTATGGGCTCGGCATTTCAGGGCTGGCAGTCGGCCTGAGTTTTGTAAAGTCCCCGCATTCGATCGCAAGCGGGGTGCATAAAGAATCTCCCGATCAGGTGCCCGTAGGGTTCCTGCCACGCCTGCTTGATGGAGTGTGGCGTCTATCGGTTAAACGCTCGGGCTTGATAGTGGTAGCGATGATTGCGGTTACGGTAGTGAGCGTTTTCGGAGTGCGCAGAGTGCATCAGAATACCGATCTGCTGAGCTATATCGGTAGCGATTCCCGGCTCTCGCAGGATACCCGCTTCATCGATGAGCATCTTACCGGGGTTAACACGATCGAACTGCTTCTACAGCGCAGTGACGGCGGACCGATTAACGATTTTGAACAGATTGAAACCATTCAGAAATTTCAGGAAGAGATCGGCAGTCTCAACTACGTCACTCACATCATGAGCGCTGCCGGGGAACTGGCGGCAGCTCAGTTTTCAGGTTTTACTTCGCAGAGTTCGTCTCAGGTTAGCGGGGCATTGTTTGAGCTGACTGACTTTCTCAATGCAGACCAGGATACTTTCCGAATCACGTTGCGCTGTCACGCGATCGGAAGTGCCCGCGGAGCGCAACTCGTCGACGAAATCCGTGAAGCGGCGGCGGACACGCTGGGTGACGAGTTCACGTTGCGGGAGGCCGGAGATTTTTATCGGGTCATCTCCGAATCGAACCTCATCGTCGGCACCCAAATCACCAGCTTTGCTATCGCCATTGCTCTTATCCTGATCGCGATCGGAGTGGTGTTCCGTTCGTTTCTGATGATGCTGATGGCGATCATTCCCAATGTCATTCCGCTGCTGATGATGGCAGCAGTGATGGGCTTTGCCGGTATCGAACTGAGCATCGGTACCGCGATGATTGCCAGTGTCGTGATCGGCGTTGCCGTCGATGATACCATTCACTATCTGGCGGCTTTCCGAAAAGTATATAGTGGCAATGTCAGTGATGCCCTGAGAACCACGACGCGGGTTACCGGCTTCGCATTGACGGCAACGACGCTGGCCCTGTCGGTCGGTTTCTGGGTGGCGATATTCGGAAGCTTTCAGCCCACAGTTCACTTTGCACTTTTGTCCGGTCTGACGATGTGGTTCGCATTGCTCAATGATTTGCTGGTGCTGCCAGCCTGTCTGAATCTGGTTTATCGACGCTCGGAAATTCACCCTGCTATCCAGTGAACGGGGTAAAGTTTGCTAGTTGCTATTGCGAGCTATTCTCAGCAAGTCGGTAACGGGATGGCGCATATACACCATTACTGCGCTGTCATTTGACAGTGTACTGGGCTCATGCGAATAGAGGGTCATCTTGATCGCACTCAAGTCCATCGCCGCGATTTACGTGAGCCTTTATTTGGTCCTGCCGGCATGTATTTGCCAGCTTTTGTCTGCCTTTGGTTGCGACATTCACGGTAACGCGATGGCAACTGGACCAGAGCCTGTCGCTCAGGTGACCGCAGCAGTGAGCTATGTTGCTCCGATCTGCCACTGCGATGACCATGTCAGCAAGACTGCCGAACCGGACATGTGCGGTTCGATCGGCATCGATCATTTTGATCTGATGTTGTCGGCGGTTAACGTGCCGAGTCTGAAGGTGGGCAGTCGCGAATGCAGTGCCGGTCTTTATTCGCGTGGACCACCGCCGGGAAGTCCGGTCTGGTCGCTTGCGCCCTATTCGGGCGTCTATCGTATCTGACTCGCGTCGCGCATTTCGCGGACGCTTGAGTCATCGTGTCAGGAGGTTTGAAATCTCCGGCTAACTCTCGTCCGCTCACGCAGCGCTGACGATCGAGTATCGGGAATCGCCGCGTGCCTGTGCGCACCCTTCCGGCTGCACCGTGCCCTGACGGCGCATCGTCGTTGCATTTTAATCGGCGGCAAATCTCCGGCCATCTTTAACGAACCCTCATTCCCCCCCGGGCTCACTGCAATGCATCAACCAAACTTCCCCAGACTATGAACCGAGTTACCCCATTTTACCTCCCAATTTTGCTGGGTGTGGTGCTGTTTTCAGCGCCCTGCCTGAACGCGTCCGCTGACGAAACCCTGACCCTCGCAGTCGCCGTCGCCCGGGCGCTGGAAAAACATCCCTCGATGGCGGTCTTTGACGCCGAAAAACGCGCCGCTGAAGCACGCGTTATTTCGGCATTAGAAAAGCCCAACCCTGAACTGGAAACCGAAGTTGAAGATGTGCTCGGCACCGGGCCTTATCAGAACGTCGACAGTGCTGTCTACAATGTCGGAGTCAGTCAGCTGATCGAAACCGGCCACAAACGGCAACTGCGCGGCGAGGTTGCCAAAGCTGAACTGGTGACCCGGGATCTTCGCTACGATCTCGCCCGCCGCGAGCTGATCGCTGCCACCGGTAAACGCTACGTTGAAGTTCTTGCCGCTCAAAGCGAACAGGCAAATGCTGCTGCCAATCGCAGAATCGCCAGCGACGCCCACGCCGCAATCGTGCAACAAATCGAAGGAGGTCGCGGGTCGGCAGTTGATTCCGGGCAGGCACTGTTGGGTAAGAACGAAGCCGAACTGGCCTATCAGGCGGCGGCTCAGAAGTCCAGGTTGGCCCGTCAGCAACTCAGTGCGATGTGGTCCGACTCGACCCCTGATTTCAGCCGTGTCAGCGGCTCGCTTTCTGCACCTGCAGGCAGCATTCCTGACATCACATCTCTCAACGCGAGTGTCAGCGAGCATCCCGCGGTTGCGCTCGGCAATGCCGGGATCGTTGTCGCCACCGCAGAGCTCAGCCTTGAGGAGAAAAAGCGTCTTCCCGATCTAACGGTTGGTCTTGGTTATCGGCGGGACAGTTCCATCGATGACAACGCGGTGGTGCTGAGCGTATCGCTGCCATTGCCCCTGTTCAGTAACAACGAGGGCGGTATCGCCGAAGCGCGCGCTGGTATCGAGAGAAGTGAAGCTCTGGTGTCTCAGGCGCGCACCCAAATCGTGCTGCGCATCGCCGATGCCAATACGCGCCTGCATGCGGCGAAGGCGGAATACCAGCTCGTCTCCGGCGAAATGTTATCAGCTGCCGAAACTCACCACAGCACCCTCAGCGAAGGCTTTGCGCTCGGTCGAATCCAATACCTCGAGCTTCTCGAAGCGCGACGATCTCTCATCGCCGTGAAGAAGCAGAAGCTCGACGCACTGGCGAAGTACCATTCGGCCCGGGTCGATATCGAGGCGCTCACCGGTCGTAAACTCTAATAACCCAATCCCCGTTCCATTCTCAGCCACTTGCTTGCCATGAAAACTTCATCGCCATTCATCCCGTTTGCCCTCGCTGCCGGTTTCCTGTTATTGAACCTGCCCGCCATCCGGGCAGAGGACCGTCCGACTTTCACTCTCGAGCCGGCTGCCATCGCCAACCTGCAACTGGAGTTCGCGACGGTAGAAAAGAAAATCGTGCAGCGCGAAGTGCTGGCAGCGGGATCCGTCAAGCTCAACGAAAAGCGCGTCGTCGAGGTCACGCCACGAATCGATGGCATGGTGATGAGTGATCCTCTCAGCCTGGGAGCGACGGTGAAAGAGGGGGATGTTCTGTGTCGACTGCAGAGTGCCACGCTCGCAGAAATGGTTTCCACCTACGTGGCGGCCGAAGATGCGATGACCTTTGCGGTCGCCGCTGCCAGTCAGGAACGCAAACTTGCCGAGAAAAATCTCAGCTCAGCGGAGCAGGTGCGGCAAAAGGAAATGGATCTCACCCAGGCCATCGCCGCTCATCACCGCGCTCTGCAACCGTTGAAGTTGCTCG
>CBDULB010000164.1:0-12433 GCA_965367965.1 uncultured bacterium | reverse complement strand
GCGCTCAAGATCTTCCAGGACAAGCCGATGCCGACCCACTGGGCGAGCAAGGATTTGGAGAACATTAAGTTTGACGAGATTCGCTATTATCTGTCGAAAGGGGTCCAGCCGACCCGCAGTTGGGATGACGTGCCCGACGACGTGAAGGAGACTTTCGAACGGCTCGGTATCCCGGAAAAGGAACGCAAGTTTCTGGCCGGCGTCGAAGCGCAGTTCGACAGCGAGGCGGCGTACTCCAATGTTAAGGAGTCGCTCGAGAAAGAGGGGGTGATTTTCGTTAACAGCACCGAGGGGCTGCGCGAACATCCGGAGATCTTCCGCAAGTGGTTCGGCAAAGTCATTCCGACCGGCGACAACAAGTTTTCCGCGCTCAACAGTGCGGTGTTTTCCGGCGGCAGCTTCATCTATGTTCCGCCGGGCGTGAAGGTGAGTCATCCGCTGCAGGCTTATTTCCGCATCAATGCCGAGAACTTCGGTCAGTTTGAGCGCACTCTGATCATTGTCGACGAAGGAGCTGAAGTGACCTACATGGAAGGTTGCACCGCACCGAAGTTTGAGACCACCACGCTGCACAGCGCCGTGGTCGAGCTGGTGGCAATGAAGGACGCCAAGATTCAGTACATCACTGTGCAGAACTGGAGTGCCAACGTTTTTAATCTGGTGACCAAGCGCGGTATCGCTCACGAGAACGCCGAGATCCGCTGGATCGATTGCAACATCGGTTCGCGTCTGACGATGAAGTACCCGGGTGTGATCATGAAGGGCCGCAAGGCGCGTGGTGAGGTGATTTCAATTGCGCTGGCGAACGACGGTCAGCATCAGGATACCGGTGCCAAAATGATTCACGCGGCGGATGAGACGACGTCGAACGTGGTTTCCAAATCGATCAGTGTCGGTGAAGGCCGCTCGACCTATCGCGGTCAGGTGCACATTCCCAAGCACCTCAAAGGCTGCAAAAACAACACCGAATGTGATGCCCTGCTGATCAACAGTCACAGTCGCACCGACACCTATCCGGCGATCACGGTGCGCGGCAACCAGCATGCCACGCAGCACGAGGCTTCGGTCAGCCAGGTCAGCGAAGATCAGATCTTTTATATGAAGCAGCGCGGTCTCAGTGAAGCCGCTGCGATGAGCCTCAGCGTCAATGGCTTCGTCAACGATCTGGTGCGCGAGTTTCCGATGGAGTACAGCGTCGAACTGAAACGACTCATCGATCTTGAGATGGAAGGATCGGTCGGCTGACGCCGCTTGCCGCCAAAATAACACCCTTGTTTTTCGCTTAGTTACCCCGTCACCATGTCTAAGACTGTTGCCAAATTGGAACCCTCGATCGACCCTGAATCACTCTCGTGGATGAGTGCCTCGCCGCGCCGTGAACCCGGCGTTGAACACGATAGCTTACCGGACTGGTACCGGGAATTCCAGAGCCGCTCGTGGCGGGATTTTCTGGCCGCCGCCGATCCAGGTCGCAAGGACCAGAATTGGCGCTTTGCCAACCTCAAGCTGGCTCGATTCGAAGGACTGGTTCCGGCCTGGAAACTTGCCGATGCGGATAGCGCCTTAGTCGACGATCTTCAGGCCCGATCAGTGGGTTCAGCGGAACCGGCGGGGCGATTTGTTTTCCACAATCAGCAATTGATCTCAAGCGAGACCGATGGATTGGCTGACGGCGTCATCGCCATGCCGATTGCCGAGGCATTGGTCGAACACGGCGAATTGCTGCGCGAACATTTCATGCGCGATGAAGCGCGGCTCGGTGGCGGAAAATTTGCCGCTCTGCACGGCGCGGCGGACCTCAGTGGTGTATTTCTCTACGTTCCGAAGGGTGTATCCATCGAAGGACCTGTTGAAGTTTTCCACTCGGCGAGTGGTGGCGAATCGGTGATCTTTCCGCACACGCTCATCGTTACCGGCGACAATGCATCGGTTAACGTGGTAGACTATTTCCAATCCGCCAATGACACGGATGATACCGTCGCGATCGGCGTCAGCGACCTGGTCGTCGGCGATGGTTCGGAGATTCAGTACACGGCAGTGCAGGAGTGGAATGCGAATTCGCGGCACTTTCAACTGAACTCAACCCGGGTTGGTCGCGACGGCAACGCCAGCCGCTGTGTCGTTAATCTCGGCGGCCGCTGGGCGCGCGACGAAAGCACCAGTCGTTTGATGGCCCCGGGCGGGAACAGTGACATGCTCGCGGTGAACCTGGCTACCGGGGATGAGGAGTACGATCTGCGCACCTTGCAGCTGCATGAAGCCGAGCACACCACCAGCGATTTACTTTACAAGAATGCGCTCTACGACCGGGCGCGGACTATTTTCTCAGGGCTGATCATGGTTGGTGAGACAGCTCACCACACCGACGCCTTCCAGACCTGTAATAATCTGATCGGCAGCGAAGAGGCGGAAGCCAACGCCATGCCGGGTCTCGAGATCAATGCGGATCAGGTGAAGTGCAGCCACGGCTCCACGTCCGGGCAGATCAGCGACGAAGAAGTGTTTTATCTGCGTGCCCGCGGTATCAAACCTGAGCAGGCACGGCGCATGATCACCTTTGGTTTCCTCAACGCGGTGGTTGCAAAAATTTCCCGTGCAGGGCTGCGCGAACGCCTGACTGACAAGTTGCGGCGCAAGTTTGATTCGTTGGGCGAGTAGAGTGGTGAGGAGGTATTGAACTGGCGAACGGCTCAAGAAACGCGCGACGCGCGTCGCAGAGTTTGTCAAAATTTCGCCGTTGGGTGAGCCCGGCCCTACACCGCCTCCGGGATGACATAGGGCTCGCGATATTTGCGCGACAGCAATGCGTTGGCAGCGTCGCTGTTGGTGAAGCGTTCGCTGGCGGGATCGAAATCGAGCACGGAGCTGAGCTGGTATTTTGTCGCATCGAGGTCAACGCCGGCGAACTCGAGGTTGGCTTTGATTTTTGCAAACGCCTCGACACTCTGGCGGTTGTCACCGGTCACCGATTTTGGCGTGCCGTCGCCGAACGAGGCCGGCTTGCCGACCCGTTGCGCAATGTTGCCCAGATGGCACAGCGCACTCGAGTAGTGACCGTGTTCGACGTCGGCGTTGAGGTCGGCGATGTCGCGTGATCGACAGGCGGCGATGAACGAACCGAATGCTCCTCCGGGCGTGACCTGCTCCGGTTCGCCACCGGACACCGCTTCGCCTTCACCCTTGCCATCCGCATAAAATTTGTTGCCGCGTATCGCCCCTTCGGTGGTGTAATATTCGTTACTGACCTGACGACCGAAACCTGCCTTTTTGTAGTCGTCCTTGTCGTGCACCAGCCCGCGGGTTTCGAACAGCAACAGCACGTCGCCATACTGATAGCCGGAGAGCTGCATGTTCGGTGTTTCGCCCTGGTCGTCGTATCCCAGTCTACCACCGAGACTCCAGACCTGATTCGGCATCGTTGCGCCATCGATCGCCCAGCGAGCGACGTCCATTTCGTGAACGCCTTGATTGCCGGTATCGCCGTTGCCAAAATCCCAAAACCAATGCCAGTTGTAGTGTACGAGATTGGCGTGATAGGGCTGTTCCGGCGCCGGCCCCAGCCACACGTCGAAATTCAGATGGGCCGGCGGCGCGCCTGGTTCTTTGTAACCGATGCTCCAGCGAGGCTTGCAGCAGTAGCCCTTCGAGACGAGCAGCTTGCCGTATTTGCCGGATTTTACCGCCGCAATTTCGTTGGCCCGCCCCTGACTGGAGCGCTGCTGCGTGCCGTGTTGCACCATGCGCCCGTATTTACGTGCCGCTTCGATGCATTTGCGACCTTCCCAGACATTGTGTGACATCGGCTTTTCGACGTAAACATCCTTACCGGCCTGGCACGCCCAGACGGTGTTGAGGGCATGCGTGTGATTGCAGGTTGCGATTGAGATCGCATCGAGATCCTTGTCATCGAGCGCCCTCCGGATGTCGTCGTGAGTGTGCGCCGCTTCAGGCTGATTTTTGTCGCGCAGTTGACGCTGACGCGGCTCAAACTGCGTCTGATCGATGTCGACCAGTGTCGTCACGGTCACATTGTCCGCGTCGATCCAACCGCCGAGGTGAGAGCTGCCCCGACCTCTGATACCACAGACTCCGATGTTGATGCGCTCATTGGCGCCGATGATCTGTCCGGAGGCTTTGGTGCCGGAAATGTTGAAAAGCGGAAGACTGCCGGCAGCGGCGACGGACTGAACAAAGCGACGACGTTTCATGGTAAAAAGGTAGCGGATCGCGACGCAAGCGATCAAGGCGCAATCCCGTCGCAGCCAGTTTTGCTGACGCGGGCATGACGGCATTGTCATCGTGGCTTCGGGATTTCCCTTGAACGGCCTGCGATTTCGGGCGTCGGAACAGGTATGACTTCCTGCCGAAGCCTCCCCGTCTTCATCCCCCTGTCTCTGTCCGTCCTGTTAGCCTGCGTGGCACCATGCGCATTCGCTGCGGACACCCATTTAAAAATCAACGCCGGCGGCCCCACGGTCGGTGACTGGCAGTCCGATTCGAAATTTGCCAAAGGCGGTAAGGGCTTTCCGTTTCCCGGTGAGCACGATGTTTCCGGTGTCGCGGCACCTGCAGAGAACACCGTCTACCAGTCGGTCAGGCACACCGATCACCGCTACGATTTTTCCGACCTGCCTGACGGCGATTACGTCGTCCGTTTGCATTTCACTGACGGCTTTCGCAGTGATGACCGGGCAATGCAGTATCGTATCGAAGGCAGGACGGTTATCGATGACTTTTCGATTTACGACGAGGCCGGCAAGCACAGTAATCGGGTTATCGTGCGCGACATTCCGGTAGCGGTCACTGATGGCAACGGTCTGCAGATTGAGTGCCTTAAAGCGGCTGGCAACGACGTGTTCGAAGCGGCTGTCGAAATTCTCTCGCCCGAGCGCTTCGCCAGGCTGAACGAAGCCAAACCGGTAGCGATCGTATCGAAGGCGCAGTCAAAGTCTGTCAGCTCAACCGGTCAGAAAATGAATATCCCGACCGCGAAGCCGGTCGAACTTCCGCCGGCGCTCGCCAAGGTCAGTGATGATGTCAGCCGCGAACTCTTGAAGTTGACCGGCGGTCGACGGGTCCGCCTCGTCTGGGCACAGGTTGACGATTCAGGGGATCTGATGGTCACCAACGGACGCTCGACATTGCTTTACGGGCTCGACACCGGCGACGACAAGGGGGAGCGGCTGATCTTCGAAGACAAAAGCGGCTACTCGAAGCCGCTGCTGACTCCGTCCGGTGAACGGATTATTTATACCAATCAGAAAGAAGGTTACTGCTACATCGCCAACTGGGATGGTAGCGATCATCGAAAATTTGCCAAGGGCTTTGCCAGTGATACCTGGCGTGATCCGCGAACCGGCATCGACTGGGTCTATATCCGCAGCAGCGTCGGCAACGCCAATGGCCCGATGGTTCGCCGGCAACTGGATCGTCCCGACGTGGTCGAGACGGTGTGGGATCGCTCGCCGATCGGTAACGGCACGGTTCCCTGGTTTCGCCTTTCGGCGGATGGCAAGTACGCTGCGGATGCCTTCCCGTGGCCGAAGTGCGGCATCGCCGATATGAGTAAGAAATCGTTCAAGCTGCTTGGCAACGGATGTTGGACGTCAATCGCTCCGGACAACAGTTATCGTTTTTTTCACTTCATGGGGAATCACGTCGAACTGGCCATGTTCGATCACGGTCAAACCAAGCCACGCATGGTGCAGCTCAATACCATGGACAAGATGGCCGGTAAAAAGGTCTATCATCCGCGCTGGAGTTCCGACCCTCGATTTCTGACCGTCACCGGCCCGGAACGCAATTGGCGTTCCGAACTCTACGTGGGACGATTCGACGCTAACTTCAGCCGGGTCGAAAAATGGGTGAGGGTCACCAAGAACAAGCTTGCCGACTACTACGGTGCTGCATGGATTGAACCGGATCCGTCGCAAAAGGCGGCAGTGGACTCGACACCGATCGCTCCGCAGGCGCCGATTCCCGCCAGGCCGGAGCTAAAACTTTCCGCAGACATGGCATGGCCCTTAGTGCAAGACGGCTTGCAGTATCTTTGGGAAAACAACAATGCCGAGAATCAGATTGTCGACGGGCAGGGGAGCCTAGTGCGTATTTGCAGCGGCGAGCTGCGTGGCGCGGCTCGCTTCACGCGGCACTTTGGCATGGATTTGCGAAACGGTGCGTTTGAGGCGGACCGGATTGCCGACGAGTTATTGGTGGCGGCGCGAAAAAGCGACGAACTCTCCATCGAAGCAACATTACTAACTGCCTCTTCGGATCAAAATGGTCCGGCACGGATCATCAGTTTCTCGTCGGGACCGAACTCCAGTAACTTCATGCTCGGCCAGGAAGATGAGCAACTGGTGTTTCGATTGCGCACGCCGGGCACCAGTGAAAACGGGGCGACCGATGAAGTGAAGTTAGGAAAGATCGAACCGGGCCGGTCGACCCACGTTTTGATTCGCTACCGGGATGGCAAACTCGAGGCATTCATCGACGGCAAGCTGAGCCTGTCCACCGATTCGATCCAGGGTAGCTTTAATTACTGGACCGGACATAGCCTGGTCTTCGGCGATGAAGTCGACGGCGGTCGAAACTGGGCTGGTGAGATCGAAGGCGTTGCCATCTACACTCGCTATCTGTCTGATGAAGAAGCCGCGCTGCACCACAGCCAGTTTACAAAGCGCCTGATCGATCGCAGCCCGGCCGATCGACTCGTGGTTGACGCTCAATTGATCGAGGCGTCGAGAATTCCCGGGATTAAGGAAATTGGCTCGTATCGACGCAGCATCGTCCGCAATCTCTACCGGATCGACAAGGTCATCGATGGCACGGCGCCGTCAGAAAAGCAGATCGTGGTCACCGAGTGGGCCATTCTCGACCGCAAACCGGTAGGTTCGGTCGGTAAAGTGGGGGCCAAGGTGCGGCTGACGCTTGAGCCTTTCGATCAGCACCCGGAGCTGAAGAGCGACTGGGTGCAGGATGATCTGAGCGTTTTCGACGCGCCGGTGTTTCACCGCGTCGAACCGTAATTCAGAAGCGCCCTACGGAATTGGAACGACGTCGTCTGCCGAGGTGCGCATCGCAGGCTTCGAGTTCGGCACCGCCGGAACCGGTGGGCCGAGGTAGTCTGCGCGATCTTTGACACTGGGTGCGGACGGCGCGGCTGGAGCAGGCTGCGATGCAGTCGTGTTCGGGGTCGGCAGATCGTCGGCAGCAGGTGCCGGTGCCGGGGCAGCTCGACGAGGTGGCGCAACTGCCAGCGACGGGTCGGCGGCGAGCAGCTGATCGAGACGTTCTTTGGCCAGAGGATAATACTCAGACGTGCTCGGCCGACTGGTCACCTCGCGGTAATAAACGACGGCCGACTTGAGATTGCCCTGCTTTTCGTAAAAGCGGGCAATGTTGAAATCCTTCTCATTCTGTTTGTCCTCAAGCTTGCCCATCTCGGCGCGAATTTCAGCCGCCTGCTCACCGCTGAGTTGATTGAGCGCGTCCTGACCGGCTTCACGTTGAGCGCGAACATTTTGCGGATTGTTAGAATTCTCAGCGACGCTGCCGAGCATCTCAAATTTCTGCAACATCGCTTTGGAGTGAAGATGGCTGTTAGGATATTCTTCAACCACGGCGTCGAAAGCATCGATCGCAGCATCGAAATTGTTCTGGGTGCGGTTGACCAGGCCGATGTTGAACATCGACAGGGGAGCATACTCGCTGAACGGCGCATTCGAGCTGATCTGCTCGAACATTTCGATCAGCTTCGACGGCTGAATCGCAGCGCCGATACCCAGAAAGCCTTTCTTAGGACTCTCCATCAGTGCCTTGGCGATTTCGTATTGTCTTTTGACCGCTTCACCAAAGCGGGGGTTCTTGGGATGTTCGGTGATGAAGGTCTGATATTCCTGAAAGGCCTTCTTTAGGTCGCCATCGTTCTCACGAAGCTCACCGATCTTGAATTGCGCTTCGCCCGCGCTCTCAGTGCGAGGGTAGTTTTTGACCACGTCTTTATACATGCCACGCTGTTTTCGTGAACTCAACGAGCCTTCCCGGGCGCGGATATTGGAGATCATTTTTTGCCCGGCAACTTCCTGGGAGGCCAGATCATCGGCGCTGAGCACGGTCTTGTCTTTATTGCCGAAACCGAAAATAGCATCGGCATCGGAAGGATGGGAGAGCAATACAGCAGCGCTGAATGCGAGGGCGAGGGCAGTCTTTCGGTGCGACATATTTAAGATTATCAGAAAATGGAGCGGGCAGCAAACGGTGACCGACTTCAGCGCCAATCGACAATGACTAAGCATGAAGACGGTAGGCGGTCGTGATCAGAAAAATGGGGGCAAATTCAACGAATTGCTACGCAATGATCAATAATAAGATTTGTTTAAAAACTCAAGCGCATAATTGAAAATTTTGTAAACTTTTCGGTAGTAGATCAGCCGCGGTTTTTGTTCAGGGCGGGCAGGCCATCCTTCTGGTCACTTTACAAACCGGACAGGCCACGCTACCGCAGGCGTCAGTGAAGAAGCCTGTCTGTTCAGCGCCGCACCAGCACCTATGAAGATCACTGAACGATGGTTGATGGATACCGCCGGTTTTCCTGCATTTAAGGCGGGGCGGCAGCTGTTTCGCGCTGGCGCGGTCTCCGGGTGCAGCTACGAAAAGGGGCTGCTTCGCGGGGTACTGCGTTCAGGTCAGCGCCAACAGGTGGCCGGTTTGAAGATCAATGCGCCGACTGATGTCGACAACCTCTGCAAGTGTCCGCGTGCCCGGCGCGAGGGGGCAATGTGTGAGCACTCGATCGCGGTGGCGTTCGCGTGGATGGACCTTGAGGCGAATGGCGGGACAGCCAGCGTGAATGCGCCACAGAATGCCTCGGCAGCCCCGGGAGTTGAGGCCGATCGGGCTGCTGGCAAGGGACGGCGCATGGGTTCCAGTTCTCCGTTAAAAGTTGCCAGTGTTCATATTGAGAAGGATTTTATAAAAATATGGGAAAAAGGTAAATTTCCCATACGATTGAGCACCGTTGAGTTGGCGGTGGACGATCCGTGCTTGAATACCGAGACGCTCGCAGCCGGCGCGCGCTTTTCGGCGTGGCTGGCGAAAAATGGCGCCGATCCGGCATCGCCGCCGCCGTTTCTGGTGCTCGATCGCGGCCAGGCAATGGATTTTCTGGCGGCGCTGCGGGATTACCCTTGGTTGCATATCGGTACTGAGCAGGTGGCGAGGGTCGTAAGCGAGCCGATTCGGCCACCGTTGCGCATCGAGTGGCTGGAGGAAGTGGATGGCGAAGACGAGGCGAGCGTCGACGATGTTAATGTCGCCCTGCGAATCGATCTCGGTCAGGAATTAGGCGAAAATCCGGCCGCGACGCTGCTTTCCGCTGAGGACAGTGGAGGGCATCGTCAGGCCTGGATCTTCGACGCTGCGACGCGGGCTTTCACGGCGATCAATTCAAGTCGCGGAGATCTTGGCGGGCTGATGGCGTCGGCTCTGGCGAGTCGTGACCGCCATGGCGACGGCGACGCGGTCGCATGGCCGCTACGCGCGGTGATCGAAAATCTCGAAGCGCTCAATGAGCAGTTCGTGCTCGATCCGGAACCGCTCGGGGTGCCGCTCAGGCTGACCACCGCGACACCGACCTTTGAGCTTTCGCTCGAGGGTTCGCTGAATTCGCTGACCGCCCAACTGGTGGTGCTGTATGCAACGTCGAGCGAGCCGCTGCGATTGGCGGCCGGCCTCGACACGGACACAGACGGTCGGTCGGTGCAGGCGTTTCCCATCGCCGACGCCGCGCAGTGGGGGCTTTATTGGCAGCGCAACATGCCCTTGGAGGCAGCGACACTGGAACTGCTGCAGGCAAGTGGCTTCAAGGCGGCCGATGATCGTGGCCGCTGGGTGCTGCACGGTCGTGCACCGGTGATGGCATTTTTCGGCAGTGCCTTGCCTGATTGGTATGAGCGGGGTGATGTCGAAGTCAGTCTCGGCGAGCGGCTGGTGCACGTGACGCGCGGATTGGAACGATTCAGTCCGAAAATCGAAGTGCAGGCAGCCGGCGACTCATGGTTCGAATGTCAGTTCGCTTTCGAAAGTGCCTCCGGAGTCAGTTTGTCCGAGAGCGAAATTCGAAAACTGATGGTTTCAGGTCGCCGCGAGGTATCGCTGTCCGGGCGATCAGGTAACGGGCGGGGAATGGACGATGCGGCGATCGGGGTAATCGACACCGATGCGGTCAACGAATGGACTGAGGTTCTGCAGGATGTCGACGCCAAGCAGATTCGGCCCGGATTTTTCCGCATTGCCGCGCATCATCGCGAGTACCTGGAGGCCAGTGTTGACGCTGATAAGGAATGTAAAAATACCACTCAACTGACTATTAATGAGTCAGTTGGTGATTTGATTGATGTTTTAAGGGAGTATCAGAGTGCTGGTGTCGAGTGGCTTTGCCGTCGATTGCTCAGCGGCGGCATTCACGGTGCGGTTTTGGCAGATGAAATGGGTCTCGGTAAGACAGTTCAAACGTTGGCGGCGATCCATGCGCTGCGGCAGCTGGGCGGTGAGGAGTTTTCCGGTCGGCCGGCACTGGTGGTCGCACCCACTTCGTTGCTTTCCAACTGGGCGGCTGAGGCGAAGAAATTCACGTCTGAGTTGGAGGTTATTGTTCTGCACGGCTCGCAGCGCAAACAGCTGTTTCGCAAAGTGGCATCGGCGGATCTGGTGATCACCAGTTACGGCGTGCTGGCGCGGGACACTGATGCGCTGTCAGCGCTGGGCTGTGGATTTGGCCTGATGGTCCTCGACGAGGCAAGTTACATACGCACTCCCAAAACGCAGGCGGCGCGCTCAGTGCGAAAGATCAATGCCGCTGGTCGCGTGGCGCTGACCGGGACACCGGTCGAGAACTCGGTGCGCGATCTGTGGTCGATCCTTGATTTCGTCGTGCCGGGCTGTCTCGGTGGTCGTGAAGAATTCAAACAGCGCTACGAAGCTGCGCTCGGCAGCGAGCGTCCATCACCGGAAATTATGGCCCGGCTGAAACGCCGCGTGCAGCCGCATCTGCTGCGCCGCACCAAACGCAATGTGGTGCGCGAATTGCCGGATAAAATCGAGCAGGTGCTGTTCTGTGACCTGACGTCGGCGCAAAAGGGGCTGTATGCGCAACTCGTCGACAGCTCACGGGAAACCGTGCGCCAGGCACTCGGCAAATCCGGGGGCGGCGCCGGCCAGGCGCGCATGGCCGTACTGACGACGTTGCTCAGGTTGCGCCAGGTGTGCTGCGATCCTCGCTTGCTGGAATCGGGTGCGGGCAAACAGGCTAAGGATGCGGCGACTGCAGGCTCAGCGGAAGATTCCGGTCTGGCTGAAATCGGCTCAGCCAAACTCGATTTGCTGCTCGAGACGCTTCACGAGGCTCGCGAAGGCGGTCACCGCGTGCTGGTATTCAGTCAGTTCGTATCGATGCTCAAGTTGATCGGCGATGAGCTGTCCAAGGTGGATTGTGGCTACGCTTATCTGGACGGCTCGTGCAGTGCGAAACAACGCGCAGCGCAGGTAAACCGATTTCAAACCGATGAATCCGTGCCGGTGTTCCTGATCAGTTTGAAGGCCGGTGGTTACGGTTTGAATCTGACTGCGGCCGATACGGTGATTCATTTTGACCCGTGGTGGAATCCGGCAGTGGAAGCGCAGGCCACGGACCGGGCTCATCGGATCGGTCAGGAGCGTCCGGTGACCAGTTACAAATTAATTTGCCGCGGCACCGTAGAGGAAAAAATCTTAAAACTTCAGCAACGCAAGAGCGCAGCCTTTGGCGGAACTATCGGTGGCGACGACGAAGTTCCGATGATGAACGGCCTGAGCGACGAGGAGTTGCGGGAAGTGATGGAGTTGTAGGCGGATCGCGCAGACCGGGAACGGGTCGTGCGAAAAACAAATACGGCCGCCAGGAAAGCTTAAGTTTTTAAAACTTTCCCCGTGGAACCTACGGAAAGCCCGAATACTAAGGAAATCTAAACGATTACCGCCCTGACCGGAGCCTCAATTCATAACTTCCCACAATATATGTCATGTAAAATAGGATATGGTGAGGTTTGATAGGGCTCACGCTTGTCCAGGTCTTGTGTAGCCGCCGATTCGCACGAATTGCGCCTGCCTCTCAAACCGCACTCCCGGCGTTTCCAGAATCGAAATCAGATCTTCTGTCTGGTCTACGGTGTCACCCTTGGCGCTATTTGTGCCGTGGTGAATGTCCATGATTTCTATTTCAACGTTCCGTTCCACGGTCCGTAGCACCAATCGCGGTGCCATTCGTTCGGCGGCGATTTAGGATCACTTCAGTCCGCTGCGCGGATGGATTTCTGTCGCAAGCGTCAATGGCTCCATTTTTCCTGAATCTCGCTGAAGAGCCGATTCAATTTGGAATCAATCATAAAAGATACCA
>CBDULB010000163.1:0-12435 GCA_965367965.1 uncultured bacterium | reverse complement strand
AGATGAAGCGCTTATCGACGACGCGGGAGATGCAGTGATAGCAACCACCGTGATCAAACAGAAGCCGGGCCTGACGCATAGTCCTAAATATTACGGTCAATTCACGTCGTGTCTACAATAAAGGGACTGTCCCTTTATTTGAGTTGTTCTCACTGATAACAGTAATACTAAGCCTAATGCCGGTGCAGAGGGGGGGGAGGCAGTCGTAACTTATTAGATCGAAATGGCGTCATTCGTCATTGTCATCGTTTGGCCTGGATCCGTATGGTTTGTGGGTTGGTTCTGACTTGTCACTTCAGTGGGCAGGCTTCAGAAAGGGCGGGTGAATACTGAGGGCCGCAACGATAAAGATAACAATGATGTGCGGTCGACGGACCCGGCGACGTCCGGGGCCGGCGAAAATGGCAGCGATAGCGACGCGGGGGGGAGCGATGCTGATGCGTCGCAGGGGGGCGTGAAGCGGGTGGTGCTGGCGAGCTTTGTGGGGACGACGATCGAGTGGTACGATTATTTTCTGTATGGGACGGCGGCCGCACTGGTATTTCCGCAGGTGTTTTTCCCGGAGTCTTCGAATTTTGACGGGACCTTAAAGGCCCTGGCAACGTACGCGGTGGGGTTCTTCGCGCGACCGGTGGGTGGAATTGTGTTCGGGCACTTCGGTGATCGTATCGGCCGCAAGGCGATGTTGGTGACGACGCTGACGATGATGGGATTGGCGACCTTTCTGATGGGCTTGCTGCCGGGACATGCACAGATCGGGGTGTGGGCGCCGATTTTGCTGGTGACCTTGCGCGTGGTGCAGGGCTTTGGCGTTGGCGGCGAATGGGGGGGCGCGGTGCTGATGGCGGTTGAGCACGGCACGGTGGGGCGCCGGGGGTTCTACGCGAGTTGGGTGCAGGCCGGGGTGCCGGTCGGAATGCTTTTGGCGACGGGGGTGTTCGCGATATTTTCGACTATGGACGAAAAGGCGTTCCTGTCCTGGGGCTGGAGGGTGCCGTTTTTACTGGGGGCATTGTTGCTCGCGGTAGGCACGTTTATTCGCTTAAAAGTAATGGAGAGTCCGGTATTCGAACGCCTTCAGGCGGAGCGGGCCCGTCAGTCGGCAGCTGAACAGGCGGCGAACCAAGAAAGCCTGCCAATCGTTGAAGTGCTGCGGACCCAGTGGCGCGAGGTGCTGCTGGCGATGGGCGCGCGCTTTGCGGAAAATGCCTGCTTCTATATCTACACGGTGGTGTCAATCAGCTTTGCGGTGAAGTGGTTGGGCCTCGAAAAGCCGATGATTCTGACTGGTATCATGATCGCTTCGGCGGTTCAGCTGGTGGTGATCCCGCTGTTCGGGATGCTGTCGGACCGGGTCGGTCGCCGGCCGGTTTACCTTGCGGGGGCGCTGGTGGTGCTGATTTTTGCCTGGCCGTTTTTCCTGATGCTTGAATCGCGCGAGACCTGGTTGATCTGGTTGGCGCTGATCATTGGTTTGGTCGCGCACTCGCTGATGTATGCGCCTCAGGCGGCGTTCTTTTCAGAGTTGTTCGGCACGGGCGTGCGTTACACCGGGGCGTCGCTGGGCTATCAGGTGGCGTCACCGTTGGCGGGTGGCCTGGCCCCGTTCATCTGCATCTGGTTGTTGGGCAAATACGACGGTGCGTCATTGCCGATGGCGATTTACCTGGGGATCATGTGCGTGATCACCCTGGTCGCGGTCTGGTTGGCCCGCGAGACGCATCGCGGGGAATTGTGAGCCGTCGGCGTTACCCGCGATTCGAGTGATCTGATGATCTGAGGCGGGCCTCTCCGGTCCGGCTGTTTACTGATAGGCGGAAAAGGCGCGAAATGCGTCGAGGCGGTTGTGAAAGTCGTCCTGAGTGAGTGTTTCGAGACTTTTGGTGCTGAACGATTCGCAGGTGTATCCGGCGACGATGGTGCCGTGAGCGATCGCGCTCTTGAGGTCATCGAAGCCGAGTTCGTCACGGCCGAGGCTGTCGAGGTGGCCGGCGATGCCACCGATGAAAGAGTCGCCGGCTCCGGTTGGGTCGTGAAGTTCACGCAGCGGGTAGGCGCCGGCGGTGAAGAACTGTCCATCGCTGCCAAACAGCAGGGCTCCGTGTTCGCCTTTTTTGATGATGACGTTGCGCGGCCCCATGGCGAGCAGTTGTTCACCGCACACGACGAGGTTGGATTCTTCGAGAAAAAGACGGGCCTCGGAATCGTTGAGCACGAGCAGGTCGAGTCTCGGCAGTAGTTCTTCGAGTCGATGACGGGCGATCGTGATCCAAAGATCCATGGTATCAGCGATAGTAAAAACCGGTCCGTCGCCGAGTTGATCAAGCACGCGATGCTGATTGTCCGGGCTGTCGTTGGCGAGCAGGACGATGCGCGACGAGGCCTTGATGCTGTCGGGAATGTCGGGCTGCCAGGCTTCGAGAACGTTGAGCGCGACATCGTGGGTCTCGCGGGTGTTCATGTCTTCGGAGTATTCACCCGACCAGCGAAAGGTTTCGCCATCCGAAAATTGCACGCCGTCGAGGTTCACGTCGCGGGTTTTGAAAAGTTCGAGATGACTCTCCGGGAAATCTTTACCGACAATGCTGACCAGATTGACCGGCGAGAAGAAGCTGGCCGCGATGGCGGCAAAAGACGCGGATCCGCCGAGCAGATTTTGGTGCTCTGCTTTTTGGGTTTTGACGTGGTCGAGGGCGATGGAACCGGAGATGAGAACGCTCATGAATCAAGTGATAGGAATTAAGAGATAGAAGGTAAGAGATTTTTGACTCCATCGATGTAGTCGGGGATGTCGTTGGCCAGCAACAGTCCGGAGACGATCACGAGGCGGCGGGCACCCGCGGCGACGAGGGCGGCGGCATTGTCGTCCTTGATGCCGCCGATGCAATAAATGGGAAACTGCTCACCAAGTCGTCGATGCACGTCGGCGATATCCTGACTGCCGATAGCGGCTCGACCGGGTTTGGTCGGCGTGGCGAAAATGGGCCCAAAGCCGATGTAGTCCGCGCCCTCAGCTTGTGCGGCGATTGCCTGGTCGGGCGAATGGGTGGAGCGGCCGACGATCTTGTCGCGCCCGATGATATTGCGGGCTGATTCGAGGTCACCGTCATCCTGTCCGAGGTGCACGCCGTCGGCGTCGAGTTCGGCGGCCAAATGCGCGAAGTCGTTGATGATCAGTGGCACCTGTGCGGCGCGCGTCAACGGCAGCATGGCTCGTCCGAGTTCAAGGATGGTGCTTTCGCCGGCGTCCTTTGCGCGCAGCTGAAGGATGTCGATGCCGCCGTCGAGCAAGCGGTTGGTTGCCTTAATGACGGCTTCGAGGCTGGTCTCGACGTAGCCGAGATCGACGATACCGTAGAGCCGGCGGTCTGCGAACGATACCATCGGTAGACGGGACGTCAGTCCTTGCCTGTCGTCGTCGGCTTCGGCTGGGAGGCGAGAAATTTTTCGACCCAGGCGATGTTGTATTTGCCGGTGCGGAAGGCTTCGTGTTTGAGGATCGATGCCTGGAAAGGAATCGTGGTCTTGATGCCTTCGACGAGAAATTCGTTTAACGCACGGCTCATGCGGGCGACGGCGATGTCGCGCGTGGCTCCGGTAACGATCAGCTTGGCGATCATCGAATCGTAGTAGGGCGGGACCTCGTAGCCGCTGTAGACGTGAGTGTCGACGCGCACGCCGCGTCCGCCGGATGCATAGAACAACCTGATCGTGCCGGGGCTGGGCTGGAAGTTGTTGTAAGGGTCTTCGGCATTGATCCGGCACTCGATGGCGTGACCGCGCGGGGTACCGTTAACGACGTGATCGGAAAGCGGCATACCGGCGGCGATGCGGATTTGCTCTTTAATCAGGTCACAACCGTAGACTTCTTCGGTGATGGGATGTTCCACCTGGATGCGGGTGTTCATCTCCATGAAGTAGAAGTTCTCATCGTCATCGACCAGATACTCGATGGTGCCACAGTTCTCGTAGCCGATTTCGCGTACCAGTTTGCGCGAGGCTTCCGACATGCGCTGCCGCAGCTCCGGGGTAAGCAAAGGCGAGGGCGTTTCTTCGATGATTTTTTGATTGCGACGCTGCATTGAGCAGTCGCGCTCGCCGAGGTCGACGACATTGCCGTGACTGTCAGCAATGACTTGAAACTCCACGTGGTGGGGGTTTTCGACGAGTTTTTCGAGGTAGACATCGGGATTGCCAAAGCAGGCTTCCGCTTCACTGCGGGCAGCGTGAAATGCGGGCCCGAAGCTGGCCACGTTGAGCGCGGGGCGCATGCCGCGACCGCCTCCGCCAGCGGTGGCTTTGACCATCACCGGGAAGCCGATTTCTTTGGCGACTTTCAGCGCTTCCTCTTCGGTTTCGACGATGCCGTCGGAGCCCGGGGTTACGGGAATGCCGTGTTTTACCGCGGTGGCCCGAGCGGTATTTTTATCACCCATCATGGTGATCACCTCCGCCGAGGGGCCGATGAATTTGAGTTCGCAGCTGTCGCAGATTTCCGCAAAGCGCGGGTTCTCGGATAAGAATCCGTAACCGGGATGGATGGCGTCGACGTTGGCGATTTCGGCGGCGCTGAGAATGGCGTCGACCTTCAAGTAGCTCTCCGAGCTTTTGCCGGGGCCGATGCAGATCGCTTCGTCGGCCAGCTGAACGTGCATCGAATCGATGTCCGGTTCGGAGTAGACGGCGACGGTGCCAACGCCGAGTTCTTTGCAGGCTCGGATGACGCGCAGGGCGATTTCACCACGGTTGGCGACGAGGACTTTGCGGAACATGGGTGTAGAGTCGGGGATGGCGGGAGGCTGACAGGAAAGGAGGTAAAGGTAACCGGATGCGTGCTGACTCGGTTCGAGTTGAGTTGACTCGTTACGGGCCGGCGGAACTGGCTACGACGGGCGGATATGGAAAAGCGGTTCGCCGTATTGTACGGGAGTACCGTTTTCGGCAATGATGCGAGTCAATGTGCCGCTTTGTTCGGCTTTGATTTCGTTCATTACCTTCATCGCTTCGACGATACAGATGACGGCGCCTTCTTTGACGGTGCCACCCACTTCGACAAATGCAGGACTCTCGGGCGACGAGGCAGTGTAAAACGTGCCAACCATCGGCGAGGTGATCTCGACCTCACCTGCTGCGGGCGCATCGGCGTCTTCACTGCCGGCACCGGCTACCGGAGGTGGACCGCCCGGGGCAGTCGCCGGAGCCGCAGCGGGGAGTGCGACAGGCGCGGGAGCCGGGGCGGCTGCCTGCAGTGCACTCAGCTGTTCGCACAGGGCATCGGCGTCCACGCCCTTCTTGAGTTTAATCTTCATGCCGTCGCGTTCCAAATGGAAGTGCGACAACTCGTTCTTGGTCATCAGTTCGATGATCTGTTTGATTTCCTTAAGGTCCACGGGATGAGGTCTCCTACGTACGGGTTAAATTGAATGCTAAATGGAAATTCAGCGCGCGGTTTTTGGCGCGCTAACAAGGACTTAAGCGGAAATTTCCAAGGGTGGGAAGCTAGTTCTGTCAATCGTCTCGTCAAGCAGGGAACCTGCAGCGTAAAATACTTGTTTTATAAATGAATCAGCTTGCGTCCGCGGTGATTTCAAGAACCCGGTCAAGCTCGGCGAAGGTGTTGTAAAAATGCGGACTGAACCTGATAAATGCAGTGCCGTCGCGGTCGTGGCGGAACGATGGCACGATGTCCGCTTCGAGCAGGTGGGCATTGAGCGCGGCGAGATTGTGCCTGGAGTGCGTGAAGGTGGTGATGCCTGATGCGTGCGGGCCGGAGAGCGGACCGATGATATCCCAGCCCTGTTCGGTGAGACCTTCCACCAGCCGGCGCTTGAGTTGTAGAATGCGGTCGCCGATCACTTCCATGCCGACCTCGAGAAACATTTTGATCGCCGCATTCATGCCGAGCAGGCCGGAGACGTTGAGAACGCCGGGTTCGTAGCGCCGCGCACCGGCCTCGAATTCGATGGTGTCCTGCGGGATGAAATTCGGTGACTTCACGTTCCATGCACCGAGCAGAGCCGGACGCAGCATTTCCTGAAGCTCTTCCCGCACGTAGACGATGCCGGCCGTCATCGGCCCGAGCATCCACTTGTGCGAATCGACGCTCAGGAAGTCGACATTTTCCACCCGGGTCGGAAACGCGCCCACCGTCTGGATGCCGTCGAGGCAGAAGAAGATACCCATTTCGCGCAGCATCGCGCCGATGCCGTCGTGGTCGATCCGGTAGCCGGACAAAAAGTGACACGAGGCCAGCGCCACCATGCGCGTGTGGTCGGTCAGGTTGGACTCGATCAGTTCCCGGGTAATCTCGCCGGGTACCTCCGGCTGCAGACGGATACAGCGCACGCCGAGCCGCTCAAGATCCTGCCACGGGTAGACATTGGCCGGGTAATCGTCGGCGTAGCAGATGATTTCATCGCCTGCTTTCCACGGGAATCCGTTGGCGATCAGGCTGAGTCCGAGTGAGGTTGGTCCGAGCAGCGCGATCTCGCTGGCCTTGGCGCCGATCAGCTCCGCCGACGCCTCGCGGACGTGATCCATGTCGCGGGTCAGAACCCGTCCGAGTTCGAGTTCGCCGGTCGTCGAAGCCTCCGTGTAGGCGTTGACTGCATCCGCGACCCGGCGCGGCAGTGCCGTGACCGCAGCGTGCGAAAGGAAGGTTTTCTTGCGGGCAACCGGGAATTCATCGAGTCGCCAGGTTTCGTCGTTTTCGATTCGTTCGATCATTGATTGAGGGAGGAGGTAGAAACGCGCTGAATGGCTGCCGCCTGTGGGGGAATGGCGGGTTTGTCGGAAATTCAGGCCCTCCTGGCGTTTTGACCTTCCTCGATCAGCTTCCAAAAAGTCTTTGATTTCTGCAGAGCCTCGTCCTCGGAGATGGGCAGCTCAGCGCGATACATAAAATCCTGGAAGGTGTTTTTATTGAGGACGCGGTGGACGATCACACCCTCGTCAGCGACTTCGAAGTAAATGCGCAAGTCACTGGCGCGGAAACGGTAAAGCGTTACGCCGTCGCGCTCGATGTGGCCAAAGCGGTCGCCATCTTTCTCAATGTTCTCGATATCCTCAGGGGACACCTTGAACTGGTTGAGGAGTTCGAGTTGCGTCAGCGTCGGCAGCTGAGAAATCTCGGCGGCACTGATTTCGTTAAAAATGATCTGGAACACGGTGGGGTTCGAACTTCGCCGCAGCCGGGAGTCCACGCCAGCGGATTTTTCGGAATCGTTCAGCGCGGTAAAGTTCGGGAAAATGCCTGCCCGGATCACGAACTTTCTATCAGTAAGACGGTGATCAATTCACAGGTTCGGGAGTGTCAATGGTTTGCCGAAAGGCCACAGTCACAACTAAGGGACAGTCCCTATATCGTTGACAGCCGTAACCGGGGGCGGCGACTGGCTGAAGGTTTCGGTGTTGGTGCGGGGTGGAGCGTGGCGTGGCCTTCGGGCTTTCCGATCCCACTGGTGCGGCGATCAGGTTCCGAAGTAACGATCGCCGGCATCGCCGAGGCCGGGTACGATGTAGGCGTTTTCATTCAGGCCTGCATCGAGCGACGTGGTGAAAACCTTCACGTCGGGGTGTTGCTCCGCGAAATGGCGCACGCCTTCGGGGGCGGCGATCAGCGAGACGAAGCGGATGCGCCGTGCTCCGGCCTGCTTGAGCTGATGGGCGGCTTCGGCACTCGATGCGCCGGTGGCGAGCATCGGATCGATGAGGATGACGTCGGACTCGGCAAGTTCGGCGGCGGTGGGCAGATTGGTGTAGTAGCTCTTCGGCTCAAGGGTTTCCTCGTCGCGATACATGCCGATATGGCCGATAACGGATTCGGACAGCAGGTCGCTGAAGCCGTTGAGCATGCCGACACCGGCGCGTAGAATCGGCACCAGTACCAGACGGCGGGCGAGACTGGCGCCTTGCGTGGTGACCAGCGGCGTTTCAACTTCGGTGATGACGAGTTCCAGATCGCGGGTCAATTCGAATGCCATGAGCTCAGCGATGTGGTGCAAGGCGCGACGGAACTCCGGCGTCGCGGTGGTCTTGTTGCGCAGCGTCGTCAAGCGCACCTGGATCAGCGGGTGATCGAGAACGGACAGGGTCGGGAAATCGGTGGGATCAACGGGGTCGGCCATGAAGCGCAGACTGAACCGGGCAGCGGGCTCTGTCCAGTCTGCGAGCGCCGCTTCGACCGGATCGTGCCGCTCGAATACGGTGCCGCGATTTCGGACCTTCCCTATTTTCCGCCTATGCGTTTCTCTTTAGATGATGAGCTCACGTTCCCTGACCCGCCGGACTGTTGTGAAAAATGGCAGCTTGATTCTGTTCGGTAGTTCCGCTGCCGCCTTTGGCGATTCGTCCGATACCGGGGCAAAGCCCGGGCGCCTCGTCCGGGTGGGCCTGATCACAGATTTGCACTACGCCGATAAGGAACCGCGTGGCACGCGTTACTATCGCGAATCTCTTGCCAAGCTGGACGAGGCCGCCCGGCAATTTTCCGAATCAAAACCCGACTTTGTGGTCGAACTCGGCGACCTTATCGATGCCGCTGATTCGGTTGAGATCGAGCTGGGCTACTTGGCGACCATTCAAAAAAAGTTCGCCGCGCTGCCGGGCGACAAGCATTGCGTGCTCGGCAATCACTGCGTCGACACGCTCACTAAAGGTGAATTTCTCGGTGCGGTTGGTCAGGAAAAATCTTACTACTCTTTCGATGTCGCCGGTGTTCATTTCGTCGTTCTCGATTCCTGTTTCCGCAGCGACGGCACGCCGTATCAACGCAAGAATTTTGAGTGGACCGATCCGAATATTCCCCGGGAAGAACTTGATTGGTTGAAGGCCGATCTTGCCGCGACCACAGCTGAGCAGGTGATCGTGTTTGCTCACCAGCGCCTCGACGTTGAAGACAATCACGGAGTCAACAATGCCGCCGACGTGCGCCAAGTGTTTGAGGCTTCGGGCAAAGTGCGTGCTGTTTTCCAGGGGCACAGCCACAAAAACGATCACAAGCTGATTGGCGGCACGCACTACGTCACGCTGGTGGCGATGGTCGAAGGATCGGGTGAAGCAAGCAACGGCTACTCGACGCTCGATCTGTTCGACGACGGCACGCTGACGGTCTCCGGTTTTCGCAAGCAGAATAACTATCAGTGGTGAATGGCCTTCGCCACCGCCAACTCCTGCGATTAACGAATGAATTCAGAAAGCGGGTAGCTTTGTTTGGCAGTTAAAAGTGGGCGATAAGATGACAGGTTTGAAATTTGAAAATTTTCCCGATAGAATATAGTTCCCATAGTGAAATATTCCGATAGTTCCAACCGGCCTGCCATATGGATGGTTGCGGTCGCGACGACTCTGCTGCTGATGCCTTCAGTTTCCACTGCCGGCACGCGGCATTCGGTCGCGACGATCGTTGCGTTAGCCGCCGAACTGAAGAAAAACGGTACCGATCTTTGTATTGTGCGCATGCCGGTGCGTCCCGAGATCTATCAGGAAAAGACGGATTCCTTCGATGATCCTCTCGAAGATCCCCACGTCAACACCGTTTCTGCACGGCGCGCGCAGCGACTGCTGGAGGACGAGGGCATTCCAGTGATCAATCTCTACCCGGATATCCGGCGCAAGAGTCTGTTGTCGGACATTTTCAGTAAAGACCGATTCCATTTTTTACCCGAAGCGGATGCGGCGATCGCCCGGATCCTCGATACGAAGCTTCAGGAAAAAGGTCTTATGATGCAAGCGGGACAGTCGAAGAACGTCGTCTTCATGGGCGAGTGTTTCGCAGATAGCTTTGCCCGCGAGATAATCAGCGCAGATCCGATTGATAAGATCAAGGTGCTCAACAAAAATGGTGGTGGCAACCTGGTGCACAATTATCTTTTCGTATTTAAAGAGGAGTATTTAAAAGACACCGATCTGGTTGTCTGGGTTTTCACTGACCGGCATTTTTCCAATCCCAATTTTGCCGCGCTGGAACCTGAACCTGACACCTCCACCAACGTCGAAGCGCGCCATGTGATCGCCGAGTTAAAAACGACCACCCTTCTCGCGCTCGGCGATGAGGCACAGTTCGATTATCCTGACGCCTTACGATCCAGTGTCTATGAAGTCGAGACCACGGGGGAGCGGTTGATTGGCATCGATCAGATCATGAAAGATCGTCAGATCACCCTCGGGCGGAAAATTAAAATCGGTGACCGGGTCCGCCTCAAACTGGTGCCTTGGGGCGCGTGGATGCGCGAACATCAGGAGTTGGTAAAAATCTTTATGATCGACGACGTCGAAGACTTTTCTCTGCCCCGATACTGGATCGCTGACTGGCTGGTTGAGCCGGCGGTAACGGTCGCCGAGTTGCAGGGCGAGCCTGGCGAAAACCGTTGACGGTCGTGCCGCTTCCGGCCAGCCTGCGGTCGACATGCCTATTCGATTGCGTCCGTCTGCCGTTTGCTTGTCAGGCTTGTTCACCGCACTTATTTTAGCCGGGGCATTGGCCGCTGCCGAGCGCCCCAACATCGTTTTTCTCTACGCCGATGATTTAGGTTACGGCGATCTCGCCTGCTACGGCAGTGACGTCGCTCAGACGCCGCGCCTCGATCAACTCGCGGACGAGGGGACGCGCTTCACGCAGTTTTACGTTTCGCATTGTGTCTGTTCGCCGACCCGTGCCTCGGCGATCACCGGGCAGTTTCCCAGTCGGTGGAGGATTTACGGACACCTCGCTCATTTCGCGACTAACAAAAAGCGCCACATGCCCGATTGGCTCGACGTCAAAGCGCCGTCGTTTCCGCGTGCGCTGCAGTCCGCCGGATATCGCACGGCGATGATTGGCAAATGGCACCTTGGCGGAGGTAGCGGAAGAACCTTCCAGGTTTCTGACTTAAAGAACCCTGACATTGACACATCGAATCGCAGCGAAGTCGTCATCAATAGTCCCGATGCACCGCCGGTCACCGCTTACGGTTTTGACTACGCGCGCACTACGGTTGGCAACAGCCCGACCTGGAAGCACCTCGAGCTGTGGCCCGAACCGCACGATATTTACACTTACATGGATCAGGAATGGCTGACCTTTTCCAGCAAGGCGGTCGCCGATGACACGCTCGCGTTTCTCGAGCGGCATCAGCGTGACCACAAAGGTGAACCGTTCTACATCAATGCCTGGTTTAAGGACGTGCACACGCCGCATCGGCCGACGGATGAAATGCTCGCCCCGTTCGCCGATCTGCCGGAAAAAGCGCGCGATCACTACGCCATGGTGCGCTACATGGATGAGCAAATCGGGCGTGTGCTCGACGCGCTCGATCGGCATGGATTGCGTGACAACACGCTGGTATATTTTTCCAGCGATAACGGTGCCGGCAAAGATCGCGGCGGATCGAACGGGCCGTTGCGCGGATGGAAGCACACTCTGTACGAAGGCGGTATCCGCGAGCCTTTTATCGTTCGCTGGCCGAACGGCGGAGTTCCCGCGGGAAGCGTCGACCAGACGTCGGTGCTTAACATTTGCGACTTCGTGCCGACCTTTACAAAGCTCGCCGGTGCGGAAATGCCGGAGGGTTACCAGTCCGACGGTGAGGACATGATCACCGCCCTGCGTGGCCAAGCGTTCGAGCGAACCGTGCCGCAATTCTGGCATTACCCCGGGAAAACGCCGTCGCTGGCGGTGCGCATCGGTGACTGGAAACTGCTGACCGATCGCGATGGCAAAAAGATCGAGCTCTACGATCTGGCGAGTGACGTCGGTGAGGCGAAAAATCTCGCCGCGGGCAATCCGGATGTCGTCGCGGAGCTGCGAACCGCTCTGTTGGATTGGTATAGTGAAATGCCGCTGGCTGAGATTGAGCGTAATTAGAGCGCCGGGTAGCGGAATCCGTCAGAATTTCGTCGAACGTCGTTCAGCCGACGCACTGGCGAAATTTTCACAAATTCCGCTACGTCGTTCAGCGGGTATTGCGAATCGCACGGGCCGGGGTCATGCTGGTTTCATGAGGCTGGCGACGATTATTGACGAGCAGTACCAGGACGAAACCTTGCACTTCGTTCACGACGGTTACGTGTGGCCGGTGCGCGAAGTAAATCCGGTTTACGGCACGTTTTTTCCGGAGGATATGCTGGAACTGCTCGAGTCGGGGCGTCTGCCGGACATGATCGAGTGGTTCAAGGAGCAGGGCGAATTCCGTCTGGCGTCGTTGCCCGATCGCTGTCAGCCGATCAGCGAGGTGAAATTTGCGCCCTTGTATCGGCGGCCGCGCAAGATCTGGGGAATCGGTCTGAACTATGCGCAGCACGCCGGTGATCTCGATGAATCGGCCCCGACCGGTGAGCCGGCCAGTTTCATGAAACCGGATACGGCAATCATTGGTCACGGCGATACGATTCGGCTGCCAAAGCTGTCGCAGAAAACCACCGGCGAGGCGGAGCTCGGCGTGATCATCGGCCGCAAGT
>CBDULB010000162.1:0-12446 GCA_965367965.1 uncultured bacterium | reverse complement strand
TGGTCTCAGGGCTGTCGCCGGGCTTGAGGGCGCAATCTGCGGGCGGGAAGTTTCACGCCGTTCGCGGACAAGCGGGGCCGCTTGTCCCTACCGACATTGGGTAGGGACGATCCGGCCCGGTCGTCCGTCGACCGTTGGACGGTCTCACTTGAGCGCTTTCTCGACGGCTTCGCTGACGTCGCTGTCGCCGGGATTGATACCGGTCTTGAATCGACGCAGCAGTTTGCCGTCTTTGCCGACCAGAAACTTTTCAAAGTTCCAGCCGATGTCGCCTTCCTTGTCGGGATTCTCAGCGCTGGTCAGGTATTCGAACAGCGGGGCTTTGTCGTCGCCTTTGACCGAGACTTTGGCGAACATCGGAAAGTCGACCTCGTAGGTGGCTTTGCAGAATTCCATGATCTCCTCGTTGCTGCCGGGTTCCTGTCCGCCGAAGTTGTTGGCCGGGAAACCGAGCACGACCAGGCCCTGGTCCGCGTATTTTTCCTGCAGCGCGACCAGGTCGGCATACTGCGGGGTGGCGCCACACTTCGAGGCGACGTTGACGATCATCAGCACCTTGTCCTTGTAGTCGGCGAGGTTGACGTCTTTGCCCTGAATGTCTTTGACCTGGTAGTCGTGCACCGAGTCGCCGGCGTAGGCGGCGGGGGCGAGGATCAGGGCAGCGCTGGCGATGAGGGAGAGCAGTTTCATTTTTTTAAGGAGGTAGGAGTTGGGAGTTGGGAGTTTTGATACGGCGCGGTTTGGTGCAGGGCGATTTACAGGCCGAGAATTTTGTCCATGCGTTGGGCGATGTCGGCGAGTTCTTTGCGGCCGCCGCCCGGAACTTCGGCGGTGGCCCAGTTCTGAAAGTTGATCTTCTTGAGAGCGGTGCGGACGTTTTCCCAGTTGATGGTGCCTTCGCCGAGCGGTTTTGAAAAACCGGCGCGCAGTCCGGTCTGCTGGTGCTCCTTTTCGTCCCACTCTTTGATGTCGAGTTTGCCGATGCGCTCACCGAGCACTTCGATCCAGTGTTCGGGGACGCCCCAGCGGACGTTGTTGCCAACGTCGTAGTAACTGCCGAACCAGGGGTGATTGATTTCATCGACGAAACGCTCGGTGTCGAGTGCGCTGATCAGGAAGCCGGCCCAAACGTTTTCGACGAGGATCTTGACCTTGCGCTCTTCGGCG
This sequence comes from uncultured bacterium, assembly GCA_965367965.1. Taxonomy (GTDB): domain Bacteria; phylum Verrucomicrobiota; class Verrucomicrobiia; order Verrucomicrobiales; family DEV007; genus JBBKXR01. The sequence goes on along the minus strand of CBDULB010000162.1, from coordinate 11,279 downwards.
ACCGGCAGGGCTTTGCGGATGTTGGCCTGAGCTTCGTTCCAACTGTCCATCAGCGGACGGTCGCGGTGGTAGCGACAGACGATGAGCACGCTGCTGCCGCCCATGTCGGAGGAAAATTTCACCGCGGTGGAAATGTCGGCGGCGTCGCCGTTGACCACGCCGTGCACGGGCAGTCCGGAGACGTCGACGGCTTTTTGAAACTCGGCCTGCTGATCAAGGTTGTTGATGCGCAGTTCGGTGCCATCGAAGCCGATGTCTTTGAGCATCCTAAACGTATCGACGCTGCTCAGATCGGGCTCCTTGACCATCGAATACTTGCAGGCCTTCATGATCCGCCCCGGTTTGGCGATGGCATCAGCGGGAGCGGCGCCGGCCGTCTGATTGGCGACCAGAGTTGCCGCGGCAACACCGGCGCCGGCGAGCGAAGATTGATGAAGGAAATCGCGTCGATTCATAGTTTAAAGAGTGGCTGGCTGGCGCTGCTTACTCAAGGTCAGTTCACTCCGCGATGGCGTCCCGACTGAGTGCGCCGTCGATCAGGCGCATGATGCCGCGCGGGTTGGCGTTCTGCAGTTCGGCGGGCAGCGCGGCGTCGGGCCAGGCCTGATAACAGACCGGCCGGACGAAGCGATCGACGCAGCGGGTGCCGATGCTGGTGAAGCGACTCAATGTCGCCGCCGGGTAGGGGCCGCCGTGATGCATGGCGTGACACGGTTCGATGCCGGTCGGGAAACCGTTGAAGATCAGGCGTCCGACTTTTTCTTCGAGAATGGCGATCAGTCCGGCGTGATTTTTGAGATCCTCTTCGCTACCGTGAATGGTGGCGGTCAACGAGCCGTCGAGTTGGCGGGCGAATTCCTCAAAATCGGCGGCTTCAGCGCATTTGACCACGGTCGAGACCGGGCCGAACACTTCTTCGTAGAGATCGGGGTTGGCGCGCAGGGCGGCACTGTCGGCTTCGAAAATGGTGGTCGCTGCCTGGGCTTTCTGCGGATCGGCATTTTCCGAGGAGGCACCGGCCAGGCTGAGGCCTTCGCATTGCTGAATGGCGGCCACGCCGGAGGTGAATGCGGTGTGAATGCCGGCGTGCAGCATGGTCGCCGGAGCGATGCTGCTGGCGGCGGCGGCGGCGTTTTTGACAAATCCGCTCAGGGCTTCCGATTCGAGGCCGAATACCAGTCCGGGGTTGGTGCAGAACTGGCCGACACCGAGACTGACCGACTGCACGTAGCCTTCGGCGAGCGAGGCGGCACGATCGGCATCGGCGAGCGCCCCGGGCAGCACGAACACCGGATTGACGCTGCCCATTTCGGCAAACACCGGAATCGGAATGTCGCGGGCGGCGGCGGCGTCGGCGAGCGCCCGGCCACCGGCCAGCGATCCGGTGAAGGCGACCGCGGTGGTGCGCGGGTGTCGCACCAGCGCCTGGCCGGACTCATTGGTTTTGCCCTGCACCATCGAGAACACGCCTTCCGGCATGTCGGTCTTTTTGGCGGCGGCGAGCACGGCGTCGGCGATCATTTCGCAGGTGCCGGGATGCGCGGGGTGAGCTTTGACGACGACTGGACAGCCGGCGGCAAAGGCCGAGACGGTATCGGCGCCGATTACTGAGATGGCGAGCGGGAAATTGCTGGCACCGAACACCACCACCGGACCGATGGCGGTGAGCAGACTGCGCACGTCGGGTTTGGGTAGCGGCTGGCGATCGGGCTGCGGCAGATCGATGCGGGCATCGAGCCACGAACCGTCGCGGGTCCACGCGGCAAACTGGCGGGCCTGACCGGTGGCACGGCCACGCTCACCGGTGAGACGCGGCAGCGGCAGTCCGGTTTCCGAGTTGGCGAGTTCGAGCAGGGGGTCGCCGAGCGCTTCGACTTCGTCGGCAATGGCTTCGAGGAAGGCGGCGCGTTGTTCCGGCGAGGTGCTGCGGAAGGTGGTGTAAGCGGCGGCGGCGAGTTCCAGTGCGCGGTCGATCTCGGCTTCGCTGGCTTCGTGAAAAGCGGTTGGCAGGGACTCGCCGGTGGCGGGGTTTTGACCGGTGAAGGTGGTGGTGGAGTCAGCGCTGAGTTGGCTGCCGAGGCGTTGCTGGCCGTTGAGGCTTGGGGTGGTGCTCATGTTAGGGAAACGGGTTTGAAGTCAGAATGTTGAACAGGGAATGACGAATATCGAAGTGCGGGCTGAGGAGTCTACCTGGAAGCGTCGAAAAGCTCGAGACTTCGGCCCTGGAAAAACCTTGTTCAATATTCGATATTCAAAAGGAGGTCAGGCGTCCATCAGGGCTTTGGCGACGACGGCGACGCGCTCGGCTTCATCGGCGTGCAGCTCGGTGATGAGCGGCGTGAGCGCTCCAGTTTCAGCGATGCCGGCGGAGGCTACGGCGCTGTGCAGCACGCGCACCGGATTGATCTCGTTGCGCAAATCTTCGAGCGGTTCGAAGATTTTCTGAATTTCGGCGGCGCGGTCGTAATCGTTGGCCTGAATCGCTTTTAACAGGGCGAGGCTGAGATCGGGGCGCAGGCAAATGCAGCCGGCGGTGAATGAGTTGATGCCGAAGTCGCGCAGGTGGGTGACCGCGGGTTGTTCGCCGATGCCACTGACGATGAGCTTCGGATCGACTTTATCGATCAGTTCACTGAGGTAGGCATCTTCGGCGGGATTGTCGCGAACGATGGCGTACTTGATCCAGGAAATGAGACCGTCGTCGACCAGGCGCTTGAGATCATCGACGTCGAGATAACCTTCGTGTTTGATGTAGGCAACTACCGGCTTGCCGAGCTTTTCAGCGAAGAAGCGCAGGCCCGCAGCGACACCGGGCGAAGTGGTCTGGCCGATCAGGGGCAGCACCATGGTGGTCGGGAAATCGAAGTCGCGGGCGATCGCCGCCTGATCCATCATCATGCCGAAAGTCGGTCCGGCGGCAGGCACGACGAGGGTGTTGTCGGCCACGCTGTTGGCGAGAAATTCGAGGATGGTTTTATATTCGTGGATCGACAGGTGATGAAAATTCGCGTTGCCGCCGTAGAGCAGAATGTCGACGCCGCCCGCTTCGAGGTGGCGGATTTGGCGGACGTTCTCGCTCAGGTTGAGGCTCAAGTCTGCATTGCGTGCCAGTGGCGGCACAGCGATCGGGCTGGCAGCGAGGCGTTCGGGTGTGATGGCTTTGGTATCCATAGATTGAAAAAGGTTGTGTAATCGGTAGTCGGTTTGATTCAAGAACCAAGGACAAATTGTCAGGCTGGCTTCATCCCGCCGCGCACGCTGCCGGCTTCGATGGCACCATAGTTGTCGGCAAAGGCCGGGTCGAGCGGGCGGTTGTTGGACGGGCTGAGCCAGATGCGGAACAGGCAGCGCCGCTCGGCGGGGTCGTCGTGGTCTTCGAATGCGGTGCGCCGGTGCAGGCTGACCCAGTTGTTGAGAAAAAGGATATCGCCGGGCTGCTGACGGATCTCGATGCTGAGTTCGGCGGCGCACTGTTCGACCAGGTCGAGGGCTTCGCGTTGTCGATCGGTCAGGGTCGGGCAGTCGGGATCCCGGTCGGCGCGAGTGATCAGTACACGCAGGAAGGCGCAGGCAAAGTGGCCGTCGCGGAAACTGAACACCGGTTGCATGACGTAGGGCAGTTGACTGCCGGTGTCGACGTTGTGGCGTTTGTAGGGAAAGGGCTGCATCAACAACTCGAGCAGGTCGGGGCGCTGTGCGCGGATGCGATTGTAAATGGCCATCGAACTGACCAGTTCGTTGTCGCCTCCGCTGATCGCCTGACGCCAGCAGAAGAAGCCGATGACGTCGCAGCGGTCGGTGTGAAAACTGAGCTTTTTGGCGGTGTTGGGGCCGCGGGCCCGGGGGTCGTTGTCGGCGAAGCCTTCGTTGCGTACGTGAAACAAGCGTTCGCCGGTCGCGCTTTGCGACACGGCGCTGCCGATATGTTGTGACAACCCGAAGAACAGCCGGCGCGCCTCGTCTTCGCTGTAGCGGGAGACATCGATGCCACGCAAGCGAACCGCACCACTGCCATTTTCCAAGGCGTCGCGAACACCTGCCAGCGATTTTGCCAGTGTCGGCAGCGGGAAGTCCGCTGCGCTGATCGAGTCAAGATCACGTGCACGGTTCGCCGCGAGGGCCGCGTCGAGTTCTTCGAGATGGTGCTCGCTGAAGACAAACTGCCAGTCGCTGCGTGAGGTCAGTTCGGTGCCGGTCCAGGCAGCGGGATGATCGATAGGTTGGGGCATTTCCGACATGGCTGATCGACGCACAGATTTGTTCTTGTGACCGGTGAGGTTTCCGGCGCATGATGTTACATGATGAGCACGCATGTCCGGATCGGCAAGAGACGCAGCACGGTTTTAATTTCCGCGTTGCTGGTCTGCGTTGCGTTCGGAATCGGATCGCTGGCTGCTCAGCAGCCGGCGCAGCATCCTCTGTTGAAGAAGATGATCGGCAACTGGCAGGCGACCGGCGAACTCCATATCAGCGCGGATGGATCGGTGGTGGCGTTGAGTGAACAGTGGACCGGAGTGGCGGATGCGGAAGGCCATCTGGTGATCGAGGGGACTCGCAAGATGAATGAAGACGAGCAGACGTTTCGATGGATGTATTTTTTTAATGCCTCGACGGAGCTGTACGGGGCGACCTACACGGACTCGAATGCGGAGGAGGAAAAGACCTGGCAAATCTCCATCAATGAGGTGGACGGTGTGATCGAAATGCAGGTTGCGCTGGGTGGCGGTTCGACGCTGAGTTCGAGGACCAAGGTCAGCGATGATCGTTTAGTTGCCGAGGTTAAGATCGTTGATCAGAGCGGAACTGAGGCGGCCAGCGGAACGATCACTCATGTGCGTGAGGGCACCGAAAAAACGGATGATTGATGACATCGGAGACAGGCGACCGTTGTCGCTGGTGATCTGCCTGCTGTCACCGCTGGTAGTGTTGATGCTGGGTGTGATCGCGTCGCTGGCGATCGTGCTCAAGGCCTCGCCGGAGCTGAAGCTCGAGAATGGTCGTGGGATGGTGCCGCCCGGTTTCGAGGTCAACATCGCGGAAGCGGGCGAGTATGTGCTGTGGCTGGTGCCGACGATGCCCGGAGATGACAGCGACAGCGACGCGCCCGCGGGCGATCCGTTGAGTCTGCCGGACGGGGCGCGGGTGATGATTTTTCGCAGTGATTCCAAACAGATCGTTGAGGTGAAAACGATGCTTAACGGGCGTCGCAATTTTGGCCGCGAACAGGCACTGTCGTTGGGCACATTCACCGCGACCCGGGCCATGGATGTCGAGATCAAGGGCACCGGTATCGGTGACGCGGTGACGGTGGCTGTGGCGCCGATGAAAGTGGGTAAAATGCTCAATGTGGCGTTTTCCGTGGGGGTGGTTATGATTGTGTCGACGCTGGCTTCGATTGTGATTCTGTTCGCTCTGCTGCACCGGCGCAAAGCGGCGATCGAGGGTAGAAAAGGCGTGCACAGTCACGCGCCGGTCGGACTGGGTCTGGAGGACGGCTGAATCGCTGTGTCAGGCCGGCTTTCATAAGCCTCTGACGGTAAATTAGACGCGACTTTGCGGGGCAGGGCGGGCGTGGCGCGACGCAGGCAGTCGGTGCTGTGACGAATTTGTCACTGCATCCGCTTTTACTGGGAGGCCGTACAGCACCAGTTTCGCCGCGTTCACAAGAACGATAACAACCAAGAAACAACTCCTCACTACAGACACGAACATGAAAAAATCTGTCCTCCTATCCATGCTTGCCGCCGGTCTCGCGATCGGTTCCGCGCAGGCTGAAGACAAAATTGTCATCAAAGGTTCCGACACCCTCGGTGCCAAGATGGTGCCACAACTTTCCGAAGCGTATAAAGCCGCCGGAAACGAAGCGACTTTTGAAATCGCTGCCGAGGGTTCCTCGACCGCATTCACCAACCTGCTCGCCGGCACCGCCGACATCGGTATGTCGAGCCGCGATGTGAAAGACGCCGAAAAGGACGAATTCACCTCCAAGGGCATGGACCTGCAGGAGCACGTTGCCGCCGCCGACATGATTGCGGTGGTTCTCAACGAGGCCAACAAGGTTGACGAGCTGACTCTCGAGCAGGTCGAAGGTATCTTCACCGGTGACATCACCGACTGGAGCGAAGTCGGCGGCAAGCCGGGTGCGATCTCGGTCTACACCCGCAACACTTCCTCGGGCACTTACAAGAGCTTCCAGGAAATGGCGATGAACAAGCGTGACTACGGTGCCGACACTCAGAAGATGGCCGGCAACGAGCAGATCGCTGAAGAAGTCAGCAAAAACGTCAACGGAATCGGTTACGTCGGATTGGCTTACGCCGGCAAAGACGGTATCAAATCCGCTGAAGTCGATGGCTACGAAGCCGATCCCAAGGACGTCGACAGCTACCCGATCGCCCGTAAACTCTACTACTACACGGTTGGTGGTAAAGTCAGCGAAAGCGCTGCCAAGTTCCTCGAATGGGCCATGAGCGATGACGTCGCCAAGAAGGTGGTCGAGCGCGTCGGTTTCATCCCGAACAAGTAATTGGCCCGCTAATCGAAACCAATACTGAGAATTCACGGGCCCGGTGGGGAATCGCACTCCGATATCCTGCCGGGCCTTTTTCTTAGAATATCCTGTGTCGAAATCGTCACGTCTGCCGGTGCAATTGCTTTTGCGATTCAGGTGAGTCGTGAGTAAGAAACCGAAACGAAACTTAGAGGTCTTTTCCTCCCGCTATGAAGGCTTCAGCAGACACTCCCGGCAAATTTGCCGAAATCGAATCGTCCGATCGGTCGGTGCAATTCACCAGTGGTCGACGCACTTTTCTCGGCCTCAGTTTGCAGGACGCGATTCGATACTTTTTCGGCGGCAACGCCACGGTGGCGATCATCATTCTGGTGCTGATCTGCGGATTCCTGCTGCACGAGGGGTTTGGCTTTTTTCCGGAGCATCATCGTGAATTGAAGCGCTACCGGATGGCCGGTTTGGAATACGTAGCGTTGATCGATGAGGAGGTCAGGCTGCACTCGCAGGCGATGGGGCAGCTGCGGCAGGCGTTTTATCAGGAGATCAATGCCGACTCAGTGGAGCAGCAGGCGGTGGTAGCCGCTTACGGGGCGGTCAAGCGGCACGTCGAGTCGAAGATCGAATCTTTATCGGACCGGGTCGAATCGTTCGAGGCGCAGCGCGAGGATTTGGAATTTCAGCTCGACTTGAAACGATCGGCGGTCGAAGCGAAAAGGACGGCCGGCGAGCCGGTGCCTCCGGCGCTGGCAAAAGATCTGGCGGCGGGGGAGCAGGCATTGTCGGCGGTCGCGGAGAGAATAACTCAGGCCGGGAATTTGATGATCAACGGCATTCGCGAGGCGATCGACGGATTGGAACCGGCCGATGTCGAGGACGTGCCACGCATCTCCGAGGGCAAGTGGCAGACCGTGGTCAAGGGCGTCGGCGAGGCTTTGATTGAAGATGAGGAACCGGTATTTATCGCCGCGCTGGAAGACGTGATCGAGGAACGCCAGGAGGCCGCCCGACTGGTTCACGCCGATTTTGAGAAAACCATCAATGACCTGAATGCTGCGATTCGACCCGACAAGAAGCTGTGGTCGGAACTGCGCAAACAGGCATCGGAGATCAAAGCGGAGGCGGTCGCCGAAGAAACGGCGCCGGAGCGTAAAGCGGCGCTGATCGGTTTCGCCGAGGCCAGCGACGATCCCGCGGAAAAAGCCAAACGGATGGCGGAAGCGGAAGCCGTGGTGATCGAGGCAGTCGATTATGCGGAGCGCACTAAACCGTTCTATGCTTCGGTTGCTGAGCATGCAGAAATATCCGCGCAGTTGCGAAGCGACGTCGCGGCAGCGCTTGAGAGTTTACCGGAAAATGCTGCCGAAGCACAGGCTGACAAAGGCCTGCACGCGGCCCGCGAGCAGTTGGCGGACTACATTCCCTTTCTGGAGAAGCAACACCGGCGCATCGCGGAGTGGCGCCACGACAAGCGCTACTCGATGGCACGCTCGGTGATGGCATTCATCGTCGGCACCGAGTGGATCACCAACAGTTCCTGGCAGGATTTCTACGGTTTACTGCCGCTGTTTGTCGGTTCGCTGCTGATTGCATTGATCGCGATCCTGGTGAGTATGCCATTCGCAGTCGGCGCGGCGATTTATGTCAATCAACTGGCCCGGCGCAGTGAGCAGAACGCCATCAAACCGATCATTGAATTCATCGGTGCGATTCCTTCAGTGGTGCTCGGGTTTTTCGGAATCCTGGTGCTCGGCACCACGCTGCGGGCGGTGAGTCAGGTAGAGTGGTTGTCGTGGGTGCCCGGATTTCCGATGGCGGAGCGTCTCAACATTCTCACGGCAGGGCTGTTGCTCGCCTTCATGGCAGTGCCGACCATTTTCACTCTGGCTGAGGATGCGATCAACAACGTGCCTTCGGCGTTTTCCGAAGGCTCGTTGGCGCTGGGTGCCAGCAAGTTGCAAACCGTGCTCGGCGTGGTGGTTCCGACCGCGATCTCCGGGATTGTCGCGGCGATCCTGCTCGGCTTCGGTCGGATCATCGGTGAAACTATGGTGGTGCTGCTGGTGGCGGGCAACAAGATCGCCGTGCCGGACTTTTCCAAGGGACTCGGTGTGGTCACCGAACCGACCCACACCATGACCGGCATTATCGCTCAGGAACTGGGTGAAGTGGATGCCGGCTCGCTGCACTGGCGGGCCCTGTTCATGGTCGGTCTGGTGCTGTTCCTGATCTCGCTGCTGATCAATTTCTTTGCGCAGCGCCTCATCAAACGTTTTCAGGCTATCTAAGCCAAGCTATCCGCTCAATCGTGAAATCAGAATCTACAGATAACCATCCCTTCGTCGCTTCGACGTCGCGGCGTTCGCAGGTCGACACCGGAATCCGGGTGGGATTCTGCGTGATCACCTATTTCATCGTCCTGTGTGCGGTGGTGGTGTTCGCCGATATCACCATCAAGGGCGCGCCGGTGGTGTTCCCGAAAATCTTCGGTCAAGGCGGTCCGGTGGTGAACACCGATTTGTTCACCAAGGATCCCGAAACGCTGGTCGTGTTCGAGGACGCCGACGCGGATAAAGTGGTGATGGGCTTCAGCGAGTATAGCGAATACAAAACCGAAAATCCCTCGGCGATCGTCAATAACGAGCACACCTACGCGTTCTCCGCCGGTGGCGTGCGCGGTCCGATTCTGGGAACCATCTTCCTGGTGACGATCTGCATCGTCGTGGCGCTTTTCATCGGGATCGCGACGTCCGTGTATCTGAACGAGTACAGCAGCAAGGGCCGGACCGTCGATGGTATTCGACTCGCGATTCTCAATCTGGCGGGGGTTCCCTCGATCGTCTTCGGCCTGTTCGGCCTGATGTTCTTTTGCTTTTTCGTGCCGGTCATCACCCAGACTCCGATCGATCGTCCCGGCTTCGAGGTGCCGCCGATTCCCTTGCCGTTCGGTTACTTTATCAGTTTTCAGGGCTGGGGAACCTGCATGCTTGCCGGTGGCTTCACGCTCGCGGCGATGATTCTTCCGGTCATCATCACCGCCAGTGAAGAGTCGCTGAAGGCAGTGCCGATGGGCTTCCGTGAAGCGTCCTTGGCACTCGGAGCGACCAAGTGGCAGACCATTCGCAAATCGGTCTTACCGTATGCCTACCCCGGTATCCTCACCGCGTCGGTGCTCGGCATCACACGGGTGGCCGGTGAGACCGCGCCGATCATGTTCACGGCGGCGGTGGCGCTGCGCGATGAACTGCCGTGGCAGGGGCTGGAAGGTTCCGGTCTCGGAGCGGTGCTGGATTTCCTCGGGCAGTCAGTTCAGGCGCTGCCGTACCACATTTACACCGTCGCCTCGAAAATCCCGCAGACCGAATACACCGAACCGATGCAGTACGCCGCAGTATTCATTTTCATGCTGCTGGTGATGGCGCTGGCCGGACTGTCGGTCTGGCTGCGGGTAAGAGCTCGCGCCAAGCTGAAATGGTAACGCGCTGCAGACCAACAAAATGCTATTCGGATATTTACGATGACGACGATCAAAGCCAAACTTTCTATGGAAAACGCAACCACAGCGACTACCTCATCAGCCGTGACTACCGCAGCGACATCGACGCCGACGACGATTATTCAGGTCGAAGACGTCAATTTCAGCTACAACGGTAAGGTCGACGTGCTGCGTGACATCTCTCTGGATATCTACAAAAAGCAGGTGACCGCCTTCATCGGGCCGTCGGGCTGCGGCAAGTCGACGCTGTTGCGTTGCTTCAATCGCATGAACGACCTGATCCCCGGAGCCGGATTGACCAAGGGGCGGATCAGCATTCTCGAAACCGACATTCACTCGCCCAGGGTTGATGTTATCGAACTGCGCAAGCACGTCGGCATGGTGTTCCAGAAGTCGAATCCGTTTCCGAAGAGCATTTACGAAAATCTCGCCTACGGCCTGCGTATCGCCGGTGAGCGCAATCGCGAAGTGATCGATCAAGTGGTCGAGGAAAGTCTGCGTGGTGCCGCCCTGTGGGAAGAGGTCAAAGACCGGCTCAATCAGAGTGCGCTCGGGCTTTCCGGCGGTCAGCAGCAACGCCTGTGTATCGCCCGGGCGATCGCCGTCAAACCGCGTATCCTGCTGATGGATGAACCGTGCTCGGCGCTCGATCCGATCGCGACGGCCAAAGTGGAGGAACTGATCAATCAACTGAAAGAGAACTTCACCATCGTCATCGTCACCCACAACATGCAGCAGGCGACGCGTGTTTCCGATCGCACCGCCTTCTTTTACCTGGGTGAACTGATCGAGATCGATGAGACCACGAAGCTGTTCTCAAATCCGTCACGAACGGAGACGGAGGATTATATCTCGGGACGGTTCGGGTAGTGGCGCGGCTGGGAGGGGTGCTGTTTCCCGGAGCCGGGAAGGGGGAAACAAGGCGCCGCGGAAAATTGCCCGGCGCGCGTGGAGAATTGCTGCCATTTGCGCCCGCGAGGCGTATTTTTTTGACGCACGCTGAGATTTCCGTGGTCTGTTTCGCGCAGGCAGGACAATGATCGCGAAATTCAGCGAAGCTGGTTGCGGGTTGAGCTTTCCGGGATAGCTGTTTGTGATCGACTGATTATGATGAGGTTAGGGTTGATGTCGGGGCGGCTCCCCGGGCAATCGGGGCATGGCTTTGCTACGGCGCCGGTTGGCTGCCGGGCGTGGTAAAAGGAGGCGTTTTTTCGGTGGGACATTTAATTGACGGCATTTGGGTAAGCTGCCACCCTGACCGCCCCCGTTTTCCGA
>CBDULB010000161.1:0-12482 GCA_965367965.1 uncultured bacterium | reverse complement strand
GTTGCCCTTCGCCTTTGCCCTGGCCCTCGCCGGGCTGTTGCCCTTCGCCTTTGCCTGGTCCTTCGCCGGGCTCCTGCCCTTCGGCTTTGCCCTGGCCCTCACCGGGTTGTTGCCCTTCGGCTTTGCCCTGGCCTTCGCCGGGCTGTTGCCCTTCGCCTTTGCCCTGCCCCTCGCCGGGCTGCTGCCCTTCGGCTTTGCCCTGGCCTTCGCCGGGCTCATGACTTTCGCCTTTTGCCTGCCCTTCGCCGGGTTGTTGACCCGCAGATTTTTCCTGTTGCTCCTGCAGACCTGCATCGGAGCCGGCGCCCTCCTGATCTTCAGCTCGATCGTTCATCGCCAATTTCCCGCCTTCTCTCTCTCCCTCCGCCGCTTCGTCTCCCTCACCCTCACCGCCCCGCGCGGTCTCTTCTTCAACCTGACGAATCAAATTATCCAACTCCGAGCGCGCCGCCCGCAGTGCTTCCGATTCACTGCCGAGCACGCGTTCAGCGGCCTTCTCGACGTTGCTCTTCAGATCCTCAATCCCCCGACCGACCGCCGCCTCTGATTCACGGGCTTCGTCCATGCGATTGAAGCGCGCCCAGTCACCGGTCTCGGCCAGCTTTTGCTCAAGGCCACCGGTCTTGGCCTCGCGCACCGCTTCGTAAAGCGCGTCGGAAAGCAGCGGTTCACCTTCCTCGGAAGCCTCACTGATCTGACGCATCGACTCAAGCAACTGTGCCAGGTCCTGACTCTGACTCTGCAGGGATTCGGACAAGTCACGCTGGGATTTTTGATCAAAGGGATCCCCCGGATTCGATTCGGCAGCCTGCTCCATCTGCTCGGTAATGGCCTGCTGGTTTTCGGACAACTGGCGCGCCTGATCGCGCACGCCACGCATCTCCTCGGCGAAACGGCGCGCGGTTTTTTCGCGGAACTCTTCCTTCACCTCGTCGAGTTCGCGTTCCGCGCGAGTCGCCGCATTGGCCGCTTCGGCGAGTTTCTCTTCACCCTCAGCCAGCTTCTCGGCAGCCTCGCGAACGTTTTCACGAGTCTTCTCCAACTGCTCCCGCTCCTCCGCCATGTTGGCGCGATTGTCGGGTTCGTCCATACGCTCCATCAAAGTATCGAGCTCTTGCAACAGCTGCTCCTGTTCCTCCTGCAAACGCTTCAACTGCTTGCGTAACTCTTCCTTCTCCTGCTCGCTTTCAGCCTCTTCCAGCTGCGCTTCGAGCTCCTTGATTTTCTCCGCAAGGGCCTCCTGTCGTTTGGCCAGTTCGGCGAGCCGATTGAGCACCACCAGGTTTTCCTCCTGCTCGGCACTGTGCGCTTCTTCCTGCGCCTGACTCTGCTCTTCGTAGCGCTGATCTTCCTGCTTCATTTCCAGCTGCATCAATTGCTGCTCCTGCGGTTGACCCTGGCCCTGACTGGGATTTTTGGCACGCGATACACTGTGCTCGCGACTCTGCGCACGCAGCAGCGCTTCATACGCCTGCCGCTCGGGCGTCATCGCCTTTTCAACCGAACTGGCATCATCGGTGGCAAGGCCTTTTTCCAATACCGTTACCGCCACATTCATGTGCTCTTTGGCCTCACTCAGGTGCGCCTGAATTTCCTTGTCGTCGACTTTTTCAAGTGCCTCATCAACCTTGAGCACCGCGATCAGCTGCGAGTCTTTGACCACCGCTACGTCGTCCTTCACCTCCGCCATTTTTTTGCCGGCGTTGATGTCACGCGTCAACTTCCAGTCAGCGTTGATGACCTGCTTTTGAATTTTCACCAACTCATCGGTCGGCCCGCTTTCACCCGGCGGTCCCGGTGGCGCTTCCTGTTCGCGAAAGATATCTTCGAAATGGCGGACGTCGGCGAAGAACAGATCGCTCATTGAGCGCCGCGTCGCCCCGTCCGGACCGATATCCTCAGCCCACACATAGTAGGTCAGCAGATCGCGCGGCTTTGCTTTCATGTCCTCCAGCATGAGCAGCGTCTCGAGCTTGTGCCTGGTGCCGCCCTTGAGCGGTTGATTGCCTTCAGTCATCGGCAGTTCGCGCGTCTCGCCGTGCACCGATAACGTTAGACCAGTGCCGGTGACGCCGAGGTCGTCCCATACCTGAGCCTCAATCGGCAGTTCCTGGATCGCCGATACCGTGGCGTCGCGCTTCGGAAATGCGAACTCGACCTTGGGCGGTAAATTCTTTTTCACCGTCACGGTCAACCATGGCGGCCGCTTGTTACTGCGGTCCTCGGCGTCGACCAGATGCAGCCGATACTTCTGGGTATCCTGCGGTTTAAATTCACCGACGACGACACTGGGATCATCCTTGCTCGGCGTCAGTGGAATGATCGTTTCATCCTCCCCAAAAAGCTCAGCCGCCGCGACCGGCTTGTTGAGCTGCATGGAAAAGCCGACATCCGAGCCCTCAAGCGCACTTACTTTAAGAGTATTGCGAATCTCTTTGGCTTCGAGCCCGCTGTACGCCGGCGGCGTGATTTTTGCGTCGGCCTGCTCAAGTCGCGGATGCTCATACGTGGTAATCGCAAAGGTATCCGAGCGCTCGCCATCGAACTCGATCCAGTAATCCGCATCGGCATCGACCTTGGAAACCAGACCACCGAAAGCGTGTTCATCGAGTCCCGGTTTCAGCACCACCCGGCCCCGCTCAACCGGCGCTTGCGGTGCTTCTGCGTCTGCTGCCGGTTCCTTCTGCGGAGCCGGTTCAGCGATAACCAACGTAACCTGGCCCGGCAGACGTTCAGCAAAACTCGCCTCAACCACCAGTCGCGTGCCGCGCTCGATCTCGACATCGCCGGGATCGACGGAGATTTGAAAATCGATCAGTTGCGGCGGCAAGGCCGCATCGACTTCGCCACTCTCATCGACGAAACGTTCGCGCTGTCCGGACACAGAAAACATCAGCCCGCAAGCGATGAAAAACGCCAGCGCCGCCAGTCCTTGCACGAAACCGGCAACCAGCAAACGCGTTCTCGAAACCCGGCGCACCCAGTCGTGATTCAAGGCATGATCGATCGCTTCGCCAATGACCCGCTCCTGCAGATAACCAAACTCGCCGGCGGCATCCGGTTTTTGCTCAACCGCCGTGAGCAGTGCCAGTTGCAGATCGGGATGACCGTCCTCAACCCGGCGCGCCAGTTCGTGCGCCGTGAAGCTCTGCCAACCGGCGATCGCTGTCGCTATCGCGATCACCATCAGCACCACCCCTAACAAAGCCACCAGCACAATCCAGGAGAGCTCCGCTGCCTCAGGCTGATGATGCCGCCACCAGAAAAACAGCGCCACACCCGCAGCGAGTGCCAGCACTAACGCCGTCGCCCGGCGTCGTCGCAGGAGCGTCTCCGCCTGCGTGATCGGCTCAAGTTTCTTGCGTAGCAGAGTTTCAATCATGGTGTGCTGATCGGATCCAAAAATGTCTCACATCATTCAAACCGCAGATGCGGTCGCTTCGCGGTCACTGTCACTCTCAACTTCACTCGCGCCGGGCGCTCGACCCGCCACCCAGCTTTCCAGAAGTAAAACCCCTAGCACGGCCAATACCAACCACTTCCACAACTTCTGCCGATTTTCCTTTTCGCTCAATTCGAGCCGACGCTGCTCGATGACCGCCTCCGCACGCGCCTCGGCAGCACGCCGGCCATCGGCCCCCACTCCGGCAACCTGCTCCGATTCGATCCGTACCGGCACCGAAAAGTCGGCGAGCAGCATCGGATCGACGCTCTCCACCCGGCTCTCGTCCGCCGCCAGATTAACCGCATAGACACGTTCACCGGCACCATCTGAAACGGTGTAAAGACCGGGCAGTTCGGTGCGCTGAAAAACTCCCTCGTTCACATTCGATTCAACGCTGCTGCCATCGGGAAGTTTCACCGTCAGCAGAGTCTGCGCGAGCTCCGCCCCCGGTGGAGCCGGCAAGGGTTCACCGACCACCAACGGCGATGGCAGCAAGGCCGAAAAACCCGCCTCGCCGAGCATCGCATAGAGCAAGGGCACAAACTTCGATGACAGCGCCAACTGACTTTCCGCCGGTTCCCATCCCGAGGTAAAAAGATACATTTTTCCAGCACCGCGCCGCACCTCCACCCAGGCCGGAACACTGCCATCGTAGCGAGCCAGCACGCGGATTTGCCCACCGTCCGCAGTGGCATCCTCAGGCAGCTCAAGCGCACGATTTTTCCAAATGTGAATACCGGTGAAGTCGCGCACCCCGGCCCGCGCAAATGGCGCCAGCACCGGCGACTCAAAGTCGAGATCGGTGAGCATCGCGTAGTCACTTTTTGCCGATCCGTCTCGAGTCGATTCACTGACCGACCAGCCCTCGATACCCGTCACCGCCGCCAGCGCCGCCGACTCCGCTTGATCAACACCGCTCGCACCGGCACGACTGATCCAAAATACGGCCGAGCCCGAATCGAGCGCCGCCCCGACCTGTCCGGCGACGGCCAGTGGTGGCGCGCCCGCCACCACCACCAGGTCAGCATTTTTCACCGCCTGCTCCGAAACATCGGCATAAGCCAAGGCCTCCACTTCAGGCGTCAGCACCGAGGTAGGTTGCATCGCCCGCATCAGATAGAAAAGCGCCGTCGCCGGATTCTGCGGCTCAGGTTTTGCCGACAAATACAAAACCCGCACCGGTCGCGGCTGCACGCGCGCTACGTAGGCGCGGTTGTCAAAATCGTGATCAGCAGCACCGCCCTCAGCCTGCAGCACCAGCACACCATCAGCAGCTTCGTCGCCGATCGCTCGCGGCGGAGCGACCACCACCCGACTGCTGCCCGGCGGGATCAAACCGCGCACCGCCTGATCGCCGCGCTCGCTTTCAGCGCCGCTCCGGGCATCGGCCCAACGCAGCGAAAATTCCACCTCGCGGCCATCCGTTCGCGAATTGCGGATGCGCACCCGTTGCGAAGCTTTCAGCGATTCCGTTTCTTCTGAGTCGCGGGGAATCGCTTCAGCAGCGTCGTCATCTTCACCCTCGCGCAGTGTCGCCACCAGATTGAGCGCCAGGTTCGCGGACTGCTCAGGAGCAACCGGCACGCAGCGCACCCGGATCGACTCAGGCCAGGCGTAGCGGTTCAAACTGTCGCGCTCGGCACCTTCCTGAAAATCACTGATCACGACGATCTCTTTGGCCATGCGCTCACCACCCTCCGGCGTCGACGCCTCAATCAAATCCGCCGCTGCGATCAGCGCACCTCCGAGACCACTGCCGCCCCAGCCGGCCCGGGCATCACCGAGCGCCGCCCGTGCCGCCTTGACCTGAGCGCCCGCCGATACCGGTACCGCTTCATCGCCTGAATTAAAACCGCTCAGTACATCGATTTGATCATCGAAAGTAAGCAGTGCGATCTCGTCACGGCCCGACGCCTCACTGAGCACCTGGTCCGCTTTGATCAGAGCCTGCTTCCACAAATCCTCACGCTGCATCGAAGCGCTGCGGTCGAGCAGCACCACCACCCGACTGCCCTCGCTACCTCCGGGACCTGTCTTGTCGGAATCAAAAAATGGACGCGCAAAAAGCAAGGCCAACAGCAGCAGAGCCAAACAGCGCAACAACAGCAACCACAAGCGTTCCAACTTGCTGCGCCGTGTCAGTCGCTCCGGCGTCTTGTCGAGAAACATCAAGGTGCTGAACGGCACGAAGTCCTTCGGCGGACGGCGCCGAAGGTGCAGCAGGATGGGCGCAATAACAGCCAGCGCGCCGATCAGATACAGTGGAGATAAAAAGCTCAATGCGATGCTGTTCCAGGTTCTTTGATTTTACCCCGCATTCCGGCTCCTGGTCGGCATGGAGGCTTTCTTGCGGGCTTTGACAAATTCGAACATCGCCAGTTCGAGGGGTTGATCCGTTGGCAGCAGGCGGTAGTCGATGCGGTTCCGTTCACACAAAGCCCGCATCGCTTCGAGGTGAGCGTTGAGTTTTTTCAGGTAACCGGAACGGGCCGCAGCGGGATCGATGTAAAGATCGCGACCGGTTTCGGCATCGCGAAAATGGGTGGCCGTATCGAAATCAAAACTCAGCTCGGCAGGATCGAGAATTTGAAAAATCACCAGGTCGTGACCGGCGGCCGCGAGGTGGCCGAGACGCGTTTCCAGTTCGTCAATGGGCGCCAGCAAATCCGAGATCAGCACCATCATGCCGCGTCGGCGCTGCATCTCCGCCAGCGCTTTGAGTGGAGCGATCAGGTCCGTGCCTTCACCGCGGGGCGCACGCTCAAGCTGCATCATCAAACGACGTAAATGTCCGGGACGATTGCGCGCCGGAACGTGCTGATCGATTTTTTCATCGAAGGTCGTCAGGCCTACCGCATCGCCCTGACCGAGGAGAAAATACGCCAGCGTCGCCGCCAGGGTCGCCGCGTAGTCGGATTTGCGCTGTCCCTCAACGGAGCCGTAGCCCATCGATCGACTGTGATCGACCAGCAGCGAGCAACGCAGGTTGGTTTCGTCTTCGAATTTTTTGATGAATACCCGGTCACTGCGCGCCAGCACCTTCCAGTCGATGTAACGCGGATCATCCCCCGGCACATACTGGCGGTACTCGCTGAACTCGACCGAAAAACCGTGATACGGACTGCGGTGCAGGCCTTTCAAAAACCCCTCAACCACGACCCGCGCACGCAACTCGAGCGAACGAATACGCATCAGCGAAGCCGGGTCGATGAAGCCCGGGTCGCTGGATGTCGTTGGGGTGGCAGCAGACATACTAGTTCGAAAAACAAATATTGCAGGGCGGGCGCTCCGCCCGCTGCCTCAACCTTGATCGCGATTGCTGAGGCTCATCCACTGAAGCAAGCGGAACGCTTGCCCAGCAATGATCGTCCAGCAGAGAAACGGCCCTCAAACCTTTGCCGCTCCTTTCTCGGAAATCGAATCGATCAGTTTCTCGATCACCGTATCGACCGTCACGCCCTCGGCTTCAGCACGGTAGTTAACCAGAATCCGGTGACGCAGCACGGGTTTGGCCATCGCGCGGATATCATCGAAAGTCACATGCGCCCGCCCGTCGAGCAGAGCACGGGTTTTTCCGCCCAGCACGAGGAACTGCCCGGCGCGCGTTCCCGCCCCCCAGTTGACCCATTCATTGACGAAATCCAGCGCACCGTCGCGCCCCGGCCGGGACGCCGCCGCGAGTCGCACCGCATAACGCACCACGTCCTCAGCCACCGGCACACGCCGCACGACTTCGTGGCACTTGAGCAAATCTTCGGCATCGAACAGCGGCTCGACCGGTTCGCCCGCCTTGCCGGTAGTGCGCGTTACCACTTCGACTTCATCGTCCTCGTCGAGATAGTCGATGACGATATTAAACATGAAGCGATCGAGCTGCGCTTCCGGCAACGGATAGGTGCCCTCCATCTCGATCGGGTTTTGCGTCGCCAGCACAAAGAACGGCTTTTCGAGCTGCAACGTCTGACCGGCGGCTGATACCTGCTTCTCCTGCATCGCCTCGAGCAGTGCCGCCTGCGTCTTCGGCGGCGTGCGGTTGATTTCATCCGCCAGGATCATGTTGGCAAAAATCGGCCCCTTATTAAAAACCAGCTCGCGCCCCTTCTCGGTGTCTTCGAGAATTTCGGTGCCGGTGATGTCCGACGGCATCAGGTCCGGCGTGAACTGGATGCGGTGAAACGACAGGTGAAACACCTTCGCCAGTGTGCCGACCAACAGTGTCTTCGCCAGGCCGGGCGCGCCCGTGATCAGGCAATGTCCGCCCGACATCACCGCGATCAACAGTTCCTCGACGACATCTTTCTGGCCGACGATGACCTTGCTGAGCTCTTTTCGGATCGTCGCATGCGCGTCCTTGAGCTTTTCCGCCATCTCGCGCTCGAGCTCAAATTCAGGTGTTTTAGTTTCTTCGGTCATGGTTGTAAAAAATGGATACGATGGCGCGCCGCTCAGTGCGTCATCGCATAGAAGATGATGTTGATGCCGAGCGGGTAGGCGTACTTTTCGGAAAATTCCCGGAAGTACCACGGGTCAGTTCCCTCTTCCTCCCAGCCGTCGCCGAGATCAGTGTTGAAGCAGATCATCATGCACATGCGCCCCTGGTCATCGAATACGCCCTTGTATTGCGGCACCTCGGTTCCGGGTTTGTTCCACTCGTAAGTGATGCCACTCTGGCGCCCCATCATGGCGATGCCGACGGCGGGGATTTGCGGTTTGATATCGAGTTTAAAAACGCTGTCGAACACCGGGTGATCGAGATCCAGCTCTTTCGGTTCTTTGTTGGGAAAGATCTGTTTCAAGCCGCGATAGAAGGTGTCCCACTCGTCGGTTCCCCAGAAGTCATCGACCATGATGAAACCGCCGTTCAGCAAATACTCGCGAATGGTGCGCGCCTCGTCATCGGTGATGTAGATATCGCCGGGCTCGATCATATAGATGAACGGGTAGTGGCGCATCTGTTCGGCATCGATGTCGACCACGGCACCGTACGGACTGACTTCGAGCGAGGTCAATTGCTGCAGGCGATAGGAAATGTTCAGATCGCAATCCGGGTAGTCGATCATCCACTTCGGCCGTCGCCCCCAGGTGCCCGAGGTGTAACGCAGACGGGCAAAAGTGAATACGTCATTGGGCGTCTCCTTACTGACTTCCCATACTGGAAAGTCGTACATCTGACCACCGAAAGCCGCACGCGGATCTTCCGGCACCTCCGATTCGCGTGAACCAAAATTGGTCGGCCGAATGCCCTCCACCTCAATCTGATTCTGCCGGCCGAAACGACCGCTGCGATCCCTGTCCTGTGCGTTCAGAAAATGCCAGCTGCCGCCCGACACAATAATCGCCAGCAGAAGCGCGCCGCCGACATAACGCAACGAACGCGGTTGCGAACGTTGCCGGCGGCAATGTTTCAAGGGGAGAAAAGTCATTCTTCAGACGCGGGTTCGGCTGACGGAGGCGTTGCAACTTTCGACCCGGGCCCGGGATCGGTTCCGGCATTCACTTCAGGTTCAGCGAACTCCAACAGCAATCGATGCGCGTCGCGGTATCGGGGGGCGTCGACAAGCGCGTCGAGCAGGTGGCGACGCGCGACTTCGGGTTGCTCGTCGCGCATCAGGCCGGCGAGGCGATAGCGAACTTCGGAGGGATTCGCGGGTTTCAGAGTGAGCAGTTTTTCAAACGAGCTAACAGCGTCCTGCTTGCGGTCGAGGGCCTGGTGGGCGCAGCCGGCGCAATAATGCAGGCGCTTGGAAAAGGGATTGATGGCGCGGGCACGATGAGTGTTTTTTTCCAACTCCGGCCATCGTTCGGCTTCCAGATCGAGTTCCATGAGCCGGTCGTAGGCCTTCCAGGCTTCGGCGGATCGGTCGGCGAGTTCGCGCAGGGTCGCAGCTTCCCCTTCGGCATCACCGAGGCCACGCAGGGCGGCCGCGCGCAAGGCGTAACCGGTGCCGTCGCCGTCGACGGCGGCGGGAAAAATATCGATCAGTTTCTGCGCGGCGTCGGCAGCCTGCTGCCACTGCTGATCAGCAAGTCGTTGCTCGGCGATCAGCTTCTGCGCCCACCACGCTTTGGGATTCTTGCGCAGTCGCGCTTCGGCGGCGTCAATGGTCGGCACGCCCATGGCGTCGAACAGCTGCATGGCTTGCGGCGGCTCCCACTCGACATCGCTACCGTAGGCTTCAGCCAGGTTCGTCATCCGTGCGGCAAACGCCGGTTCGAGTTCCTGCATCGGTCCGGTGTGACGCGAGATGGCGTCATTGATCAACACACCATCGGCAAGGTCGCGCAGAATGTTGCGAAACGCGGCTTCACCCCAACCCTCGATCAAGTAGTCGACGACCTGCGAGGACTCGTAGTAGGCAAACATCAGGTGCGCACCGCTTTCGGGTGAGTAAAAGGCACTGCTCAGTTCACTGATCGGTGTCAGCGCATCGTCGTTGAGAATCATGCTCCGGTAGGTCAGGTTCATGTGCTCCCCCCAGGCGGAGTTGCGTTGGATTTCTTCGTAGACGGAGATGCCTTCACTGAGCCAGCGCGGCATACGGTTTTTCGTCACAGTCAGAGTGACTACGTGGCAGAATTCGTGCCACAAGGTCGCCTCCCAGTTATTGCGCTGCGCGGCCAGTCCGCCGGGGCTGTTCATGGTGACCACGGTGCCGAAGCAGGCACCGAGAATGCCGCCGCCGCCGAGATTACCAAAGGTGCGGATCGCGAAGTCCTGCTGGTGGGGAAAGAACTCGACCAGCACCGGCTGATCGAGCACGAGACCGTATTTCTCGCAGAGCAGGTCGCGCGCTTCGTTAAGAATTTCCAATGCGCGGTCGCCGTAGATGACGGCTTCGTCGCGCGGCATGCGCACCGTGAATTCGGGCGACTCAAGAGTAACGTAATTCTTCATCTCGTCGCGCAGCACAGTGAGGTTGAAGGCGAGCACGTTGTAGGCATCCGCAGCGGCCACCTCGTCGGCCAACTGCCAGGCCTTGTCTTCATCGCCGAGGCGCAACAGGTCGTGAGCCAGCTGGATCTTCGAGGCTAGAAAATCAGGATCTTTTGCGAGTGCCTGACGTTGATGCTCAGCTCCCTCCGCGAAGCGGTAGTTGCGCGATAACACCCGACCGATGAGATGGTCGACCTGCGGATTGCCATCCCAGTCGGAGAGCGCTGCCAAACGGGCTTCGTCGGCTTCGGCGTGATCGTTGCGCGCCAACTCGGCGAGCGCCGACTGGTAGGCCCAGGCACGTGGTTCGGTGGCATTTCTGGTGATCACCTGAGCGAGAATTTCTTCAGCTTCCTTGTAATGCTCGGTGTCGATCAAATACTCAGCCTCAAGAAGCAGTGAACCGGTGTGGAACGGGTTGCGCTCGATGGCTTTGAGCAGCGACTTGATCGCCCGCTGCCGATCATCCGGAAAAAATGCGCGCGCCAGGCCGTAGTGTAAATCGGGATGCGAAGCGGAGAATTTCAGGCCGGCCTGGAACTCCTTCGCGGCACGTGCGAAGTCGGATTTGTCGAGTGCCAGTTCACCGGCAGCCAGGTAGGCGTCGATATAACCTTCCTCGATTTTTTTGGCGCGATCAAAATACTGCTCGAGCACGGTCGCGGGATCCGCGCCGAGTGCGATCGCTGCTTCACCGAGCGCGACCAGATCACCGGCGGTGCGATCTTTTTCAGGCATCGCCAGGGCGGCTTCGTTGAGTCGGGTCAGCAGGTCGTCAGCGAACTCTGTCTCACCGATGTGCAGCGCCAGTCGGCGGATCACAATGAGGGTGCGCAGCTGTTTTCCGTAGGCGGTTTCGAGCAGCGTTTTTGCTTCCTCGAACGCTTCGCGAGCGTTGCCGAGTTCGGACATTGCCTGATAGCGCATCAGTCGCCATTCGACCGAAGGTTGGCCGCGACTGATAGCCGACTCGCACAAACGTGCGACGAGATCATGGCGCCCCGATAACAACAACTCCCGCACCGGTGGCAGGTTGTCTTCGTCGAAGATGCGCTTGTAGTCGTTCTGCGCTGTCGCCGGCTGTGCGCTAAGTGCGATCAGCACAGCGAAAAGTATCAGCGGGAGCGAGCGACGTGACATTGGCTGAATGAAGCCGATTTCTATCATCGCGTAAAGCCTCATCGGCGCACGCAAGCCCGCCGAAGGTTTTGACAATTAGCTGTGCAACTGTCTCAATGTTGAGGCGTTTACTCTTTTTGCCCCATCCTTGCTTCTTTACCATTCATGAAACAAAACCTGCATCATTCCCGTCGTCACTTGCTGTCTCTGTCAGGTGGCTTCTGTGCGCTCGCCATTTCGGCTCTCGCCTTTCTGCCAGGCCCAGGTTATGCGCAGGACGACGACAACGGCGAAGAGCAGGGCATCAACGGTTTTTGGGAAGTCGAACTCGACGGCGGTCGCTTTGTCGTGCGCCTCGATACCATCAGTTCAGTCAGCCAGCATCAGTATCTGGTCGACGGTGCCAGAGTTTATGAAGTGACCGTTGATACCACCGGCAGCCAGGCGGCGCGGTTCTACTACCTTGAGCCGGCAACCGACGGCGGTCCGCTGACCATGGCGAAGACGGCATTGGAGCGCGCCAAGGATCTGGCAAAGACGGCGACTGAACGGACCGGCACCGACGCCGTGTGGGACGAGGTGATCAAAACCTATCCGGACACCACGCACGCGCGCACGGCGGAATACCGACTGCAGGACATCGACGTTCTTAATAAAATCTACAATCACATTCACCGCGTGTGGGCTGAGGAACGCGGCAAAGGCAAAAGCAACAAACTGCGCATCGTCACACCCGACGAGTAGTCTTTGTAGAAAAAGGCTGCGGGGCAGACACCGGATGCAGCGGGACCCGGTCCACGTCGGGCCGCAATTGCAGAGCTGGCGGCTTCAGTCGCTTCGATGAGACAGGCAGTGAACGCAGGCATCGCCTGCTTCGAGTGGCAAGCGGAACGCCTGCCCTGCAAAATATCCCGCCGTTGCCGCTCCTTCTTTGTCCTCCGCCCGTTTTCCTGACGCCTATTTAAAGAACGGCACAAAGCCTTT
>CBDULB010000160.1:0-12513 GCA_965367965.1 uncultured bacterium | reverse complement strand
CGCTGTGTTTCGGTCGTGAACTCATCGCTACAGTAGACCGCTCCGTCGTCTAATACACCATTCCACGGCGGCGATAGCCAGCAGGATCGTCAGCCACCACCAGCGGTCCCACAGCGGTTGCCAGGTCGCCCGGTCGAGATCCACACTTCGATCCACCGATTCCAACTCGGCGACAACAGCGGCGATCTCCTCTGCTGTCGCCGCCACCGGCCGGCCACCACTGGTCCCGGCAAAGTTCTTCAAAAATTCCGGATCGGCGCTTAACTGGTCGCGCTCAGAAGGCGGTGGCAGCACCGTCAACGGCATGCTCGGCCCCGGCTCTCCCCCACTGAGCACACGCACCGTGTAACTCGCCGGTTCCGCCGCCGACACCGCTGTCTGCCACTCCGCAATTCGATCGTCGAGACGGGAAGGGGTCAGCGTCTCAATCACTGTTCCAGCACGGACGATTTCCAGCGTCGGCGCAATCGGCAAAGCGCTCTCGCCAGTGTCATGCCCCGTCCCGGCTCCGGCCGAGCGATGCAACACGGTGGCCCGCACCGACTCATCGGGATAGACAATGCTCCGATCGAGGCGCAGCGCCAGATCCTGACCCGGCAAAAACTCCGAATAGGTCAGCGCCCACTGAATGATCTGGCTCCAGAACGTTTCATACTGCCCACCCAGATCGCTGCCATCCTTCTCCGAAGAAAAATCCCACTTCCACAGGCCGTCGGCGTTTAAAGCGACAATCAGGCCCTTGCCGTAGCGGCGGCTCAGCAACACCGGCAGCATCTGATTCGCTCCCGCGACCTGATGACGCCCCTCGAGCAGCGTTCGGGTAAAAGGCTTCAGCGCGAGCGTGGTATTTGCCTCGCCGAGTGACGGCAACTTGTTCCACAACGCCGAATCACGGCCCGGCAACAGACCGCCGAACAGGCCGGCCTCAACACCTGCATCGGTCGGTTGCAGTGCGAACGGCATCGACACCCGCTCGCCCCAGGTCACCGGTTCGAGATACTCCAATTCGGCAAACTCACCCGAGTACGGCTTACCGCGCGTGAACAACACTGTCCCGCCGCGTTCGCGAACAAACTCGTCCAATCGAGCGATGCGTTCGGCATTCAAAAAATACTCCGCTCCCTTGCCGAACACAATCAGATCATACGCCGACAGATCGGCATCACTGTCCGGAAAAATCGCACCGCTGGCATCCGCCGGACGTTCATCACCGGTTTCAACCCGGAAAAATCGATCCGCCGCCAGCCGGTAGACCGACGTGATACGCATGTT
Source organism: uncultured bacterium (assembly GCA_965367965.1). Taxonomy (GTDB): domain Bacteria; phylum Verrucomicrobiota; class Verrucomicrobiia; order Verrucomicrobiales; family DEV007; genus JBBKXR01. The sequence continues at coordinate 11,241 of CBDULB010000160.1, read as the reverse complement.
CTGCTGCTGACGAATCATCTGCGCGAGAAATTTGGAATCCCAGTACGGCGCGCCCTCCGCCATGAAGATGCGCATCTGGTCATCCAGCACCGTCAGCGAAAAGCCCGCCTCGTTGTTTGCCGCAGTGTGTTCGCCCTGCCATTCCGGAACGCGAAACCGATACTGATGATTGCCGACCGGCGGCGCATCGAGCACAAACGATACCGGCACCGCCACACCCGGCTCGAGGTTCACCTCCTGTTTTGCGATCTCGACACCGACCGACGACTCGAGAACCAGCCCGGTGCGGATCTCGCCAAGACCCTCCGCCATGACCATTGCCGTTACCGAGCACTGCTGTCCCGCAAATGCGACGAACTGCCGGCGGCGGGTCTCCACCGTCACATCCCGCGCCGCCACCTCGCCTCCCAGGGCGACGGTGTACACCGGCACCTGTTGCGCCCGGGCCATCAATGCCACCCGGCGCTGCTCACGGCGTTGCGCGTCAGTCAGCGGATTGGTCTGTCGACCGTCGGAAAAAACCAGTAGACCGGTGAGACGCCCCGCCGCCGACCGCGATCGATTCAACTGCGACGCCACCGCTGCAGCCAGGTCCGATTCCCTGCCGTCCGGCGTCACCGAATCCAGACCGGCGTCGTCCTCGATCTCTTTTTCCAGGTCCCCGGCGAACACTGCCAGTTCGACGCTCGAAGCATCCCCGGCAGCACTTTTGGCATCCGCCACCAATTCACCGGCGAGTTGCCATCGCTCCATGGTCCCCGCCTGCCCGGCATCCTCCGTCGCCATACTCAAACTGCGGTCGACCAGAATACCCCAGTGACTGTCCTCGTTCTCGCGTTGCTCCGTCCACGATCCCGGGTTCAATACTACCAGCGCCAGGCCCGCCACCAGGAGTGCCCGGCAGAGCGTCACCGCCAGCCGTCCTACGCGCGAACAACGCGCACTGCTCCGCCAGGCCACCCACGTCACGAACACCAGAAGCACTGCGAACAGCAGCACCAGATGAGGCGTCGAAATGAGTGGGTTAAGGGACACAGAGCGGAAAGTTTTCAGTTTTTAGAGGTCAGAACAAAGAACATTTCAGACCGTCCCGGTGCGGGTTGACCACAACAACACCAACGATTCAAAGATCACCATGGCGACCGCCATCGCGATCAACAGCGGCCACAGTTGAAAGCCGTCGCGCAGAAAACGCACCCCGTCGCCACCGCCGACCGCAGCCGCTCCGCCCGCACCACCGAGGCTCTCAACTTCAGTCAGGGTCAGCGAGCGCAGGTCTGACTCCATCACCGGAAAGTTCACCGGACTCATCGCCACCGCAGCCCTTCGATGCCGCCAGGTGTACAGGCCCGGACTCGCCGCCGGCTCAGAACTGAACTGGCGACTGCCGTTCAATTGTACCTCAAGAACCTCGCCACTGCCGCGCGACAACTCCACCTCCGCAGGGTCGAGGTCATCATCGGCAAGAAAGCTGAGCATCGCCCCCGGCTCGAATTCGATGCCCGAGATATCGTCCGACCCACCTCGATCGTGCAGAAGGAATTCTCCCATCAAGGGCACAAAGCCCACCTGTCCGGCCCAGTTATCTCCCGTCGTCGCCAGGGGCGCATTCCACAAAAAACGAGTCGTCGACAAACGTGCCAAAACCGGTGTGCCATCCTCATACTCAATCAGCGTCACCACGCCCGAGTCTGCCGCCAAAGCCGGAACCGAATAGCGGTGCGCCACCTTGCCCGCCACGGGATTGCCGTATTCCCCATCCGCAAAGAGTGCGAACAGAGGATCGTTGGCGCGACTCAATTTCAAACGACCACGATCCCCATCGAGCATCTGTTTCTCCAGCGTAGCCGCTAAAATATCCGGGTCGCCTGCCTTTTCCACCAGCCCGCTCAGGCTCGCGCCCTTTCCCGGCAGGAGCACACATCGAACGCCCGAATCAGCCGCCGGCAATGCCTCGCCAGTCCAACCCGCGACCAGAACCGCATCCAACTCTGCATTGGCTTGAGTGCGGGCCGCCGCCAACTCGGCGGCATCGATCTTCACCGCCCGCGTCCACGGCAGCGCCGCCACTGCCGCCTCCCAGACACGCGCCGTTTCCGCTTCACTGCCTGCATAGATACCCACCTGATAGAACGGCCGCACCGGCACCACCTGATGGCGACGATCGTCCCCGGCAAAACTGTCCTCGGCGATCGACACCGTCACCGGCATATCCCCCGGCTGAACCACCTGCTGCCGAAAGACCGCGGTACCCCGGCTCCACGGACCGACCGTCACATTGCGTGACTGTCGGTTTTCACCGGCACTGCAGAACACCGTGGTCGTCGCCGGCTGCGCCGAGAAATTTTCCAGCTCGGCGATCAGGCTGACCTCCTCACCGACAATCGGCTGACTCGGTTGCCACGACAACTGACGAAGCGCCAGATTGTCCAGATCACTGCTGCCGACTTTCAGAAAAACCAGATCCACCCCGACCGGCAATTTCTCCGCCGCTTCGGTCCACGCCGATTTTTGAAAATCCGAGACCACGCAGATCTCCCGCCGCCCTTCGACCTGACTCAGTTGCTCCACCGCCAAAGCGATCGCTCGAGCGATAGCCCCGCGCTCGGAACTGACTTGAGCGCGCCGCAGCGCGTCGTGCAGGAAGCCAAAATTCACCCCCATCTCCGGAAACACCGCATCGGGATCGGCATCCAACCAAATCAAATTGGCGCGGTCGCGAGCGGTCAAGCCGTCGAGCACCCGCGCGGCTTCAGCACAGGCTTCGGCAAAGCGGGCCTGCGAGCCTTCCGACGCGCCCATCGATGCCGATGCATCGACTACGACCACAACATTCTTCTGCTCGCCGAGACCGGCGATGCGCTTGTCGGAAAATAACAGCGGTCGCAGGAAGGCCGCGATCAGCGCCAACGCAAACAGCGTCCGCAAGACCAGCAGAATCCAGTCCTGCGGTTTGCGCAGACGCATGGTCTTGCGCACGATGCGACGCAAAAACTCCACCGAGCTGAAGTCGTAGACCGGCGGTCGGGTGCGCGCGAACAGATGCACCAACAGTGGCACCGCGCCCAACAGGAGCAGAGCGGCCAGCGCACCGTTGATGAGAGAAATGCTCATGAATTTCTACTGAACGAGCCGGTCAAACAGTTGGAAATAGTGCGTATCGGTGCGCGTCAGTTGGTAGTCGACGCCACGCCGGTTAGCGAGCTGACGCAAGCGGCTGACGTGCTCTTCGATCGCCTGCCGGTAACCTTTGCGCAGCGCTTCGGGATGCAGCACCAGGCGGTCGCCCGTTTCCAGATCGCGAAATGTGCTCAGTGCGCGATCCTCCAATTCCAACTCGGCAGGTGTCAGCAAATGAAACAGGTGAACCTGAAACCCGCGGTGCAGATACGGACTGATCGCATTAAAGATTGCCGCCGGATCATCAAAGAAATCGGACAACACCACCAGCATGCCGCGTCGTTTGATCAGCGGAAAGGATTTCTCCAGAGCGGTCGCCAGTGAAGTCTCATTGCCCGGCTTATTGCTTTCCAGCACATTGAGCAGCTGATTCAGATGGGCGCGGGTGCTGCCCGGCGGGAAAAAATGGCGAATCTGATCGTCGAATATCTGCAGCGAGACCCGGTCGCCTTTTGAGGTCACCAGATAGCTCAACGCCGCGGCAAAAAATGACGCGTAATCCAGCTTCGAAAGCTCCGACCCACGGTCGAAGCCCATCGACGCCGAGCTGTCGAGAAAGATATGGCACTCCATGTTGGTCTCCTGCTCAAACGTGCGCAGGTAGTGCTTGTCGGTGCGGGCAAAAACCCGCCAGTCGACCATCTTCGGATCATCACCGGCGGCATACTGCCGGTATTCGTGGAACTCGATCGAAGAGCCGCGTGATCGCGAACGGTGCCGCCCCTGCAGGTAGCCGTCGACCAGCGCCTTCGGTGCGAATTCGAAGCTCTGCAAACGGCGCACGTCCTCAGGGCGGAGGAAGCGATACTGCGTTGTGTCGTCGGTGACAGCCATGCACTCAGCTCTTCACGGTGTCCAACAGATGAGCGATGATGTCCTCGACCGATACGCCATCGCCGGTGGCGTTGTAGTTGGCAATGATGCGGTGGCGGAGGATCGGACCGGCCAGTTGGCGAACTTCCTCCACCGACGCCGCATTGCCGCCCCGCAACAGCACCAGAGCGCGCACGGCACGCATGAAGTTCTGCGACGCCCGTGGCCCGGCACCCCACGAAACGTACTTTTTAACGAAGTCATCGGCGTGCTCCGAATCCGGCCGGCTCGCGTGCACCAGATTGAGCACATACTTGAGCACGTGCTCTGGAACAGGCACATCGAGCGTTGCGTCCTGCAGCTTGATCACACCGGCGGCATCGAGCAGCGCTTTCGGTTCAGCGGCAGCGCGCCCGGTGGTTTTCAGTACCACCTGTTCCTCCTCGTCGTAGCTTGGATAGTCAATTTTCAGGCTGAAGAAGAACCGGTCGAGCTGTGCCTCCGGCAGTGGATAGGTGCCTTCGTGTTCAATCGGATTCTGCGTGGCGTAAACGATGAACGGCTCATCCAGCTTCCGCGTCTGGCCGGCAACGGTGACCGTTTTTTCCTGCATCGCCTCAAGCAGCGCCGCCTGAGTCTTCGGCGGCGTGCGGTTGATTTCATCGGCGAGAATCAAGTTGGCAAACACCGGGCCCGGCACAAATTCGAAGCCGCGCCGCTCACCACTCTGCAGGATCTCGCTGCCAACAATGTCGGTCGGCATCAGATCGGGGGTAAACTGAATGCGATTAAAATTGAGGCCGAGAATCTTTCCGATGGTGCTGACCAATAAGGTCTTCGCCAAGCCGGGAACACCGACGATCAGACAGTGTCCGCGACACAACAACGCAACCAGCATCTGTTCGACGATCTTGTCCTGACCGACGATCACCTGAGCCGTTTCCTCGCGCAGTTGGGCAACCGTTTCCCGCACCTCCTGCCAGTGTTTTTTTTGATCGGATGATGCGCTGTCAGCACCGCCGTTTGTGGGTGGTTTATCGGTTTCGTCGCTCATGATAGGATAACAGTTAGCGGGGTCTTGAGGTTCCTTTGGCTTTTGGAGGCACCGGTGGTAGCGGAGTTTTTCAAAATTTCGTCGAGCGTCGTTCGGCCAACGCACTGGCGAAATTTTCACAAATTCCGCTACGGATGCGTCGCATGGCTTCAGTCATTCGATGGTTCATTTCTGTTGTGACGCGCCACTACTCATCGCTGTTTACCTCAGTAATGCTGTCGCTGGTGGTTACGACGATCTTCAGCGAAAATTCAAAATTCGGATCTCCCGTCATGTCTGGACGAAACAGCGCCTCGACGCGCTTCAGCCACTGCGCCCGGCTGTTGTCAAAATAACTGGCAGGCAGCATGCTGCCGCCCAGTTCCGACTCCGGCGTGTCAGGAATTTTTCCGCTGTCGGCATCGGCCATCGGCCCCAACCAGATTCCGCCGCCGAGTTCCTCACCCGAGACAGTCAGAATCGCCGCCGGATTCTCGATAGGTCGATTGGTCAGGTAACTCAGCATTTGATCGCTCTCCGACACCCCGGCAAGCGCCTCGGTATCGAGTGCCGTGACGCCGACGCTGACCCCACCGCTGCCGGCATCGCTGCTCATCGCGACTTGCCAGCTGACGGCATCCTGCTGGTGTGCCGCGATCGGCAACAACTTGGTAAATAGAGCCGCCAGCTTCTCATAGGTCAGCTCACTGCCCTCGAGTGCCGTGAGCTCGTTCCACGCCGCTGCCGCCGGAGCGTCTCCGCCGGCCAACAAGGACGTCACCTCTTCGGGTAACTTCACCTCCAGCACCTGCCACACCTGCGCCGCCAGATGGTCGATCAAAGCTTGAGGCGGTTGGTCGGCAGATTTCAGGTGCTCGCGTATCGCCAGAGTTTCGCTGTACGACATCCCTGCCCAGACTTTCTGCATGGCCGGGCCATTGGCCGCCAGCAACTGCTCCTCCAACTCGTCGACTCGCGCCGCGTCGACCGTTGACGCGTCGGGGAATTCGGGTGGTGTTCCGCCTTTACTGATCGCTACGGCCCGGTCACGCAGGTAGTCCATGCTGCCCTCTCCGAGCGACTGCCAAAGTTCGCCCGCCGCCGCGATCTGCTCTTCGCTTCCATGGATATTAAGAAACAACCATGCCGAAGTTTTCGAGATGTTAGTCATATCGGCGCCGACCTCCCGGTCATCGTTGAGCAACACCAACCACTGCGATGCAAATTTTTCCGGAGCCGACAGTTCGCCGGCCTCGCCTGAGAATTCCATCTGACTGAACTGGCTTAGCAATTGCAAAAGTTCGAGCCGTGCCTCACCTCCTTCGTGCGTTACCATCGCATCGAGCACCGCCGCCAGAGCGCCGTCGGGCGACTCCCTGGACAAGGTCTCGAGAATCAAAGCGATCGATTCCATCAAGCCCCCGCCGGCATCGTCAGCAAGCACCCGCTCGATGATATCCTTCGCCGTCTCGGTGGAATACAAAGCATCGATCCGCTGCATGCTTCGCTTCAACTGGTCCCGTTGCCAATCATCCTTGTCGAATCCGGCCAGCTGCTGTTCAGCCTTTTCGGACACCGTTTTGTAAAATGCCTCACCTGCGTCACCGCGGGTCTTCAGATACAAATAGATCGATTCGTAATCAGTCTGCATACCACTTGAACTGAACGGATCGATGGCTGACGAAGCCCCGTCACCGAGCAGCCGTTCTTCGATTGCGGCAAAATCCTCAGCGCCTCCCTGACGACAGAGCAAAACCAGAGCCTGTCGCCCTCCCCCGGCAGCGAACATTTCCCGGGTGATCTCGATCTCCGGCTGGTCCTTGAGCCGCTCATACAAATCCGCACCATTCGCGATCATCATCTCCCGCTGCGCATCGGGATCCTCGGCATACGCCCCGATTTGCTGAGTATCCGCCCCGGGTAACATGCTTTGCAGCAGGATCACCGCCAGTTCCGACATCTGCGCCGGTCGGTCCATCTGCGCGTACTGTTGTTCGAGCGTGATGTCGCTGCCGCTCGAGGAAAACAACATTCCCATGCCATCGTCGTAGCCTCTGTTATAGCCACCATTACGCAGTGCCATCGCCGACACCGGCAGAAAACTCTCGTTATTCGCCAGACTCAGCAGTACCGGCAACGCGTCGAATTTCCGCTCCGCCAACTCGCGCCACTTTTCCATGCCCGGCATTGATCCCACCATCATGGCGGCACCGCCTGCAGCGGCCATCGCACCCCGCCCTTGGTAATCTCCGCCAGCGTCTTCATCATCGTCCTCCGACGACTCCTCATCCGACCACCACGGGCTCGAGAAGAACAGTGACTGGATCGCCTGCATCAACTGTCCCGGTTGGCTCGCCATCATCCGCTCCTGCTCACTGATTTCCTTACCATCACCGTCAGGTTCGGCGGGTTTGGCCAGCTCTCTAAAACCTGCCACCGTCGATTCAACCAGTGCCTCCACCAGGGCCAAATCCTCATCCGACAACTGAATACCCTCCGGCACTCGAACTGCAGATCCGCTGGCGTCCTGATCCTGCAACTTCTCGATCAACAGCATCACCGCGTGACCGCCAGCCCACGAGGAACCACAACGCCCGCACAACGGTTCCAGTTCCGCCGCAAGCGCAGACCAGTCCGAAGTGGTCAGATGCCTGCTGAGAATTTCGCCGTAGGCACTGCCAGCCAGCGATTGCAGGGCCTGGCGAATCGGATCGCGTGGATTGTCTGCCGCCGCCAGAGCGTGCGCAACGAGCCGGTTGGCATCATCCTTTAAGCCCTGATCCGCCAGTTGCGCAGCGAAGAAAATCAGCTTGGCCAGTGAATCAACTTGATGCGAAATGCTCCCATAACCCTCCGCTTCCGCCTTCTCCAGAAATTTCAATACCGTCGCAACGTCGGCTGCCAAATCGACTTCCTGCCATTCGACACCCGGTAAAGACGGAATCTCAGAGACAACACCGGCGATGGTCATCACGCGTTCCGCAGGCAGCCGCCACTGCCCACCCTTCATCTCCAGATCATAAAACAGTTGGCCCCTGCCTGAGTAATCCTGCGGGTTGGCTAACTTGCCATACTTGGCGCCGGCAGCTTCGGGCAGGCCCATGTCATGCAACAGTTCAAAGGCTGACGAAAAATCCTGCAGGAACTTCTCCGATTTTCCCGCATCTACGCTTGGAACACCGGGCGATGCAAAAGCCAACAACCACGCCACACCGGCGACCACACCGGTGAGAGTCTTCGTAGAACGTTGAAGGCTCCGATCGATGCCGGTTTCTACCAAAGCAACTCAGCCGTAGCAAGCCAAAGTATCACAGCCCTGAATGGTACGCCCCGGGCGCAGTATGCGGCACGAAAATCAGTTCTCTCCGCTCACCGCAACCTTGCCGGCATCGTCGGTCAGACGAACTACATTGACCTTGATCGGCGGTGTCGGAATGCCGGTCCCGCGCAGGAAAAACCAACGCGTTGAATCAGCCACCCAGTCTTTGGCACTGATGAAAAACTTCCGTTCGGTCTGATCTTCGGGAATCATCAGACCGCTCAGACCGATGTTGTCGATCCTCAGCCCGTGCGCCAGATTTCGACCCGAGTCTTCGTTGCCGAACTGGATGCGGTCTTTAAATTCACCACGCTCCGAACGAACGATCGCGGTGATCGTCTCGCCCGGATGAATCGTCAATTCGGTCAGTTTTCCGTCGACGATTTTGGGGCTGCCAACTTCCCCGTCGGCAAAGATCTCGACCTTAAACCTGGCCGGTTTTGGGTCGAGCTTGATCGGGCCCAGGGTGCCGACTTCACGACGAACCTTTTTGCCGTCGATCATTGCCGTCGCAACCAACTTCGATGTCGCCATGTTGGCCCCGGTCGTCGCCGCCGCATCGGCATTTGCGTAAACCACTCCCATCGCGCGAACCTGATTCTGTTCGATAACGAGTGGAGTCGTCGCCTTGAAGCCCGGCGGCAGCCCCTCGACATCGATACGGATCTCGCCTTCGAAATCGTCGATGCGACTGCTATCGACAATAAATTCTTTGCCGCTACCGGCAGGGATAGTCATTCCCTTGGTGCCGTCGTAAGTAATCTTGAAGTCCGGCTCCGGCTGACGAAGGGTCAACGCGTAGCTGAAATCCGCTCCACCGAAACCGCGCACATCACTGATCCTGGCGATGTAGTCACCGTCCGCAGGGGCGACAAAATCCAGTTTCGAATCGCTGCCGAGCACGCGATCCGGATCATCGTCATTCTCGTAGTAAACGGTGTAAATAGGCAGGCCGTTCTGCGCCGGCTCAACCCCGTCCGCAATCGGCTCGACCACGTAACAGGGTTCACCGAGAGCGTGGGCAAGGCCGGAACTACCGAAGTAATTCTTCCGCTTGCCGAGTCCCGGATAAACCGTGAACCCCGAGTCGGCACCGCGCGGATCGAGCCACAGCTTAACCACCTCGCCATTGCAATAAAGGAACTCGTTGAGCTCCATGTCCATGTAGTTGTGAATGCGAAAATCGTTCACCTGCTCGGAATTTTTTCCCCGGAAGGTGAACCACGATTCGCGCACCGCCTGCAGACGCACGCGTTCGATCAACTCGCCATCGCCAGTCAGCACTTCAATTTTCGAATCGAGCATTGACGCCTCCGGTTTCGCGCTCGCCGCCGCCACTTCAAGAATCCATGCCTGGCCCGCTTTCGCGGAAAATCTGAAGTCGTCGGTATCTCCCGGAGCACCGATGACGCCGGAAATTTTTGCCGGCACCTTCACCGGCTGCACATCGACCTTCTCGTCGGCCATCACCTCCTGCATGTCTGTTGATACCGCGTGAGCCGTGTCAGCGACGACGGCACCGGCTTTCGGTTTCGCCTTGGCGACCAGCAGCTTGGGATCAAAGCGGAAGAACTGGCCGCTGCCATCCATTCGCGCCGCGACAAATTCCTGCGGGCCCGTCAACTGCAGCACCGAAACGACGTCGGGCTGATTCTCCCAGGCCTGAACCTCTTCCAGCCGGGGCAGGGCCCAGAGCTTGATGGTGTGATCGTCACTCGACGATGCCAACCACTTGCCGTCTTCAGAAACCACCAGCGCGACCACCGCAGCTTCGTGAGCGAAACGCGCGTGGATCAGCGGATTGATGCGTGGCTTTTCGGTCGACACCACACGCCACATGCGAATCACATTGTCTGCGCCGGCAGCGATGATAAAACGTCCGTCCGGAGAAAACGTCACCGCGAACTGTTCGCCCTCGGGTTGGTGCAGCGTGTCGAGCCGCTCGCCGTCGGAAACGCGCCACACCTTCGCCGTTTCGTCCGCCGACGCACTGGCCAGCAGTGTTCCGTCAGGGCTGAAGGCGAGGTCAAAAATCGCGCCGGTGTGCACTTCGATACTGCGCAGCAGCTCGCCACTGGCGACATCCCACAGGCCGATTTTGGTGTCGTAGCCGGCTGTCGCGAGAATCTTTCCGTCCGGGGAAAACTCGGCATCATAGAGCAGGTCCCGATGATAGCCGGCGCCGAATTCACGAATCACCTTGCCGTCGCGAAGATCCCACAAAGTCGCGACGCCGTTCAGCCCGGTCACCCCGGAGGCCGTCACCAACTGCTGAGGATTGTTCGGCGAAAAATGCAGCGCATTGATTTTCCCCGACAACTTTTCCAGCTGCAACACACCCGGCGAAGCCGCACCGGCATCGTTAGCGACACTGAAGCTGACCTGACCGAAGCGCGCCTCGGCGCGAACTTTTCCATCGGCACTGGCGGCCATCGCCGTAACCGCCTTCTGTCCCGCCGCCGGTGCCCAATCGGGAACCTCGAGCATCGACAAAATCGAAACGTCCTGCGCTTCGTCGGGCCCATGCGCGCCCTCTTTGATCCAGCGCTTCAGCAAAGCAATCTCATCCGTCGTCGGCTGCGGCTCGTCCTCCGGCGGCATCGCTTCCTTCGTTCCACCGGTCAGCAGCTTGATCAGTTGGCTGTCCTCCGGATCACCGGGCCGCAACATCACGCCCTTCGAGCCACCCTCCTCAAGATCGATGAATCGCTCGACCGAAAAGTCCCCTTCAAAATCGACATCATTGTGACACCCCGCACAGTACTGCCTCAACAAAGGCGCCACATCGCCATGATAGTTCACGGGCACGATCTCAGCCGCAAACAATGAAGCGCTACTCATTGCCATAAAGCCAACAAACCAACTGTTTACTTTCATAACAAAACTCCTAACTCCT
>CBDULB010000159.1:0-12588 GCA_965367965.1 uncultured bacterium | reverse complement strand
CGCACGCCGGGATCTGCGAGGGGGGCACCGGGCAACCGGTGTCCCTACCTCAATCGCTTCAGAAAGTGAAGATTCTACTCACAGCAATCGCATGCTTGGCTCTTGGAGGTTGTTCGGAAGAACCATCCGGCGGGCCAACCTCTGGATTCGCTGAAGAGATTGAACTCGAGTCCGGCAAGCTTTACCACCTGAAGTTCAGCGGTACGGATTACGAATTCTCAGTCGGAGATGAAGGCTTTTCGGTGATGCGGATTGATAAGGGACAGGATGCTGAATGGTCGCCATTTTCGGCGATATTGAGAGATGGCAATTTATTCTATGAAGTGCGGACCACCGATGGAAACGAATGGTTTTATGTTCAAGACGTAGATGGCGATGGTCTCGCGGACAAGCGACTGACCTATCCGAAGCAACCGATCCCAGGAACTTCTGCGAGAATCGAGAGGATCACTCATGAGTTCACATTGGAGCAATCCCTAACACTACCACCAAGCGAACAAGGCGGCGCTCTCTGTCAGAGATGAGTGCTTTTGAACGCTGGTTTAGAGAATGCGCGTCAAATGCATAAAATGCGGGAACCTGATTCTCCAGTCGACCGCTGACAGTAACGGCGGTCTTTGTGGTCTGTGCGCTAAGGGCAACACACTTGATAAGCGCGAGGAACTCAGAAACTTCAACAAGGCGCTGGATGCCGGTCTGACCGACGACGCGGCTCCAGCTTCGAAGTCATCGTCACTCGACTGTTTAGGCGGGTTCTTGATGAAGAATCTCAGAGATTCCGCGCTGGGCCATTGCGAGAGGATACTGAAGGGAGGGTGTAGAACGCCTGAGCTGCGACGCCTTCAGGAAAGGGTGGCGGCTCTACTAGGAGTAACATGGTAATTGATCACTGCCTGCCGTCAATCCGCAGCTGGATTCACCGGGTCTCGCATGTGGTGTATATGGTAATTGATCACTGCCTGCCGTCAATCCGCAGCTTGTAGCTACATCGTCGCAAGGCTCTAGGAATGGTAGTTGGTCACCCCCAGGTCGTCAGTCGTAGGACTACTTTATTTATCATTTTCTAAGAGTCGTTTCAGCTCAGCCTGCAGCTTGGAAAACTCTTCGCGATCAGCGACATTTTCCCGCTCGATGCCATCCTCGCCGTATTGATAGAGCTCCCTGACGACCACCTTCCCGTCGTGCCTGCCGTCGCGCCACTCGGTGTAACGATGGCTCGCAGTTCGCACCGAATAGCCCATGTAACCACCGCGGGGATACTGCGAAAAAGCAGCCGTCTGGCCCGGCGCATCGGGCGTCCTTACATTGCCCGCGAAACTCTCCCCCTCCGCTCCGGCGTGGATCGGCAGACCAGCCAGTTCACTCAGGGTCGGATGCAGATCGACCAGTTCGACCACCGCCCCACTGCTCACCCCACGCGGCTCGCCGGGCACACTGATGATCAACGGCACGCGGGTATCCAGCTCGAAGTTGGTGTGCTTGGCCCATGATCCGAAGTCGCCGAGTTTGTAGCCGTGGTCCGACCACATCACGACGATAGTGTTATCGCGGATCCCGAGCGCATCGAGTTCGTCGAGCAGGCGGCCGATCTGGGCATCGACGTAACTGACGCAGGCGGCGTAACCGTGGCGCAGATGCCGGGTGCGCTGCGGCGAAACCCGTCCCTTGGACTTATTCAGATACTGGTTCACTTCGGCCGCCCCCACCTGAACGGCAAACGCGGGCGCGCCCTTCGGCCGGTCGGGGACGGCAACCGGCGGAAGCTTGTCCGGGTCATAGAGATCCCAATACTTTTTCGGCGCGACAAACGGCAGGTGCGGCTTTTGAAACCCCACTGCGAGAAAAAACGGCGGCGGCTCGTCGCGACCGCGCAGTTCGCGCAGTCGCTCGATGGCAGCATCGGCGATTTTACCATCGGCGGGAACATCGTCGGCGACGTCAGGCGCTTCGGTGGCCGGTCCGCGCACGAAAAAATCCTGCCACTGATCGGGATCGTCCGGGTCGCGTTTGGCATCGCCGAGAAACAGCTCCTTTGGCGAAGCGGTCGCGAACACTTCACGGGCGATGGCCATGCCTTGCGGCGAAAAGTAGTACTGCGGACTGGCCGCCCAGCGCTCCACCGACCACGACACCGGATCCTGATAAGCATCGCCGACGTAGGCAGTTTTCCACGAGCCGTGATAGATCTTACCGATCGATTGCGTGAAGTAGCCGTGATTCTTAAAATGCTGCGGCAGCGTCACCACATCGGGGACAACCTTGCGAAAGGCATTGGCTTTGCCCTGAAATGAATCGGGGCGCAGCCCGCTGAGCATGCTCGCCCGCGACGGCATGCACACCGCCCACTGGCAGTAGGCACGATCAAAACGCACGCCTTCGACCGCCAGCCGATCAATGTTCGGGCTGTGAATATGGCTCGCGCCGTAGCAGTTCAGCTCGGGGCGCAAGTCATCGACGCCGACGAACAGCACGTTGAGCTGAGTGCCTTCGGCTCGTACAGAACCGGCAAGCATCAGCCCGCCGATCGCCACAACGATCGCGAACCAAAGGTTGGTGATTTTCAGCGGAAATCCTGATTGGGCTTTTTCCATAGCAGCTTGGCCACCCAGACGCGATTGTCGGCACCCATGGCCATCAATTTTTCCGGGTCGTTGTGTTTCGGACCGATGGTTTGCATCCATTCGGTAACCGTCACCCAGGTTTCATTTTCACTGACCTGAGTGACACCGAAATTACCGAGCCGCGCGCCCTTTTCCGGAACCAGCACCTGCTCACTGGCGCGGATCACCTGCAATTTATCGGGATCGACCCGGGCGATGAACAGCGGCGCCCGATGGCGAAACACGTGATCGTTATCCGCGCCTTTGCGCGTGTAGACCAGAAACAGCGCATCGCTGTGCGACACCCAGTGCTGCTGGGTATTGTAGCTGCCCAGTTCCTCGCCGTCATCGAAGGTCCACTTCTTTACCGGCGCATAGTTTAACCCGTCGTCACTGACCGTGACATAACCTGCCTGATCATTGCGCAGGGTCAGAAAATAGCGCCCCTGGAAATGCGCAATCGACGGCTCCGGAAAACCGCGATCTACATCCACGGTCAGCTCCGTTCCGTGCTCGAGATATTTCATCTCTTCACCATCAAACGAGCAACGCATCACCGTGGTCGAGTACTGCTTGCCGCCGATTTCGGCGAAGTAGATTGGCAGCAGAATGTCGCCATTCGGCAGATCGAAACGCTGCACGCAGCCGGCGCCCGAATTGGCGAACTTCGCGTCTTTGGGCATGTCGATCGTTTTCCACTTCGACCAGGTGTGAGTCTGCGGATCGTAGACCGAATAGGGCGTGAGCCGCGGCCGGACCTTCATCACCTTATTGTCTTCGTAGACCACGGTATGACCGGTGCCGAGCAGCTTACCGGTCTTCGCGTGCCAGGCCGGAGTAAAATCGCAGACCGTCATCTCAAGGTCGTCCCGACCATCGAAACTGAACGGTTCGCGGGCGAAGGTCGAATGCTCAACCGGTTCGGTCCAGGTCTTGCCGCCATCGTCGCTGCGCATCTCGTTGAGCGCGTAAAAAATGTCCGAGCCGGAAAGCATCAGCTTTTGCAGGGTCATCACCACCAGCGGCTGTCCGCTACCGGCTACGGCGGCAGGCACCGCTCCGGCGCGGGCATGCACCCAGCACATGTCCTTGTCGTCAAACCCCTGACGGGCGACGGTCAGATCGATATCGTAAAGCGGGTCACCGGCAAGGCACGGTGAGGCACCGGCCAGACCGACGAAAGCGGTGATGAGTAATTGGGTAATTTTCATAGGATAGGAATAAGGATTACGCTCCGGCAAGGTCTTGAACTTCGACACCGGCGGGCCGTTCGCGGTTTTTCACCGCCTTGTTAAAATCGCTCAGCTGGCCCTGCAGAAAGGCCGTCGGCTCGGCAAGGCAGATAAAGTTAAAACCGCGCTCAATCAGCGACGGTGCGTCGCCGATCATCCAGGTGTTTTTACCGACCGCCTGACCTGCCGCACGAACGGTTTGCAGGGCCTGCTTCAACACTTCGGCTTCGGGGTCCCAACACACACCGAGATCACCGGACAGATCGTAGGGACCGATCGCCATGGCGGTGGTCAGTGGATTGGCGGCGATGGCATCGACATTTTCGAGACCGAGCTTGCTCTCGATCTGTGGCATGATGATGAAGTTGTCTTCGACTTCGCGCTGCCACGTCTCGTAGTTGAAGTCCTCCACCCAGTGATTGCCAAAACCGCCCGGACGACGTCGGCCACGCGGCTTCATCCACACCGCATCCTGAATAACCTGCATCGTCTCCGGTGTTTCGACATAAGGCACCAGCAGACCGCACGGCCCGAGATCCATGGCCATGCGCACCGGCGTGTATTCTGCCGCCGGCGGACGGATCAGAATGGGGAAATCCTCACGCCGTCCGATCGCGCACGACTCACCGACCATCTGCGCATCGTAGGAGATGTGCTCGAGATCGATGATCAGGTAGTCCAGTCCGGCACGCATCGCCAACTCGACCATGCCCGGCCAGAAGTGATTGGTGCAAATGATGCCAGTGGTAATGTCAGTATCGGACGCGATTTTCTCGCGCAGTATTTTAGCGGTCTTCATAGAAAATGGGGCAACACGACGGGAGCGTTATCAGCGGGGATTCTGCGGCGCGGTCAGTGCGCGATCGAACACGGCGACTTCGTCGATTTTGCCTTCAAAGTTAAATTTCGCGTCGCTGCGTCCCGCGACGAAAATCCGGGTAGCTCGGTCAGGACGGACATCACTGACAGCGGCTTCGATTTCGGGTTCGGCAGCACCGTCGAGATACACGCGGATCATTTCGCCCTCACGAACCAGCAACAGGTGATGCCAATGGTGAAGCTTCAGTTGGCTTCGACCGATCAGGGTCTCGCGCTTGTCATCACCGTTGTAGAACAGCAGTCGCCCCGGTTGGTCGAGCGCTTTGCCGGTGATACCAACTTGCTCGCAGGCCTTGCCATCAGCATCGTGACCAAGGCCGAACAGGTAACCCGCTACCGCGCGCGCGTCGTGCGGCATGGCATTCCAGAACCACAGGCTGACACTGTAGTCGCTGCCCTTGTCGAGAGCCGGCTTGTCACTGAACAGTCGCCCACCGGCAAACTGCACCGCGCGGTTGCCGCGTTGGGTGGAAAGAAACGCTGCCGGCGGATCCTGCGGCCCGTCGAGAAACAAGGCATACCCCGCTTGCAGCATGCCGTCATTGCGGTTGCCACTCGAGTCGACAATCCGGCTGCCACTATGCTCGCTCATGCGCCACCATGCGGCCGGTTTGAGCGCCATAATCCTTTGCCCGTGTTCGCCGACTCTATCCTCCAAAGTGCGTCGTGAATTGCCGGATATTCCCTCCAGCAAACCGAGCAGCGTCTCGACAATTTTCGGCTCAGCCTGCACCTCGAGCCCGGCGGTGCGCGCCGGCCAGGTGGTGTAGCCGCCGAGATGATGTTGTTCCGGTGGCGGAATGTAGCCGGCCGCGCCGTTGGCCAGTTCGATGTTCATCAAAACCGGCAGCGGACTCTGCAACTTCAACTTCAGGCCGGTGATGCCGTAGACTTCGTTGGGCAGCGTCGCGATGCCGAAGTCGCCGATTCGAAGCGCCTGCAGTTTCAGTTCCTCTCGCGGATTCTTCTCAATCCAGACCACTTCGTTGGCGAGAACTTCGCTGCGCGATTGCGGCAAGTCATCGCCGAGCGCCTCGACAATCGGTTTTGCCCAGGCGATGCGTTCTTGATCCGGCATGCGCCGCCCCAGAGTCAGTTTGGCCTCGGCCATGTCGAGTTGACAGTCGGAGCGATAATCGACTTTCTCCAAAGCATCGATGGCGAGATCAGCCAGCTCGCGGCAGTAGGCCTGGTAGGGATCAGCGGCTTTGGCAAAAGCGCCCTCCGCTTTCGGCTTTGAATAATCCATGTGCTGAAGATCGCCGCTGGTGCCCTGCGACATCAGCCCGATGAACCCGGTGCCGAATTTCTCCTCGAGCAGCTGGCAAAAAGTGCCGGTGTAGCCCGAAGACAGCGAACCGACGGCATAGTAGTGCTGCGAAAGATTACCCAGCACGGCAAGCGCTTGGCCCTCCCGCGTTTGAATCGACAACAAGGTCAGGTCAGGATCTTCGGGACCCGCCGGGCCTGCCGTATCAGGATTGGCGTGACCGGGATGCATCATCGCACGCACCGTGGTCTTGCCGTACGGATCGACCTTCATTTTGTGGGGCAGATAAATCCAGCGTCGGGTGTTGGTGAACTTGCCGGCGTCGGCAACGGTCCACCCCGCCTGTGCCGGTTGCAGTGCCGCGTCGGCCGCGACGATGCTTGCAACGATCTTCGGAACCAGAAAATCCGGATAGTCCGGATCGGCCGGGCACCCCAGACAACGCATCACCGAAGGCGCGGTGTGGGTGTGCGTCGCTGAAAGCAGGATACGATCCGTGCTGATGCCGATCTTTTCAGAGACCTGTTGCTTGGCCCGATCGCAGAGTTCGCGATCCATCATGCAGGTATCGACCACACAGATGGCGATGCGCTCGTTACCGCTTTTCAGCACCAGACTGCGGGCATAAAGCGACTGAGCTACCGCGTTGGCCATGCGCTGAGCAAAGCCACCGTTCTGCACCACCGGAAATTTTTGTGGATCGATGTTGGTTGCCGAAGCACCGGCATAAAGTCCATCGACGGCGACGTCGGCCGCGATCAGTGCCGGCGCCCCCACCCAACCGGCCAACCACAGGGCGAGGCAAATGCAATACTGGAGTGTTTTCATGGCGCCGTTGATGCAGTCTCGCCACCGGAGGCGACTGACATTTCATAGGGCAGCGAAAATTGATGCTGCTGCCGATCCTCGACCACTTTGGTCGACTCACACAACTCGCCTTTCAGAGGATTCCAGGTGCGCACTTCGATGCGGTTCTGCTGCGGAACAAAACGCATCACCCGCAGGCCGTCGGCGCCGTAATCGGAGAGCAGCGCGTGAACCGTGTTGCCGTTATCGCCGACACTGTCCAGCCGCATCGCCTGGGTGCGACTTTGATCTCCCGAACAAATCATGAACAGGTTCCCGTGTTTCCGGAAACACTTGTCCCACATCTGTTGTGAACTGTTACCTCGCTCCCTGTGACACTTGGTCCACGTCATTCGTCCCTTGGGCGCATCGAAGTAATCACTGCCGGTTGTGGGTTTATTCAACGGTCCAAGGTCCATGTGGGTGGTGACGATGGCACGGTGGTCAGCGTGTTGCTCGAGGATCGAATCCGCCCAGGCGAGCACATTGTCCGGCGCGTTGCACTCCAGATGCAGAATCACGAACTTCATCCCTCCGGCCTCAAACAACTGCGCGCTGTTGGCGTTGTTGCCGGAGATTTTTGCCGACCCGTCAACATTTTCGAAACAGCCCAGGTACCAATCAAACGGTTCGAAGTGCGATTTGGAGAAGACCTCCTGAAACAAACTCGAATCGCCGGCACTGGTCATGTCGTGGTTTCCGACGGTCATTCCGTAAGGGACTTTGCCGTGAAGTTTGTCCATGAACGCACGGGCCAGCGCCCATTGCTCGCGACTGTTTTTATCGACGATGTCACCGACATGGCTGACAAAAGCGACCCGCTGGGAAGCGAGGTTGGCGGCGATCCAATCGGTCCAGTCGTCGAACACCGCATTGGACAGTGGTCCGGTGCTGTGCGGAGTCATCTTGGTGTTCATGCCGCGGTAATGCTGCGTATCGGGAATCACCACGATCGAAAAGGTCCCGTCAGGCGCCGGCGACAGCTCACCGCCCAGCGCGTGACCGAACCCCGCCACGATCACCGCGGCGATCTTTAAACAGAGCAAATTTCTGATTCGCATGGTGGCAGGCTAGGTGGAAATCCAGGGGAACGAAATCACGACATGCAGCGCATTCGAGCCAAAGCGGTTGAGCTCTGCCACAGGAGGACGACAGTTATTGTGGTCCTTCCTTTGATTCGATGCCCGCTTCCCTCAATCGTCGCAAATTCCTCGGCAGCAGTGCGGGACTGATCGGTTTCGGTTGTCTGGAGGGCCCCGGGTCGAGTCTCGCAACCACGGCCGATGCGCAAACTGCCGACGACGCGAACTGGAACTTTTCTCTGCTCGGCGACCTTCATTTCGATCGCCTCGAGCACCACGACTTCGACTGGGTAAAACGCGAACAGCCGAACGATCTGCGCCAGATCGAAAACTACTCGCACATCGCCGAACACAATCTGCCGGCATTGATGCACAAGGTGAAGCAAACCATCGCGGCAAACCGCTGCACCTCAGTGGTACAACTCGGCGATCTGGTTGAGGGCCTGTGCGGCAGCGAAAAACTCGCCCGGCAACACTGCCGGGACGCGGTCGAATTTTTCAAAGATCTCAATCCCGGCGTGCCGGTGCGTGTTACCAAGGGCAATCACGACATCACCGGCCCGGGCTCAGTCGCAGCCTACAACGACGTCGTCATGCCCTGGGTTGCCGAAGGACTGCAACAGGCACCCGACGCGCTTGCCGCGCATTTTACCATCGAGCAGAACCGTGACCTGTTTGTCTACTTCGACGCCTACGATTCCGCCAGCCTCGATTGGTTTGAAGCACTCGTCAAAAGCCGCGACCCGGCCTCCGGTGGCCGATTGTTTTTCGTCGTGCACCCGCCGGTGGTTGCCTACAACGCACGCTCCGCCTGGTGCCTGTTCGGTAAGCAGCGCGACCGGGAAAAACGCGAACGTCTGTATCAACTGCTCGGCCGGCACCGCGCCATCGTGTTGTGCGGCCACTTGCACAAGTATGCCTTCGTCGAACGCGAAACCCCGGCGGGCAGTTTTACCCAGCTCGCGGTCAGCAGCATCGCCTACCACCTCGACGACCAACCCGAAGACCTGATTTCCGGTGTCGAATTTTACGGTCCCGACCTGGTTGATTTGGAACCCCGCCATTCTCCCGAAACCGTCGCCGAACGGCGCGCCATACTCGAGCGCGAGAAACCGTTCATTCGCCGCTATGACTATGGCAACTTCTGGGGCCACGCCGTAATCAAAGTCTCACCCGGAAAAGTTGAGGCCGACATTTACCAACTCCTCGACGAACAGCCGTGGAAAACGATTACCCTCGCCTAGACCCCAATTTCCCATGCCCTCGCCCCTTACCGACTACATCGCGCAACTGCCCATCATCGATGTGCATGAACATCACATGCCGGAGACTTTTCTCGGGCAGGAGGTCGGACTGCTGACCTTGTTCCGGCAAAGCTACGCGGGCTGGACTCAGCAGCGCCCCTACCCACTGCCCTCGGAACCGCCGATGTCCGAGTTCATGGAGCCGGAAAACGGCGAGACCACCTGGGACGACATCGCCGCCTATGTCGAAGCCAGTGGCAGCAATCAGTTCGTCCGCAGTCTCGTGCACGGTCTCGACGATCTGTACCAACTCGGGGGTGAAGGCATCACGCGCGATAACTGGCAGGCCCTCGACCAAAGCATTCGCGATAACCACCGCGATAGCGAGTGGCCGCACCGGGTAATGCGTCGCGCAGGCGTAACTCGAATCATCACCGATCCTTTTTCGGCACCGATGCAGAACGCCGCCGAAACCCTCGGCGGTCACTACCAGTCGGTGCTGCGTATCAACGCGCTGGCGCTGGGGTGGCAACCCGACCACCCGGATCACAATGGCAACTGCGCAGCGGACATGGCCAAAGCCGTTGCTCATCCCTGTGATTCATTCGATGACTATTGCGGCCTGCTCGAAGTACTGGTTGATACGTTGTCACAGCGCAATCAGGTCGGTCTCAAAAACGCCCTCGCCTACGACCGCGACATTCAGTTCGATCCGCCCAACGAAAGCCTGGCACGCGAGGCGTGGCGAAATGCCGAAGCCAGCGACGAAGCCAAAAAGGCCTTCGGCGATTTTGTCGTCGACCGTCTGTGTGCTCTCGCCGGCGAACGCGACCTGCCGGTGCAGATGCATCTCGGCTCGGCCATCATTCAGTATTCGCACCCGATGAAAACGCAGGGACTCATCGAACGGCACCCGAACACGCGCTTCCTGCTCATGCACCTCGCCTACCCGTGGAGCACCGACCTGCTCGGCATGGCTTTTGTGCATCGCAATATCTGGATCGATCTGACCTGGTCATTCCTGCTCAGCGGCAGCCATTTCAAACGCGCTTTTCACGAAGCCATCGAAATCCTGCCCGACGAATCGCGGATGATGTTCGGCGGCGACAACTGGCACGCCGAGGAAAGTTACTCAACCTTCCGCACGGCGCGAAAACTCATCGCCGAAGTGCTCGAAGAAAAAGTCGCCTCAGGCTATTTTCACGAGTCCGACGCGCGCCGGTTGGCAGAGAAAATCTTTCACCGCAATGCCGTCGAATTTTTCGGCCTCGATGACTGAAAGAATCCGCAGTGGCGGCGGGGCATGCCGCGTGGACTGCTGCAGCCAGAGCTTACCCTCCGGGGAGGCCGCGCGGGCTACTTCGCCGCGCGCTTTTTCAACCCATCCTCGATCACCCGCGCGACTTCTTTCCCCAACAGGGCGGAACCCGCGGACGTGAAATGAACATCGCGCTCATTCTGACATTCATCGATTTTTGGTTTGATGAACGTCCACAGATCGTCGACGGCGATCCCCTCTTCTGCCATCACCCTGGCGGCGATTTTGTTGTAGAGCGCTGAATCCCCGGGCTTCCAGATACCGGTCGACGAATCGGGAATCGGCGTGGTGCTCGCCCAAATCAGCGTCGCGCCGGTTGCCTTCAATTTCGCCACCAGCTGGCGCAACTTTGCTTCATATTGCGCCGCTGAATTGCGCCGGAAGGCACCTTCAGTGGTGTGCGCCACCCGATCCTCTGTAGCCGTGGTGCCGAGATAATGCATGACGTCATGCAAGCCCCAGTTGAAATGGATCACGTCCCACCTGCCCTCGCCCAGCCACCTGTCGAGGTACTTGAGGCCGCTGTCAGTGGGTCCACAATTGGCCTTCGGCCGGTGCACGTTCGCCTTGCCTTCGAGCGCGCGCCGAACCACCAGCGTGTAGCCCATCGAAATTGAATCGCCGATCAGCAACACCCGCGGCAGGCCGGCAACATCTTCTACGTCGGCATAGGACGGGTGCGGCGGCTTCTTCTGCTGCGCCGCCGTGGCCGGCTTCGCTCCGGAACCGGCAGTGGTCTGACCGACGGCGGAAAATCCGCACGTAAGCAGCGCTAACGAAATAATTGCAGCCTTCATCATAATGATAATGTCGTAGCTGCCTATCTGCCGACCGGCAAGTTCCCTGAAAAAGAATTTACCGCCTGACATTCCGGCCGGCAACCTTCCCGCTATCGCGCCACGGGTTTCCCTTGCTTCAAATACGGCTTCCCCGCATAATCGTTTCCCATAATTGTCAGATTTTTTCCAAGCAAAGCCATGAAGCGTTCACCTGCCCGATTCGCACCAACTCCCCGCATGTTAGGCGGTCTCCTTTCCCTCAGTGTCCTGGCGGTCACGGCGACCACTCAGGCGGCCGACAAGGATCCGATCCTCTACAAAGACATCATCGCCCCGGTGCTCGCGGCCAAGTGCACGGGTTGCCATGGCGAAGACAAGCAGAAGGGCAAACTGCGTCTCGACAGTCTCGAACACATTCTTCAGGGCAGCGACGGCGAAAACGTCATCCCGGGCGATCCCGTCGAATCACTGCTGACATTCCGCGTCACCTTACCCAAGGACGACGACGATGTCATGCCGCCCGAAGACGAGCCGCAACTGACCGCCAACGAAATCAAGGCGATCGAATTCTGGGTGAAAAGTGGTGCCAAGGGCGACATGACCCTGACTGCCGCCAAAGCTGACGCCGCCACGCTGGCCGCGATCAACGACGTCTTCGCCAATCTTCCGGTCGCCGAAAAGAAAGACGACAAACCAAAGGTCGATCCCAAAGTTCTCGCCGCTCGCAAAAAGGTCGCCGATGAAGTCATCGGTCGCGTCGAAGAAGCCGGCGCCACGCTGATGCCGATCGCTCAGGATACTCCGGAATTGCGCTTTTCAGCACTCAATGTCGCCAAGGACTTCAAGGATGACCAACTCGCCGTGCTTGCCCCGGCCGCCGATCAGATTCTGTGGATGGACCTGGCCCGCACCCAGGTCACCGACAAAGGACTCGCCGCACTGGCACCGATGAAAAACCTGACCCGCCTGCATCTTGAGAACACCAAGATCACCGATGCCGGTCTGGCTCATCTCGCCGGATTGACCAATCTCGAATACATCAATCTCTACGGCACCCAGGTTTCCGACGCCGGTCTCGCCACGTTGGCAAAACTGCCCAAATTGCAGAAGCTGTTCGTCTGGCAATCGAAGGTCACCGACAAAGGCGTCGAAGCGCTGGCCGCGAAATTGCCCAAGACCGAAATTAACAACGGCTGGAAAGCTGACACCAAAACGGTCGAAGTAGCCGCTGTGACTCCCGCTGCAAAGCCGGCCACCCCGGCTCCTGCCAAACCGGCACCCGCTAAGCCGGCCACCCCGGCTCCGACCAAACCGGCACCCGCCAAGCCGGCCACCCCG
>CBDULB010000158.1:0-12599 GCA_965367965.1 uncultured bacterium | reverse complement strand
GATGCGAATCCGCTGTCGCGTTGGGATCGCTATGCCCAGGTCTTGTTGAGTTCCAATGAATTCATGTTTGTGAGGTAATTGAAGATGTTTCACTATGATCCACTGCCCGTTCTGAGCCGCCGCGACGCAGAACTTTCACTGACACTCTACGGAAAAACGTTCACCGAAACTGATTATCGGCGCGCCCGGCGACACAACGTCCTGCGCTGGTTGGTGAGCATGAGCCTGGGCATCCCCGTTTTGATCCTGCTGATCGTGTTACTTTCCTCAGTAATTTATGCAGCCCTTGCCGGCAGCGTTGTCCTGCCGGGCATCTTCGCCGGTATGACGCGAATTTTTCCCTGCTCAAAAGACCACGGCACGACCATTTTCAAAAAATTCGCTTCGTACCGCGAACTCCATCGTCACCGGCAGAACCATTGCGCCGATCGAATCCGTCACTGACCCCGCGCCGTTTGTCCATCCGCCCGGCCTCCGGCCACGTTTTTGCTGTCCACTGCTCCAGTTTGAAGGTTAGCTTCGTCGAGCGATGAGAAATTTATGTGCATGGCCCGGCCTGATGCTTTTCCTTTTCCTGCTTAGCGCGCCGGCACTGCCCCTGCAGGCTCAAGTCACTGAGGAAGAAAAAGACACTGGCGGTATCGTCGAAGGGACGAAGTCGCTGTTCGACCGGCTGCGCAAAAAGACCGGCAGCGACGGTTCTGACGGCGACGATAAAAAAGGCGGAGGTTTACTCGACGGTATCAAAAAGGCACTCGACGACGAACGGGTGAAATCGCTCGTCGATGGCGTCGGCGACGTCTGGGAGAGCAGCAAGGACAACTTCGACAGCCTGCTCGATTCGAGTTCCGAGGCCAACGCCCGGATCGAACAACTGCTGGCCTACGTCGACCGCAAGGTCTCCGGTCGTGAACCCTCATTCACCGACGAGCAGATTCAGGCGCACGCCGTGCGCATCATTCCGATCATCGAAGAGCTCAACGGCCGCACCTTCGACGAGATTCCCCCGGTAAAATCTGTCGGCAATTTTCAAATGATTCAGATCCTGGCGCGCGACCTGGCACCGCAGATCGAGAAACAGCTTCCCGACGTTCCCAAGGTGCTCATCTATTTCAAAGCCTACCTGAGCGCTGGTCTATACGCGCCCTCTCTGCTGGGAAAATACGGAACCGAAGACCGGACCGTCTATGTGCTGCCGCAAAACCTGCATGCCATCGTCGAAGCGGAAGCCATCGATGCCAGGTATGAGGAAGACGTGTTGCAGATCGTCATCGGCCACGAACTTACTCACGGCTTACAGGATCAGGAAATCGACCTGGCTCAATCGATCCTCGACGCACCCGACCCGGATGCGATGAATGCGTTTAATGCCACCATCGAAGGCCACGCCATGTTCATAGAGAATGCTCTCGCCGCAAAGCTGGGGCTCGACGATGCCGCGACTGCTGCCGCCGGGTTGATCATGACCGAAGATCTCGACGACGACGCGTATCTGTTTGAACGGTTGGCACATGTCAACGCCGTGCAAATGGAGCAGGTCTACCTTGGTGGTGAACGCTTCATTCGTCATCATCACAAGCAGGGCGGCCTCGAAAAAATCTGGCAACTTCTCGCCGAACCGCCACTGCGTTCGTCGATGATCACTCAGCCGGCGACCTACAGCGCGGATCCCGAACCGCTACCCGACTTCGAATCGGAGTTCGATTTTGCGCTGGAAACCTCCGGCCTCGAAGACTGGTCGCAAAAAGTTTCGCACCTCGGTGATTTTGATCTGCGCGCCCGGCTTGCCACAGTGAACGGCGAACAGCGGGAGACCATCCTGCGTGGGGTAAAGCAGGCGGCAGCCGTTTTGCTGATGGACGAATCAGATCTCGGCAATTCCCTGGAGATCGCGGTATTTGATTTTCGATCCGAAACCGAAGCCGCACTGATGGTCGAAGCCATCGACGACTTGTCCAGGCGCGACCTTGCCGAGATCGAAGCAAACAGTCTGGTCGAACTTCTCTCCCGGAAAGAGGGCAAATACCACGCCGGCAAAGACTTTCCCGGCAGCTACCGGACCAGCCGCACCGATGCACTGTTCATCGGCAAGACCACCACGACCAGCGTCATCGTCAGCAACGCGACACTCGTCGTTCACCTGATCGATGAAGGCAGCGGCCTGAAAAAAGCGAAAATCGATGCTCTGATCCAGCAGCTCGCCGCGAAGCTGAGAGACTTGTAACGTTCGAGCCTTCAGTCCGCTGCTACACCCTTGATCGACGACGGCTAGAAAATTAATATCGGCGGCGGCACGATCCTGACATTGCCACCCCCGGCGATCTCTGCGCCTTCGCTTTCCTCGATGCTGGCCACCAGCTCGTTTTCGAAACTCAGCGAGACCTTGCCGGTCGGCACCTTAATATAGATCGTTGTTGGTATCAGTTGGCCGAAGCGGTCGCGCACATAGGAAGTCTGCGGCACCCGCTGGTAAGTGATGTATTCCAGCACATCCTTGCGACCGTCTTTATCGACTTTTGAATTGCGGGCATCCGGTTTGCCCAGCGAGGCCTCGACCTCCGCCACAGTCATGCCCAGGGCGACTTGATTTTTGGCAATCAGATCCTGAACCAGCAGCTGTCGTTCATAGAACAGCACCAGCTTTTTTTCGGTGTCGGCATCGATGCCCTCGATAGCGCTCTTTGCGACCCAACCGGCCACCTGTCCCTGCTTGGCGCGCCCCCTTATCCGGTAGGCCTTTTCACTGATCGCCAGCAATTCCGCTTTGCGCCCCGGCAACAGATTGCCCAACCAACGCTCGGCGGTCAAGTTGCTGTAGACCGCCGCCGCCTTAACGACTTGCACCGTCAGCGGTCGATCGAGCAGTTCCTCAACGTAAACGGCACCGTCCTCTTTGACCAAATTCGAATCACCCAATTCGGCGCGCGCCCCGCCCGGGATCGCCACGACCAGCAAGCCGAGCGCGAGCGCTACCGCGTGAAAATGAAACGGACGGGAGAAAAAACCGGATGAATGTTTCATATTACGTGAAAAGCGGCCATCGACCGCTGGCTCAAGTTTGACGGACCGGGGGTTGGATTCGGCTTTGACGCCTACTCACTCCACCCTACTATTCATTCCCGACGCGCAAAAGACCGAAAATTGCGCAGCTTTTTCGACTTTTTTCATTTTAACGTCCACTTCCCGATCCCGTGCCTGAACGTCCACTTTCCGAAAAACTCTACGCAACCGCCAAAACCCTGATCCCCGGCGGCGTCAATTCACCGGTGCGCGCGTTCCGCAATGTCGACGGCGATCCGTTCTTCGTGCGCCGCGCCAAAGGTTGCCGCATCTGGGATGTCGACGACAACGAAATGATCGATTACGTCGGCACCTGGGGCCCGGCGATCCTCGGTCACGCCCCCAACAGCATCATCGAAGCGGTCCACAACGCCGCCAAGGACGGGGTCAGTTTCGGTATTCCCAACGCCTACGAAATCGAGATGGCGCGACTCATCGTCGACTGGGTGCCGTCCGTGGAAAAGGTGCGCATGGTCAATTCCGGCACCGAAGCCACCATGTCCGCCCTGCGCCTGGCGCGCGGCTTCACCGGTCGCGACAAGGTCATCAAATTCGAAGGCTGCTACCACGGTCACGTCGACAGCCTGCTGGTCGCCGCCGGCAGTGGTGCGCTGACTCACGGTCAACCCGACAGTGCCGGCGTGCCCGCCGACCTGGCCGCATTGACCATCACACTACCCTTCAACGACATCGAAGCGCTCGAGCGTGTTTTCGCCGCCGAAGGCAGTGCGATTGCCGCCGCAATCGTCGAACCCTATCCGGCCAACGCCGGGCTGATTTTTCCCAAGAACGGATTTCTGG
This sequence comes from uncultured bacterium, assembly GCA_965367965.1. GTDB lineage: Bacteria > Verrucomicrobiota > Verrucomicrobiia > Verrucomicrobiales > DEV007 > JBBKXR01. The sequence continues at coordinate 8,738 of CBDULB010000158.1, read as the reverse complement.
AACGACTGCGCGAACTGACTGCCGAACACGAAGCCGTGCTGATCTTCGACGAAGTCATGACCGGCTTCCGCGTCGCCAAAGGCGGCGTTCAGGAACTGACCGGCATCACTCCCGATCTGACTGCGCTCGGCAAAGTCATAGGCGGCGGACTGCCGGTCGGAGCGTTCGGCGGACGCGCCGAGATCATGGACCAGCTCGCTCCGGACGGGCCGGTTTATCAGGCGGGCACTTTGTCGGGAAATCCTCTGGCGATGGCCGCCGGCCTGACTCAGTTGCGCGAACTGGAAAAGAACGACGCCTGGAGTCGTCTCGAGTCCCTCGGAGCCACCCTCGAGGAAACGGTTCGCGAAACCCTGGCATCGATAGGTAAAAGCTACGTCTTTCACCGCGTCGGTTCGATGTTCTGCCTGTTCTTTGTCGACGGTGGGGAAGTCAACGATCTCAACGACGCCAAGCGCGCTGACCTGAACGCCTTCAAGCGTTACTTTGCCTCCTGTCTCGACGGCGGCATCTATTTTGCACCGAGCCAGTTCGAAACCGGTTTCCTGTGCATGGCGCATACCGAAAGCGACATCCAGGAAACCTGCGAGATCGCCGCCAAAGCGCTGCGCCAACTCTAACAAAACCACCAAGGACAACCAACACTTCCCCATGGGTATTTGCACCGACTCCCCTCTGTTCCAACGCATCGCCGCGGCGCGCGTCATCGCCGTGCTCGTCGTCGACAGCGCCGATGATGCGGTAGCTACCGCCAAAGCCCTGCTCGCCGGCGGAGTCGACGCCATGGAGCTGACGCTGCGTACACCCGCCGCGCTCGACGCGCTGCGCGCCGTTCGCGAACAGGTGCCCGACATGCTCGCCGGGGTCGGCACCATTGTTACCACTGAGCAGGCGGATCAGGCTCTTGAAGCAGGTGCCGCATTCGGTGTGTCACCGGGCATCAATGTCGAGGTGGTCAACCACGCGGCTCAGATCAGCCTGCCGTTTGCGCCCGGCGTGATGACCCCTACCGACGTCGACACGGGCGTCGCCAAGGGCTGCCAGTTGCTGAAATTTTTCCCGGCAACCTCAGCCGGCGGTCTGGTGCATCTAAAAAATATCGCCGCTCCCTACGCCCATCTCGGCGTCCAATTCATCCCGCTCGGCGGCGTGACTCAGGAAAATCTCCCCGAATGGTTGGCGTCACCCTTGATTCCCGCGGTCGGTGGCTCGTGGCTGGCACCGCGCGAACTGATCGCGGCCAAAGACTGGCAGGAGATCACCCGGCGCGCCACGGCCGCACGCCGCGTTGCCGATGCCTGAACAAGCTAAGCCTCCGGGATTGGAATCCCGAACTTAGTCTTCGCGAACGCCGCGCCAGAACTTACTCGCGTCTGGATCGGAATCGACACTGCCGTCCGGCAGATCACCGGTCTTAACCCTTTCGACATGGCCATCGACGTAGCCAACGATCACCTTGTTACCACCATAGCGAGCGGCGGAGTCTTTGATGAATTCGATGTCCTCCGCCATCACCACATTCTTTTCATCACAATCGATAAACAGCATGGCGTTCGATTGAAATGTCAGGTTGCCCAAAGTCTTCTCGGTTAGAAACGCCTGGGTGCCACCGCCCACTTCGGCAAACAATCCATCGAACTGCAGGTTGGCGTTCATTGCGAAGCTGTGTTTGTACCAATTCGTTTCGCTACGATTGTTATCCACGCTGCCACTCGATTCGAAAATGGTTCCGACCAGATGCTCGCCATCAGTAGCCTTCGACTCGGACGTAAATTCAGCGAGCGACATCTTTTCAGGATCACCGGGCTCGATCATCACCTGGGCGAAGATGACTCCGTCGAGCCAGAGCCCACTATTGCCGAGATCCCAGTATTCAGGATTCGATTCAGCAGGAGTAGCGCCCTTGGAAGGATAGTTGCCGCCTGAGTAAGCCCCGGGATATTCCGGTGACGGCAATTTGCCGCCGTGATCCGTTCCCCAGTTGTGGGTGGCGGTAACCAACGATGCAAGATTATTCACGGTGCCGGTCATTCGTGCGGCGTTGATTGCCTTGCGATAGCCGCCCGCTCCTAAACCGGCGAGAATGACAATGATCACGATGACTACCAGAAGTTCGACAAGCGTAAAACCATGCCGATTGGATCGATCACTGGAGTGAATGGACGAATTAGGGGCTTTCATGGCATGTATCGGCGCAGTAACGCGCTGGTTTGTAATTACTTATCGCGACCGCGCGACTGCTAAAGTTGTAATCACAATGTAATCGGAAATATCAAGCCTAGTCAAGGATGGCGCGATATCTTTGCAATCTTTCCATTTCGGATTTGCCCCTGAGCCGTCTGCCAGCGCAAACTACGGCATGACCTGCAATCTCCTCAACGGACTTCCAGCCGTTATCCGTAAACTCCCCGTTCTGCTGCGGTCTGCGCTGGCAGTCGCGTTCATTTCGTTCACCTGCCTGGCGACGGCCGCCGACCGTCCCAATATCGTCTTTATCATCACTGACGATCAAGGCTACGGCGATCTCTCCTGCCACGGCAACCCGATTCTCAAAACGCCGAACATCGATGCCCTGCACGACGACAGTGTACGCCTGCTCGATTACCACGTCTCGCCGACCTGCTCACCGACCCGCGCCGCCCTGCTGACCGGGCATTGGACCGACCGCACCGGTGTCTGGCACACCATCGCCGGCCGCTCGATGCTGCGCGTCGACGAGACCACCATCGGCACCATGCTCAGCGATGGCGGCTACGCGACCGGCATGTTCGGCAAGTGGCACCTCGGTGATAACTACCCTTTCCGCCCCGAAGACCGCGGCTTTCAGGAAGTCATGCGCCACGGCGGCGGCGGTGTTGGACAAACCCCCGACTACTGGGACAACGCCTACTTCGACGGTTCCTATTTCCACAACTCCAGGGCTGAGCCGGTCGAAGGCTTCTGCACCGATGTGTTCTTCGATTACGCGAAAAAATTTATCGCTGCGCAGGCCGAGGCCGACAAGCCGTTCTTCGCCTACATCGCAACCAACGCACCGCATGGACCGATGCATTCGCCGCCCGAGTTTGCCAAACCTTACGAAGATCTCGGCACCAACCTCGCTCACTTCTTCGGTATGATTGCCAACATCGATCACAACGTCGGCGAGATGCGCAAGTTCCTCGACGAGAAGGGTCTCACCGAGAATACGTTGTTCATTTTCACCACCGACAATGGCAGCTCGAGTGGTTGGAAAACCTTCAACGCCGGCATGCGCGCCGGCAAAGGCAGCGAATACGACGGCGGCCATCGCGTACCGATGTTTCTGCATTGGCCCGCCGGGGGCTACGTCGGTGGTCGTGACGTCGAGCCGATCACCGCTCACGTCGACATCGCCCCCACCCTGCTCGACATCTGCGGAGTCGAAAAACCTGCCGACATCAAGTTCGACGGCGTCAACATTCGACCGCTGCTGGAGCAACAGGTCGACTCCACAACCGAATGGCCCGAGCGCATGCTGATCACCGACAGCCAACGCGTCAAAGATCCGATCAAATGGCGCAAGTCGGCGGTGATGAGCAACGACTGGCGCCTGATCAGCAACGAAGGCAAAAACGGCACACCGAAACACGAGCTCTACAACATCAAAGCCGATCCCGGTCAGACCAACAACGTCATCAATGACCACTCCGAAGTCGCCGAAAAGATGAAGCAGTTCTACGAGGACTGGTGGACCGAGCTGCTGCCCTCATTCAAAAAAGACGCCTACATCTTCCTCGGCAACCCCGCTCACAACCCGACCACCCTGACCAGCCACGACTGGATCACGGAGCAGATGACGCCGTGGAATCACAGCCACATCCGCGCCGGTGAATTCAAACCGCAGAACACCGGTTTCTGGAACGTCGAAGTCGAAACCGCCGGCGACTACGAAATCGAACTGCGCCGCTGGCCGAAAGAGTCCGCAGCCGCCATCGATGCCGGCCTGCCTGCCGGTGCTGATGTACCCGGCGTCACCCCGTTCCGCGCAACGCCGGGCCTGGCATTTTCTCCTGACAAAGCCAGCATCGAACTCGCCGGTCAGACGATGACCGAAAAGGTCAGCCCCGGCGACAAGGGGGTCACCTTCAAGATCAAACTCGAAGCCGGCCGCACTCAGTTCACGGCTGCGTTCACCGATGGAGACGGTAAGACGATGGGGGCGTTTTATGCGTATGTGAAAAAGCTGTAGCGCGAGCTCCCAGAACCCATCCAGTGGACAGGAATGTGATACTGGCGTCTCGCCAGTCCCCGTGGACGATTTGAACTGACCGTCCAGCTCCAACCGGCGGGACGCCGGTGTCACATTGCAACGCACCTACGCCAATCCAATGCAATGCAAACCACCCCCTCAAAAGCGCGGCAAAGCCGCCCCCGACAAAACACGATGGGACGATCGCTCTGCGCTGCTCTGCGCCTCTGCGCGCTCTGCATTTCCATCCCCATTGCCCTGGCCTGCAGCAGTGCAGCGGAATCCCCTCCCAACCTGCTGTTCATCTTTCTCGACGATTTCGGCTGGAAGGACACTTCCTACATGGGCTCCGACTTTTACGAGACGCCCCATCTCGACAAGCTGGCTGCCGGCGGCATGGTGTTCACCAACGCCTACTCCGCCGCCGCCAACTGTGCCCCCGCCCGCGCCTGCCTGCTCTCCGGCCAGTACACGCCGCGCCACGAAATTTACAACGTCGGCACCCAGGCCCGGGGCAAGGCTGAGCACCGCCGTCTGAAACACATCCCCGGCACCGACACCCTGCGCCCCGACATCCGCACCTGGGCGCACCAGATTCAGGCCGCCGGCTACCGCACGGCGACCATGGGCAAGTGGCATCTCAGCAAGGACCCGCTTGGCTACGGCTTCGACGTCAACATCGGCGGCACTCACTCCGGCGGACCGCCCAACGGTTACTATCCCCCGCACGGCAAAGCGCCCGGTCTGGACGACGTCCCGCAAGACGAATACGTCACCGATACGCTCAGCCACCGCGCCGTCGATTTCATTTCGGAAAATAAAGCCCGGCCATGGGCGCTCTACCTCACCCACTTCGCCGTTCACACCCCGATCCAGCCGAAAAAGGACCTCATCGAAAAATACCGGAACAAGGCGCCCGGAAAACTGCACGACAACGTCGACATGGCGACCATGATTCAGGCAGTCGACGACGGCGTCGGCGAAATCGTTGCCGCCCTCAAAGCCAACGGCCTGACCGATAACACCGCGATTTTCTTTTTCTCCGACAACGGCGGCTACGGTCCCGCCACCGACATGGATCCGCTCAAAGGTTACAAGGGCACCTACTACGAAGGTGGCATCCGCGAACCGTTTTTCGTCAACTGGCCCGGCGTGGTCGCGCCCGGCACCCGCAACGACACCCCGATCATCGGCGTCGATCTCTACCCGACCTTCTGCGCCCTCACCGGCGCCGAACGGCCCGCCGACCAGCCACTCGACGGCGTCAATCTGCTGCCCCTGCTCAAAGGCGACAAGTCCGCCACCAGCGAACTTGCCGAGCGGCCGCTGTTCTGGCATTTCCCCGCCTACCTGCAAAGCTACGGCGGCAAATACCACCTCGAACAGCGCGACCCTCTGTTCCGCTCCCGCCCCTGCTCCATCATCCGCCAAGGCCCGTGGAAACTGCACGAATATTTCGAAACCGGCGACCTCGAGCTCTACCAACTCGACGACGATATCGGCGAGTCCACCAACCTCGCCCAAAGCAATCCCGGCAAAACCGCTGAACTTCACCAGCTCCTGCAAGCCTGGCGCAAACAAATCAAAGCCCCGGTCCCCGGCGAAGCCAATCCCAAATTCGACGCCGCGGTCGAGGCCAAAGCCATCGCCAGGGCCAGTAGGTAGGTGCAAATACCGGGCTGGACGCCCCCGTGTGATAGCGCCGCCCCGGCAGTCCCGAACTGGACGATCCAAAAGCGGACTCGTCCACTGATACCGGCGAGATGCCGGTAGCGCATTCCCCTCCACAAGTTTCGCGGCCTAGCTGCACTTGATTTCCCGACAAATTCACGCTCCTTGTGCCCTCTTTCCCCCAATCTCTCCTTTTCCCCAGCCCATCAAGATGCTTACCATCAAAAATCTCACCAAATCCGTCGGCGGTCGCACTCTCTTCGAGGACGCGTCGATGACCATCAACTACGGCGAGCGCGTCGCCCTGGTGGGGCCGAACGGCGCCGGCAAATCGACGCTGTTCAACATGATCCTCGGCGACGACGAAGCCGACAAAGGCGACATCGTCCGCGACGAATGGACCACGGTGGGCTTTCTGCCGCAGGAGAGCGAAGCGCTCGGTGACGAAACCGCCCTCGAAGTCGCCTGCGGCCGCGCCGGTGTGCTCGAAGCTCTGGAAAAAATCCTTCGTGGTCACGAAAAAAACAACACCGTCGACGACCCGAAATATTTCGAAGCTCAGACTCAGTTCGACGCCCTCAGCGACCCCGGCACCGAAGCCAAGGCCAAAAAAATGCTGCGTGGTCTCGGCTTTCGCGAGAGCGACTGGGAACGCCCCGCCAAAGAGCTCAGTGGCGGTTGGGTGATGCGTGCCCACCTCGCCCGTCTGCTGGTGCTCGAACCTGAACTGCTGATGCTCGATGAGCCCACCAATCACCTCGACTTGATGTCACTGTGGTGGTTCCAGGACTATCTCAGCAACTATCCCGGTGCCGTCTTTCTGATCTCCCATGACCGCGAGTTCATGGACGGCCTCGCCGAGACCGTGCACGAGATCAACAACAAGAAAATTACCACCTACACCGGCAACTACAGCGCCTACGAAAAAGAGCGCGAAGCCCGTTACGAGCGCCACCTGACCACCTACAAGAACCAGCAGAAGGAAATCGAAAAGCTGCAGGAGTTCGCCAATCAGTTCCGCTCGGTTGCCTCGAAGGCTTCCCAGGCCCAGTCCAAGCTCAAGCAGATCGAGCGCATGGACAAAATCGAAAAACCGCAGAAACCCGGCAAGGTTTTCCGCATTCAGTTTCCGCAGCCGATCCGCAGCGGCCAGCGCGTCATCACTCTCGACGGCGTTGGTCAGAGCTACGGCAACGGTAAAACACGCATCTACGACAACCTCAACCTCGAAGTCGAGCGCGGTGAAAAGATCGTTCTGGTCGGCCCCAACGGTGCCGGTAAATCAACCCTGATCAAAATCCTCGCCGGCGAACTCGAGATCGATGCCGGTACCCGCAAGCTCGGCTCCAACGCGCGCATCGGATACTTTTCGCAGCACCGCTCCGAAACCATGAACGAGCAGAACACGGTTCTGCAGGAAGTGCTCGACGCCAACCCCGAGATCCGCGAAGACGAAGCGCGCGGCGTGCTCGGTTCGTTTTTGTTCCGCAAGGAAGACGTATTCAAAAAAGTCCGCGTCCTCAGCGGCGGCGAAAAAAGCCGCCTCAATCTGGTCAAATTCCTGGTCGACCCGCCCAACCTGTTCCTTATGGACGAACCGACCACCCACCTCGATCTGCTCAGTATCGAGGCGCTGGTGCTGGCCCTGCAGAAATACCAGGGCACGCTGGTGTTCATCTCGCATGACGTTCACTTCATTCGCAGCCTGGCCGACAAAGTCCTGCACGTCAGCGCCGGCAAAGTCACCGCCTACGCAGGCGGCTACGACTACTACCTGGAAAAAACCGGCGCCGAAGACAATGCCCGAGCCGCCGTCACCGCCGGTGGCCCGCTCGGCAACGACCAGGTGTAGGGATCGCCGTTGCACGAAAAACGTGAAACTGGCGTCCCGCCAGTTTCCGTGGACGAGCCCGCCGCCCGACCGTCCAGCTGCAACCGGCGGGACGCCGGTATCACGTTGCCAAGGCAAGGCACTCGACAAGCGCCATCGGTCTCCATACGGTCCACCCATGGACTTCATCCCCTTTGACCCCGACGCTGAGGTCAAACGAGGACGACGCTATCTCCCTCATTGGGAGCAATCACGTAGAACCTATTTCGTCACCTTTCGTCTCGGCGATTCGATTCCGAAAGACAAATTGGACGGCTGGCGCGAGGCAAAAGCTCAATGGGAGGAAGCGCACCCTAAACCCTGGTCCGGGAAGGAATGGAAAACTTACCGCGACGAGTTTCTCGATCGCATCGAACGGTGGTCCGACAAAGGCTACGGTGAGTGCCTTTTGCGGACCCCTGACCTGCGTAAGATCGTAGCCGATTCCCTGCTGTTCTTTGCGGGTGAACCGGACGATGACAAAACGCGCTACCAAATGGGCGACTTCGTGCTCATGCCGAATCACGTTCACCTCCTCGTCACGCCTCACTCCGGCTGGAAACTCGGCCAGCTGATCCACAGTTGGAAATCCTTCACCGCTCATCAGATCAACAAAGCAGCCGGCCGCACAAGCACCCTGTGGATGGACGAACGCTTTGATCACTTGGTCCGAAACAGTCCATCGCTGAATAAATTCCAAAGCTACATCGCCGCGAATCCGCACAAGGCAAATTTGCCCGTCAGCGATTTCACCCTCTGGACGAAAACGTGATACTGGCGTCCCGCCAGTCCCCGTGGACGAGCCCGCCGCCCGACCGTCCAGCTGCAACCGGCGGGACGCCGGTATCACGTTGCCAAGGCAAGGCTTCCCTCGGCAAGCGCCCGGCCCGTCCCTGCCGTGTCCAGCCAGTCGACAAGGAGCGGTTCGGTCCCTCTGGACGAAAACGTGATACTGGCGTCCCGCCAGTCCCCGTGGACGAGCCCGCC
>CBDULB010000157.1:0-12661 GCA_965367965.1 uncultured bacterium | reverse complement strand
CTTCACTCCAAGCCAACGGGAACCACAGGAGTGTGGTTCTTCCTTGCTCGCCCCTGTCGGCCGGGGATTGCCCGCTACCCTTACTTCCTGCGGTAGATCTTCACGTCATCCACCACCGCGTTCTTCGGCACGGCGAGACGCAGGGTGCGTTTGGTCGGATGCGCGATGCCGGCTGAGATAAATGCACCGACCTGTTGCCCATCGATCGCCGCCGTCAGCTTGTCGCCATCGATCTCGACGAGCAGATCGTACCATTTTCCAGTTTCCAGTTTATTGGGGAAGGCAATCTGTTTGTCCTTGAGCAGTGTTTTCTGTTCCACACTCAACCCTCCTGCCAAACGGGCATTGCGCATTTCGAGATCCATCTTGCCGGTTTTCAAATCTTCGAGCAGCACCTGTTTCGTGCTGATGCGCACGGCAAACAAGTGGCCGGCGTGCACCTCTTTGAATTTCAAATCGGCGAAATTCAATCCCAGGCTGTCCTTTTCGTCCTCAAGCATGAAGCGCATACTGACCGCGCCGTCGGTAAACTCGGCCGGCTGCGTCACCGACACCCCGTGATCGGCTTTTTCGCTGAGGTAAATGTACATCGCGCCATCCCTCAGATCGACCTGCTTATCGCCCTGCGCCCGGCTCTTGCTGTTGGTTCCCCAGCCCTTGCCCGGCTCGTCTTTTTCCTCCTGCGACTCACTGCGCTCGAAGTCGTCTTCAAAGATCAATTCGCCCTTGTCGTCGGCGTGAACAGCAACAGCAGCCAGGAACAACAGCGAGGTGGAGTACAGAGCGATACGAATCATGCCCAACTTATACCGCGTTCCCTCAACAGAAACAAAGAACAAAGAACGAGACAGCAGAAACCGCACTTCATAGCGCTGTTGCGGCCTTGCCACCACCCGAGTCCCCCGCCACACTGCCGCCCGCAATGAAGATTTCCACCTGCTTACTCACCTGCGCGCTGGCCACCGGCGTCAGCTCACTCGCCCTCGCCGATCCGCAACCGCCGGAAGGTTTCACCGCCATTTTTAACGGCAAAGACCTGACCGGCTGGTACGGCAACAATCCGCACAGCGTCGCCAAGGCTAAGACCCTCTGGCAGCGCGACGCCGGTATCGCCGCTCAGCAGGCTGAGTTCGGCACCCACTGGACGGTCGAAGATGAGGCTTTCGTCAACGACGGCCACGGTCCCTACGCCACCACGATGAAGGATTACGGCGATATCGAATTTCACATCGAATACAAAACCGTCGCCACCGCCGACAGTGGCATCTACCTGCGCGGCACGCCCCAGGTGCAAATCTGGGATTCAAAAAACGAAGCCGCCTTCAAACACGGCGCCGACAAAGGCTCGGGCGGTCTCTGGAACAACACCGCCGGCGCCGCCGGCAAGGACCCGCTGGTGCTCGCCGATAATCCGATGGGCGAGTGGAACAAGTTCCGCATCCGTCAGCTCGGTGCGCGCACCTGGGTGTGGCTGAACGACAAACTGGTGGTCGAAAACGCCATCATGGAAAACTACTGGGACCGCAGCCTGCCCCTGCCGGCGAGCGCCCCGATCCACCTGCAGACCCACGGCGGCGAGATCCGTTGGAAGAATCTTTTCCTGAAGGAAATCAAACCTGCTGAAGCCACTGCCAGCCTGCGCGGCGACGATGCCGAACAGGGCTTCGAATCAGTGTTCAACGGCAAAGACCTCAGCGGTTGGGCCGGCCCGGTCGAAAACTACGAAGTTGTCGACGGCGCCATTCAGTGCAAAGCCGGCAAGGGCGGCACGCTCTACACCGAAGCTGAATACGAAGACTTCATCGTCCGCCTTGAGTTTAAAGTTCCCGAAGGCGGTAACAACGGCCTCGCCATCCGCTACCCCGGCACCGGCAACCCCGCCTATGACGCCATGTGCGAACTGCAGGTGCTTGACAACGATGCTGAAAAGTATGCCACCCTCGATGAACGCCAGTATCACGGCGGTGCCTACGGCCTGGCCGCTGCCCATCGTGGCTACCTGCGTCCGGTCGGTCAGTGGAACTACCAGGAAGTCACCGTCAAAGGCTCGACCGTCAAAGTCGAACTCAACGGCACGGTCATTCTCGACACCGACCTGTCGAAAGTGGACATGAAAAAAGTCATGGCCGGCACGCCCCATCCCGGCATCGGCCTGAAGAAAGGCCACTTCGGTTTTGCCGGTCACAACGACCCGGTCGCCTTCCGCAACATCGCCATCAAAAAGCTGTAAACGGAAAAAAACTCAAAACGCAGGAAAGTCATCGAAGCGGCTACCTTTATCGGGTAGTCGACTTCGATGGCTTTTTCGTGCCCAGTCCGGCCAATCGTCACATGCCACATGCCCATGGGTGTGATTAAATGTGAAAATCAAATGCGACTCCGGTAGGGACAAGCGGCTCGCTTGTCCGCGAGCGTCCGGTGATTTCCGCCTACCGGGGAAGGCGCTCGAGCATGGCGACAGCCGTGAGGCCATTCGACGGACGACCGGGCCGGATCGTCCCTACCCTGTGGCAGACAGAATAGAGCTTTGTCGGTGAGACTGACCACCACTTTCATTCACAGCTCATGCCGTTCGCTTTCTTGAACTCGCGCCGCGAACGACCTACGATGCGCAGCATGAGTCGATCGATAGGAGTTTTCGCCGCCGCATTTCTACTGACAGTTGCGTCGGCAATTGCCGAGTCATTCCTGGTCGAAAACGGCGAACCCCGGGCGGAGATCATCATCGCCGAATCACCGCAGCGCGGCACTCGACTGGCGGCGCAGGAACTGCAGATTTACCTCGAAAAAATTTCCGGGGCGAAGCTCAACATCGCGAATCAGCCGACCGCCGCTGTGCCGGTCAAAATTTACATCGGCGCAAGCGCACACACCGAAAAGCTCGGCATCACCGCCGAAGGTCTAAATGACGGCGCCTACCGGATCGTCTCCGGCGACGACTGGATGGCGTTCATCGGCGATGACACCAACTTCGTTCCCACCGAGCCCTGGCCGCGCAACAATACCGACATCGCCTCCGGAAAAATGCAGGCCGCCTGGGACGCCATCACCGGCAAGCACTGGGGTTACACGCACAGCCAGATGCACAAACACTACAGCGGTTCGAACACCCGCTTCGGCACGGCAGAAGAAGAGATTTTCGACAAGAACGGTCAGGTCAATATGTGGACCTACGACGAGCGCGGCTCATTCAATGGCGTATGCGCCTTCCTGCGCGACCTCGGCGTGCGCTGGTACATGCCCGGTGACATCGGCGAAATCGTCCCGAAACAGAAATCGATCGCACTGCCGAAGATCGATCGCACGGTGCATCCCGATTTCCCGATGCGGATCCTCAACTTCCGCGCCAGCGTCTACGGTCACGACGCGATGATGTGGGGCTTTCGCCTCGGCGTGCGGCAACCCTGGGGACGCCAGGCGGCGCATGGTCTCGATCACATGACCCACAACGAGCACACCCTGAAAAATCATCCCGACTGGTTCGCGCTCTACGGTGGCAAACGTCACAACCAACCCGGCCAGCGCCTTAACCAACTGTGCTACTCGAACGAAGAGTTGTTCAGCGAAGCGGTCGAATTCGCCCGCGCTCAATTCGATCACTACGACATGGATGTGGTATCGATCATGCCGCCCGATGGTTACACCGCGATTTGCCAATGCCAGCTTTGCGACGGCAAAGATCAACCCGGGCGCGGCAACCGCGGCGCGCTGTCCAATTACGTCTGGGACTTCGTCAATCGCGTCGCCAAAGAAGTCGGCAAAACTCATCCCGGCAAACTCATCTCCAACTGCGCCTACGGCATTTACACCGACCCGCCAAGCAACATCGACAAGCTCGAGCCCAATGTGCAGGTCATCATCGTCGGCGGCCGCCGGCCGACCAGCGAAGATCGTGATGCCCTGCGCCAGCTACGCGCCGGCTGGGCGACCAAGACCGATCGGCCCGTGGAGATTTTTGAAAACTACCCGTTCACGGCGCGTGGCTTTTACCTGCCCGCCTACATCCCCACCGTCCTCGGCGACAGCATCAACGAAACCAAAGGCAGTTCCCGTGGCGAAGATATCTGGATCAGCATGGATTTCAGCGACAAGGCGATCGGCTACAACCACTTCCTGCTCTACTTCACGGCGCGCATGTACTGGGGTGGCAAAGATCAGGACGCTTCAGCGATGTTCGACGAATATTGCGAACTTTTTTACGGCCCGGTCGCCGACGAATTGCGCCAGTTCTTCAGCTACTGCGAGGATAACTGGCGCGACATGGAAAGCGACGGCGACAAGGCCGCTCACGCACTCGAACTCTTCGCCACGGCCAAATCGAAAGCCGCCCCTGAGTCGATCTACGCGCAGCGCATCGCCCTGATCGACCAATACCTCGACGGCCTGCGCAGCAAAAGCGAACTGCTCTCGCAAAAGCGCGGCCCGGTTCCGAAGCTGCGACTGGTCGGCAGTGAAGCGCTCGAAAAAATCGTCATCGATGGCAAACTCGATGACAAAGCCTGGCAGAATATTGCCGTCGCCTCCACCGGCACCATGCGCGAACTGCAAACCGGTCGCCTGCCGATCTATGGCACCTCGATCAAAACCGCCTGGCAGCGAGGCAGCCTGCACTTCGCCATCCGCTGCGACGAACAGCCGGGCAACAAACCTAACATTGCCACTACAAAGAACGGCGACCAGGCCATCTGGTACGGCGACGTGGTCGAGATTCTGCTCGATACCGACGCGCACAGCTACTACCAGATCGCCGTCAATCCCGCCGGTGCAGTGGTGGATATCGATCGCGGCACGGAAAAGAGCAACTGGACCAGCTGGACTTCTCAGGCCGAAGTCGCCACCCATATCGCCGATGACCACTGGACGGTTGAGATCCGCATTCCAGTCACCCAGGACGAAAACGATCCGCTGCATCAAGTTATCGGTCGCAAGCCGACCCAAAGTCTGCCCTGGCATATCAATGTCTGCCGGCAACGCATTCGCGACGACGGCTCCGAGCTGTCGGCCTTTTCCCCGACCGGCACCGCCGGCTTTCACGAACCGATGAAGTTCGCCCACTTCTACGGTGGACTGTCACACGAATTCCCGGCCGACCCGGACGTTCACGATTACTTGATCGACAGCCACGCCGCCTCACAACTGATGCGTTCCCGAAATTATCAGCAAGCCGGCGACGCTTACATCGAACTGGCCGGTATGAACGGCATTACCGATTTTCAAAAATCCGAGGCCTTGAGCTACGCCGCTGCCTGCGCGCGCTCCACGAACCAATTCGAACGCGCCGCTGAACTCACTGCTCAGATCCCGCTCGAGTCCGTCGCCAAAACGGCGCAAATGGAAGACCTGTTTGCGCAACGCGAGTGGCAGGCAGTTATCGATCGATTCGGCGCCGAAGATTTTGCGGCGTGGCCGTTCTGGCAGCGCGGTGCCGGCGCCTACCTGCGCGGCCGCGCGCAGTTTATCACCAAAAACGGTGCCGCTGCGGAAGCCGATTTCCAGACCGCCCTGGACTACACCGCGGACCCGCGCATTCGCACCGGCATCCTGGTCACCATGGGCAGCAATCGTGAAGTGTTGTTGCAAGACGATGCCGCTGCGCTCGAAGCTTATCGTCAGATTTACGAACCCTTAAAACGAATCGGCGGGGCGGACGAATACCGCGCCGTAATCTCAGCTGCCGCGATCCTCACCCGCCGGAAAAAATACGACGCGGCACTGGCCACCCTCGACCGCATCGCCGTCGAAACGCAAAAGGGCCACTGGCGTCACGCCACCCTGATCGCGCGCGGCGACACCCTGGCCGCCGCGGGACGGACCGGCGAAGCGCGAAAATCCTATCGACAGGTCGCCGATGACGAATCGGCATCGAAGTCGCAGCGCGAATCGGCGATGGCGGAGCTGGCGGATCTGAAATAACACCCATCATCCGCTTTCAGTTCAGCGCTCGCTCGATCAACGCGTACCTGCCAACCTTCAAAATTCTGGTCAATTATTCGCAACTGGCTGCAAATACGGGGTTAAACCAAGCTTCAAAGACCTATGTGGTTGCGCCATAGCGAATGGCCTCCTACATGCTACTATGTTGCGCCCGCGACTTCTTTTCCGCTTCCCCACCCCTCAACCGACGCCCCTTTTTTAGCAATGAACATGATCAATCGTCGCAAAATGCTGCAAGCAATGGGCTACGGTCTCGGCTCGGCGCTTATTCCCGGTTTCAGTCATGCGGCGTCCGCGCTTTCGGCCGCCAGGGGTGGTCCGAAACGGGTGATTTTTTTCCTGCAGAATCAGGGCATGGACCCTGCGACCTGCATCCCGGCAGGGATGAAAAACAGCGGTTCGCTGGCTAAAGTCAAGCTGCCTGAGCCAATCGCGGCGCTGGAGCCGTTTAAGGAGCGGATGCACATCATCAACGGTCTCCACGGCAAGCATACCAGCCCTTCCCACAGTGCTTTTTTCGGCGCACTTGGCGGCTATCGTGGCAGTGACGGCGTGCCGCCCAGCGGAGCTACGATCGACTACGAACTGAGCAAAGTCCTTCCGGATACGTTGCTGCCTCACCTCTGCATCGGCATGGACTCGATGGAAAACATGACGGCCAAACCCACCGTCGCCAACCTGTCGGCCAGCGGTGCGGGCCAGCCGATTTTCATGCACTCCAATCCGAATCACCTCTATGAAATGCTCTATGGTGGCATCTCTGACGGTAATATCCGCATGCAGCATGAGGCGCGCTCGAGCATGTTCGACCGGATTGAGCAACTGGCCGCCAGCAAGGGCGAAACGCTGCCGGTCGCTGAACAACAGCGCTACGGTCAGTACGTGAGTGGCTTCAGTGACATCAATGGCCTCCGCGAGCGGCTTGGCAAAGTCTCCGACCACTTGCGCCAGTTCGCGCCCGAGGTCGACGACCGCTATAGCAAACCCGAATTCGAGACTGACTGGCACGACACCTTATTGGATCTCGGAATCTCGGCTCTCAAGTCGGGCATCACCAGCGTGTTGACCATTGGTTCGGGACGTGGCGAGATCTTCGGCGCGTGGAAAGGCCTGGGCGTCGAACAGCAGGGCCACAACCTCGGCCACATGAAGCAGCCGGATAATCCGATCTGGATCAAGATCCGCCAGTACAACAGTCGCATGCTGGTGAAGCTGATGGAGGAGCTGGAAAGTGTGCCGGAGGGAAGTGGCACCATGATGGACAACACCCTGATCGTTTACACCAGCAACAACGCCGACGCGCAGCACACCAGCGGAGCGAACTGGCCGGTGGTGCTGCTGGGCAACTACGATGGCGCCTTCAAGACCGGGCAGTTCACGCAGTTGGACGGCAAGCGTCCAATCAACGCGCTTTACTCGACCATTCTGCGCGCCTCCGGTGTCGAATCTGACCGCTTCAACATGAGCGAGAAGATGGCCGCCAAATTTGACTCCGGCACCGGACCGGTAAAAGAACTGCTGGTATGAGAATACGCATTCTCGTCGTCGCGGTGGCGGCCTTTGGCGGGTTCACCGCGGCAACGCGGGCCGCCGATTCTTACACGCCCGGCGAGCCGGTGCGCGGTAATTTCAAAAACTTTGCGCAGGGCTTCATCGACAGGAACTGCATTGAGTGTCACGACGACGTAACGACGGAGGGCGACCTCGATCTGCTCGAACTGGGCCCGGTCGACGAAACCAACGCCGCGATCTGGAAGTCGGTCTGGGCCCAGGTCGCGCTCCAGGAAATGCCTCCCAGGGAGGAGTCGCAACCGGACGTTATCGAGCGGCTGCGTTTTTCCGATTGGATCGTCAGCGAACTGCAGCGCGTGATGAAAAACAAGGGCGGCTTTTACGCCCATCTGGATCCCAAGAAAGGCAATTTCATCAACCACGACCTGCTTTTCGGCAACCTGCCCGATGGCATCAAGCTGGCAGCGGCGTCTTCGCCGGCGCGGATCTGGCGGGTGACACCGCAGGAACACATCACGCGGCTGAACGAGTTGATCAACACCGAGCCGCAATATGACCCTGAGAAGCCCGGCCTGCGCAGCCACGGCGACGTCGTTCCGACCAACCACGGCGGAGAACTGAAGCTCTATTTCGGTACCGACCGGATCATCAAGTGGCAGGGCGGCACCGTGGCTTATGCCACCTCGGTAAAGAGCATACCGGTGGTGCTCTCCTCGGCCCGGGCGCACGGCTTGAAAAACTACCCGGACTTCTACTCGGTCAACAGCGCCGAGGCGACACAGATCCTCGGCAAGGCGGAAAACATTCTTCGCTACATGGCCACCGGCCCGCTGAGCATCGCCAACCCGGAGCAAATCACCGACGATCCCGACACCTACGAAAAAGTCAGGCCTGAGGGCGATCTTCGCGGATTGCCCACCGCCATCGTTTACAGCACCAAGGTCGTCCGTCCACTGACTCCGGTTTTCGATCTGATGAAGGCGCCCGATGTCAGCGACGAGCGCCTGCTCGCTGCGGTGAATTATCTTTTTGAGGCGCTGACTTTCCGCCCGCCCACGGCGCAGGAATCAGATAATTACCTGCAAATCGTCAAAGACTCCATCGCCAAGGTCGGCAAAGAGGATGGGGTCTACATGGGCCTGTCAGCCATCTTTCTCGACCGCGACGCGCTGTTCCGACCGGAATTGGTCGAAGGCGGCAAAGCCGACCAGCACGGCCGCGTCATGTTACAGGACTGGGAGCTGGGGCTGGCGGTAAATCACGCGCTGCGTTACCTCAGGCCTGACGAGCAGCTCCGCCAGGCGATCGTCGAAGGACAGATGCGCACGCGGGAGGACGTCGGACGCGAGGTTGCCCGCATGCTCGACGACGACAGCATTCGCAAGCCGAGGGTCCTGCAATTTTTCCGCGATTACTTCGACTACGACCTGGCTGGCTACATTTGCAAGGACACCAAGTCACTGGCTGCCACCGGCGCAGCTGCCAATGGCACCGCACACTACCGCGCCATGTTCGACGCCGCGGCGAGCACCGACCGCCTCATCGAGCTGGTTCTCGACGAGGACCGGGACGTTCTCAAACGCTTGCTGACAACTCAGCAGGTGGTCGCCACCAAAGCGGACAATACCTACTTCGGTAGAAAGCACACAAAGGAAGAGAGAGCGCTTGCCGTGGCCGCTAAGAAGGCTGAAGACGCAGCGCTCGCGAAACAGTTCGAGGATGAGCTTGCGGCTGTAAACGAGGAGTTGAAAGAGGTAAGCGCCAAGTTGAATGACGACGGGTTGGAAAATGAGACGGCAAAAAAACTGGACCGGGAAAAGCAAGCGCTGGAGGCGAAAAAGAAGCGCATCGCACAACAAAAGAAAAGGCAGCGGAGCAATATCAATGTCGAGGTGGCTGATGCCGATCTGTCGGGTCCAGAAATCTACGCCCGTGTCAGCCGCCCTTCCTTCGGCGCCGGTTCCATGAAGCCCGAACGCATTCTCGCCACGGCCCCTGAGGGTCAGCGCCTGGGAATTCTGACCCACCCCGCCTGGCTGGTCTCGCAATCCGATGCCATGGACAACCACGCCATCCACCGCGGCATCTGGATCCGCGAGCGACTGCTCGGCGGCGGCATTCCCGATGTGCCGATCACCGTCGACGCCCAGCTCCCCGACGAGCCGGAGAACACGCTTCGCGAGCGGATGCGCGTCACCAGGGAGGAATACTGCTGGACCTGCCACGAGAAGATGGACCCGCTGGGATTGCCCTTCGAGATGTACAATCACGCGGGCATCTTTCGAACCACCGAGCTGGACAAGCCTGTGGACACCAGCGGCGAAATCATCGACTCCGGCGATCCCGGGTTGGATGGCCCGGTCGACGACGCTCTGCACATGATCGACAAACTCGCCAACAGCGAACGCGTCGAACAGGTGTTCGTGCGCCACGCCTTCCGCTACTGGATGGGGCGCAACGAAACGCTCAACGACGCCCCCATCTTACAAGCTGCGTGGCAGGCCTATCACGACAACAACGGCAGCATGAAAGCCCTGCTTAAATCGCTGCTGACTTCGGACGCGTTTCTGTATCGCACCGTCCCATAGGAAGCGGTCTGGTTAGTCGGATAGGGAAACGGACTGGCGTATCGAGACCCGGGCTGACCACTCGCCCCCGACGGTTCCTCTGTCAGTCGATAAAAGCTTCTGCGCCTCTGCGCGAGGCTGACAAGACCGCCTGTCCCCAGCTTATCCTTCCCTGCCAACGGGTTGCCGGCGGGGCGCCCGCCACGACCAGACCAGTTCGATCATTCGGCGTCGCTGACGGCGATCTCGGTCTCGACCAGCTGCAGCGGTTTCGGGGCAGCGGTGAGAGTGATCTCAATATCGTTCCACCCCTGGCGCAGCGCGTTCGTCTCAGCCAGCGGCCATTGCACATACGCTTCGGTGGGCGGCGCGTGCGAACCGTTGCCGTGACGCTTTCCAGTCGCAACCACCAGTTGCGTCGCGGTCGATCCCTTGTGCAGAATCTGACCGTTGACGGAAACCGTCAGCTCTACGTCGGCGTAGTCGCGGTTGGCGCCGTAAAGACCAATGCGCAGATGGGCGATTACCTGAGACGGGTCCTCGCCGACGAGAATACGCAGCGACGCTTTTTTGCCAACCTGCATAGCCAACGGCAGCTGCTTGCGATACTCATAGCTGTCTTCCTTGTCGTGAAAATAGCCCTGAGTGATCTGATAACGGCGATCGCCCTCGAGGCTGGCCAGAGCCTCACAAGTGGCGGCATCGGTATGCAGGATGTAGTTGTAAATTTGATGCCGCTTGGCGCCGAGATAACGCTGGTTGAGAGCCGCACCGAGAAACTGCGCCGGCCCGGGCGTGCGCGAAACTTCTGTAGAGTAAGCCGCCGTCGAGTGATTCGCGGAAAAAGGCCAATTGTAGCCGGCGCGACCGTAGAGCGACCCGATCACTTCGCACCCTGCTGACCCGTCAGGCTTGGCGGATTCGGCCAGCTGCACGAATTCATCGAGCGGCATGTCGTGGGCCAGGGTCATCACCTGCGCGGGAATGATGGCGTCGATCAAATCGCGTTTCATCCAGGTGGCAACGTCGAGGCCCGACCAGGTGCAGTTTTTCAGCGTCGGCGGCACGCGCACGATCAACTGCATCGGGCGCTTCTGCTTGGCGGCAATGGTGTTTAGACGCTGACGGGATTTTTCCAGCATCTCCGTAATGAGGTGCGCATTCTCTTCCGCTTTACCAGCCGGGAAGAAAATCTGAAAGCGGTTGAAGTCGAGTTCGAAGCCATCCATCAGATCGGCGTAGCGATCCATCGCTTCGAAAATCACCGCAAGTCGATAGGCGCGCACCTCCTCGTCAACGTAGTTCAAGAGATACTGGTATCCGTCATATCCCGCGATCGGAGACTCACCGATGGTGGCGTCTTGATGCTCCATCCAAAAGCGACCGGTGAGCGGATAATTGAGCGGGTCGCTGCAGTAGTGAGCGTCGTTCATCCGGTACGACGGGAAGAACTTCAAACCGCGCTCCCGGGCTCTTTCGCCGACAATGCGCGGCGCATCGAGTCCGGCCCCGGTGGCCAGGCGGCAGCGCTCGATGCGAGCCTGCCACTTCGGATCGTCGTTGTATTTGGTCTGGCGCCAGCCCCAGGTGCTGGCGACCTTGGTCTGATAGTAAAGGATGTCGGATCCGGCACCGATCGACCACATCAGCGTCGAAGCAGGACCATCCGCGATATCATCGATCAGCTTTACCAACTTCTGCCGCGACTCTTCCGGCGTTGCTCCAGTGAAAGAGAGATCGCCGTCAAGGTTTTGCATCAACTCAGGCGACCCGGCGAAGACCGGGTTGTTGAAAGCGAACAGCGAAAGAAAAAGCAGGCGGAGGTAAATCATCAGAAAAGGTTTGTGCGGCATCGTTGTCGGGACGCTAACTGAATTCCGCCTTCACTCCAGCTCTGTCATCGAATGCGGTTCGACTCGATCGCGCCAAAGCAAGGGCCGCGCACTCTCCGCGTGGCCTATGTAGGGAGTTGATCCCATTGGCAAACGACGACTACCCTTGCGCCCATCACTATGACCGCCATCCGCCTGCTCGCCTTTCTCCTGCTCTCGCTTTGCTTCGTTCGAACCGGCATGGCAGAAGTCTCTGCCGTCCCCGCGGACCAGGCGGCGATCGGCAAGGCGATGGCTGACAGGAATCAACCCGCCAGGGCTGTGTGGTGGGGATTCGATCCCGCCGACTCGACCGCGTCTCTGCAGGCAGCGATCAACTCCGGGGTCCGCAAACTGATCATCGAAGACATGGGCGCGCCATGGGTCACGGACAAACTCACCCTGGTCAGCGATCAGGAAATTGTCTTCGAAGAAGGCGTCACCGTGCTCGCCAGACGCGGCGCCTTTCGCGGCAGTAACGATGCATTGTTCACCGCAGTATTAAAAAAGAACATCACCCTCACCGGCCCCGGCGCCACCCTGCGCATGTGGAAGCAGGACTACGCCGACCCTGCCAAATACAAAAAAGCCGAATGGCGAAACGTCCTCGCCTTGTTCTCCTGCGCGAATGTACGCGTCACCGGACTGACACTCGCGGACAGTGGCGGCGACGGCATCTATCTCGGTGTCGCAAAGCCCGGAGTTCCCTGCTCCGACGTCGTCATCAAAGGCGTTACCTGCGCGAACAACTATCGTCAGGGCATCAGCGTAATCAGT
>CBDULB010000156.1:0-12815 GCA_965367965.1 uncultured bacterium | reverse complement strand
CTACCTGGCACTGGTCCTGCCATTCATCACCCTGGCAACGGTGCCGCTCAATCTCCGTTCGACCGATCGACTCGCCGCAGAAAACCCGATCCTCAGCGAAGTCGAAAAGCTGCCCGGCGGTTCGACGGTCGCTCAGTTTAACGGCTGGCTTTATCAGGGCTACGCACTTGCCGGTCGCCGCCAACAGCATCAACCGGTGCGACTGCTCGGCAACGGCGAGCGCTACACGCCGATGCACCTGCGTGGCGACGAACGCGCTGCCGACGAAGACTTCTGGACTTACGAGCGCCACCACGGCGAAACCAATTTAAAAGCCATCCAATTGGTCAACAATCTGCGCGCTGCCAGGGTCGATTTCGTCATCACCACGGCATCGCCCGACGGCGAGTGGCCTATCCAACACCAACTGCTGATCGCCATCGATGAGTTCCCCCGCCTGCATGAAAGCGAGCACGGCATCGTCTGGGATCTGCGCGAAACGGACGAAACTGCAGAGAAAATTTTACCATGAGTCCGACCGCCTCCATCCCCCATGTGTCGCCACCGCCAACCCGGTCCGGCGGAAAATCCGGACGCCGGTTACGGGTGCTGGCAGTCGCGGAGGCAGCCAACCCCGAACTGACTTCGGTCGCGTTGATCGGCTGGTCCGCCAGTCGCGCCCTCGCCGCCCACGCCGACGTGCACCTCGCCACGGAAAAGCGCAACCGTGATGCCATCCTGCGCGCCGGCTTCGATGAAACCCGGTTTACGGCCATCGACAACCGCGCCGCGACGCATCTCGCATACGCGATTTCAAAAGTCTTTCGTGGCGGAGCGCAACTCGGTTGGACGACTTATACCGCGCTGCATGCGCTGACCTACCCGCTGTTTGAAAAACGAGTCTGGCAGCACTTTCGCGCAGCGCTCGAGGCCGGCGACTACGACATTGTCCATCGAATCACGCCGATGAGCCCGACCAACAACGGCTTTCTTGCCAAACGCTGCGCGGAGATAGGCGTTCCATTTATCACCGGTCCAATCAATGGCGGCACGCCCTGGCCAAAGCCATTCGGGCACCTGCGCCGTGCCGAGCGCGAGTGGCTCAGCTATGTCCGCGGGGTGCACCACCTGTCACCGGCACGTCACAGTACCTTGAAAAACTCTGCAGCGATCATCGCCGCCTCGCGCGCCGTGGTCGATCAGTTGCCGAAATGGGCGCGCCAAAAAACCTTTTATATTCCCGAGAACGCCATCGATCCGGAGCGCTTCCCCGAGCCGCCGAAGAAGTCGAGCGAAGGTCCCCTGCGCGTCGTTTTTGCCGGTCGGCTGGTTCCCTACAAGGGCGCCGACATGTTACTCGAAGCCTGCCTGCCACTGATCAAAGACGGACGCCTGACGCTCGACATCATCGGCGATGGTCCACTTCTCGAAGGCTTGCGCAAGCGCCGCGAGACCGAGGCACTCAGCGAACAACAGTTTGCCCTGCCGGGTTGGATCGACCATCGCGAAGTCGCCGAACGGATGGGCCGGGCGCAGGTATTCGGGTTTCCCAGTGTGCGTGAATTCGGTGGCGGCGTGGTTCTGGAAGCCATGGCACAGGGACTGGCACCGGTTATTCTCGACTACGGTGGCCCGACTGAACTGCTCAACGAGCACACCGGTTTCCGCGTGCCGATGGGTGAGCGGGAGCGGATCATCGCCGGTTTCAGAGCACAGATGGAAGCCTTGTGTGCCAACCCTTCGACCGCCATCAATTACGGAATTCGCGGCCGCCAGTTTGTGCTCAAGCACTACACCTGGGACGCCAAAGCACTGCAATTCATACGCATCTACCACGCACTTCTCGACGGCGCCGATTGCGCGGCCGAAGCCCAACCCAACTCCGCCGGTTTGTCGCTCGCCGGCCGCGCCCCGGTCAATTGATTCAATGGAAAACAACGCGACATCCACTCCTCCTGAAAGCGGGAACGGCGGCGACGACGGCACGAACTGGAAGCGCCGCTACCTGTTCAACACCATCAGCGCCTACGCCACCTTCGTGTTGCGCGTCGGCCTGGGTCTGGTGCTGTTCCGGATGTTGTTTTCGCGATTCGACAATGTCGAGTTCGGCTTCTGGGCACTGCTCTGGTCCCTGTTCGGTTTTGCGGCTCTGGTCGATTTCGGTCTGGGACTGTCGGTTCAGAAAGCGGTCGCCCGAAAGGCCGAAGCCGAAGATTTCTCAGGGCTCAGCCCCTTGCTCAGTTCGGTTTTCTGGGCTTTCGCCGCAATCGGTCTCGGCTTGTTCCTGCTCAGCATTCCGGCGCGCCCGCTGATGTTCGCCGCGGTCGACGTACCGGCCGAATACGTCGCCGAGTTCACCCGCGCCTGGTTCGTCTTTTTCGGAGGCCTGGCGCTGATCCTGCCAACCGGGCTTTTCCCGGTCATGCTCGAAGGCATGCAACGCATGGACCTCGCCAACTGGTTCCGCATCGGCACCACCATGATTCATTTTTGCTGCATGCTGTGGGCGATCAACAGCGATCAACCGTTTGCGATGATCATGTTCATCAGCGCGATCTCCGGATCGGCCCCTAATCTGATCGCCGGCGGCACCGTGCTGAAAAAGATGCGCGGGCTGTCACTCTCGCCGAAGCATTTCGGAATGCGTCACATCAAGGGCCAACTCGGCTTCTCAATCAGCGCTTACCTGATTACCTGTTCGACCCTGGTGCTGACCAAAACCGACCAGGCGGTGGTCGCCACGGTGGTTTCCATCGCCGCCGTTGCCATTTATCAGGCCGGCTACAAGATCGGTGAAATGCTGATCTTTTTCTCCCAGCAAATTTCGCGCGCAGTGACGCCGGCCGCTGCCTTTCTGTCAGGACGCAACGATACCCGGCAGCTTCGCGAACTGCTGCTGCGCACCTCGCGCCTGATGTTCCTCGTTGTCACTCCGTGTTACCTGATCAGCGCCTTCTATCTCGACGCCCTGATTCGCCTGCTGACCGGTCTCGACGAAGTTCCACGCGAAGCCTGGCTGGTCGGGCAACTGCTGCTGCTCGCCGTATTCAACACCCAGATCACTTCCGGTTGTGCGCGCAACGTACTGGTCATGTCCGGCCACGAAAGACTGCTGCTGAAGATCACCATGGGCCAGGCGATTGCCAACCTGGTGCTGTCCATCGCCCTCGCGTTCTCGTTCGGTATGGTCGGCGTTGCCGCAGCAACACTGGTCACCAGTCTGCTTTTTAACTGGGGCTGGCTGATGCCCAGACTGTTTAAGTTTACCGGGATGAAACCGCTCAACTACATCACTTATCACCTCAACGCTGCCGGTCTGCCGTTCGGCGTGTTCGCACTTGCCGCGGCGCTTATCCTGCCCCTCGCCCCGATGAGCCCGCAGAGCACCTTCATCGACCTCGCCTGGCGCGGGCTGATCATTCTCGGCCCGTGCATGCTGCTGAATCTACGACGTTTTAAAGAGATTCTGTCGTAGCAGCTCCGTTGCGTCGCTCAGCCTTGCATCACGCGGCCGCCAACCCGGATTGAATTCTACCGCCACCGCCACCGCCACCGCCGGCGACCGACCAAGCACTTGTGACACGGAGCGGCGGATGGAAATTCACTACAGAGGCCAGAACTTGGGGATGAGATAGACTGCCGCCAACCAGAGAATCAGATTAAGAGGGATGCCGACTCGAAGAAAGTCACCGAAGCGGTAGCCGCCGGCACCGTAGACGTAGGTGTTGGTCTGATAGCCGATCGGAGTGATAAAGCTGGCGCTGGCACCGAACATCACGGCGACAATGAACGGCCGCGGATCGACGCCCAGAGTCGCTGCGATAGAGATTACCACCGGCGTTAACAAAATCGCGACCGCGTTGTTGGTGACAAACTCGGTCAGCACCGATGCCAGCAGATAGATCGCCGCGAGGATCACCACCGGACCGAAGTCTTTCATCAATCCGACCACCTGCATGGCGATGAATTCGGCACCACCGGTGACCTCCAGCGCGCGACCGATCCCGAGCATTCCGTAGATCAGGAAAAGGATCGACCACTCGATGCTGCGGTAGGCATCGCGCAGGTCCACGCAGCGTGTCAGGATCACCGCCACCGCGCCGGTCAGCGCCGCAGCGGAAATGGTCACCACCTCGAGCGCCGAACAGACAACCACCGCCAACAGGATCACGACCGCCGTCAGCACTTTCGATTTGCGCGGCGCCTTTAAGTTCTTTTCGTTCAAAGCGAGAAAATCCTCATCCCGCTGCATTCGTGCCAGGTTATCGGCCGCCCCCTCGATCAACAAGGTGTCGCCGAATGCCAGACGAACATCCTGATAGCCATCGTCGACATTCTCGCCTTTTCGATGAACCGCCGCCACCACCACGCCGTAGCGACGCCGTAGATTCGATTCCCGTATCGTCCGACCAATCATCGAACTGAGCCGACCGATGATCGCTTCAACCGTGGTCACCTCGATCATCCGCTCTGGCCTGGCATTTTCCTGATCGTCATCCCGCTTCCTGCTGTCGCCGCCGCCAGCGCCGCCCTGCAACCGTTCATGCAGCAGATCGATGCCGTCGGCGGTGCGAATTTCGGCGAGTCGACTGGTCGTCGCCCGGAACCAAAACACATCGCCTTCCTCGATCACCAAAGCGTCGAGCGGAACCTCATCAACCCTCTGGCCACGTCGGATCACCTCGTAGACGATGGTTCGTTTGCGATCCGAGAACAAGGGGTGGGTAATCAGTCTTTTGCCGATCAGCGGCGAGTTTGGCAATATTTCCGCAGCACTCAGGAAACGTCGCGTGTCTTCGGCGTCCAAGAGACTGCTCAAGGTATCTCTGTCGGGACGCAATCTTCCGCCAAAAAAATACAGATACGAAAAGCCGATAACGGAATAAATAATTCCCAGAGCGGACACCTCAAAAATACCGAACGCAGGTTGGCCGGCATCCTCCGCTACGCCCGCCACCAGAAGATTGGTCGACGTCCCGATAAGGGTCATGGTTCCCCCGAGAATGCTCAGAAACGAAAGCGGGATCAACAGCTTGCTCGGCTTGAGTCCCGAGCTCCGGCAGAACGCCAAAAGCACCGGCAGAAAAATCACCACCACTGGCGTGTTATTAAGGAACGCCGACAGCGGCATCACGATAAGCGCCAACACCAGGATCACCCGCCGCGGCGAAGTCCCGGCCCAAACCTCAAACTTCTGTGCCAGCCAATCGACCGCCCCGGTCCGGATCAACGCCTCGCTCAGCACAAACATCGCGCCGATGGTCAACGGTGCCACGTTGCCGAAAACCACTTTCAGGTCAGCTTCGCCGAGGATACCCGCAGCCAGCAGCACACACATGCCGGCAAGCGCCACGATCTCGGCTGCCACCCACTCTTTAACAAAGCACCAGAAAACTGCTGCAAGCACGACAAAACTAAACGCCATCGAAAAGGTTTCAGCAGTCATGATACGACGATCTCAGGGGGGCAGACGAAGCTGTTCCGAATGTGCCACTTTTGAGGATACAAATGCAAACCTAGCCACCGAAATCGATCAACGGCTGCATTCCGTTGGCGAGGCTTGTGCCCGGACCTGAATCCGGGCGCGGACCAGTCTATCCGCACTTCCCATTCCCAAAAATGCCTGTATATTATGGAAATTCGTAAAATTCCCATTATTCAGAAATTTTTGTGAAGATCCTCATTGTCCATGACGTCGCCGGCAAAGCGGGCGGCGCGGAAACCAATATCCTTCAGGTGGCGACCGCGTTGCGCGAGCGCGGCATGGCCCCCGCCCTGCTCTACGGCCGCGATACCGGCGTCGGCACGGAGGAATTTCTGGCTCCGTTCGAGACCTCGTTTCAATGGGAAAACGATCACGACGATGATCTCAACGGTTGGCGCCGCGCCCTGCTCGCCGCCAAGGACTGGAACCCCGATGTCGCCTACGTGCACAAGCTCGCCAATCTCGACGTGCTCGACGCCCTGACACATACACAATTCCCGCTGGTGCGCATGATGCACGACCACGACATCTACTGTCAGCGCAGCTCGCGTTACTTTCC
Organism: uncultured bacterium; assembly: GCA_965367965.1. Lineage (GTDB taxonomy): Bacteria > Verrucomicrobiota > Verrucomicrobiia > Verrucomicrobiales > DEV007 > JBBKXR01. Next base: position 6,792 of record CBDULB010000156.1, on the reverse strand, counting down.
GTGGAACCGGAAGATTTGCACCAAAACAGCCGGCTATCATTGTGCGCTGACCTGTGGCGTGTTGCGTGATCGCGAAGGTCCGCTGCCCGTGAAACTCGCCTGGCCCGGCAAAAAACTTCGCGAAGTCGAGCTGTCAAAGCGCTTCGACCTGAACATCACCGTCGCCGACTACATGAGTGAACAGTTGGTGAAACACGGCTTCGATCCCAAGCGCATCGTGGTTCATCCACCGGCTCCCGCCGTCGCCGAAATCGACAAGACCGACTACTCGGAAAAGCTGGTGCTGTTCGTCGGCCAGTTGCTGCGCGGCAAAGGCGTCGATCTGATGCTGCGCTCACTGAAAAAGATCGAGGACCAGGAGTGGACGGCCGTAATCGCCGGCACCGGATCGCATTTCGATGCCTGCGTCAAACTCAACCAGAAGCTCGGGCTCTCCGGCCGCGTCACCTTTACCGGTCGCTTGGAAAAAGCCGCGCTCAACGACCTCTACCGCCGCGCCCGACTCGCCGTCGTGCCCTCGGTCTGGCCGGAACCGATGCCGCTGGTCGGCTACGAGTTCATGGCCAACGCCCTGCCCAGCGTCGGCTTCGACGCCGGCGGCATCCCCTACTGGCTGAAGGATGGCCACAACGGCATCCTCTGTCCGGTGCACGACACCGATGCCATGGCGGCCGGTATTTCCAAACTGCTCGACGATCCGCAACTCGCCGAACGCATGGGCCGCGCCGGCTACCAGCACGTCACCGCGAATCATCTGTTCCCGCAATACATCACCCGTCTGGTGCAACTGCTCGGCAGCGCCGCCGGCTACAGCAAGCCGGGACAAAAGTCCGCCCCGGCGCCGGTTCCGGTGGGAAGGTAATTTATCGAACGTGACCGAGTCTTCCGACAGTTCAGTGATCCCGATCACGGTTGTTCTGCGCAGTTACAACGACGCAGCCCTGCTACCGCGCACCCTTGCCGCGCTCGACGCGCAGAGCGGCGTCGATATTTCGCTGCTCGCCTTCGAGAGCGCCAGCACCGACAACTCACTGGAAATCCTGCGCGCGCACGGCTGCACCCACATCGAGGAAATGCAGCCCGGCAGCTATCAGTCGTCGCGCGTCCTCAATGCCGGCGTCGCCCGCGCCACCACCGAACTGGTCGCCTTCGTCAACAGCGACGCCATCCTCATGCACGAGCGCGTGCTGCGCCAGTTGGCCGACTGCCTGCTGGCCGGTGAAAAACGCGCCGGCGCTTTTGCCAAACAGATCGTCCGCCCCGATGCCGATGCCCTGACCCGGTTGGAGTACGACGTCGCATTCGAGAATCGCGAGCAACTCGGTGCCGACGCCGCTTCGTGGATGACCCTGGTCTGTTCGATGATTCGTCGCGACGCCTGGCTGCAAACGCCTTTCGACGAAGCCGTAACCTTTGCCGAAGACGCCATCTGGAGTCATCGCGTCACCGAACTGGGCTGGAGCACACACTACGTGCCCGAAGCCATCGCCGAACACAGCCACGACTATTCGTTCCGCCAACGCTACGTGCGCAGCTACGGCGACGCCGCCGCCCTGTCGCGGATTCGCAGCGTGCCGCCCGGCGCCGGCATCGTCACCGGTGTGATATTGCCTTTTGCCAAACGCTGCGTCCGCGACGGACTCCGGCTTATTAAACTCGGCACCCCACTTGCCGCTGTGCGTCTCCCCCTCCACCGCTGGCCGCAATTGCTGGGCGAATGGCGCGGCGCCCGCGATGGCTGGCATCACTTTCACCCCGCACCGGGTGAGTCCGACTCCGAAAACCGTGAATCCACTCTGCAACCTCTCGCTACCAATTCGCGATAGCTTCACCGCGCGCGCGCGACAATCTCATCCCCGCTCCCGACCGCTCGCAGTTATCGCAGCGGGCATGGTATCATTGTGCCTGCCGGTTCCTCAACTGTGCGCCCAGGACCTCGACCCTGCGGCGTTTCGCAGCGGGACGCCTCAGGCATCGACCGCAGTCGCGACGCCCGTCAGCACCGGCGCCAAGACCACGACGTCCGCCGCTCCGGCTCCGGCAGCTCCGAATCCCGTTGCGGAAGCGATGGCCCGCCCCGCAACGCCGACTGCTGAACACACCTTCAGTGCCGCCGTCGATTCCTACACCGCCGCGCAATTGCCACTGCCTGAAGTCGGCGATCACGAACTGCGTATTCTCAATCCGTACCTGCTCGAACTGAAACTGGTCACCACCAAGGAAAAGGGCAAGGATCCGCAGCAGTGGAATTTCTTCGACCACGAATCGCGCCAACTCAATCTCCCCGAAACCCGCGATTTCGACATTCGTTTCGGCGATCAATCGATCGTCGGTGTGGTCGCCGAGGTCGGCTACAAACGACGCCCGCTGTACGCACCGCATCGCGACTGGGATCCACGCATCGGCAACTGGCTTTACCTGCAACTCAAACAACCCGTGCCCGAAGGCGCCACCGTCACCGTCGCCGAACGCACCGGCAATCTCTGGAATCCCGCCAAAGTCACCTTCATCGCGACCAACAGCGCCGATCGATTTTCGCCGGCGATCCACGTCAACCAGGCCGGCTACCAGACCGGCTTCGCCAAACACGCCCGCGCCGGCTACTACCTCGGCGATCTCGGCGGGCTCGAACTGCCGGGAAATGTCGAGTTCAGCCTGATCGACGTCGCCACCGGCAACGAAGTTCACAAAGGCATGACCCGCCCCGCTGACGAAAGCGAAATCGGCAGCGCCTTCGATGTCTACCAGGACACCATCGTCTGTGATTTCTCCCGCTTTGACACTCCCGGACGCTATGTGATTCGACTGCCGCAGCTCGGCCAGTCGCTGCCGTTCGTGATCACCGACGGCTACTTCGCCAACGTCACCCGCAGTTACGCGCTCGGGCTTTTGCACCAGCGCTGCGGTTGCGAGGTCGGCCTGCCGTTCACCCGTTTCGAACACGACGCCTGTCATGTCGCGCCGCTGAAGATTCCCACCAAACGCGACAAGGGCGCCCAGAAGCTGATCGGCTTTCAGCAGGACACCCTCGATGAGGAGGTCCTGCCGGTGCACACCGCACCGCGTCTGAAAACCACCGAAGACAGTCTCTTCCCCTTCGTCAAAAGCGGCACGGTCGACGTCTCCGGCGGCCACCACGACGCCGGTGACTATTCGCGCTACGTGCCCAGTTCGTCGCGCTTCATTCACTACCTGATGACCGCTGTCGACTACTTCCCCGGTGCCGAACAACTCGACAATCTCGGTCTGCCCGAGAGCAGTGACGGCGTCAGCGACCTCCTGCAAATGGCGATGTGGGAAGCCAGCTACATTTCCAAGATGCAGGACGACGACGGCGGCTTTTACTTTCAGGTCTATCCCGAGGATCGTCCCTACGAAGGTGACGTCCCCCCCGACGAAGGCGACCCGCAAATCGTCTTTCCGAAGACCACCGCCTCAACGGCGTCGGCGGTTGCCGCACTGGCCAAAATGGCCTCCTCGCCTGCTTTCCGCGCCGCCGACCCGGCGCTCGCGTTTCGCTACGAAGCCCAGGCTCATAAAGGCTGGAAGTTCCTCGAAAATGCCTGGGCCGAACACGGTATCATCGGCGCGTGGCAGCACCTCGGTATTCCCGGCATGGCCAATCAGGACAAAGACGAAATCGCCTGGGCGGCGACCGAGATGTTCATTCTCACCGGACGCGACGAAATTCACAGGCAACTGGTCGAAGGCTTCACCCCCGGTGCCGAGGACAACGTCATGTGGGGCTGGCGCCGAAAGAACGACGCCTTCGGGGCCGCCATCGATGCCTACGCGCTCGCCGCGGCCAACGGCCGGATCGTCGAAGCCAACATCAATCAAGGTCACTACAATGCCTGCCTGCGCGAGATCGACAGCTGGGCGCAGGCGCTGGCCAGCTGGACCGCCACCAGCGCTTACGGGGTTTCCTTTCCCGAACCGTCAAAAAATTTCCGCACCGCCGGTTGGTTCATGGCCGGCGCAGAAGGCTTCGACATCGCTGTATCGGCGGTTCTCAATGACGCCAAAAACGAAGAGGCACTGGTCCAGTCGATCATCAGCAATTTCGACTACGAGCTCGGTGTCAACCCGGTCAACCAGATGTATCTCACCGGCCTCGGCTACAAGCGCCAGTATGAAATCGTTCACCAATGGGCCTTCAACGACGATGCCCAGCTACCCATGTCCGGCATTCCGCTGGGAGCGCTTCAACAGGGTTTTCAATGGATCGATACCTACGAATCCGAGCTCGGCGATCTCACCTACCCGCTCGACGGTGACGAGACCGACGCCTACGCCTTTTACGATCGCTGGTCGGACGCCTTCAACGTCGCCACCGAGTTCGTCAACATGCAGCAGGCGCAGGGGCTCGCTGCGGCCGCTTATTTGATGGGTAAGACTCAAAGCGTGGTTCAACCCTACAAGACCCGCGAAGTTAAAATCACCGGTCTACCGGGACAGGTCGTCGAAAACCAGACCCTCAGCCTGAGCCTGCGTCCCGGTGATCTCGAGGGCAGTCCAGTCATCATTTGGGAAAGCTTTGGCGGCGAACCGCAGCTCGGCCCGGTCTATCACTTCACGCCGAAAAAGAGCGGCCTGATCTGGGTTGCCGTCGAAGTTCAATGGCCCGACGGTCGCCGCGGCTTTGACAAAATTCATTTTCCGATCGCCTCAGCCAATGCTGCCGAACCGCGCGTTGCCGATCAGTTCACCAGTCTGCACATCGATTGCGACACGCCCGGACGTATCGCCAATGCCATGTTGCGCGACCCGCAGGGTGAACTGACCATCGAAGGCACCCCCGATGTCACTCGCGATAATATCGCCTGGATGAAAAATCCGGTCGGCCGCGCGATTCGCTTCAACACCTTCGATGACCAGCTGATTTATCAATGGAAAGATACCGAATCCGCCGCCGCGGAGAATGAAGAAAAGACCGCCTCGCTTGAGCTTTCCGCCTGGCTGTATTTTGAAAAGTTTCCGCACGGCAAAAAGCAGGAGGACATCTTCTACTTCGGCAAAAACGACGACGAACGGGTCGCCTCATTTCACGTCGAAATCTGGAGCGACATCAAACACATGCGTTTCGTCGTCCAACAGGAGGCGGTCGGCAAACCCGAGCAAACCACCGAATGGATGCCGATCAATCAGTGGCACTTCGTCGAAATCCGCCTGATCGGTGACGATTACCAACTCGCCGTCAACGGCAAGACCGTCGCCAGCGGCAAACAGCAGGCTGCCAACGTCACCCGCGACGCCCTCGACAGCGGCAGTCGCTATTTCAAAATCGGCCAGTTTAAAGGCTACGCCGACGACATCATGGTCCGCGAACGATTCTGATCTCAAACCAGTTACTGCGACGCCGGCCAGCACTTCGATATTCGAAATTCAACGTCAGGTGTTCAGCGTTCAATCCCGAACACACTGCCATCGATCCAAGTGCCCGCCTCCGAGATCAGACCTACTCCCCCCCGGGGCCTGCGCACGGTCGCGTTCGCGATTGCCGCAGTTTCGATGCTGCTGCTGTTTCTCGGTGAAACCGTTTGGGTCGGCGACCTGTCAGGCGACGAAGCCAGCCATGTCATTATGGCGCAGAATATCGCCATCGATATGGAATACTTCGCCCGGCCGAGCATCACCCCCGAAGGTGATCTCGACGCCAAGCGCAACATCGTCACCTTTCCTCCCGGCGATCCATTCCTGCGCGCCATCGCAATCCTCCTGATGGGTGACTCCTTTCTCGCCTCCGCCATGGTCAGTGCTCTGGCCTGGGGAGCCGCCCTGTTCTTTATCTACCGAATCGCCCGCCTGCTCGGCCCCGATTCGGCACCCTGGACACTGATCCTCGCCGCGTGCTCACCCGGCCTGTTCTGGATGTTCAGCTGGCAGGAAGCCGAACCGACCATGACCGCCTTCGGCCTCGGCGCCACCTGGTTGCTGACCAGTGGCCACTGGAACCGGAAACTGCTGCGCACCTTTCTCGGCGGCGTTCTGCTCGGCTTCGCGGTAGTCATCAAGATTTATCTGGTGCTGCCCTTCGTGGTAGTCGTCGCGGCATGCATCGTCGGCCGTTGGTTCGACGACCTGCCGCCATGCAAATTCGACCTGAAGTTTGTCGCGTGGGCAGCGCTTGGATTCATCCCCGCCGCCTGCTCACACCTGATGGTGGTGTGGGTTCTCACTCCGCACGAACTGAGTTTCTGGATCGAAGAAGTCTATCTCGGTCCACTGCTCGCCCCCGACTCTGCCATCGCGCAGAAGTTCGAAGGTTATGAGCGCTCTGAAGATCTCAATCACCCGTTTTGGTACTACCTCGCCATCCTTTACCGCGACCATTTTGTGCTGGTGCCGATCCTGCTCGCTGCGGTCCTCGATCCGCGGCGACAATGGCAGGCCTGGCGCCGTCCCGAGGCAATTGCCCTGGCCGCCGGTGTTCTGGTGATCGCGTTGTGGTCGATCCCCACCAACAAAGAGCCCATCTATATTCTGCCCTCGGTTACCTTTCTCTACCTGCTCTGTGGCTGGGCGCTGAATGGCAGTGCCTCGGCGGCATTAAATACAAGCCGCCGCTGGGTGGTCATTTTTGCGACACTCGGACTGGGCGTCGCGATCATCATCGCCGGTCTGGCCGGGATCAAAGCCGACGACATCACGCCGGCCTACGTCTGGTTGCACAGCATCGCCGCCATCGCCATGATCGGTGCACTGTTCGCGCCTCAGAACCTGCGCGCGCGACTGGTGCCGGCCCTGCTGACCCTGCTTCTGTTCGCCTACAGCGGCATCTTTCATTTCAGC
>CBDULB010000155.1:0-13285 GCA_965367965.1 uncultured bacterium | reverse complement strand
GGAGGTAGGAGTTCGTCCACAGGAGCTTGAAAAAGTCACAGCGCTCTCTCGTCGCAAGGCGAGGGGGCGCTTTTTTGTGGCGGTTGACGGGGTGGTTAATAGATCGTCCTTTGGCGCATGATTTTGCGCTCCTTGATTCTGCTCAGTGTCGTTTCGTTTGTCTGTTCGACCGAGGCTGGGGCGGCTGTAGATGTTCGCGACTTCGGGGCGAAAGGGGATAGCGTCAGCGATGATACGGCAGCGATCCGCAAAGCGTTGGCGGCCTCGAAGGAAGTGCATTTCCCGGCCGGGGTGTATGTCATTAGCGACGGCATCGAATTGCCGCCTTCGGCGATTATTACCGGTGAAGGATCGCCGCTGTTGGGCACGTTTCCGCTGCGTGACGACGACAAGCGCTACTTAAATCGCGACACGATCGGCGAAATGCCGGGCACGACGCTGTTGTTTCGCGGCGCCGGTCGCGCCCGTCAGGCGAGCGGGCGCAGCGATGCGTTTTCGGAACTGCGCTACGCGATCAAAACTGCCGCCGGTCTGCCTTATCAGATTGCCGGACTGGCGATCGTTCTCGACATGCAGACCGGGGCGAAGAACGGTAAAGCGACGACGCCGGACAGCGACGGGCGGGCTGACTTTGAGGTGGGATTGTTAGTCGATGACAGTCCGGGCGGTTCGCTGCGCGACGTCAACGTTTTCGGCTACTGGAAGAAGGCCGGATTGTGTGTGCTGTCACGGGGGGAGGGCTCGAATCCGGATTACAATCGTTTCTGGAACTGTTCATTCTCAGGCGATTACGGCGTCGCTCTGCTCGGCAGCGACAGTGACGAAGCCGTCGGGCCGGGGTTGAGCGGTACCCAGTTTTACGGCTGCAATCTGTTCTCGGCCGACCATCATTCACGCAAGGGCGGGCAGTGGGGATCGGGTGCATTATTCATCGACGGTGCAACACCGGGCAAGCGCGCAGACATCAATGGCCATTACTTTTTTGGTGGTTGTGTCAGGACCTATAACAACGTCGCGGTACGTCTGGGCAAAGCGTCAAACGTTGCGTTTCACAGTGTCGTGTTTGAAGTGCCGGGCTGGGATGGCGATCAGGCGCAGGGTGCCGACAAAACCGGTCGGGTGGTGGGCACTGCGGATACCCGCGATGTGATGTTTTTCGGCTGCCGGATGCACGACATCGGCCTCGGCGAGCTCGCCGAAGCGATGACCGACGGCAGTGTCGCGGTGGTCGGCGGATTGTCAGAGGGCATTTCTCTGCAGTCGGGAAAGCAGGGCGTGCGCCTGCATGCGCCGGCGGGCGGTGATCCTCTGCTGCAACTGAGCCGCGACCTGTCATCGATCAATTCCGGTTGGACGATGCGCATGGACGTTTCCGAAGGGGACAGCCTGGCGCTGCGCTATAACAATCGGCAGGCCTTGCGCATCGATCCGGAGGGGACGCTGGCTCCGCGCCGGTTGAATGCCAAATCGCTGGCGCTGGGCGGGGCGACGGCCGCGCGCATCGAGGGCGGCCGTGTCGAGGTGGTGGCGTCGCGAATGCTTTTGCGGGCAGAAGACGATGCGATTCTGAACGAACTGGTCGGCGGCGAAGAGGGGGAGATCGTCGTGCTTGAAGCGGAGCGGGCGGGGCTCATCGCTGCGACCGATGCGGCGGGTAATCTGCGCGTGCAGCCGCCATTTGTGTTCGCAAGCGCCGACGCACGACTGGTGCTGATGAAAGCCGGTGACGGCTGGGTGGAAATCTCCCGCAGCCCGGCAGGTAAGTGAATGGTCTAACCAAACTGCACTTGCGGCGTGAACTCGTAAATGTCACGATTCGCCCGTTAAAATCATGAATCGAACGACACTGAAACTATTCGTCTGCTGCACCCTGATGCTGGGATCGGTCAACCTTTCAGCGACCGCGCAGACTGGCCTGGCGGAAGAAGAGGTTGCCGGTGCGCCTGGCGAGTATCCCGGGGTCGAGAAATTTGCTGAACAGGTTACCGGCACGATTTGGGATCTGCGCGGCACCCATTCGCTCAAGCACTTGCGTTACAACGGTGCAACCTGGCACAGCTTGAATTCCCGTGACGCCGAGGGCTCTGCCTACGATTCCGCGTTTGTCGATGTCGGTGTGGTGCGCTTCGACTTTCGCGGTCCGAACACCGGGTGGTATTTTTTCAGCGACGATCTGAAGTGGGTGACGCCGCTGACGGTGGGAGGTGAACTGGTGTTTACGCTTGCCGAGGGCGCGACAGCGAAACCGGTGAAAAATTTTCCCGCTGATATCGAGGCGGTGGTCTGGGATCTGCAACCGGACGAACGCGGATTGCCACCGATGAAGCTGCGTTGGAACGGTCGCGAGCTGGAAATCGGCGTTGATCAGGGCGGCGAATGGGCCACCGAAAAACTGCCCGCAGTGGTCGCCAACCGGCGCGTGCTCGAGGTTGACCCGGGAGATGGTTCGGCTGTCTGGTACGCCTTTTCGGCCGATGGTCGCGAAGCCTGGATGCTGCAGTTGAACGATGTCTACGGAGGTCATGCCCGTTCGGTGACGCGCGGCGATGAATCGGCGTCGACCCCGCAGGGGATGAAGGCGCAGCACATCGATGAGTTTCATCACGCGCTGCAGTTGAAGGCGGCCGGCGAGGCCGGTCGGATGGCGACAGTGAAGCGTTACCTGCTGCGCAAGTACGCCGCCAACCGGGCGGTATCGGACGCGATCGAGCGGGCCCTGCAGTAATCGGTTCGGTGATGTAGCGTCAGGCTGCTAAAGGGCTGACGGTCTGAGTGCTACAGATACTGTCGGAAAGCCGTTCAATGACTGCGGGCAAGTATCGAACGTTGATCGCAAGGGTTCCGGAGGGCAGCTCGTACGGCGTTTACCGCGGCCGCAAATACGCGCTCAGCAAACGTTCTCACAACGGCGGGCGCTCTTGCAAAATCTATGCCGAACAGCTGGGTGGCAGCGATTTCATCAGTCTGAATTTTTACCAGACGCAAGGCGGAGACCTGATCAAACCCTGCGAAATGCCGGAGCAGAAGGTGGTCGACTTTCTGCGCGAGGTGGACTTTATAGCCTGAGCCCGTTGTCGCAACTGGATCGGGCGCGACTGACGGGAGTTAATTCATGAACGACATCACCAACATCACTGAAAAGATCCGCGCTTTCCGCGACGCGCGCGACTGGGCGCAGTTTCACAACCCCAAGGACATGGCGATGGCGATTTCGCTGGAGGCGGGTGAGTTGATGGAACACTTTTTGTGGAAGACACCCACCGAAGTTGAGGCGCGAATCGAATCGCACCGCGAGGAGATCAGTGACGAAATTGCGGATGTGGCCGTCTACTTGTTCGAGTTGGCTGACAATCTCGGCATTGATCTGCTGCAGGCGATGGAAAACAAGATGCAAAAGAACGCGGACAAATATCCCGCCGAAAAGGTCAAGGGTTCGTCGAAGAAGTACACGGAATACGAAGCGCCGGAGCAGGGTGGGGAGGAGTGATCTCGATCATCAACCGGAAGATACGGGAAAGGGTTTGGAGTTTGAGCAACGGATTCGGTTCGAGCAATGCCCGTTGACCGGTGAACCGGGCTGACAAAAAAGTCATTTCTTCAATCGATCAAGACTTCCGAAAGATCTATTTTTAACCATCCGAATGCGAGGTGTTCGCCGTAAGTCCTTTTGACCACGGGCTCTGCGCTGGTCGGTGGCTGAGCAAGTCGACTGGCCTTTTAGGCAATGCCGCTTTTGCTAAAGCTTGGTTACAAAATTACGCGAAAATTTCTTGGAAAAACGCTTGTGAAATTTTTCACAAAGTCTTTAATACGCCTCAATTCGGATATGGGTAACATCTTTCCAAAATGGCTGAACTGGCTCCCGCTGCAAATCGTAGTGGGTGTCGGCATTATTGGCACCCTGGTCTCACTGGCGGTGGCATATACCTTCACACCGAAATACACTCGTGTCGGTTATACGCCGACGCAGCCGATCCCGTTCGACCACAGTATTCACGCCGGTCAGCTGGGAATGGATTGTCGCTACTGTCACTCCTTCGTGGATGAGTCGCCGCACTCGAATATTCCGGCGGCGCAAGTCTGCTGGAATTGCCACGGTCCGGGCAAGGTGGCTTCGGACAGTCCGAGCCTCGAGCCTTTGCGCGCGGCCATGGATACCAATTACGAGGGATACACTGGTGAGCCGATCAAGTGGGTGCAGGTTCACGAGACCCCGGATTACGCGTATTTTAATCACTCGGCCCACGTCAATCGCGGCGTTTCCTGTGTTGAGTGTCACGGCAAGATCAACGAAATGGAGGTCGTCAGTCATGACAAGCCGTTGAGCATGAGTTTCTGTCTCGACTGTCACCGTGCTCCGGAAAAGGCGCTGCGGCCGATTGACCAGATCACCAACCTTGATTTCACGGTGGCTGATGTCGATGAAGCTGAATTTTATTCCTACCTCGAAGAGAAGACTGAAAAGTCGGTTGATGAGCTCAAGCAGCTGTCACGCGACTGGAAGCTTGATTGGGGACAGGAGTTGATGGGTATGCACTTGAAGGAGGCGTGGAGTGTTCACCCGCCGCAAGACTGCACGACTTGTCACCGTTAATTCGTTCTTTGATCTAGTGAACGACCCTTCTTTGATTTTTCGGATTTCATGAAACGCAAATGGCACCATCCTGAGGCTCCTTCGACTGGCCGCCAATATTGGCGCAGCTTGGGTGAGTTGGAGGATTCTCCCGAGTTCACGGAGTGGTTGCAGCGGGAGTTTCCGCAGGGTGCGGCCGAGCTTTCCAATCCTGATCCTGATGCTGAAGACGGCGGGGTTTCGCGCCGCAATTTCATCAAATTGATGGGGGCCTCGACGGCGCTGGCCGGTTTCGGCATGAGTGGTTGCCGTCGTCCGGAGCGTTATCTGGTGCCTTACAAAGAACACGTTGAGTGGGTTGTTCCGGGCAAGCCTTTGCTGTTCGCTTCGGCCAAGCCCCGTGTTGGTGGTCGCGGTTGCGATCCTTTGGTGGTAACGACTTATGAAGGTCGTCCGGTGAAGGTGGATGGCAACCGCATGCACCCGATGGTTGCCGGTGGTTCGGATGCGTTGACCCAGGCGTCGGTTCTCGATCTTTACGATCCGGATCGTTCGCGCGGTTACCTTAAGTCCGGTGAAGTCACGACGGCTGCAGATTTTGAAGCGGGATTCCTGAAGGCTTTCCGTGCTGGCAAGGGTGAAAAGGCGGCGCTGGTGATCGGTGAAACGCTTTCGCCGACGCGTTCACGTTTGCTCGACGAGCTCAAGAAAAAGCTTCCTGCGCTCAAGGTGTTCCGCTACGAGGCGCTTGCGCCGACCGGTTTGCGCGCTGCGGAAAAGGCTTTGTATGGCGAGGGTGTGGCGCAGGTGCCGCGTCTCGATAAGGCTCAAAAAATTCTCTCACTGGACTGCGATTTCCTGGGTCTTGATAAGATCGGGGAAGATTCGGCGGCGGAATTCACTCGCGGTCGTCGCGTCGACGATGATGGCCATGAGATGAATCGTCTCTACGTGGTGGAGCCGGCGTTCACGGCGACCGGTGGCATGGCGGATCACCGTTTGCGCCTCGCGGCGAGTCAGATTCCTGCGGTGGCAATTTTGCTGGCTGAACAAGTTGCCAAGGCGGCTGGTGATGCGGCTCTGTCGGCGGCGCTTAAGCCCTTGGTTGCCAAGGTGAAGTCTTCGGTAATGAATGTTGCCTGGATTGCCGAGGCGGCGAAAGATCTCGCGGCTTCGAAAGGTAAGGCGGTTGTGGTTGCCGGATCGCGTCACTCAAAAGAGGTGCACCTGCTGGCTGCGGCGATGAACGCTGCGCTCGGTGCGACGGCTGCGGGCGATGTGCCGGTTCCGGCTTTCAAAACCGGTGACACGGATTTCCCGGGTCTGGCCGAGCTTGCCAAAGCGACGGAACAAGGTTCAATCGATACGGTTATTTTCTCGACGGATGCCGATCCGTATTTCGATGCTCCATCTGATCTGCATCTGCAGGATCTGCTGAGTAGCGATGGGGTTACGGTGGTGCATCACGGGGTGCGCGTGAATGCCACGGCGCAGGCGGCGACCTGGCACGTTCCGTCCGCTCACTACCTGGAGAGTTGGGGTGATTTGACTTCTGCGACGGGTGTTTACTCGATCGTTCAGCCGATGATTCTGCCGCTATACGACGGTCTGTCGGATGTGGACTTGGTGCTCGCGTTGACCAATGCGCCGGCCGGGCAGGCGGAAGAGCCGGTCGTCGGGGCGGAAGAGGCTCCTTCAGCAAGCATGCTGGCGGTGCGTGCGACTTTTGAAAAGGTGGCCGGCAAATCCGGCGCCGAGGCTGATAAGGCGTGGAATGCCACTCTGCGTGATGGTTACCTGACCGGTTCGGGTTTCGAGCGCGCTGCGGCTCCGGCGGCAGTGGCTCCGGTTGACGTGGCGAAAATTGAGCTCGCCGATCTGCCTTATCCCGAAGCGCTCGAAGTGGTGCTGGCGACCAGTAGTTCGCTGTTCGATGGGCGTTTTGCCAACAATGGCTGGATGCAGGAAGTGCCGGATCCGATCACCAAGTTGACCTGGGATAACGCGGCGCTGATGAATTTCGGCACGGCGGAAGCGCTCGGCCTGAAGGACGAAGATTTGATCGAAATTTCGATCGGTGAAGGTGCGGATGCCCGCACGGTCACGGCGCCGGTGCTGCGCAGCCCCGGTCAGGCGGATTTCACGATTCAGCTCGATCTCGGCTACTACGGTGCTGACAAAAATCATGACGGTGAATTGATCAACGAAGTTGGTCTGGTGGGTAGCGGTGTCGGTTTTAATGCTTATCCGCTGATGACCACGGCTGCGCCTTACGTGGCCACTGGTGCGAAAGTTTCCAAGGCTGGCGGCGAGTATAAATTGGCGCTGACGGCTGAGCATTACTCGATGGAAGGTCGTGCGATTGCCCGTGAGGGCACGGTCGACATGCTCAAGGCGGATGATAATTTTGCCGAGTATCAGGGCATGGATGCGCACATTCCGCCGGATGATACGCTTTACAAAGGTCCCGATTACGCCAATCCGACCGAGCAGGAGACGGATCCCAAGCCGGGCTTCCCGATGCATCACCCGTTCCGGGTTGATCCGAATCACCAGTGGGCGATGACGGTGGACTTGCATTCGTGCATCGGCTGCAACGCCTGCACGATCGCCTGCCAGGCGGAGAATAATATTCCGATCGTCGGCAAGGGTGAAGTGATGCGCGGTCGCGAAATGCACTGGATCCGCATGGATCGTTATTTCTCGACGCCGGAATTCGATGCCGAAACGGTATCCGAGTTCGATCCGAAGACGGATGGTGAAGAGCCCGGTCGCCGCAAGGTCGACGATGACGCGGTGGAAATGATCACTCAGCCGGTTGCCTGTCAGCAGTGCGAAGCGGCTCCGTGTGAAACGGTCTGCCCGGTCAATGCCACGGTTCACACCGGTGACGGCCTCAATGCGATGACCTACAATCGCTGCATCGGCACCCGTTACTGCGCCAACAACTGTCCTTACAAGGCGCGTCGTTTCAACTACTTCGACTACAACAAGCGTCAGATCGGCTACGGCAATCTGCGTTGGGGTCCGCTCAAATCGCCGACCGGTCACGCGACCACCAGCGAGAAGTTGCAGAAGAATCCGAACGTCAGCGTGCGCATGCGCGGTGTTATCGAAAAGTGCACCTACTGCGTGCAGCGCATCAACAGTGCCAAGATCGCCGCCAAGGTGAAGGCCAAGGATTCGCCGGATATTCAGGTTGGCACGGACGCCATCAAGGTTGCCTGTCAGCAGGCCTGTCCGACCGAAGCCATTGTCTTTGGTAATCTGAAGCGTGCCGACGACAAGGTGAATGTAATGAAGGCCAACGGCCGCAACTACGATTTGCTGCGTTACATCGGTGCCCGTCCGCGCACCAGTTATCTGGCTCGAATCAAGAATCCGAATCCGGCGATGCCGGGCGCCGATTCAGTCGGCAAAGCTACCTCGGTCATGCATTAACACGGTCAGTGATTCTGAGAATTGAACACTGAACTCTGAATATTTTCCCCAATGGCAAACGAAACTACAACATCCAATCAAGCGGTTCATCCGGCTGATGCGCCCACCATTGCGCGTGAACAGCTGGTGTTGAATAATCGCTCGATGGCGTGGATCACTGACCGGGTCTGCGGAATTGTCGAAAATCGTCAGCCGCTGATCTGGTGGATCCTGTTTCTGCCGTCGGTGCTGCTCGCCGGATGTCTGGGTTTTACCCTGGTTTATCTGGTTTCGACCGGTGTCGGTATCTGGGGTAACAACCAGCCGGTGGCCTGGGGTTGGGCGATCGTTAACTTCGTTTTCTGGATCGGTATCGGTCACGCGGGAACGCTGATTTCAGCAATTCTTTTCCTGACGCGTCAGCGTTGGCGGACCTCGGTCAACCGTGCATCGGAAGCGATGACGTTGTTTGCGGTGGTCTGTGCCGGTATTTATCCGGGCTTTCACGTCGGTCGTTTCTGGATGGTGTGGTTCCTCGCGCCGGTGCCGAACGCCAACGCGATCTGGCAGAACTTTAAGAGTCCGCTGCTGTGGGACGTGTTCGCCGTTTCGACTTACTTCACGGTATCGGTGATCTTCTGGTATATCGGTTTGATTCCCGATCTGGCGACCCTGCGCGACCGGGCCACCTCGAAAGTGCGCAAATTCTGCTACGGCTTCTTCGCTCTCGGCTGGCGCGGTGCCAACCGTCACTGGCGCCACTACGAGATGGGTTACCTGCTGCTCGCCGCTCTGTCGACGCCGCTGGTGCTTTCGGTGCACTCAGTCGTTTCGTTCGACTTTGCGACGTCCATCGTGCCCGGCTGGCACACCACTATTTTCCCGCCGTATTTCGTTGCCGGCGCCGTGTTCGGCGGCTTCGCGATGGTGCTGACCCTGATGCTTCCTGCCCGTAAGCTTTACGGCCTGGAAGACATGATCACGCCGAAGCACATCGATAACATGGCGAAGATCATTCTGCTGACCGGCACCATCGTCGGTTACGCCTACATCATGGAGCTGTTTATCAGTTACTACGGTGGCAACAAGTATGAAGCGGATGCTTTCCACTTGCGCATCATCAGTGGTCCCTACACCTGGGCTTACTACTGCATGTTCTTCTGCAACGTGATTGCCCCGCAGATTTTCTGGTTTCACGCGGCGCGCCACAACCTCTGGGTGGTGTTCATCGTCTGTAACTTCGTCAACGCCGGTATGTGGTTTGAGCGATTCGTCATCATTCCGACGACGCTGGCTCGCGACTTCCTGCCGGGTCAGTGGGGTTACTACGCGCCGACCTGGGTGGAGGGCCTGATGTTCCTCGGCACCTTCGGTCTGTTCATGATGCTGTTCCTTTTGTTTGTGCGCTTCCTGCCGGTGATTGCGGTCAGCGAGGTCAAGGGTGTGCTTCCTGAAGCTGACCCGCACTATCCCGAGTGGCAGGAATTGAAGAAGAAGCGCGCGGCTTCTCTCAATGCCGGCAACTGATTAATCTCTCGTCCATCTTTAAACCGATCCAGTTTTCACCAACGTGAGCGACTCAACTTCAAGCCCCAGCAACAGCAGCCCGGTTTTCGGCTACGTGGCGAGTTTTGACTCGGCTGCCGCGCTCTATCATGCGGCGGAAAAGGTGCGTGACGCCGGTTTCAAGCGCTGGGACGTGCACACGCCTTATCCGGTTCACGGCATCGATCATGCCATGGGCCTCGGCAAATCATGGCTCTCGGCGGTAGTGCTCGGTGGTGGTATCACCGGTTGCAGTGTTGCCCTGGCGCTGCAGTTCTTCACTCAGGTGAATCTCTACCCGACGGTAGTGCAGGGCAAGCCGACCAATCTCAACACCATTCCGGCGTTCTTCCCGGTGACCTTCGAGCTGACGATTTTGCTGTCGGCCTTCGCGGTGGTCGGTGCGCTGCTGGTTTTCCTGGCGTTGCCGCGTTGGAATCATCCGCTGTTTAACTCGGCGCTTTTCAAAACCTGTTCGGATGACGGTTTCATTCTTGCGATTGAAGCTCGTGATCCCAAATTTTCCCGCGAGCAAACTCGCGAACTGCTCGGCAGCGCCGGTGCGACCAATATCGAGCTGGTCCACGAAGACGCCTGATTGCCCTGTCATCTGATCTGACTTCCGATATTTTCTTTCCCAATGCGCTGGTTCTTTCTCATCCTCCTGCTGTTTAGCGTGACGGTCGTTGCCGCCATCGGTCGGCGTGGTGATAAGTTCACCGCGCCTCCGATCGAAATTTTTCCCGACATGGATCGTCAGGAAAAAATCAAATACCAGAAGCCAAGCGACATGTTCGCCGACGGCCAGGGTGCCCGTAAGCCGGTGGCCGGAACCGTGCCGATCGGTTTTGAACTGCCCGAAGGCGACAAACGTGCCGCCGATGGCACCGCGGTGTCGAGCTACGGCTTCACTCACGGTGACGACTATTACAACAGCGGTCGTTTCGGAGACTTTTACGGCGCCGGTTTTCCCGCGGAGATCACGGTCGATGCCGCCTTGCTGGCACGTGGTCGTCAGCGCTTTGATATCAACTGCTCGCCCTGTCACGGTGCTTCCGGTAATGGTGCCGGCACGGTTTCGAACTTCTGGGTAGGCTTTCCGCCGACCGCCAATCTGCTGGCGGATCCCGCCAAGGCGCTGCCTGAAGGGCAGATTTTTTCCACTATCACTCACGGCAAAGGCTTGATGGGCCCGTACAACGGTATCATCACTGTTTCCGACCGCTGGGCGATTGTCGCCTACGTCCGCGCACTGCAATTTGGTTCATCGGCAAAATACGAAGGTGAAGTGAAAACCACTTTCGATGCCCTGCAGTCGCCACCGGAAGGTGACGTTGAAGCGGATGCTAAATAATCCGTTTAAAATTCTTATTCCTTTTTTCCCGACTACGACTTTCGACATTCCCGCATGAGTGCACTGAAATCAGCCCATGATCTGCCCAAAGGAGGCCAGATGCTCTCCAGCCTCCCCGGAAGCGCGGCGCTGGGGCGTGCCAAGATGATCCTGTTGGTCGTCGGTGTGGCTTGCACCCTGTTGTTCGCGATTCTTGCGATGGTTCTGCCCGGCGCGCCGGATACCGGCGACGATCACGATCACGGGCATGCTGAAGAGCACGCCGCTGTGACCGCAGTCGATGCCCATGCGCCCGCCGCTGAAACCGGTGGTGCTGAAGAAACTGACCACGCTGCGCACAGCGATCACGCTGCAGAAGCGGATTCGCAGCCGACCAATTGGAGTGGAGCGATGGCTTACTCGTGGTTGTTTGCCGTGGTGTTCTTCATGACGCTTTGTGTGGGTGGCATTTTCTGGACTCTGTTGCACAACGCCTCCAACTCGGGTTGGGGTGTCCTGGTGCGCCGGCTGATGGAAAATCTCGGTTCGGTGATTCCCTTGCTGTTTTTGCTGGCTCTGCCATTGGTGGTCCTGCCGGGAGCGCGCGACGCCTTGTGGGAATGGTTGCCCAAGCAGGCGGGCATCGCCGAGCACGCCGAGGCTGCGGTCACTGACGATGTCGTCAAGGCGGCGATGGCTGATAGTGCCCGGAGCGTTGAACTGGCCAAAGCCGATCTCGCCAAGGTGGAAAAAGAAGTCGAGGCGCAGTTGCCCCAGGCTTCACCGAATCTGGCCTACTACCTCAATGAAAAAGTCGAGGTCGCCCGTGAATTGGTTGCCGAGGCCGAACAGGAAGCAAAAGCCTACTCCAACGAAGGTGCGGTTCGCGACCAACTGGTGGACGAGCACATCAAGCATTCCGACATTCTGCTCTACAAGAAAAAGGGTTTCCTCAACAAAGGCTTCTGGCTGTTCCGTTTCGTGTTTTATGCGGTTGCCTTGAGTGGCATCATTCTGCTGCTGCGCGCCTGGTCGATGCGTCAGGATGTCACCGGCGAAGCCAAGTATACCTTGCTCTCGCGTCGCTGGAGCTGCGGGCTGCTGCCGCTGTTTGCCGTGGCCTGGACCTTCCTGGTATTCGACTGGCTGATGGCGCTCGACTACACCTGGTTTTCAACCATGTGGGGTGTCTACCTGTTCGCCGGTTGTGCGCTCAGTTCGATGTCGCTGTTGATCATTATCATGACCTTGCTGATCAAGCAGGGTGCCTTCAAAGACCTGATCAACAAGGAGCACTACTGGATCATGGGTAAGTTGATGCACTCGTTTGTCATCTTCTGGGCCTACATTGCCTTCAGTCAGTTCTTCCTGATCTGGTATGCCAATATCACCGAGGAAACCAAGTTCTACCTGACGCGTAACACCGAGTTCTGGAACGGGTTGACGATTACCTTCCTGGTCATCGGTCACTTCGTGCTGCCATTCGCGGTGCTGTTAATCCGTGCGGTCAAAACCACACCGAAACTCGTTGTCTGTGTCTGCCTGTGGAACATTGCCATGCAGATCTTCGACATCTACTGGATCATCATTCCCGAGCGCGGTCCTTCGTTGACCGGAGGCGCGGCAATGTCGATCGATGGTGCCATCTTCCTCGATATTCTTGCCTGGGTTGCTGTCGCCGGCCTGGCCGGTGCGTTCTTCCTGCATCGTCTTGGACAGGCGAGTCTTTATCCTGCCCGCGATCCGCGCATGGATGAGTCGCTGAATCTGGTTAACTAAGTGACCGTTTTTATCTCCCTCTTTTTTCCATGAGCAATTCCAGTCAAGACGACGTTTCGAGCCGTTTCCGCGCCATTTGGGTCGGTTTGCTCGCGCTGCTGTCATTTGGCATTCTCACGTCTTTCGTGGTCTGCAAGACGGCCAAGGATCCCGATTCTGTTGATCCGGTGACCGAAGCGCGTGCCAAGGCCCGTTTGGAGAAACTCGCTGAAGTTCGCGCCGTACAGGAGCCGATGGTCAATAGCGCTGACTTTGTTGATGAAGCGGCCGGCACCGTACGTTTACCTGCCACTGCGGCCGCCGAGTTGGTGTTGCCGACTCTGCAGGCGAAGAAGCCTGTCGCGACCCAGGCGGTCGTGCCGGGGTCACCCACTCAAATCAAGCAAAGTGCGGCGCCTGCGCCCGCCGAAGCGCCCGCTGAAAAGGCGGCACCTGCTGCGGAGGAAAAAACCGCTGCGCCCAAACCTGCATCGCCGGCACCGGCTGCGGAAGAAAAGCCAGCCGCGCCAAAGCCAGCCGCGCCCCAGCCTGCGGTCGAAAAACCGGCAACGGCAAAGCCGGAACCTGCAAAGCCGACTGCACCAGCGCCGAAACCAGCGCCGGCTCCCGAAAAGCCTGCAGCGAAACCTGCTGCA
>CBDULB010000154.1:0-13433 GCA_965367965.1 uncultured bacterium | reverse complement strand
ACCTGAGACCTGAGACCTGAGACCTGAGACCTGAGACCTGAGACCTGAGACCTGAAAACTGAAAACTGAAAACTGAAAACTGAAAACTCTCGCCGAAGGCGAGCATGGCCCCACCATTGACCCAGGCCCTGGTGTTTCGTATGTCTTAACAAATTAACCATGCCTGCGATCAATAAACCATCCCGTGCGGGGTCGACGCGCCGTCCTCTGGAGCGAATCCTGCGCATCCATGAACGCATCAATCGCGGCCGGCATCCGAACTGCTCGCAGATCGCCAATGAGCTGGAGACTTCGCGCAAGACGATTCAACGCGACATCAATTTCATGCGCGACGAACTGGATTTACCGATCGACTACGACGAAACGCGGCACGGTTACTACTATACGCGACCGGTCAGTGACTTTCCGTTTCTGCAAACCACCGCCGAGGACCTGGTGGCATTGATCGTCGCCCGCAATGCGCTGCGTCATCTCGGCGATACGCCGCTGGTGGCTTCGTTGCGAAGCAGTTTTCAGCGTCTGCAGCAGGGCATGAGCGACCGTGTGTCGATTCCGTGGTCGGACATCGATCAGGCCTTTTCGGTGCGCACCAGTGGCGTGACCAAGCGCGATGTGGCCGCTTTTGAAAAAATCTCGCGCTCGATTCTCGAGCAGCGGGAGCTGCACTTCGACTACACCAAGTTGGATGCCAAACAGGCTGAGCGCCGGCATTTGCAGGCCTATCATCTATCAGAGATCGACGGCGGATGGTACGTCATCGGTTATGATGTCGACCGCCATGCGCGCCGCACCTTCGCCGTGCAGCGCATGAAGGGGCTGTCAATCTCGCGTCAGAAATTTGTCCGCGCCGACGACTTCTGCATGGAAGATCACTTCGCCGGAAGTTTCGGGGCATGGACCGTCTCCGATGATGGTGCGGGCAAGGCCGGGGTACTGGCTGATGCCAAAGCCATGCATCGCGTGCTCATCCGCCTGAGCGGCTTCGCGGCGCGCTTTGTTCCCGAGCGCCGTTGGCATCCCAGTCAACAGATCACGCTGCTGGATAAGGCCGGCGACCGCATCGAGATGCAATTGGAGCTGAGCGCGCTTGAAGACATCCGTCGATGGGTGCTCAGCTTTGGCGCTCAGGCGGAGGTGCTGGCACCCGAAGAACTGCGCCAACAGGTAGCGTCTGAGCTGGCGAAGGCGCTGACCTGCTACGAGTGAGGAAGATTTAACACCTGTGTTCCGGGTGCGTTGAGGTGATCTAAGCAGCTGAATTTGTTGAAATTCGGTTAGCCCTTGTCGTCAGCCTTGAGTTGGCAGGATTGTGGCTATATGATGGGTTCAGAAGTTAGTATTCCCGGGAGGGGAGGAGCCGATTTCCGGGTGAATTCACCCGGTGAAAGCCTTTTCGTCTCCGTGGGACTACGCGTGTCCCACCCCATGGGGCACAATGCATCCATGGCTGATTTTTTATCTATGCGCAACAGTTCACAACCGGTTCTAAGCTTCGACCAAAGCACGGACTGTCCGCTGTGGAAACTGTGTGAATCGGTGGCCGATGACTTTGTGCGCGCTTGCTTGAAGGCCGATGATCCGCACCTTGTCAGACGCAGGCTGGAACGGGACATTTGCCTGGCGATGGACTTTGAACCGGCGCGGGCGGAGGCCTTGATCGACCTCGCGCTTGAGGTTTTGCATTTGCGCAGCGAAGGAAGTTATCAGAGCGAAGTAGCCGAAATTGCCTACCTGATGGCAAAGGTCAGCGGCGGTGACGACGTCCTCTGTCTGAGTTGAGGAAGCGCCATAGAGACCTGATGGCATCCGCAGATCCGAATAAAATGGCCCCGCCCTTCGCCAACAGTTACTGGCTGGAGCCGGGCCGGGTTCTGTGTGGCGAGTACCCGCGCGACTTCGACGATGCTGGCGATCATGCCGGCATGGGCGCGGTGTTGGCGGCCGGCGTGCGCTGCTTTATTGACCTGACCGAACCGGGCGAGCTCAAGCCGTATCGCGACATCGCGACGCACACGGCGCAACAGATGGGTATCGATCCGGCAACGTTGGAGTTTCATCGCCATCCGATCCGCGACGTGTCGGTACCGCGGCAGCCGGAGGAAATGCGCGCTGCCTTGCGCAGCCTGCGTTCGGCCCGTCATCGGCGGGTGATCGCCTACCTGCATTGCTGGGGCGGCAAGGGGCGCACCGGTACGGTGGCCGGATGCCTGTTGCGGGAAATTTTTCAGCTGTCCGGGGAACAGGGACTCGAGGCGCTTGCCGGGCGCTGGCAGGACTGCGCAAAATCGTCCCATTCCGAAAGCCCGGAAACCGACCAGCAGTGTCGCTACGTTCGCGACTGGCCGGTAAAATCGCGGGCCAACCAAACCGAAGCCGCCATCGTCGGTGCCGCGGTCGGTGATGCGCTCGGCGTGCCGGTCGAGTTTCAGGACCGTGCTCAGCGCGCCGCCGATGCGGTGACCGGCATGCGTGAATACGGCACGCATCACCAGCCCGCCGGCACCTGGTCGGACGACACTTCGATGATCCTGGCGACCCTGGCAGGACTGACCGCAGCCGGCGGATTCGATCCGGCCGCGGTGATGGAGCAGTTTCGCCTGTGGGTGGCCGGGGCAAAATTTACGCCGCACGGCGAGGTGTTCGACATCGGCATCGCCACCCGTGCGGCGATCCGCCGTTACCAGCATGGCACGCCGCCGCTCGACTGCGGCGGCAGCGACGAGCGCTCCAACGGCAACGGCTCGTTGATGCGTATTCTGCCGGTCGCGCTGGCCTGGCCCGATGATCCGCACCTGATCGACAGGGCCGCGCAGTTGTCTGCGCTGACTCACGCCCACGAACGGTGCCAGTTCTGTTGCGCCTTCTACTGCCTGGTCGCCAGCGATCTCCTGCACGGCGGCACGGTCCGCGAAGCCAGTGCCTTCGCCTGGCAGATCCTCGATCAGGGCTGGAACTTTTCCGATGCCGAGCGCCCGCGCTTCGAAAAGCTCCACCCCGATCGTCTGTTAAACCGCCCCGAAGCTGAGATCGGCTCCAGCGGTCACGTCATCGATACCCTCGAAGCCGCCCTGTGGGTCAACGCCCGCCACGACAACTACGCCGATGCCGTCCTGCACGCCGTCAACCTCGGCGACGACACCGACACCACCGCCTGCGTCGCCGGCGGCCTGGCCGGCCTGATCTACGGCCTGGAAGGCATTCCCCGGGAATGGCAGGACGGGCTGGTTAAGCGCAGTGACCTCCTTGCCGCGGCGGGAAGCTTTGCCAAGGCAGGGCCCACCTTTTGACAAAGGTGGCTACCAATAAAACCCAATCCACGCCAAAAATGGAGCCGGCTGTCGGATTTGAACCGACGACCTACTGATTACAAATCAGTTGCTCTACCAACTGAGCTAAGCCGGCGTTGGCGGGGGCTTGCGGATGCGGGTGGGAAAATGCTGGACTTTCCGGACCGCATGCCGGGGCCGCGAACGGCCGGAAACTACTTCGGGTTTCGGCGGGGTGCAAGTTCGGGGAATTAATCTATCGGGCC
This sequence comes from uncultured bacterium, assembly GCA_965367965.1. Taxonomy (GTDB): domain Bacteria; phylum Verrucomicrobiota; class Verrucomicrobiia; order Verrucomicrobiales; family DEV007; genus JBBKXR01. The sequence continues at coordinate 9,901 of CBDULB010000154.1, read as the reverse complement.
TTCGAAATCAGCAGCTTTGTGGCGGGCTTCGATCTCCAATTCGGCGCTCCAGTAGCCCTGGCGCAGGCATTGGCGCAGATATTCGCGCACAAACGGCCAGGTGCCGCCCAGGCGTTCATACTGCAGCACGTGGACCAGTTCGTGGGCGATCAGCGAGCGCCGGCTGGCCTGAGCGGACTCCAGGTAGATGCCGTGACCGAGGGCCATGCCCTTGGCGCCGTGGGTGCTGACACCGGCGACACGACCGACCCCGCGCAGCAAAGCTCCGCCCGGGCTGGGCACCTGGGTGACTGACCAGACGCGGATCTTATCGGCGTGCTCGATGCCGAGCGATTTGGCGATTTGGTGTTCGTCGGCGCTGAGCGGGCGTCCGTGTTCAAGGATCCGCCGTCGATGCCGCGACACCCACCACCAGGCGATCGGCAGGGCACAGCGCCAGACGGCGGCGGTACCTATTTTCTTGAGAGTGGAGCGCATCGTGAAAGGGAAGGTATCACCTCCGGACCGACTTAGCTTGCGTCATCCATCTGCGGGAGGATCAGGCTGCGCGCGACTTCGCCGTTGGCGAGCGCCGCGTAGGCTTCATTGATCTTCGACAGGGGGTAGGTGCGGGTCAGCAGCTCGTCGAGCATCAGCTTGCCACAACGGTAGAGGTCGATCAGTGTCAGTAGGTCGATGCGCGGGCGGGCGGATCCGTAAAGCGAGCCGGCGAGCGTCTTTTCGCCGTAGACCAGTTGGTTGACGTTGATTTTGGCGCGCTCATCGGGTGGGGCGATGCCGGCGACGACGCAGGTGCCGCCCTTGCGGGTCGAGTCGTAGGCTTGTTCGATGGGCGCGGCGCGGCCGATGGCCTCAAAGGCGTAGTCGACGCCGAGGCCGCCGGTCAGGTCTTTGATCGCCGAGACCGCATCGCTGCCGGGTTCGCTGAGATCGATGACATCGGTGGCGCCGAGGGTTTTGGCAAATTCGAGTTTGGAGGCGACGGTATCGACGGCGATGATTTTGGTGGCGGAGGCCATTTTGGCTCCCTGGACAATGTTCAGGCCGATACCGCCGCAGCCGAACACGGCGACGCTCGACCCCGGTTTTACTTTGGCGGTATTCCACACCGCACCGACGCCGGTGATCACGCCGCAGCCGATCAGGGCGGCATTCTCCAGTGAGAAATCTTTGGGGATCTTGACCACGGCACCTTCGGGCATGGTCGACATTTGTGAAAAGGTCGACACGCCGGCGTAGTGGCGAATGGCATCGCCTTTGCGGTTGCGAAAGCGCGTGCCGCCGTCGGGCATCAGTCCGGTAAAGCGCATCGCGGTACCGATGTCGCACAGCGCCGGACGACCGTTGAGGCAGTACTCGCAGGTGCCGCAGGACATGCGCCAGATAGGGATGACGTGATCGCCGGGTTCGACCGACTTCACCCCGTCGCCGACCGACTCAATGACTCCGGCACCTTCGTGGCCGAGAATGATCGGTGTCACCATCGGCAGATCGCCGGTCATGACGTGCAGATCACTGTGGCAGACTCCGGAAGCGTGCATGCGTACGCGCACTTCGCCCGGACCCGGATCGAGGACTTCGACGGTTTCGATGCTGAGCGGAGTTTTCGCTTCGTAGAGTACAGCGGCTTGGGCTTGCATGGTTTTTAGTGGCTTTGTCAGGGAATGAAATTCCTTCTCAAATAAAAAAATGACGAATCATTGAATAAAGCGATTCAGCCCGCCGTCCGATTAACCGGACCGCGTGTGATTGCTGGATGCCACAAAGGAATAAAGCCTCGCCGGTAAAATCCCAAACCTAAAAACATCCCATGAAAAAAACCACCCTACTGACCCCCATCGTTGGACTCACGCTTGGCGCTCTCGCGCTGCTCACTGTTCCGACGAACTCGCAGGCCGGCGATCGTGATCATCGTTCGCGTTCCAGTCACAGCAACAGCCATCAGCAGAGTTCCTGTTCACAGCCGCGCCGGGGCTACAGCTCGCATTCCAGTCACAACCGTGGTTCGAGCTATTCCAGCCGTGGCCACAGTTCCAGCCATTCGAGCCACTCCAGCTATCGCCCGCGCTCGTCGCGTTCCAGCCACAGCAGCTCTCACGCTTCGCACAGTCGCCGGCCGGGCATCAGCTTCGGTGGCAGTCGCGGTGGATTCAGCGTCAGCTTCGGTCGCAGTGGTTCGACCTGCCGCTAAGCGTTGCTCGACCCTGACATTTTCACAGTAATATCCCCCGATATGCGCCCGTAGCGTTGGTCCCGAGTGGCCAGCCTGCGGGCGCGAAGCGTACCGCACTGGCTACCTCAACAGCTCAGCGACGACCGCACTGACCGCCGTGCCGACGCCTTTGCTGAAGCTCAGTGCCGCTTCATCACCGGCCGTTTTCCAGGTCGTCGTGAGTGCGGTCTGCAGATTGTCATCGCTGTCCGCCACCCAGGTTGAGCGGGGCGCCGACAGACTGAGCATGCCGGCGACATCGCCGTACTTCGCGGCACCGGGCACGAAATGCTGGTCCCACTGTGAGTCGAGGTCGGCGAAGCGGAAGCCTTCGGTTTCGACGTAAAGGTGATCGATGGCATCACCGGCGATGGCGCGGGCGGCACTGGCGATCGGCCCCATGTCGCCGAGCCCGACCACGGTCAGATTGTCGACTTTCCAGGTCTCGTGATTGCCCACGAAGGTGGTCGCGGTGAGCAGGTCGTGAACGCGGCGGGCGAACATTGAGTGGTTGTAGCCGTAGAGGTAAACCGCTGACTGACGCCACTCGGTATCGCTCGACGCTTTTTTACCGGGGTAGGCGACGCGGGGATTTTCGGTGACGACCTCGCCTTCGTTGAGAAATTCCCCCTGTTTGAACAGGTCGAGTCCGACCACCGAGTTGCCGGCATTGACCAACTTCATCACATCGTCGCGCGGCGTGCCGCCGGCATCGTAGAGACCGGCTTTGCCCGCGCTGCTCAGCCAGATGACGGTGCGGCCGTTCCACTCGGAGGGGTGCAAAAATGCCGCCGGAATTTCTTCACCGTGAGTGTCGTTGCCGATCAGTCCGGTCAGTTCCAGGTAACCGTTGCGCACTTCTTTACCCTCGAGACCAAAGTTGACTTCGCCGGCCGCAGGCAGTTCGCGATCGATCATTACCGTCACGGCTCCGCCGAGTACCTGCCGGGCTTTCTGCAATGCCGCGGCGTCCTTCGCCGCAACCAGGGGTGCGATCTGCCGAATGGCATCTTCGGTCCACCAGTGGCACACGGCGCGCTCGTGGGCTTCGCCGACCTGATCACCGGTTGGCGAAGGGTGCTCGTCGTTGTAAACGGTCAGATCGTCCTTGAGCAAGACCTCGAAGTCGCGCTCCAGCACCGGCGTTGCTAAGCCGAGTTTGAAGTGGCGGTTAACAAAGTTATACATGTGGGTGCGCGAGACGTGGTTGTAGTTGTGCTTAAAATGCACGTCAAAGTGGGCGTCGAAATTTTTCCCGGCACCGATCAGTTCGTAAACACTCTTCAGTTGCGGGTAGCCTTTTTCCTTGAGGTTGATGGTCCAGTCGTCGGCGGCGGTGATCTCCTGCGGGCGCGGTGCGACGGCGGCGGCGATATCGATATTTCCCTGACCGACGCGCAGGTAGTGAGTGTTTTCACAGGTGCAGCCACCCTGCATGGCAGTGGAAACCATCACTGCCGGAAATGCTGCGCCGACCCGGTCGTCGATCGCGGAAATCATCATGGTCTGCGTTGCACCGCCGCTGGCACCGGTAACCAGTATCCTCGACGCATCGACTTCCTCGAGGCCGCTGACGAAATCCAGCGCCCTGACACTGTTCCAGGTTTGCAGGCCGAAGTTGGTCTGCAGGTAATTGGTCGCCTGCGGACTGACGAAGCCCCATTTACCGACCTCGGGGTTGTTCATGTGCTCGCGCGGCCCCTGGCGATGTTCGGGAAACTGATACGAGTCGGCGTTGGCGAGCATGTCGTATTGAAATACCACGATGCCCATCCGGGCCAGCTGCACGCAGCGCGCCTGGTAGTGGTTGCGCGCCGCATTCTCGAAACGCTCGGCGCCGATGGCGAGCAGTTGTTTGCGTTGCGCCTCGGCGAGATCGTAAAAACGCGCGTCCTGCCAGTGGCCGTGCGGACACAACGCGGCGGGGCGTTTGCCGTCCTCGTTGAGTCCGATCTCCAAGGAGTCGCCGGCCGGTCGATACAGATTTCCGCATACAAAATGTCCGGGCAGCGACTCGAAGAAGACGTTTTCGACGCTGTAATCGCCCATGTCCTTGCGGCTGTGAATGACCACGTTGAGCGGCGTTTTCTGCGGCATCGGCCACAGTCCCGAACCCACCAGAATGCGTCGCCTGATTTCCTGCGCGCGCACTTTCCACTGTTCGGCGGTATCGACCGGGCGCAGCGGATGGTAGTCGTGCAGCGTCACCATATCTCCGAGTCGGCTGTCGTGGGGTCGCTGGCCTTCGGGTAAAACCCGCGGTCCGGCAGTGTCGGCGAGCAGGGGAGAGGCGAGGCACGCGGCCAGCGAGAGACAGGCCGGAACGATGCGGGAGAGAACGGAAGATTTCATCGGTGGAAGGCGGCAGAGATCAAGCAACACAGGCTAGCGAATCCAGCCCACGGCGGCGATGCCGAATGCGTGATCTGCGGGAGCGTATACGCGTGACCGGTGAAGCGATTATTTCCATTTTTCATAAAAATGCTTAAGTTCAGCCGAGTATTTTTGATTGCCGTGAACCGTCGAGACTTCTTTCTTTCCTCCGCAGCTGTCGCATCGCCTCTCGCCGCGGCAGCCTTTTTGCCGGCCTGCAAATCCTCCGGAAGTGGCAGCAGCAACAAGGCCCGGTCCTGGGAAGCCAAGCTGGGCGCGATCCCGAAAACCAAACTCAGTCCGACCGACATGTATCGGCAGGCCAACGTCAAGACCAGCATCCTGCCCAAAGGCCGCGTCGGTCGAAAATATCATCGGCCGATGACCGCCCGCTACATCACCATTCACAGCACGCAGAATTACACCGGCGACGCCTGGGCGCACTCCAAGGCACTGCACAAAGGCGCGTTGCGCGGCGGCCGGACCGGTTATCTGTGCTGGCATTTCACTGTTCAGGAGGACGTCGCCATTCAGCACCTGCCGACCAACGAAGAAGGTGAGCACGCCGACTTCGACGGCCCCGGCAATCGCCAGAGCATCGGCATCGAAATGTGTGAACACCGCGGCAACGACCTGCTGGAGACCCTGGAGCGCACCGCCAAACTGGCTGCTTCGCTGATGTATTATCACAAGATCCCGGTCCGCAATGTCGTGCCGCACTACCACTGGCCACGCAAAGGCTACACTCCGGCGAACAAAAACTGTCCGCATTTTCTGCTCGAAAACGGTCGCCCCGGGGCGACCTGGAACTGGTTTGTGTCGCGCATCGATCGGCATCATCAGCGCATCAAAGCGTAGCTTGAGCCCCGGCATTGCAGCGGCCTGCGGTCACACTTGACCGATCCATGGCAAAAATTATTGAATAGTTTTTGCCGATTCGTCGTCAAAACGAATGGCGGCCCGGCGCGCCATGCGGGTGCGCTACGCCCTCAAACCCGGCCAAACCCTACCATGAACCCGAAAAAACTCCTCCTCGCACTGACTGTGACTGCCGCCCTGCTCGGCGTCACGATTCCGATGACAAGTGCTGAAGCCGGCTCGTATCGCAGCCGCGTCGAAGGCACCTGTGGCTACTGTAACAAAGCTGTCTACGCCTACTACCGACCGATCGGTTACGATAACTACGGGCGCTCCAGTTACAGCTGGGTGATCAGTCATCACACCGCCTGTCGCAACAACTACCGCAGCAGTCGACAGACTTATACCCGCACCGTGCCGAGCGTCGGCTTCAGCATCAATCTCGGCACGCCCGGTTATTACAGCGGCTACCGCAACAACTATCGCTCGTATGGAAGCCACTATCATCGTGGTTACAGCGGTTACCGTTCCTACGGTCGGGGCGGTTACTGTCGCTGATGCGCAAGCGGACCCGGTTTTAATACCCCTGAAAGCCTACGCCGTGTCTTCCGCGAAAGCGGGGCACGGCGTTTTTTCGTCAATCGCTGTCCTGATCACCTTATATCGCAACCTCACTCGGCGATATAGTCTCGATAGGCTCCCGCGATGTCGGCATCGCCCGGCGTTCCGGGATGAACCATCACCCGCCAACGCAGAGTCAGTTCAGCGTTTTTATCCAGCGAATAGTCACCCGCCCCCGGCGTCGCTTCGTTTTCGAATTGGCTCTGACCGAAGGGGTTGGCGGCCACCAGGCCGTAATCGCGCGCGTGCCACCAGGTCGGGTGACGCAGGTTCAAGGGGTGATCCATCACCGCGATGCCAACCATGAGTCCATTCGGATCGGTGGCAAAATAATCGATCCACTGCGCACGTTTGCCCCACACCGCACGCCCCCATACCGCTTCGCTGTTAATGACTGCGGCTGTTTTTTGCGGGGTCTTGCGGTCTTTTTTGACCAGCCGCATCCAGTGCGCCATGCGCAAGCCCAGTGCCGCCTCCTCGGTGTCGCCGAAAACCACGGGCCCCTGAGTCGCCTGCAGAGTTATTTGAAAATCGATAACGATCGAGCCGTCCTGAGTCCGCGCCAGTCGATACTCGCGCACGTCCTGCAAAACCTTGCGGCCATCCGCGGTCATCCAGTCATCGGTGGTCTTGAGAATGATCGACTTCGATTTGATCTGCACCGTCTTGAGGCCGGTATGCACCTGTCGGCCGTCGCCCGCATTCTCACTCCAGAAATCGATGTCGTTGACGCGCCGGTGACCGAACCACAGTGACCGGTGCTGGACATGGTCGTGCTCCTCTTCGCTGACTCCGTCGTCCATCGGATAGCTGCGCGTCACGCCGATCCCGGTCGGCCCGATGATCGGATAAAAATACGGCCGCGGCGCTTCAGTGCTGACATGGTAAGAAGTGATCAACTGGCCGTTGTGCATCAGATCGACGCGATCCCTGGCCGGCACCATCTGCCAGCTGCCTTCCGCATAGGCGGTCTGGCCGTGGGCCCGGGCGCAGCTGAAGGCCGTCGCCAATAGCAATACTGCAAAAAGCTTGATCATCGTTTCTGCTGGGACCATCTCAACTCTTGCCCGTCGCGACAAGTGCCGATACCCTTTGAGCATGGCAAACCTTTCCGAACATCGTTCCCATCCTCAGCGTCGCGATATCCTGCGCGGCAGCAGTGCTGCGATCGCCAGCGCGATTGTCGGTGGCGCTATCGGCCTTGGTTCCCCACGGTCCGCCACCGCCGCTGTAGCGCCAAAAGACGCTGCCTTTCCGCATCGCTTCTGCACCTTCACCAAATGGCTGCAGATGAAAAGCTTCGACGAGATGGCCGGCATCATCGCCGACATGGGCTTCGACGGTGCCGAAGTTCCGGTGCGGCCCAAGGGGCACATCGAGCCGGAGAATGTCGAAGCGGAACTGCCCCGGCTGGTCGCGGCGCTGAAACAGCAGGACCTTGAACTGATGGTGCTCACCTCCGGCATCAACGCGGTCAACGAAGCACAACGCACCGAAGCGGTTTTGAAAACTGCCGCCGACCTCGGCATCAAGCGCTTCCGGATGTCCTACTACAAGTACGATTTGAAAAAGCCGATCGTGCCCCAGCTTGTTGAGTTCCAGCGCGACCTCGATGACTTGGTAAAGTTCTGCCAGCCGCTCGGCATCAAGCCGATTTATCAAAACCACTCCGGCAGCAACTATTTCGGCGCACCGATGTGGGACATGTATCAGCTTTTTAAGGACATCGACCCCGATCACGTCGGCGTCGCTTACGACATCGGACATGCCAGTGTCGAAGGGGCCAACTCCTGGGTGATCGATTTTAATCTGCTTCGCCCGTGGATCGATACTGTCTACATCAAAGAGCCTGTCTGGAACGCCAACGAACTCAGCTGGGGACCCGGCGGTGACGGCATCGTCTCTGATAATTTCTTCAAAGAACTGAAGCGCACAAAATTCGAAGGGCCGGTCTCGCTGCACGTTGAGTACCTCGGTCACGGCGATGAAAGCAAGGTGCCGACTATTATCGAGGCGACAAAGAAAGACTTCGCCACTCTGAAGAAGCGTCTCAGTTAAATCACGCCGCCGGCCAATCGCCAGTCGCGGAATTTGTAAAATTTCGCCATCCCTGCCTCCACTCCATGTTCGACGTAAAAGAAAAACCCAAAATGGTCGAACGCGCCTTCCTGATCGGCGTGTACTACGAGCGCAGCGACGATGCTGAAGCGCTCGCTGAAAGCCTGCTCGAAGAACTGTGCGAACTGGTCGACACGCTCGGCATCGAAGTGGTCGGCCGCGAGTGTGTTCACGTGCGCAAAAAGAACGCCCGTTATCTGACCGGCACCGGCAAGTGTGAAGAGTTGATCGACTACGCCAAGAGCGACGCGATCAACGCCGACTGCATCGTTTTTGACAACGAGATGTCGCCGATGCAGCAGCGCACCTGGGAGGAGGAATCCGGCCTGACCGTCATCGATCGCGAGGAAGTGATTCTCGACATTTTCAAAGAGCGCGCTCACACCAAGGAGGCCAGCCTGCAGGTGCAGCTGGCGCGCATGGAATATTCGCTGCCGCGACTGGCCCGCATGTGGGCTCACCTCGACCGTCAGGGTGGTGGTTCGGGGGGTGGTAAAGGTGGCGCCGGTGCGGCCCGTGGTGAGGGTGAAAAACAGATCGAAGTTGACCGTCGACTGGCCCGCAAAAAGATCGATCGAGTCCGCGCCGAGCTCGAGACCGTGCGCAAGCAGCGCCAGACCCAGCGCAAGCAACGTGCCGCCGATGCCATTCCGCACGCCGCTATCGTCGGCTATACCAATGCCGGCAAATCGTCGCTGCTCAATGCGCTGTCGGGTTCTGAAATTTACGCCGAGGACAAACTGTTCGCGACGCTCGACCCGACCACACGACGCATCGATCTGCCCGATGGCCAGCCGATGCTGCTGACCGACACCGTTGGTTTTGTGCGCAACCTGCCACATCGTCTGGTCGAAGCGTTCAAGGCCACGCTCGAAGAAGCCGTGCTCGCCGATTTTCTGATTCACGTGCTCGATGCGACATCACCGGAAGTTCAGCAGCACTACACCACCACGGTCGACGTGCTGACCGAGTTGGGGGCGACCGATAAAAAAACGCTGATCGTGCTCAACAAGATCGACCTTCTCGAAGGCGAAGAAGGGGAGCGAATCAAGCACGAGCTGAGCGCCCACTTCAACGGCGATGTGCTGTTCGTGTCGGTGAAAAGTAAAACTGGCCTCGGTCAAATCGTCGATCACCTCAACGATTTCCTGCACGACCGGGTCACGCGCCTTGAGCTGCGCATTCCGCAGTCACGGCAGGATCTCATCGCCCTGATCCGCCGCGAAGGTAAGATTCTCGCCGAAAACTACGAAGCCAATGACGTGTTGCTGACCGCCGTGTTGCCGAATCAGCACATGCATCTGTTCGAGGCGTTTGTCGGGGCGGAGGTGTAAACGTAGCCGGGCGTTTCCAGCCTTCGAATGGTCGATGAGCCGCCAGCTTTCGGCGCTGGTCAGTGGCTTTGCGGGGGCGCTGTGGCGCGGCGGCACGACAGGAGTGTCGTGCTTCCTTGGAGTGGCAGCGACGTGCGGGTGCCAAGGAAGAACCACACTCCTGTGGTTCCGTGTCAGCTAAGCGGGACCGACCGGGGTGGGTGCGGGCCGCAAGGATCCGGCGTGAGTCAGTGGGTTTGCGGGGGGCGTGTGGCGCGGCGGCACGACAGGAGTGTCGTGCTTCCTTGGAGTGGCAGCGACATGCGGGTGCCAGGGAAGAACCACACTCCTGTGGTTCCGTGTTAGCCAAGTGGGACCGACCGGGCTGGGTGCGGGTCGCAAGGAT
>CBDULB010000153.1:0-13465 GCA_965367965.1 uncultured bacterium | reverse complement strand
TCGCAGGCCGACGCGAAAACATCCAAGCTCGCCCAGAACCGGCCGGGCACTGTCGCGAATACCATTGACCGCCGCCCTGAAACTGTGCGGCTGGCACCGCGTCCCGGGGTCGGAAGCAACACCACCGCTTAACCAATCGCCCGCAATGACGTGCCCGCCTTTTCGAGAATCATCGCCGAGCAGTTTTCCTTAAATGCCGCCATATGCGCGGTCTGCCGATGCGCCTCGAGATGTGCGGCCGTCTGCCACGATTCGAGCACAGTGAACACGCACAGGTCGTCCTCGCTGCGATACACCGAATAGACCACGCAGCCGTCCTCCGGTCGCGAAGCCTCCTGCATTTTCGCCAGTTCGGCGGCAAACACGTCAGCCGATTCTGCGGCCACTTTGAACTCGATCCATTTGGTAATCATCGCTGGCAGAGTCTTTCCGCCAGCGCATCCGGATTGTCAACCGCATCACGGCACCGGGCGGTGCCATGCTCCGGCGGTTTGGTTTAATCCCCGGGATCGTTCAGGCAGCCACCGCCCCTGACCGGTTGGTTCCGTCAGTTCTTTCCCTGCTGACCCGCGCCATCCGGTTTGGGCAGATGAAAGCGTGACGCCAGTCGCTCACCCGTGGTGTTAACGAAGGGCGATTGCCAGAGGAGGTGATGACCATGCAGCATCTTCTTCGCCCCGGTCGCGCCGAGTTTCAGAAAACACGAACCGATCCGGTAGGCGAGATTCAAGGTCGAGGGAGCTCCATTATGCAGAAAGTCCGCGTCGTGCTCCAGGCCCGCCTCTTCGGCTTCGATGTGATGCAGCAACGTTTCCACCTTGCGCATCCGACCCTCATCCGGCGTGTCACTCTGCCGAAGCTCGGCAAAGTTTCGTTGCAGGGCGTGTTCCTCGATCTTGATCGCCTCAAGACGATCGTGGAGGGCTTCATATGCAGGCTCGCCGATTGCTTCCAGTTCCTTTTCCAGTGCGTGGAGCTTAGTGTCTGTTGCTTCTATTTTTTCGGCCAGCCCATCCTTAGTTTCAGGCTTGGTATTCATGGTTTTTCAGTGATGGGTTCGTCAGCAGTATAGCTGAATCCATCCGCAGCGGCGATGCCTGATTTGCGTCCCCCACGCGGCACAACTGCTTGACAGCTCAACGCTTAGCTTCAATGCAGTCACAGCGATAAGGCACGATAAATGCTGCACTCCGGTGGCGGATCGACCGGCGATCCCGACGGACAGGCAATTCAAGTTTGCGGCATCGCGCTGGTTCAGCATAAGCTACCTTCGATGCCAAGCTTCGCAGCCCTGGCGATTGAAACCGGCCGGGCCGAAGATGCCGGGCTTTACCTGTCGCGGGTGAATAACCCCGCCGGGATGGAAAAGGTTTACCGGCGATGGTCGCATTTTCAGAATACCGAAAAAATCGTCAGCGACGCTTTCCCGACTTTCTTTGCCGATAAACCGGAACCTTGACGCAGGGCCCCGGCTTGCCACCTTGCCCGCCATGCCCTCCCCCGCCGCTCAACTCCTCGACGCCACGGACTCGCTCTGCGGCGAACTCGCACCGCTGACTTTCGCGGAGCCGGTCAGCTACGTTTACAATCCCCTGGTCTACGCGAAGACTGCGCACGAGCTTTACCTGACCCGCTTCGGTGACAGCCACAAGCGGGTGCTGATGCTGGGCATGAATCCGGGACCGTGGGGCATGTCACAGACCGGCGTGCCGTTCGGCGAAATACCGGCGGTGCGCGACTGGATGGGAATCGATGTCGAGGTCGAAAAGCCGGACCCGGAACATCCCCGGCGGCCGGTCGAGGGTTTTGCCTGCACCCGCTCGGAAGTCAGCGGGCGACGGCTGTGGGGCCTTTTCTCGGAGCGTTATCCGCAGCCGGAAGCCTTTTTCGCCGATCACTTCGTGGTCAACTTCTGCCCACTGGTGTTCATGGAAGAGGGCGGGCGCAATCGCACCCCGGACAAACTACCGGCGTCCGAATCGGCGCCACTGACGGCGGCCTGTGACCGTTACCTGCAAGCCTGCATCACTGCCCTGCAGCCGGAATTTTTGATCGGGGTTGGCGGCTTTGCCGAAAAGTGCCTGGAGCGGGCATTAAAAAACCGCAGTGACGACGACCGCGGGCGCGATCGTCATTCCCCGATGACCCTGGGACGGGTGTTGCACCCGAGCCCGGCCAGCCCGGCCGCCAATCGCGGCTGGAGCGAGGCGGCGACTCGACAATTGATCGAGCAGGGCGTGTGGTCGGCGTAGCGCCGAAGCGATCGATTGATCGAGATTGTTACTGATCGCCGGTCGGTGCACCGGCGTCGGTCGCCGGAGCTTCAGCGGCAGGTGCAGGTGCAGCATCGGCGGCGGCGTCGGCACCGTCAGCAGCCGGGGCGGCATCGCCAGCTTCGGGTGCTTTGGCAGCGAGGCGCGGAGCGCCGTCTTCGCCGAGCGGGCTGTCGATCGGACGACGGAACAGGTGCAGACCGTTGGCTTTGATTTCAACCAGCTCCCAGCCTTCGCTGGACATGTAATTCATCAGGCGCGGCAGCGTGATGCGCGGATTTTCAAGAATGGCCGCGGGGTATTCAGTTTTACCCTCTTTCTTAAAGTCTTCGTCGATCAGGTATTTAATCATCAGCCCAACCTCGTCGACTGAGTAAACTTCGTAGGTGTAGCCCTTGTCAGCAGCGCCTCCTGCACCGCCTCCGAATACGCCGAAGCCCTGAAGAAGATTGAGAATGCCGACGATAAGGACGGCGACGAGAAGAGGGACGGTGGCTTTCATGGATGGTTAAGTCTGGATAGAGTATAAATTTGGCTGGCGCTGGTCGGCCGACCACAATGTGGAAACGGGTCAACCCACCGGACGGCGGGCTGCACAGGCACCTTGCAGAATCGACTTTGATAGCCGGAGCTGACCGAAATGTAAAGCCTGATCAGCCGTTGAGAATTTCAGCATCGACGGCTTTTTTGCCTGTTTCCTTAGTCTCCTTAGCGGCGGTTTCGGTTTTGCGACCGAACAGACTGCCGAGATCGACGCCGAAGTAGGCCAGACAACTGATCAGAATGGTCACCGCAGCGGCTTCATCGAGATTGCCGATGACGGGGATATTATCGGGGATCAGCTCAATAAATCCGGCGCCGGGATTAAAAAGATAAATCGCCGAAACCAGGCCGAGCCCACCGACGATGACAGAGTTGAGGAGGTTTTTCATAGTCATAGTATCAATGTCCGTCATCAACGCCACGATTACAAACGTAACAGAAGAATGTAATGGAGGCCCCGTAAACAGGGGCTTGTGAAATTTTTCACAAATTCGCCTTGCCGCATAAATTGAGCGCGCCGATACTCCCGCGACGAGCTCTACACGCACCCGTTTGGTATGTCCAAAACCGTCCAAGAATTCGAGACCGGCGATTCCGCCGCACGCACCGCCGAAGCCGCCCGGGCCATGAGTTCGGGAGATGCTGAGGTGTTGCCCGATCACGGCTTTGAGCAACCCACCGAGGATCTCATCGGCGAGAAAATGGTGCTCAACATGGGTCCCTCACACCCAGCGACTCACGGAGTTTTGCGGGTGATTCTCGAGCTCGATGGCGAGTTGATCACTGCGGCTCGTCCCGATGTCGGCTTCCTGCATCGCGGCGATGAAAAGATCGCTGAGAACATGCAGTACAACCAGTTCATCCCGTATACGGATCGGCTGGATTACCTCGCTCCCCTGGCCAACAACGTCGCGTATGCGATGGCGGTGGAAAAGCTGCTCGGCTGGGAATTGCCGGAACGCGGCAAGGCCATTCGCGTGATTTGCTGCGAACTGGCGCGTATTTCGGCTCACCTGCTCGGACTCGGTGCCTACGCCATGGACGTCGGTGCGATGACGGTGTTCCTCTACACGTTTCAGCACCGCGAGTACATCTACAATCTCTGCGAGCAACTCACCGGTGCGCGCTTCACCACCAGCTACACCCGGGTCGGCGGCCAGACGCGCGATATGCCGGAAGGTTTCGAAGCAGCGGTTGCCAAGTTCTGCGATGACTTCCTGCCTGCCCTGGAAGAGGTCGATCAATTGCTCAGCCGCAACAAGATTTTCCTCGACCGCACCTGTGATGTCGGCGTCATCGCCAAAGAGGACGCCATCAGCTTTGGTCTGACCGGTCCCAACCTGCGCGGTTCGGGTGTCGACCACGATCTGCGCAAGACCAATCCCTACCTCGGCTACGAGAATTACGATTTCGACATTCCGATCGGCGAAAACGGCGACGCTTACGACCGCTACCTGGTGCGCAACGAGGAGATGCGCCAGAGCGTGAAAATCATTCGTCAGATCCTCAAGAATGTGCCCGACGGTCCGATCAATGTGGTCGATCCGAAGAACACGCTGCCGAAAAAGGAGCGCGTGCTGATGAGCATGGAGGAACTGATCCATCATTTCATCATCGTCACCCAGGGCATCGATGCGCCGGTCGGCGAAGTTTATTTTGGTGCCGAGAATCCCAAGGGCGAGCTCGGCTTTTACATCAACAGCAAGGGCGGCGGCGTCCCGCACCGGCTGAAGATCCGCGCCCCGTCGTTTTGCAACTTGAGCATCCTGTCCAAACTCCTGCCCGGTCACATGATGAGTGACGTCGTCGCCATCCTCGGCAGTCTCGACTTTGTGATGGGCGAGTGTGACCGATAGATCAGTAGACCGCCAGCTAAGCCAGTTTTCATTTTCCCGACTCGATGGAAGTTTCCCCACAACTCGAAAAGGAGATCGACGAGCGCATCACCCACTATCCGGTGAGCAAGCGCAGCGCGGTGCTGCCGGTGTTGCATGCTTTGCAGCATGAGTTCGGCTACATCTCCGAGGAAGCGGTCAACTGGACGGCTGCCAAACTGGATCTGGAACCGATCAAGGTTCTGGAGGTCGTGACTTTTTACCCGGGCTTCCGCCAGTCGGCGCCGGGCAAGTATCACATCCGCGTCTGTCGTACTCTGTCGTGTGCGATGGCGGGCAGTGCCGAGTTGATGGAAGAGCTTTGCAAGAAAGCCGACATCGATCGCTCGGGCGTCAGTCACCACAATCCGATCGCGGTCAGCAAAGACGGCACCTTCAGCATCGAGTTTGCCGAATGCCTGGCCAGTTGCGGCACCGGCCCGGTGTGTCTGGTCGAAGATGATTTTCACGAGGCAGTCGCCCCCGATCAGGCACAGGAGTTGCTTGATAAGTATCGCAATAAGGAATCCTGATTCAGCGCAGCGATGGCAGACAAACAGATCACCTATTTAAAAGGCAAGCAGCCCCACGAGCGCGAGCATCGCCTGATTTTCAGGAATGTGGATCGCGAGGGTTGGGATCCATCGATGGACCGCTACCTCGAAGAAGGTGGCTACGAGCAGCTGAAAAAAGCGCTCAAGATGCAGCCGGCTGAAATCACCGATGCCGTCAAAGCTTCGGGACTGCGCGGTCGCGGCGGTGCCGGCTTTCCGACCGGCGTGAAGTGGGGGTTTATCCCGCCGACCAACACCAAACCGGTTTATCTGATCTGCAATGCGGATGAGTCCGAGCCGGGCACCTTCAAGGATCGCTACATCATCCACCAGGATCCGCATCAGCTGATCGAAGGCATGGTGATCTCGTGTTTCGCCGTCGGCGCCAAGCTGGCTTACATTTACATTCGCGAAGAATTTCCCGAAGGCGCGCAGATTCTGGAAAAAGCGATCGCCGAAGCTCACGAAAAGGGCTTTCTCGGTAAAGACATTCAAGGCAGTGGCTTCGATCTCGAGATCTACGTGCACCGCGGCGCCGGCGCTTACATCTGCGGTGAAGAAACCGGCTTGATCGAATCACTCGAAGGCAAGCGCCCCTACCCGCGCATCAAACCTCCGTATTTCCCGGCTGCGCTCGGTCTCTACATGAGTCCGACCATCGTCAACAACGTCGAGTCACTGTGCCACGTGAAGCACATCCTCGAAATGGGCGCTGACGAATACGCCAAACTGGGCACGCCACGCAACACCGGCACCCGCATCCTGTGCGTCTCGGGCGACGTGCAGAAGCCCGGTTACTACGAGATTCAGGTTGGCAAGGTCACCATGGGTGAACTGATCAACGACATGTGCGGCGGTCTTAAGGAAGGCCGCAAGCTCAAGGCAGTGATCCCCGGCGGCTCGTCGGCAAAAGTGCTGCGCGGCGACGAGAGATTCAAAATCAAAAAAGGCGAAGAAGAGGTCGAAATCGGCATCGAAGACATCCCGATGGACTTCGATACGCTGATGGCCTGCGGATCGATGGCCGGCTCCGGTGGCGTAATCGTCATCGATGACAGTCGCGAGATCCCGTGGGTGCTGAACAACATCAATGCCTTTTACGCACACGAATCCTGCGGCCAGTGCACGCCCTGTCGCGAAGGTTCGCTGTGGATGAAGAAAATCACCGACCGCGTGGTAAGCGGCGCGGGCGCTCCGGAAGATATCGACACGCTCGATTCGGTCGCCCGCAACATCGACGGCCGCACGATTTGCGCCTTCGGCGAAGCCAGTTCGTGGCCGACCGAAAGCTTTATCGCCAAGTTCCGCGATGAGCTGGTGGCCGCTACCCAACCGGGTAGCAGCGAAAAAATCGTCAACCCCGAAAGCACTTTGGCGGCCGCCAATCTGAGCTGATTTTCTCCATGAGCGACTCCGACAAACAGGCAGACGAAGTGCCGATGCTCAACGTCCAGATCGACGGCGCGTGGCACAAGTTTCCCAAAGGCACGCGCATGATCGAAGCGTGTCGTGCGGTCGAGGCCGAGGTGCCGCACTATTGTTATCACCCGAAGCTGACTTCGCCCGGCAACTGCCGCATGTGCCTGGTCGAAATGGGCATGCCTCCACGCCTGGCCCCCGATCAAACGCCGGAGCTCGACGAAGACGGCCATCAAAAGATCGGCTGGATGCCGCGCCCGGCAATCGCCTGCGCCAATACCATTGCCGAAGGCATGGGCATTCGCACTCAGTCGGAGCTGGCCAAGGGCTGCCGTCACGGAGTGATGGAGCTGCTGCTGATCAATCATCCGCTCGACTGTCCGATCTGTGACCAGGCCGGCGAATGTCGTCTTCAGGAACACAGCGTTGAGCACGGCACCGGCGGTTCGCGGTTTCGCGAGCAGAAGGTCAAAAAGCCGAAGAACGTCGACATCGGCCCGCGCATCCGCCTCGATGACGAGCGCTGCATCATGTGCAGCCGCTGCATTCGCTTTACCGATGAAATCGCTGACGATCCGGTGCTCGGTTTTACCGATCGCGGCAGCCACACCACCCTCGCCGTCCATCCCGGGCGCGAACTGGCTAACAACTACTCGCTCAACACCGTCGACATCTGTCCGGTCGGCGCGCTGACCTCGAACGACTTCCGCTTCGAGATGCGGGTATGGTTTTTGAAAGAAACCGAATCGATCTGCACCAGTTGCGGGCGCGGTTGCAACATCACCGTCAGCACTCGCGAAGATCAGGTTTACCGCCTGACGCCGCGCGACAACAACGACGTCAACTCGGCGTGGATGTGTGACGAGGGTCGCCTCAATTTCCACTACTTGAACAGCGAAGCCCGCCTCACCGATCCTCTGGTGAAACGCGACGGCAAACACTTCGTCGAAAAGTGGATCAACGTCGCACAACAGGCCGGCGACCGGCTCAGCCAGTTTGAAAAAGGCGAAATCGCGCTGATCGCTTCAGCGCGCATGACCAACGAGGAGTTGTTCATGGCCAAACGCCTCGCCGACACGCTCGGCGTCGACTCCGCCAACCTGGATGTCGTTGCGCGTGAAGGTGAAGCCGACAACTATCTCGTCGCCGCCGATAAGAATCCCAACAGCAACGGCGCCAGACTGATCCTCGGTCTGGATAAACCCGGCGCTCAGCTCGATGCGATCCGCAAAGGCATCGCCGACGGAACAATCAAGGCGCTGGTCGCCCTGCAGGAAAACCTCATCGACGACGCCGGTTTCACTGCCGACGAACTCGGTAAGCTCGACTACTTTGTGCACAGCTACCCGCTGGCCAATCCGACCGCCGAAGCCGCCGATGCGATCTTCCCCACCGCCGGATTCTCCGAAAAGCGCGGCAGCATGATCAATGTCACCGGTCGCCTGCAGCGTCTCAACAAAGCCAGCGAAGGCCCCGGTCAGACTCGTGAAGTCTGGGAACTGTGCCGCGACCTGATTCAATCCGCAGGTGGCGGTAACGGCATTCATCTGATCGAAGATGTGTTCCGCGATCTGGCCGGTACGGTCAAAGAATTCGACGGTCTCACACTTTCCAAAATCGGTTCGCAGGGCATCGCGCTCGTCGAGACGGATGAGACGATTCCACTGCTTGAAAAAGAACGCGAACGAATCGCCAGCGGCATGATCGTCGGCTGAGCACTTCACTGAGTTTTAAATTGTTAAGTTTTAAGTTCTCCACCGCCGCGCTTTCTCTGCAATCGACAATCTAAGACCTGCCACGACTTACCTCGCCATACTGCTCCCCTGCTCTCTGCTTAACCACTTAATAACTTAACACTTAAAACTGGCCGCCCGCCGCTCCCCGCCCCGGTCGGCCCAATCTCCCCAAGTGGAAACGCTACTCCCCATCATCATCAGCACGGTCAAAATCGTTGGCCTCGTGTTCCTCACCATTCTGCCGATGGTGGCGTATTCGGTGTGGGCGGAACGTCGAGTCAGCGCCATGATCCAGGATCGCGTCGGCCCCAACCGGGTCGGCTGGGCCGGTCTGCTGCAGCCGATGGCTGACGGCCTGAAATTCATTCTCAAAGAAGACCTGACGCCCAAACACGTGCGCAAAGGCTACTTCTGGCTGGCGCCGGCGCTGACCATGGTTCCCGCGCTGCTGACCTGCGCGGTGCTGCCGTTCGGCAGCAGCCTGTTTGGCGAGAAAATGGTCATCGCCGATCTCAACGTCGGGCCGCTGTTCATTTTCGCCATCGCCTCGCTGTCAGTCTACGGCATCGTGCTCGCCGGTTGGGCTTCGAACTCCAAGTACCCTTTCTTCGGCGGCGTTCGCTCGACCAGCCAGATGATTTCCTACGAGATCAGTCTCGGCCTTTCGATCATTCCGCTGCTGATGATCTACGGCGAACTCAACCTCGGCAAGATCGTTCAGGAACAGGCCACCAATGGCTGGGCGCTGCTGCCGCTGTGGGGCGAAGGCCTCAGCACCAAGGGCATGCTGCTGACCATCCCGGTGTTCATCTCGTTCATCATTTTCACCGTGTCGATGTTCGCCGAGACCAACCGCCTGCCGTTCGACCTTCCCGAATGCGAAACCGAACTGGTCGCCGGTTACCACACCGAATACAGCTCGATGAAATTCGCGCTGTTCTTTCTCGGTGAATACGCCGCAATGATCATCGGTTCCGGCCTCGCCGTGACCCTGTTCCTGGGAGGCTGGAGTCTGCCTTTCGGATGGCTCGACCCGGCTGCCATGGATGGCGAAGTCGGCCTGCTCACCGGACTGATTCACATCGGCACCTTCCTCGGCAAGACCGTTGGCTTCATTCTGTTCTTCATCTGGATTCGCTGGACGCTGCCCCGTTTCCGCTACGACCAACTGATGCGCCTCGGCTGGGTGTTCTTTTTCGAAATCGCCCTGCTCAACGTCATCCTCACCGCCATCATCCTTATTTACGTGAAGTGATCTGACGTCTGATCTCTGACCTCTGATTTCTGACATCTTCCTCCCCATGGCCATCGTCGTCAAAAGACCCAAGCTGAGCTTTCTCGAAAAGCTCTACTTTCCCGCGATTCTCAAGGGCATCGTCATTACGGTGCGCCACTTCATTCGCAACATCACGGGCAAGAGCGATGTCGCGATGCAGTATCCCGAGGAAAAGTGGGACGACCACCTGCCCGAACATTATCGCGGCGCTCCCGCTCTGGTCACCGATGAGCAACAGCGCGAACGCTGTGTCGCCTGTCAGCTGTGCGAATTCATCTGCCCGCCGCGTGCGATCACCATTGAGCCGGAAGAGATCCCCGCAGACGATGTGTTTGCAAAAGTCGAAAAGCGCCCCAAGGCGTTCGACATCGACATGATCCGCTGCATTTACTGCGGTCTGTGCGAAGAAGTCTGCCCCGAGCAGGCCATCTTCCTGCGCAAGGATTACGCCATCACCGGCCTCACCCGCGAGGACATGGTGCATGACAAGAAGAAGCTTTATGAAATCGGCGGAGTGAGAGAAGGCCTCGTCAACAAATGGAATGATTTAAAATAGGAGTTGGGAGATAGGAGTTCGGAGTTAGTAGCCAATGCAATGGAGCCGTCCAAATCATTCGAAGACCTAATCGTTTGGCAAAAGGCCCACCAGTTGACACTGCATATTTACAAACTAACGAGAGACTTTCCGAAAAACGAAATTTATGGATTAACAAGTCAGATTCGCCGGGCTGCAGTCTCCGTGCCCTCAAACATCGCGGAGGGCTACAGTCGCCGCTCTACAAAAGACAAACTAAAGTTTTTCAACTACGCCTACAGCTCTACCGAAGAGGTTCGTTACCAATTAATACTTTCCCGCGACCTCGAATACGCCGACATCACCGAAGCCTCAAACTTGGCTACTGAAGTCTCCAAACTCATCAACGCCTACACTTCCGCCGTCGAACGCAACCAAGGACCCTCCTAGCTACTTGCTCCCAGCTCCTTGCTCCTCCTCCCATGGCACTCTTCTTCTACATTTTTGCAGCGATAACGCTGATCGGCGGCCTCGGTGTCGTGCTCTCAAAAAACCCGGTGACCTCGGCGTTTGCGATGATCACCTCGTTTCTCGGCATGGCCTCGCTGTTCATTTTACTCAACGCCTACCTAGCCGGTATCATTCAGGTGCTGGTCTATGCCGGTGCGATCATGGTGCTGTTCCTGTTCATCATCATGCTGATGGATGTGCAGCTCGAAGAGAAGCGCCAGTTCAACTACGGCATCATCGGTGGCGGCGCACTGCTGGTCGGCTTGTTTGTCCTGCAGTTGATCGGGGTGCTGAAAAACTTTGCCGCCGGCGGTTCCAAGTTCCGCGGCCTCGGTGACTCCGATAAGAGCGACGTCCACGCCATCGGCGAACTGATGTATACCGATTATCTGTTCCCGATCCAGGTGGTCGGCGTTCTGCTTCTTGTCGCCACGATCGGCGTCGTCGTCCTCAGTAAAAAGGAACTCAAATAGAACGATAAGCAGTCTGGTAGAGCCTCCTAACTAACTCCCAATTCCCAGCTTCCAGCTCCTTTCTCTTTCACCAAATGGAAATCACGCTCAATCACTATCTACTCGTCAGCGGCCTGCTGTTCGCCATCGGCCTCGCCGGGGTGTTGATGCGTCGCAACGTGATCGTGATCTTCATGTGCCTGGAGCTGATGCTCAGCGCTGCCAACCTGTCGCTGATCGCTTTTTCCCGCTTTCACATCGATGGCCAGGGAATGCCCGACTACAAGGCGCACGTGTTTCTGTTTTTCATCATCACCGTGGCCGCAGCTGAAGTCGCGGTCGGCCTGGCGATCATCGTCGCTGTCTATCGCGCCCGTCAGACCACTCAGGTCACGGATCTGAACTCGCTGAAAAATTAGCCCAGCGATAGCCAATCTTTTTTCGTCCCGCTTGAACCATCTGTCATGACCAACGCCGAAACGTTGCCCTGGATCATTCTTTTGCTGCCGCTGCTGTCGGCCGCCGCGATCCTGCTGTTCACGCGCAAGTCGAGTAGCGTCAGCGCCCTGATTTCGGTGGGCTCGGTGATCGCCACCCTGGTGCTGGCGATCGGTTTCCGCCGCTTGCCTGAAGGTGCAGAATCAGCGGCGCTGCCCTGGATCGATCTTGGCGAAACCTTCCGCGTCGCGTTTGGCATCACCATCGACAGCCTCAGCAAAGGCATGCTGCTCGTGGTCACCGTGATCGGCACGCTGGTGCACATTTTCTCGCTCGGCTACATGAAGGACGACGCCGGCAAGAGCCGTTACTTCGCCGGCCTGTCGCTGTTCATGTTCTCGATGACCGGCATCGTCATGGCCAACAACTTCCTGATGATGTTCGTCTTCTGGGAACTGGTCGGTGTCAGCTCCTACATCCTCATCGGTCACTGGTTTGAAAAAGACAGTGCCGCCGATGCTTCCAAAAAAGCCTTCATCACCAACCGCATCGGTGACTTCGGTTTTGCGATCGGCATCCTGCTGGTCTGGTGCATCACCAAGAGCCTCGACTTCGGCGAGATTCAGACATTTCTGACCGGCCCGAACGCCGCCGGTGTTAATACCGGCCTGCTTACCGCCGCCGCGCTGCTGGTGTTCATGGGCACGGTCGGCAAGTCAGCGCAACTGCCGCTGCACGTCTGGCTTCCTGATGCCATGGAAGGCCCTACTCCTGTCTCGGCCCTGATCCACGCCGCCACCATGGTCGCCGCCGGTGTCTACATGCTCGCCCGTGTCGCCTTCCTGATCGGTGCCAGTGAATTTGCCGCGACTGCTATCGCCTGGCTCGGTGCGATCACGGCTCTGCTCGCCGCCCTGATGGCGACTCAGCAAAATGACATCAAACGGATCCTCGCTTACTCAACCCTGTCGCAGCTCGGCTACATGGTCATGGCGGTCGGTGCCGGCTCACCCGAAGCGGGCATGTTCCACCTTTACACTCACGCCTTCTTTAAAGCGCTGTTGTTCCTCGGCGCGGGTGCTGTGATTTACTCGTGCCATCACGAGCAGGACATCTGGAAGATGGGCGGTCTGCGCAAAAAGATGCCGCTGACCTTTCTGACTTTCGTCATCGGCACTGCTGCACTGTGTGCCTTCCCGTGGATCACCAGTGGCTTCTGGAGTAAAGAAGCCGTGCTACTCGCCGCCTGGCAACACAACGCTGTCATGTTCTGGATCGCCGCGTTTGTCGCCGCCCTGACCACCTTTTACATGACCCGCCTGGTCATCGTTGCCTTCTTCGGCAAGCCGCGCACCGACGCCGCTGATCACGCCAAAGAAGTCCCCGCAATCATGTGGGCCCCGCTTCTGCTGCTGGCAGCGATGTCGCTGCTGTCGGCGGTGCCGACGATCAGCGATGCGATGAGCGCGCAAGTTCCCGGACACGGAGAATCTCACAGCAGCCTGGTCGAACACGCAGACGATCACGCTGCCCCCGACACCGCTGCACAAGAGGCAAGCGTCGCGGAAGGCGAGACTCACGCTGTCGCAGAGACCGATCACGCCGACCATCCATCGGTAGTACTTTACGCGTCGCTGTTCACGCTCGTGGTCGGCTTCATCGGCGCAATTTTCTACTACCGTGGCCAGAGCCGCGATCCGATCCGTATCGGGGTGTTCGCCAACAAGTTTTACTTCGACGAACTCTACGCCCTCATCGTTCGCTTTGTGCAGGACCTGACCGCCACCGTGCTCGCCGGTTTCGACAAATATCTCGTCGATGGACTTTTCGCCCGCCTGCCATCGGCCGGCGCTTACGGCATCGGCAATGCGCTGCG
>CBDULB010000152.1:0-13529 GCA_965367965.1 uncultured bacterium | reverse complement strand
AATTTTGCGAGATACTTGTCCGGATTCGCCTTGAATTTTGAAACACACGGCTTGCAGCAAAACTTCACCTCCTGGCCTTCGTGAACCATCGTTACTGGATCACCCATCGAACCGAGTTCATTGTCGGTGACGAGACACGTGTCGGCAGTGTATGGTTTGACACCAGCCGTGCTACCGGAGCCCGAACTGGTCGTCGCGCAGGAAACGGTTAAAATGCTGGCGACAGACGCCAGAATGGAGAGGACGAGTAGTTTGATTTTCATTGCTTAGATTGGTTTGGGTTAACTGAACGATCCTTGGAAATTAATTAGAGGCGGAACGAAACGCCGATTCCGTAACCGTGGTGGGAGTGGTAACCGGTGATCAGCGACAGCTGTTTCGTCAGGGTATACGAAAGTCCACCGTAGTAGTCCCATTCTGTGTTGGTGTCGTATTCCAGCTCGGCGACGGCGGACAGGCGCGAAGTAAGCTGGAGCGCTCGACCTACGGTAAAGCGGAAGTCGCCCTCGGAATCGGCCGAAACTTCGGTCTCAATGAGAAAGGGCAAACGGTAGTAGACACCGCCGAAGAAGCGATCCTCCGCTGCCATGTTATCGGTCAGACGGTAACCGAGAAACGTGCTGATATTCGGATCGAAATAATGCGACCACAACACATCGTATTCGTTTTCAGAATGCTCCTCGCCGTGGTCGTAGCCGTAGTCCCAGAGCAGCGAAAAGTTTTCCCTACCGGTCATAGCCGTAGCCATTCCCATGGTCATGCTGGTAAGCGCGGTGCCATCGATCATGAAGTACCACGGATTCTCCAGCTTTGGATCGATCGCAGGCCGGTAGCGGGGTTGCTCCGCTGCACGATAAGAAAACACCCGCGCCATGCCGGCATCCATGTGGTAGAGCAAATGACAGTGAAAGAACCAGTCACCTTCTTCGTCGGCAAGAAATTCGATGGTCCGGCGTCCCATCGGCGGAACATCGACCGTGTGCTTCAGGGGAGAATACTCTCCGCTGCGATTGATCAGCCGGAAGAAATGCCCATGCAGATGCAAGGGGTGGTGCATCATCGTGTCATTGATCAGTTCGATGCGCAGCACCTCGCCTTTCGCCACGGGGATGGTGGATTCCTCCGCCAGGGTTTTTCCGTTAAACGACCAAAGATAGCGGGTCATATCGCCGGTCAGCCGCAGTGTCATCTCCCGGGGCGGCCCGGACAATGTGGTGCGCTGCGAAGATCGAAGCAAAGCGTAAGGAGCACTCGGGCGCGGATGTTCGCGAATCTGCTCCAACGGCGTGTCTTCGTCCTCAAGCGCAGACAGCAACATTTCATCCATGGTATAGAGATTGGGTGAAGGCAGTTCGGGCGCGGCAGTTTCGGTGCCATCCGGATCACCGATAAACAGCGACGCATGGCCGGTGTTATCCTGCGACGTGGCACGGAATTCCCACAAACCAGATGCCGGAACCGTCAGCAGAACATCGTAAGTCTCGGCCATGCCAACCAACAGGCGGTCCACCTCAACCGCTTCGACGGCAGGGCCATCTGCAGCGACAATGGTCATCGGCCCCGTGGCACTTTGCAGGTAAAAATAGGATGATGCCGCCGCATTGATGACCCGCAAACGGATGCGCTCACCCGGCTTGGCAGCTAAAACTGAACTTCGCTGACCGTTGATGAGAAACGCATCGTAGGCAATGTCGGAGACATCCATCGGCGCCATCCTCGATTTTTCACGGCTGAAATACTCGCCCAGTGAGCCAGCCCTCGCCGCCCCCAGAATCGATTGCGCGTTGCCCTTCCTGATCGAATACCAATCCGATCCCCTCATCAGCGTGCGCATGACCTCTTCCGGGCGCTCGTTCGTCCAGTCGGATAGCACCACCACTACATCGTGGTCTGCTGCGATTGGCTCGCCCCCCTTTGGCTCGACCACGATCGATCCATATACGCCACGCTGTTCCTGCAGCCCGGTGTGACTGTGATACCAATAGGTTCCGGCATGTTTGAGCGGAAACTCGAAGACCCTCTCAGTGCCCGCTTCGATCGGGGGCGTGGTGAGGTAAGGCACGCCATCCATGGCATTTGGCACCAACAGACCGTGCCAGTGAATGCTGGTCTGCTCATTGCGCAACCCGTTGCGCACAACGATCCGGGCACTGTCGCCCTCGCGAAAACGCAGGGTCGGCCCCGGTATGCCGCCATTGATGGTCAATGCACGAACTTGCTCCCCCGCGGGAGCCATACGGGTCTCCGCTATCGTAAGGTCGTAGTTCGTCAGATCCGCACGAGCCGTAAATTGACCTGCCAACAGGACAATAACACTGGAAATAAAAGCGGATAGAATTCGCATCGGAGGGGTCGGAGTCGGGACAAGTACTCCGCTCCGATAACAATAACCCCGGGCAGCGCCCGGCCCCTCAACGAAGATTCAAAATCTCAGGCTCAAGCCTCCACCCACCCCGAATTCAGAATGAAAATTCCCGGTCACCGACAGGTTCTTGCTGACGATGTATTCCAGACCTGCTGACCACTCGTATTCGTTGCGGGTGTCGTATTCCACTTCGCCGAAAATGTGCAGACGATCCGTGATCGGGTAGCTCTTTGATGCACCGAAACGAAATTCGCCCTCCGAATCGACCCAGCCAAACGTGTCGATCAGCATCGGCAAAGGGTAGCGGTAGCCGACGATCGCGCGCACATCGTCGTAAGCCTCATTGTTGGTCACTTCCGCGCCCGCAAATAGACTGAGGAAGCGGTTGTGAAAGTAATTCGCAGTTACGTCGATTTCATACTCCGTCTCCTCGACTTCCCCCCAACCGATTTCCCATGCAGCCCGACCGGAGTAGCGGATCGCGGAAAGCTCCACGGCGCCTTCGGTCATATGCGAAAGGAAGTCGCCCGCCCCGTAAAAGTAAGGCATATCTTCGAACAGCTTGTGACGCACCGCGGCCGTTTCCGGAGCCGGCGTGAAGTTGTCGTATTCGACCACGCGCGCCATGCCGCTGTGCATGTGATAGAGCAGGTGGCAGTGAAAAAACCAGTCACCGACCTCGTTGGCATCGAACTCGAACACCGTGGTCGCCATCGGCATCACGACTGCCGTGTGCTTGAGCGGCGCGCGATCGCCCTGGCCGTTGATGACCCGGAAGAAATGTCCGTGCAGGTGCATCGGGTGGTACATCATCGTCCGGTTGACCATGATGAAGCGCACCACCTCGCCTTCCTTGATATGAATCTGATCGCTCTCGTGCAGCGCCTTGTTATTCAAAAACCACACGTAGCGATCCATGTTTCCATCGAGCGTCAGACGGATCTCCCGCACAGGTTTCGATGAATCGAGCTTAGTGGAGTGAGTCGCCCGCAGTTTCGGATACGGAGGCAATGGCCGCTTCGGGTCCATGCCATCGACCACCATCTCGCGACCGTTTTTGAAATAAGGCTTCGAGTAGGGGCCGCCAATCTTCGGACCCATCTGCATGTCGTGCATTCCCTCCATGCCGCCCATACTTTCACTCTTGGGCTTAGCTGAATGCCCCATCCCCGAGTGATCCATACCCGAGCGATCCATACCGGAGTCGTCCATCGCCATGTCGTGGCCCTTCCTGCCGCCCATTTTCATCGAGCCCATGCCCATGCTCGATCCCCCACTCGGAGCGTCCCCGGTCTCCTCCGGCAAACTCATGCCCATGCCCACTGCCGGTTGCTCCTCGTGCGGTGGCTGACCGGCAAGACCGGTGTTGATGGCGTCTTTCATCTTCATCCCGCCTGGCATCTCCATGCCCATATCCATATCCATATTCATTGTCATGCCGGGACTGTCGAATTTACCAGCATCGACCTTGCCGGTAGGCATGCCCATGGTGCCCGCCGGCGTGAAGGCAAAGATCTGACCTAAGGTCGGCATGCCCATCGAGTAGTAAAGATTAGGAACTGGAACATCCGGCGCAGAGCGTCGTTCCCCTTTGGGATCACCGATCCAGATCGATGCGTGACCCGATGAATCGTGCGCCGTGGCCCGGAACTCCCAGGCTCCCCCTCCCGGCGGCACCGTGAGCAAGACATCGTAGGATTCTGCGGTCCCGATCAACAGCCGGTCGTGTTTCACCGGTTCCACCGGCTGGCCGTCTGCGGCGACAATGGTCATCGGCCCCCTGGCATACTCGCCATAGAAAAACGTCGACGCCGATCCATCGACCAGGCGCAGCCGGACTGTCTCCCCGGGCTTTGCCGGGATGAACATCTCCGGCTGACCGTTGGCGAGAAAGCGATCGTAGTAGACATCGGAAATATCCATCTCCGGCATACGCAACAGTTCGCGTTCGAAAAAACCGCCGAGCATCCCGTATTTCGCTCCCTCGGTGAGGCTGATCGCGCTGCCTTTTTTAATCGAATAATATTCACTGCCGCGACGCAGCGTCTTCATCACTTCGTGAACGCTTTCATCCGTCCAGTCGGAAAGTAAAACTGCCACGTCGTGGTCGACGCGGTGATCCGGGCGACGAGGATGAATCACGATGACTCCATACACACCCTTTTGCTCCTGCAGCTCGGAGTGTGAATGGTACCAGTAAGTACCCGACTGACGGATCGGAAATCGATAGGTGAAAGTTTTGCCCGGCTGGATCGGCGGATAGGTGATAAAAGGAACGCCGTCCATATCCGGCGGAACCAGCAGACCGTGCCAATGAATCGATGTCGGCACGTCCATCGCGTTATGCACGCGCAGCACCGCATCGTCACCTTCAGTAAACTCGACCACCGGTCCCGGAATGCCTCCGTTAATGGTCATCGCCGGCCGTTCTTTGCCGGTAAAATTGACCGTACCACGTTCGATGGTGAGATCGTATTCGACAGTCCCGGCACGCAGCGAACCGCACAAGACTGTAAGAATGAGGATCGGCAGACTAAGGCGGTAAATTGTAGTCGATGTCATAATAGCGAGATGGCAGGTTCTAAAAATCAGGAAAAATGAGACGGCGACCCGTCAATCCGTTGACGGTCGTCTGCGGTGTAGAGGGTTAAATCACCTGTTACGCACAATATTTGTTCGCATATAGCAGGGACTGCAAAATCGCTCCATGAGATCAAATGTCCGCTCGCCTCCGCTTTAACAGAAAACCCAAGGCAGTCCAGACACGTTCCCTGAGACCTTAAGAACTGGTCGGGCAATTCCAGAAAATCTATCGGGACAAAAATCGTGAGCACGACAGGAAACATGGAATTTGTCTGCTTTGTGCTTACGCCGAAGGTTTCAACCATCATTTTCCAAGCGGTAAATAATTTTTTTCATCTGAGCGATTTCCCGCTTTTGCGCTTCGATGATTTCCTTCGCCAGCTTCGCGCTTTCCGGATCTTCAAATGTTGCCGCCTGGCTGACCATGATCGCCGACGAGTGATGCGGGATCATCGCTTTCATGTACTGAATGTCCTTTATCGGAGTCTGCGTTCTCAACATGCCCAGGACGATGGCGAAAACGGCCGCCGAGATGACGAGGATCGCGGTGTTGAGTTTCGTATTTTCATACATCTTCCGCATGAAAAGGAGCATCACAATCGCCATCGATGCGATCATTAAAACCGACATGTAAGTTCGCGTGTAGCTGAGCATCACGTGGTCGAATTGCGCCGCGTTGAGAAACATGATGGCATACATGATCACGAACGAGACTGCCATCATCAGCCCGAATTTTGAATAACTTCCTTTCATTATTTAATAGAGGTTTGTTTTGTTCGCTTCAATGCCTGTATGCATCGCAACGTTCAAAATTGAAGCGCCCGGTTGCGCCTTGTGGCACGGGCGGACAAGCGCACAAATCGTACCGGATCGGTCAGCAGTAACCGTAGCGAGGCGTGGCTAAGTCGATTACAGACCCGCCGACACAAGCACGAACGCCTCTGGCTGAACTGAAAGTTGCCAGCCAAAAAGTAAGGGGCGCAAGGCTAACCGCGGCCCACATTGTTGCAATCTGCAAGAGACAACCGGCAATATGCAATGTCTGATCATAGTCTTTTACGCGTTAAATTCTCAGTTCATTAGGAAAATTCCCGATAGGTCAACGGCCGGGTTCCTGACCGCTTGCTTCAAGCGGAAAAATTCTACCTATCATCTGTGGATCGCCAGCCACTGTCATTGAGGAAAGATTCAAGAATGCGTCGCGAGCCTGCCGCTTTATCGCTTAGTAGAGCAGTGCCTCCGGCGACGCTTGGAATGCCGCAATCGCCGATGCATACTTCAAGGCGAGGCAGCACCGCTGCCGGATCCTGAGGATAGTGACTTTCCAACACGCGAACGATGTCGCTCAGACCATCCCGAACCGGCGCAATCGACATTTCCGGAATCCGAGCTTGCGGAGCTACCTGTTCGGTAAGAACGGTCACCGCTTCGTGCAGGGCGATGATGGCCGGAGCGAACGCCGTTCGTCGTTCGCCATTATGGAAATAATGGATTACCGGAAATGCGAAGTGTCTTTGCGTATGGACATCCAACATCTCTCCGATGTGGAGAAAACTAAGAATCAGCCTCTCAAAGGAACTGCCGTCCCAGCCGTTCTCAAGGATTTCCTGTGCTGAATTTCCGAGATTGGAAATAGCACTCGCAAGCTGTCGCTTGCTCAGGACAGCGGAAACGACGGGAATCAGATAGGTGATCGACAGGGTGACAAGGAAAAGTCCATTCAGGGAAGCGGCGAGCGTAACTATTTTCGACAACTTGGTAATGGGAACGAAATCACCTATCCCGAGAGTCATCAGAGAAAACCCCAGAAAGTACATCCTTTCAAATGGGTCTGCGACATTTCGGGTTGTTCCATTAACGATGCCGCCCGGATCAGAGGCGAGTATCAGGCCGTAACCCAGTGCGATTCCCACCACCCAGACGGCTATCGAAACCAGGGCAATAACGGTTCCTGCAGCACGTAAAAAAGCAGTGCATCCGAGGCGCGAGCGGTGCAGTAGCAGGGCAGTGTTCCAAATTGTTCGCGAGATAACGCGCACTAGTGGTCCCGCACCGCCCAGCCCAACCGTTGTCTTCAGGGCGTCATAATTGACGAACAGCAAGATGCCAAGGCCGAGTGACAGAAAGAACGAGTCCACGAATGTAACTGCGTCACTTTCTGGCTTATCAGGACGAATCCGCTGGTTAATATTAAATGCTTATCCACCGAGCCAAGCCTTAGCCATCATCCAGACCGCCATGGTCATCATCATCAGGTTTTCGGTCAGCGAGATAAAGCCCAGCGGCACGCTGCTGCCACCACCCACGCAGGCACAGCTGAGATCGCGCTTTTCGATATAGACGGCTTTGACAACCGAGATCGCTCCGACGGTGCTGACGACGAGCGCTGCAGGAGCCGCGATCCAAGTGAACAGTCCGGCAATCATCAGGATACCTGCTCCAGCTTCAACGAAAGGATAAATGTAGGAATACGGAACGTAGCGTTGCGCGATTAAGTCGTACTGCACAAAGCCAGTCGCGAAGGACTGCAGATCCTGAAGTTTCAAGATCCCCAAAACACACATGCTGAAAGCGATGAACAGCTCCAACACGCGAATGATGGCGAGCTCACCCTGCAGCGCCCAGTTGGTGGTCAGCGCCATCAGCAAGGTCACCGCGAACACTGCGACGACCGGCTGGTAAGTCTCGCCTTGCTTGGGGTCCGGGCCAAGGCCGAGGTACTCGCGAAGTTGATCATATCCTCCCACACGCTCGCCCTCGATGAAGATCTGAGGCGTCTCATCGTAACCGTTTTCTGCTTTGTAGGCATCGTTGGCTGCGTCGCTTTCCAGATGCTTATCTTCGATCTCGTAGCCATTCCGTTTCAGAAGGTCGAGTGCCTTGATACCCCACGGGCAGAAGTGATCCGCAGTGACGATGCGGTGAATTGTCGCCGTTTTAGACATAATCTATCTCGTTGCGCCCGGTTTAAAATATAGTGGGCAGCCGGCAGCTTCCGCCGACGACCTTTACTATACTTCGCGAGAAACGTGCCAGATGCCCTGAGGCACCAGGAATCGCCAGTCTACGGCGGCTCAATAAACGTTAGCGTAAAAAGTGAGCCCCGCCATCCTCGCAAAATGCAATGCCTTGCGTGCAAGACGCCCCCTTCCCGGAGTTGAGCACGAAACGAAACGCCAATCTCATTTTCTCAAACGAAGAGAGTTTAAAATCACCGACACCGAACTGAAACTCATCGCCGCGCCGGCAATCATCGGGCTGAGTAGCAGGCCAACCAGAGGATAGAGAACCCCGGCGGCAATCGGCACCCCAAGTGCGTTGTAACCGAAGGCAAACCACAGGTTCTGACGTATATTCTTCATGACCTCGCGGCCCAAATGCATCGCTTTGGAAATCCCATTGAGATCACCCTTCACCAGAGTCACCGACGCACTCTCGATGGCGACGTCGGTACCGGTGCCCATGGCGATGCCAACATCAGCTTCGGCGAGAGCCGGCGCGTCGTTGATACCATCGCCCGCCATTGCCACTACCCGGCCTTCGGCTTTCAGACGCTTGACCAGCTCGATCTTTTCCTGCGGCGAAAGTCCAGCGTGGATTTCATCGATTCCCAACTCGCGACCGACCGCACGGGCCGTGGCTTCGTTGTCGCCGGTCGCCATGATCAAGCGCACACCGAGTTCGTGCAATGCGGCAACTGCGCCGCGCGAGGTCTCCTTGATCGCATCGGCAATTCCGATCAATCCGATAACATCGCTTCCGGAAGCCACCCACACCACCGTTTTCGCAGCCTCCTGAAGTTGCGTCGCCGTGTCGCGCAGCGATTCACTCAGTTCGATGCCGCGCGACTCGAGAAATGCCGCCTGGCCAACGACGATTGTGCGACCACTCACCTCGCCACTGACACCTCCACCGGTATGCGATTCGAAATTCTCAACGTCGACAATCGTCAGCGACTTTTCCCGGGTGGCAGTGACAATCGCCCGCGCCAGTGGGTGCTCGCTACTGCTCTCCAGGCTTGCTGACTGACTCAACAAATCCGATTCCGACACGCCTTCGGCAGTGACGATATCGGTGACCGAAGGCTGCCCCGCCGTGAGCGTGCCCGTCTTGTCGGTGATCAGCACATCGACCTTTTCGATACGCTCAATGGCTTCGGCATTTTTCACCAGTATCCCCTCTTTCGCGGCGCGCCCAATGCCAACCATGATCGACATCGGTGTCGCCAGCCCGAGCGCGCACGGACAAGCGATAATCAACACCGCGACCGCATTGACAATCGCGTAGGCCATCGCCGGTGACGGCCCCCATATCGACCACACAACAAAGGTGATGACCGCAATCACCAATACCGCAGGAACAAACCAACCGGCGACGGTATCGGCCAATTTTTGAATTGGTGCACGACTGCGCTGCGCCTCAGCCACCATGTGAACGATCTGCGACAGCAACGTCTCACTGCCGATCTTTTCAGCACGCATCACAAAAGCACCGGTCTGGTTGACGGTGGCACCGATGACCTGGTCACCTGCACCGCGCTCAACCGGCACCGGTTCACCGGTGATCATCGACTCGTCGACGTGGCTTTTACCATCAGTGATGACGCCGTCGATGGGGATTTTTTCACCCGGCTTGACCCGCAACAGATCGCCCGGTTGAATATCCTCGACCGGCACATCTTCCTCTTGTCCGTCGACGATGCGATGTGCCTCGTTTGCCGCCAATCCCATGAGCGACTGAATCGCCTCGCCAGTGCGGCCGCGTGCGCGCGCCTCGAGCAACTGGCCGAGCAACACCAGCACAGTGATCACAGCCGCCGCCTCGAAATACAATCCGATCTCGCCACCGTGACGAAATGAGTCGGGAAAAATGTCCGGCATCAATACTGCCACCGCACTGTATAGGTAGGCGGCCCCCACCCCGATCATGATCAGGGTAAACATGTTGAGGTGCCGGTTGACGATCGATTGCCAACCTTTGCGGAAGAACATCCACCCCGCCCAGAACACTACCGGTGTGGTCAGCCCGAGCTCGATCCATTTGGAGACTCCGCCAGGCAACCAGCGTTCGATCCCGAGCGCCGGTATCATCTTAGCCATCGAAATCAGAAACACCGGCACCGTCAGAGCCAGACCAATCCAGAATCTGATTGAAAGGTGACGGATCTCTGCCGCCGCATGGTCATCTCCACCGGAAACCACCGTCTTCGGTTCAAGCGGCATTCCGCACTTCGGACAGTCACCTGGATGGTCCTGCTCGATCTCCGGATGCATCGGGCAGGTATAGATGGTTTTCCTTTCATTCAGCGGCACGCCCATCGCTTCCAAGGCCATGCCACACTTCGGGCAGTCGCCCGGCTGATCGGACACCACTTCCGGATGCATCGGACAGGTGTAGCGAACGCCTCCCCCGGAGTTGACCGCAGTGGTGGCGTGTTCACGGACAGGCTCGCGCGCAGCGGCATCACCATGAGAACAGCAGTGAGACTTTACTTCCGGCTCTGCGGCTTCGTCAGGCTTCTCGGGATGGTCGTGATTCATAAAGGCTGGTAAAAATTAGAACCAACTTATTCTATTTAGAATAGCGTGAATCGGGTGCCCGCCAGTTACAGCGAGCACCCGATCGAGAGGGGGGAACCTCTTCGTTCAAGGCTATTTCTTCGGACCGCCGCAATGCGGCATTTTAGCTCCGAAATAAGGATTGTTCACTTTGCCATCGACGCTCAACCAATCCCCGCCACCGCCTTTGACCATCGGACAGTTCATGACAGTATATTTTCCGTCCTTGTCCGCTTCTGCGATTTTCATCGCTTCGGCGCTCATGGCCTTAAAAGCCTCGCGCGCTGCGGCCATATCTTCCGCCGCAGCGATCTCCGCCGCAGGTTTTGTGAGAGCACTGTCTTCGTCGTGGCTGATCATGCCCTTCGCCGCTTTCTGAGCAGCCTTGAGATCGTCTTTGTAGAGTGCATCGGCGACCGCGATGTAGCCCTCCAAAAGATGCCCGGCATGAGCACTGTGGCCGTGATGTTTATGATTCTTATCGGCTGCGTGGACGGTCACTGAAGTGAGCAGAGCAAGGCAAAAGCATGCTAACCGGAGGAATAGTTTTTTGAACATGGGATTTATAGGATTGTTGTTTAACGATGTTTTATCAAGCAGACCGAAATCGGTGAAATGCGCGGCCCACCGTGGATCGATCGATTGTCACCGCTGGTGAGAATCGATCTGTGAAGCGAAACACCGGGGCGGATCCGCCCCCTCAAAAAAGGTCACTTTTCTCTGAGCGCCGTGAGATCGTTCTTCAGCAGTTTTCTCGCCCGATAGAGGCGCGTCTCAACGGTCTTCACCGAACAGTTTAAAATTTTTGCGATCTCAGCCTGCGCCAACTCGTTGAAATGAAACAGCAGCAACGGCGTTTTGAGTTTTTCCGGAAGCTTTTGAACCGCTTCGCGGATTTCTGTGCCCCGCTCCGAGTTTTCCAACGATTTCGCCGGAGACAGACTGCTCGAATCGGCTCCTAAAAAGGCCGCAATCTCATCACTCAAGGCAGTTTCCGGATGGCGCTTTCTCCACCGGAAATGATTCTTCGCAAGGTTGGCGGCAATGGTAAAAATGTACGATGACACCGATCCGGTCGGTCGATACTTGCGACGATTCCGGTAGAGCCGCACAAACACCTCCTGAGCCAGATCAGCGGCGGTCTCGTAGTCGCCCGTCATTCGATACAGATAAGCGAGCACCGGCTTCCGCCAGCGGTCCATCAACTCGTTCAAAGCGACATCATCCCCGTGCCGAAGCCGCGCCATGGCTTCGCCATCGGCGACCGCTGAATCGCCTGACTTTTGTGAACGCTCGCTTTCGCCTGACGAGGAGTCAGTCATCAGCGGAACGGGAGACTTCCGCCGGAGCCGCATGCTCGATCAGCTTGTCGTGAAACTCACCGTGTTCGTCGATGTGAGGCATGCGGCCGGCAACGATGAGCTCCCGGTAAATCCTCTCGCGGTACCGCACCGCCTGCGCCGGCTCCATAACCGAACTGATGGCGTACATGTGCTCGATCGCCGCCTGTCGGCAAATCTCGCGCTGATCGCTCCACGCCTCCAAGGCTCCAGTTACCTCAGCTCCCATTTCGGGCGAGGCCGCGATGGCCGCATCGAGTTTGTTCTGAGCTCCGACCAATCCCAAACACAGCTCTTTGCAAATGATGTCGTGTGCCTCATGCCGACGGCGAATCTCGGCAAACTGCTCATCGGTGACCTGATACTCGCGGCGGAGCCACTCCAGTTCCGGGCTTTCAGCCGTCATCGCCTCGTCGGCATCCGAAGTAATCAATCGGTACACCCCCGTGTAGACACTGGTGAGAAGTGCCAGACCAATCAGGACGATCACGATGTTTCGAACCATGGGTCTCAGTCTTTAATGGCCGTGCAAATTGCCGTGAAGTTCTGCCGAATGAGTTACCGGATCGATCTGTTGAGTGTAACTCTGAGCAAGTTCGTCCCAGGTTTTTTCGCGGTTCTGCATGCCGTGAACCGCCGCCATTGAAACCGTCAATAGAAGTGCGGTCGCACCGACTGGAATTCCCAGCCGCGGCCGCATCAGCTTTTCGAGGAGCTCCCAAGCGCTCCGCGCAAAAGAACCCGAATCACGCATGGCAATTTCACGCCACACCGCCGACCGAAAGTGCGAATCTTCCGGCACATCGACCTGCCATTCCGAAAGGCGGCGGTCTATTTCTTCGTCGTTCATCAGGGTACGGATTTGAGCTTACCTAAATATAACACCAGTGGACCAATTACCCCTCAAAATTCCGCTCTCTCCCATCTCACAGTTTGGCGAGATAGGAATCGGGGTCTGCGTGAAAATCCTTAACGCAACCCTTGCAGCAAAATTTGATGGTTTGCCCCTGATAGACCTCAACAATCGTATCTCCCATGGATTCCAGCGGCTCGTCCGAGACAATACACGTGTCGAGCGGATACGGCTTCGCGGCGCTTACCGAATCAGCTGCACCAGGTTTTTCAGCTTTTTTTTGACCTGCAGTAGCGGTGGATTGACCATGTTGATGATCAGCGTGGTTGTGCGCGCGCCCCTCCCCGGCAGGCACAGCGGCTACTTGCGGACTCGGCGAAGTGCAGCCGACCACCAGAAAGAAAGGGAGAATGAGAATTGCGGTTATTTTTTTCATGAAAGTTTTGGTTCGGGCGTGGATTCGGAGGAACTTTGAGCAGAAGCCCGCCGCTTGCGGTAGCGCCATTTGATCTCTGCAATGCCGCAGTACAGCGTCGGCACCACGAACACCGTTAACACCGCCACGGTCATCCCGCCGAAGGTCGGAATCGCCATCGGCACCATGACATCGGAGCCCCGACCGGTGCTGGTCAGCACCGGAATCAGCGCCAGCAAAGTGGTCGCGGTGGTCATCATCGCCGGCCGGTTGCGCTTTACTGCCGCTTCGACGGTGGTCTCGCGAATTTGCTCAATCGTGTCGGGCTCATTCTCTTTGAACTTCTGCTGCAGATAAGTCGCCATGATGACGCCGTCGTCGGTGGCGATGCCGAACAGAGCCAAAAAACCGACCC
>CBDULB010000151.1:0-13757 GCA_965367965.1 uncultured bacterium | reverse complement strand
TTGCCCAATCCGCTCGGCACAGCCACCGATAACGACATCGTCGACGGATCCGGTTCAACCGCGAAACTGACCGTGATCGGAGGCATCGGTGACGATACCCTCACGGGCGGCAGCAATGATGATCACATTCTCGGTGATCGCGGTCGTGCGCTATACTTCCTGCCCGGCACGGAGCCGACCGATGAGCAGGTGAAAACCCTGACACTCGCCGAATTGGAAGCCCTCGCCGCGGCAGTGTTCGGACACGGTGGTCCACTCGATAAGTTCAGCGATCAGAATCTTGTGCTCGGACTGCTGATCACCACGGATCCGACGCTCGGTGGACAGGACACCATCTCAGCCCTCGGTGGCAATGACGTGGTGTTCGGCGGCACCGACAGCGACGATATTCGCGGTGGCGACGGTCAGGATATCCTGCTCGGTGACCACGGTCTTCTCGACCGCAACCTGCCGGTTGCTCAGGATTACCGCTCGATCTTTACTCAGGATAGTGATGGCGGGGCAGGCGACACCAGTCGCGGTGATGGCGACGACGACCGCATCCTCGGTCAGCAGGGAGGTGACACCATCTATGGCGGTGCCGACGAAGACGATATCACCGGTGGACACAACGTCATCGGTGGTCAGGATGGCGATGACATCATCGACGGTGGCGACGAACCCGAAAGCACTCCGGGTGACGGGGCCGATGTCATTCTCGGCGATAACGGCATCATCCTGCGCACCATCGTTGACGAAGCCACTCTCGAGTGGGAGCGCTACGACCCGCCGTTCCCGGACGTGATTCGCGAGATTACCCGCTTCGATAATATCGATCTGATCACTGGCGACGACACCATTCGCGGTGACGACGGGCAGGACATTATTCATGGCCAGCGCGGTGATGACACGATCTTCGGCGACAACGGCGACGACGAAATTTACGGTGAACTCGGAGCCGATACCATCGATGGCGGCGCAGGGGCGGATACTGCGATCGGCGGCGACGGTGAGATCATCCGCGACTTCGATGATAATGGAGCACCGCGTGTCAACGCCAACGGTTCATGGCATCGCGACATCTTTGTCGAGGATGTTGGCGTCATCACCGGTATCATTCACGCCGACACCACGCCGTTGCGGGAACTCGACGAAGATCTGGCCCGCAAGTTGATCGAGGCCGATCTCATCCTTGCCGGTGGAGCAATTCTTCCGGGCGGAGGTGAGCAGATTCTTAACGACGACAACTTCGCGTGGGACGTCGACCTCATCCTTATCGATATGGTGGAGGCCTTCGACGATACTTTGATCGGTGGAGATGGCGACGATCTGCTGTTCGGCGGTCGTGGCAGTGACTTCATCGATGGCGGAGAAGGCGACGATATTCTGGTCGGCGACTCGATCAGTAATACGCTGCCGTTCAAGACCGATCTGCCGCAGATCGTTAATGGACTCCGTCTTATCGACGTGGCAGACGGCGTGCCGATCATTCTCGATCCAGGCGGCTCGTTGGTTGTGCCGCGGGTGACGGCGAAACCCGGCGACTACGTGTTTGATGTGCCGGGTATCCGCTATGTCCCGCAGACAGTCGAGCAGTTTGCTGATCTTGCCGGAGCCGGAAATCTCCTGCGCACTGATGGTGCGACTTTCGTGCCGCATCTGGCAGTCATTCCGGATGTGCTTTACCACACCGACATGCTCGCCGCTCAGGATACAATTTACGGTGGAAACGGTTCCGATTTCATTGTCGGTGACAACGTGTCGATCACGGCGCCGCTGTTCAATGGTATCCGCGAAATCGATCGTGCGCTTACGGATCTCACCGAGGCGCTGTTTGAAATGATCGACGCTTTCGATCGCTTGTCGGTCGATTACAATCTGGCCGAGGACACCATTCCCGGATTCCCGCCGATTTCCGACTCTCCGACCGATCACGACGTCGTGGTAGGTAATGACATTATCTTTGGAGGTGAGGGTAACGATACCATCATCGGCGATGACGCCATCATCAGCACGCCGTTCCAGACCGGGTTCCCTGTGGATAATGCCGATACCGTAGCTGCTGCGCTCGAGTTCCACGCTTTCCTCCGCCAACTCGAATGGGTCGCGACTGACGTGATGTATCTGGTCACGGAGGCCAACCTTTTGGTGACTCAAGCACAGGTGGACGAGGCGGTTCGCAATAATCCCGACCTGAAAGCGCCGCGCCGCGGGGACATCGTCAAACCTGACAACCATGACATCATCATCGGCAACGACATCATCTTCGGTGACGGTGGTGACGATTTGATCATCGGCGACGACGCGACCTACATCACCAGCGAGATCGCCGGCATCCGCTTTACCAAGCTCAGCGATGTTTACCCGACCATCGATAAGGTGACCCTGCGCGATATGGACAGGGCGCTTACTCTTCAGAACAG
The DNA here is from genome assembly GCA_965367965.1 of uncultured bacterium. Taxonomy (GTDB): domain Bacteria; phylum Verrucomicrobiota; class Verrucomicrobiia; order Verrucomicrobiales; family DEV007; genus JBBKXR01. The sequence goes on along the minus strand of CBDULB010000151.1, from coordinate 11,355 downwards.
AGCGTTGACTGCTGCGCTGAAAGATCATGTAAAGAATGACCACGACGATTTCCGCAAGCGCATGCCGAACAGTCGCCTGGTTCGTCTGATCCCGTTCGATTCGACGATCGACATCTCGATCGGCAACGATGACCTGCGCGGTGGCGAAGGCGACGACCTGATCATCGGCGACTATGCCGCGATCGTCTCGCTTGCATTCGAAACGACTCCGGACGCAGCCGACAAGGTCGCCATCAGACTGGCTGCCAAACAGGCGAATGACCTGCTCGCCGACATCAGCAAATTCCTCAGCATCAGTAACAAGACAGCGCGCACGACTGTTGTGTTTACCGTTGGTAATGATCGTATCAATGGTGATGCCGGTGATGATTTCATCATTGGTGACAACATCGAAGTGACCTTCATATCCGCAGGCGATCAGCCCGGCGTTCGACTGGACTTGAAGGTTAAGGCGTTCTCGATCAAGAGGGTTTTCCGCAACATCGACGGTCTCAAAGGCTCGGCCCGTAACCTCGTGAAATCGGACGTTATTGACGGCGGAACAGGCGAAGATCGCGTCTACGACCGGGTCGGATCGAATGTCATCAGTGAGGCCACCGAGCTTCGCAGTCTGGCTCGCCAGGACCTCATTGATTTTACCGATATCGTCTTCACCAATCTGGCCGTACCTCTGAAGTTACTGTTATTGGACGTGATTGCCGCTGAGGCAGGCATAGCTGCCAGCAGTGATGCCACAGTGCTCGGATTTGAAGCGCCGACCTACGCCGCTGACTTCACGGTGACTGCGGGCGGACCTCTGGCCGGAGTCCGTGGTCAAACGCTCGGCTATGCTGGTGTCCTTCCCGGCGGCCTGACCGATCCGGATACACGCTGGCTGGTGTTCAATGAGGCGGGTGACGTTGTTGCTGTCGGAGAAGGGGTGAATTTCACCTTCGTGGCGCACGAAATTGGCACTTACAGCATTCAATTCGGCGTGATCAATGGCGATCAGTTCGCGAAAAGCGGCTTTGCTCGCATCGACAACATCGTCATCAGTAACTATCTGGTGATCGATGATGTGCTGTTGATCGGCGGCAGCACCGGCGACGATAAGATCGATGTGAAAGCTTCAAAGCTCGATGATGCGGTTTATGTCAACCTGAGCGAAACAACGAACCGGTTGAACCCGATCTATCGCGAGGACATCGCAGGAACCTTTTCCCGCATTGTCATATTCGGCGGGGCGGGCAAAGACACCATTACGGTTGACCGTCGCATCGAAACGATCGCTTTCGATATCTATGGCGGCGCCGGAAACGACAAGATCACCGGCAGTGAGCAGAATGACTTCATCGATGCCGGCCACGGCGACGATACTGTTACCGCAAAGGCCGGTGACGATATCGTGCTCGGCAACCACGGCGCCGATAAGATTCGACTCGATGATGGTAATGACTTTGGCGACGGCGGAGTAGGCGTCGATACCATCAACGGTGGTAACGGAAATGATCAACTCAATGGCGGTGAGCAGAACGACACGCTGAAGGGGGACAACGATGACGATCAACTGTTCGGTGGTCACGGCGACGACTCGCTCGATGGAAGCCGCGGTAACGACTTTCTCGACGGCGGTATTGATAACGACAAGTTGAATGATAGCAGTGGGGCTAACACCCTGTTTGGTGGCGACGGCGATGACAACATCAGAGCCGGTGGGCGCGACGGCAACGTGGTTAACACCGGGGCGGGCAACGATATTTTCCGTGTCGGTAGACTCGATATCGTTAATCAACCAGGTAACCCGGCGAACATCGCACCTGTGCTGGCGGATAATCCGGTGATTGAGGTTCCGGCCAACAGCACGGTCACCCTCGATCTACTGGCGGGCGGCAGTGACGACGGAATTCTGGTCGGGCTGGTGTCAATTCTGCCACCGCTCGTCGGCAGCATCTCCGGAACGTCGGATTACACAGCCGCTGTCGGATATTTTGGGCTCGATAGTGTTCGCTATCTGGCGGTCGACGACGAAGGAGCACTTTCTTTCGGTTCGGCCACGATCCGCGTAATCTAATTTGGTCTTGGATTGCAGAGGCAGGTGGGAGGTTCTAAACTCACAGGCGTTGACTCCTACCCAATATTACCGAACCGCCGAGGTCGCGACGGCTCCCACGTTGTACACGGGCCTCGACAGTTTTTGTCATAAGCTGTCGCGGCATTTCCGCAAACGAACGACGACGGTCGTGTCGCTCAGAGCGCAGGCAAAAGCGGTGATCGCGATCACCAATGAACGCGAGGCGAATTCTCTCGAGCACCTGAAATCGGAGTTGGCCAAATTTCGTGCGGAGGTGAGAATGCGTCCCGAAATGGTTGCCGACATTCGGGCGGAGTTTCTCGGTGCCATTGTCGAAGCCGGGCGTCGCAGACTCGGTCTGTTTGCGCATGAGGAGCAGGTGATGGCTACCCTGACCATGCTCGACGGGAATCTTGCCGAGGTGGCTACCGGTGAAGGCAAGACCTTATCGATTGCGATGACCGCCGTGATTCACGCATGGACCCGTCGTCCCTGCCATGTGGTTACCGCCAACGACTATCTTGCCGAACGGGATGCGAAGAATTTGTCGCGGTTCTTTGACCTGTGCGGAGTCACTTGCGGCTATGTGGTCGGCGAAATGTCTCCGCAGGAGCGTGAGGAACAGTATTTTGGTGATGTCGTTTACACTACCGCGAAAGAGCTCGCTGCCGACTACCTTCGTGACGAACTCACCGAAGAAACTCTCAATCATCCCGGTCGGCGCCTCATTCGGCAGATGTACCGCGGAGTAGCGGCAAGTGAAAATCAGCGGGTGCTGCGCGGACTGCACACGGTAATCGTCGACGAAGCTGACAACGGTTTGATCGATGAGGCGGTGACTCCGCTGATCATCAGTCAGCCGAAGGAGAACAAGATTCTTGAGCAGGCTGCCATTCAGGCCTTTGCGGTGGCAGCCTATTTCGAAAATGGTGTTCATTACGAAACCAGGGAGCGCGAAAGGACGGTCAAGCTTTTGGAGCCCGGCTATCAGAAAGTCAGCGAAGCGTCCGGAGAGTTGCCCGGGATGTGGCAGGGCACGACCCGTCGCGTGGAAATGATCCAACGGGCTCTGGAGGCACGGGAGTTTTTCATTCGCGACAAGCAGTACGTGGTCGAAGATGGAAAGATTGTCATCGTAGATGAGAGCACCGGGCGGCGCATGCCGGGACGGAGCTGGAGGCAGGGCTTGCATCAGGCGGTTGAAGCGAAAGAGGGGGTCGAGATTTCGTCTCCGGCAGAAACGGTCGCGAGCATCAGTTTTCAGCGTTTCTTTCGCCAATTCCATGTTTTAACGGGGGCAACTGGTACAGCCAACGAGGCGGCTGCCGAGTTGTGGCGTGTTTATCGCTTGAGAGTGTCGCGTATCCCGCTGCACAAGCCTTGTCGTCGAGTCGAGTTCAAGCCTCACATAACAACGACGATGGATGACAAGTGGAACTCGATAATTCGAGAGTGCGCCATTCGCCACGAGCAGGGGCAGCCGGTTTTGGTCGGCACCAGAAACGTGAAACATTCGGAAACGCTGGCTGCGAAGCTTGCTGAAAAGGGACTGAGTTGTCAGGTACTCAACGCCGTCCGCCACCGCGACGAAGCAACCATCATTGCTTCGGCCGGTAAACGGGGACATATCACCATCGCGACCAACATGGCCGGTCGCGGGACAGACATTAAGATCGAGCCGGATGTCAGGGAGCGCGGGGGGCTCTGCGTGATTGCGACGGAGTGGCACGACTCCGCCCGGGTTGACCGTCAGTTGTACGGGCGGTGCGGTCGACAAGGGGATCCCGGAGAAGTTCAGACATTCCTGAGTCTCGAAGATGATCTGGTCGAAAAATACCTCAGATCCTGGGTGCGCAACTTTTTCAAATCGATGAGGTCAGCAAAAAGGGTAACAGATGAAGCCGGCAGCGATCAATTGTCGCCGTCGGACGAGCCTCGGATGATTGACCGCGTTATTCGCATCGTAATTCGCCGCTGCCAGAGGCGTTCGGAGCGCGACAGCTTCAGGCAGAGAGAAGCGGTTCTACGTGCAGATGAAGAGCGCTCCAAGTCACTCGGTTTCGCTTCGAAGGGATAAATATTTCCCGAGACTGCTGCGTCGAGTGGGCGCGATGACGGGCTACGGTTCGATCGGTCACCAATCCACCGTGGTGCGGCTCAGCCCGCGCAGTTGCGCCGTTTACATAAGGCGGGTGGTTTCGCAGCCTCCGGAATGGCGTTTTATCGTTTATCGATCCCGGCAGTTCTGATTGGTTTCGGCCTTGGTATGACGTATGCGCATCGGGCGGTCGCGGCTGAGCCGAGATTCGAGTTCACTCGTATGGTTGCGCATTGGTCGCAGTACGGTGAGCCGGAGTATCTGGACTTTGTCGACCAGGCAAAACCGGAACTGGTGCAGCTGGGGTTTTACGGCGGGCATTTCTGGAGCCTTTCGCACACGCCTCAGTTTGCTGGTTACCCCGCTCATTTTCCGGTGCAGGGAATTTCGGAATGCTCGAAGTGGTTTCGTGAAAAGAACCGCGAGCTGCGTAAACGTAAGATCAAGGTGATCGGGCATTTTAACGTCGAGTTTCTGATGGGGGAACCCGATGGGCCGGACGGCCCGCGTGGCTTTTTCAAATTTTACCGCGAGCTTTGGGACGAGGATCTGCTCGGGCCGAAGCCGGTTGAGGACCCGCTTGATTTTGTTGAAAAGGATAAGGATGGCCGGCCGATGCCGATTGGCAAATACTCGGTCGGTAAGATGCACGAATATTACGCCTGCCTGCGCAACCCCAACTGGCAGCAAGTGCTCAAGGCCTGGGTAAGTGTCGGGATTGCTCAGGGTGTGGATGGCTTTATCGCCAATTATTTCTACCGTCACGACTGTCATTGCGAGCACTGTCAGCGGGACTTTCGCAAGTATCTAGAGCAGCGACATGACGCGGCCGGACTGGAAGCGTTGGGCATCGATGATTTGAAGTCGCATGTCTTCGACGAGATCGTTGCCTGGCATCCGCCGGAGGAGTCGACGCCGTTGCGGCGGGAGATGCTGCGCTGGTCTCAGATCTCCAACAAGCAGGTGTTCGACGAGGTGTTCATCAAACACGGGCGTTCGCTGAAGTCGGATCTGATCGTTGCTCAGTGGAATCATCTCAGTGATTTTAATCAGATCAAGGGTGATGAGCGCTGCCTGTTGCCGGCCGGGCTGTGGGGCAAAGGAGAGGACTATCTCTGGTACAGCACCGGCGCCAGCGCGGTTTACACCGATTTAAAAAACGGTGTGCTCGGCGACGCGACGCTGCAGGCCCGCTACGTTCGCGGCGCGTTCGACGACAAGCCGTTCACCCTCGGCAAATATGAAGGTGTGCGCACGCGGTCGGCGATCGCTGAGCTGGCGGCAAACGGTGGCTCGCCGATGGGCTTCTACGCGAAGTTTCCCGACCCGGATGCGCGCCAGGTGTTTCGCGATTACTACGGTTTTATCGAGGACTACCATCAGATTTTTCACGCCAATCAATCGATGGCCGAAGTGGTCCTGTTGTATCCGCGCCTGGCGGTTCACGCTGGCGATCTCGAACCGCTCGAGGCATTTAAGATAGCAGGACGGCGACTGCTCGATGAGCATGTGTTGTTCGATGTGGTGCCGGATGACATTTTTGACCCTGACAAAGCTGCCGGGCGCTACGTCACGATTGTCGATCCATCGATCGATGATGGCGGATTGAGCGACCGGGTTCGGACTGAGTTGAGCGCGATTGAAGCGGGACCTTTTGTCCGTGCCTCGGTGAGTCGACCGGCGGGTGGGGGCGAGATCGATATTCATTTGGTGAACTACGATCGCAGAGAGTTGCCGCCGAAGAAAAATGGTCGACCGGACCCGGGGCGCGGCACCGGTGACGAAAATCCGATCGCTTCCCGCCCTGTGCAGGTCAGTTACCGGCTCAACAATGACGACGGTAAAATGGTCGGTGCGGTTGAAGTGATTACGCCGGAGGCAGACGCGGTGAGTGTGCCTTTCGATCGTGACGGCGATCGCATCCGGTTCGAGGTGCCGGGCTTTTTGGTGTATGCGATTGCCCGGATGAAATTGGTGAACGAGGAGCCTGAGGCGTTGCCGAAGGTTGCCGCGGCGACCACGGTGTATCATCACAATTCGCACGCAGATGTTTTGCTGAGCAGGATCACTGAGAGCGATTCGCTCGACTGGACCGGGCGGCATCCGAACCTGCGGCTCGGGTCGGTCTACATCGATCAGTATCCGGAGCGGGATATTGGAAAGGCGCATTCGGCGAAGTATGGTTTTCCGCTGGTGAAAAGTGTCCGTGAAGCGCTCACTGAGGGCGGCGACCAGTTGGCGGTGGATGGTGTTATGCTGATCGCTGAACACGGAGAGTATCCTGTGTCGGATACAGAGCAGATCGTGTATCCTAAGCGGCGATTGTTCGGTGAGGTGATCGAGACTTTTAGAGCGACCGGAAAGGTGCTGCCGGTGTTCAGTGACAAGCATCTGGCTGACAACTGGGCGGATGCGAAGTGGATTTACGATCAGTCGAAGGCGATGAAGTTTCCGCTGATGGCGGGTTCGTCGGTGCCTGGGCTTTGGCGCTACCCGGCGACCGATGTGAAACGCGGTGCAAAGCTGAAGGAGATCGTCGGCATTTCTTACGGGCCGATCGATGCCTACAGTTTCCACGGTTTGGAAGCGATGCAGAGTCTGGTCGAGCGGCGATCAGGTGGTGAGACGGGTGTGAAGCGGGTACGTTGCATCACCGGGGCGGAGGTGTGGACCAGCGACTGGTATGATCGCGAGTTGTTTGAGCAGGCGCTGGATCGGCAGGAGCGGCAGCAGTATCTGCGGCGCAGGCCGCTTGAGGAGGCGGTCAAGGAACCGGTGTTGTTTGTGATCGATTACGAGGATGGATTGCGGGCATCGATGGTGGTTCTGAACGGTGCGGCAGCTAACTGGACGGCGGCGTGGCGTTACGCAGACGACACGACACCGCAGATCGATTCGACGCTGTTCTGGACACAGGAATTGCGGCCGTATTTCCATTTTGCCATCTTTCTGAGGAACATCGAATCGATGCTCCATTCCGGCGAAACGCCGTGGCCGGTGGAGCGAACGTTACTGACCACCGGCTTGCTCGACGCCTTGTTGATCTCCAGACGTGACGGAGGCGATTGGCTGGACACGCCTTACCTGAAGTTTGACTATCAATCGCATTGGAATTGGCATCAGCCACCACCCCCGCCGCGTGGCCGACCACACACTGAACAGTAGCAATAGTAAACGAACTTAATGATAAACTCGAACTTACCGCGTGGCTTCCGTCTGGGAATGGCTTTGCTTTCGATTCTTGCGACTTCGATGGGTAACTTGTGCGTCGATGCAGCGGATTCTGAGCGGGTTTTTCTATGTCGCAAAACGGAGGAGGTGATCCGTCTCGACGGTAAGGCGGATGAAAAAGTGTGGGCGACGGCGCAGGAAATATCGCCGTTTTTAATGCCTTGGGCAGATCCCCCGGCGAACACTGAAACGTCGACTCGTGCGAAGCTCCTGTGGGACGACAAGTATCTCTATTTTTTCGCTGAAATGGAGGATGCCGACCTGCAGGCGAAGATTCGTGAGCAGGATGGCGAGATCTGGACGGAGGATGTGTTCGAGTTGTTCTTCATGCCGGACCCGGGTAAGCCGGGTTACTACGAGTTTGAGATCAACGCGCTCGGAACGATTCTCGACATGTACATTCCGGAGCGGGTGCCGGATTTGTATGTGAAGCACAAGAGTGACCGCAAGTTTGCGCTGGCTGCGAAGGTGATCGTCGATGGCACGTTAAATAAAGCGGGCGACGTAGACAGAGGCTGGCAGTTGGAGGGCCGGATTCCATGGTCCGATTTTGCGCCGACCGGTGGTAAACCGGAGCTGGACGCCGAGTGGCGTTTTAATCTGTGTCGTTACGACTACGGCAGCCATCTGACGAAAAGCCCGGAGCTGTCGGTCAGCGGTCCGAAGATGCCGAGAAGTTTTCACGCCCACGAATCGTACTCGCCGCTGCGCTTCGTCGGTCCGTGGGATCCGCGCGAGGGCCTGCCGGAACATGTTCAGAAAATCTCAGGATTCGATGGCTCAAAAATTATCGGCACACCTGAGCCGCCGCTACCGTTTACGGTTGAGCCGTTTGGTGAGGATCATCGCATCGATCGATTGATCACCTTTAAATTTGAGCCTGAAAGCGGCAGGATGATTTACGTCGATCAGCCGCCCGGGGTGAAGAACTCGCGCTTGATGTGTTACGACCCTAAGACAGGGACGGAGCAGGTGCTGTTGGATCCGCCGGAGGTGATTTACGATGTCGAGTTTCATCCGGACTACCTTGAAAACGGTCAGATTTTTATCAGTTATCAAGGGCCGGCTGAAGCCGATCGTTTTGACAAACGGGTGCAGGTGGCGCGCTTTGTGTGGGATCGAAATTTGGCTGCGCCGCTCGATTCTGGATCGGCAGAGATCATCATCGAGTGGCCGAGCCGGGGGCACACCGGTGGTGCCCTGGCATTTGATGATGCAGGTCTGTTTTATGTCACCACCGGCGACGGAACCAGTGACTCAGACAACAATCTGAACGGCCAGAATACCCGGGTGCTGCACGCTAAAGTGTTGCGCATCGATATCGATACACCGGGCAAAGGACGTATCTACTCGGTGCCGAAAGACAATCCGTTTATCGGTCGCGACGATGTGTTGCCGGAGACTTTTGCCTATGGCTTGCGCAATCCGTGGCGCTCGGACTGGGACAGCCGCTTGCAGCGATTGTGGGTCGGTAACAATGGCCAGGACCGCCTTGAGCAGACCTATCTGATCGCCGCCGGAGCAAACTACGGTTGGAGCGTTTACGAGGGTAGCCGGATTTTTTATGGAGACCGCGAGCGCGGGCCGGATCCGATTTCGGGGCCGACCACTGAGCACGATCACGGTGAATCGCGTTCGCTGACCGGCGGGATTGTCTACACCGGCGACGACGAGCGTTACGCCGATTTACGAAATGCTTACCTCTATGCCGATCACTCGACCGGCAAGATCTGGGCAGTGCTGCATGATGGCGAAAAAGTGGTGCGCAACTGGGAGATCGCAGATACCTCGCTGAAGATCACCGAGTTCGGCGTCGATCCGGTGACGGGTGACATTCTCATCGCCAGCCACGAGCCGGTGCCGGCGGGTGGGCTGTATCGACTGATCGCCAATATGGCGAAATCGACGGCGGAAGATTTTCCGCGCAAACTGAGCGGGACCGGCTTGTTTGAATCAGTGAAGGATCACCGTCTGCATGATCGGCTGCTGCCTTACGACGTCATCGTTCCCGAGTGGCTGGATGGGGCAACGGCGGAACGGTATCTGGCACTGCCGGCGGGCGAGGCCCACGTGGCCTACGCGTCGCGACGAGGCTGGACGATGCCGGATGGCACAGTGGCGGTGCAATCGGTGGCACAGGGCACGGGTGAGCAGCGGCGCTGGATCGAAACGCGCGTCCTGACCAAACAACAGAACGAATGGGCGGCGTATTCGTATTTGTGGAACGAAGCTCAGACGGATGCGCGGCTGGTTGATGCCGCCGGCACCGAAGTCAAACTAAGCGGAGGCGGCAAGTGGACGGTGCCGTCGCGAAGTGATTGCATGGTCTGCCACAGTCGCGCGGCCAACTTCGTGCTCGGCTTGCAGGCGTCTCAGATGAATCGCGATTTCGACTACGGCGAGGGCTATGTCGCGAATCAATTGCAGGTGATGGATGATCTCGGGTTCTTCCTGCGCCCGGGTGCGGCCAAACGCACCTCGTTGCTGCGCAAACCGCCCGGGGAAGAGCCGCGACTGGTCGATCCTTTCGTAGCAGACGGGGACGTCGACGCCACGACGCGGGCCCGATCGTATTTGCATGCGACCTGCTCGCACTGTCACGTTCAATCGGGCGGGGGAAATGCCAAAATGGATCTGCGCGATTTCGTCGATGACGAGTTGTTTAATGTCGTCGGTATCGACCCGAATCACGGTGATCAGGGACTCGGCGCGGATGCCAAACTGGTGGTGCCGGGCGATCCAGGGAAGTCGATCTTGTTGAATCGTTGCATAAAAGTCGGCCCGGGGCACATGCCGCCGATCGGCAGTTCCGGTCCGGATGCCCGGGCGGTGGGACTGTTGATGCAGTGGATCGGTGAGGCAAAGCTGCCGGTGAAACCTGAACCGGTGGTCGAGACGGAGCCTGTGCCCGCCGTTGAACCCGCTGCCAAAAAATGACGACTCGCCGCCGTATTCTGAAATGCTCGCTGGCCGCTGCGGTTCCTCTTGGCGTGCCGTTGTTGTCTGAGGCTGAGGGCTCGAAGCAAAAGGTTCGCGTCGCGGCCCTGCTGACCTCATTTCACTATCGCAGTCATGCGCACGTGATCCTCGAGAATTTTCTGGTGCCGTATTTATTCAACGGGGAGGTGGTCGACCCGACCGCAGAGTTTGAGATGACCTCGTTCTACGTCGATCAGTTCACCGCACGCGACATGGCGCGCGATGTTGCCGGGCGGTTCGATATTTCGATCTACGATTCGATCGCAAAGGCACTGTGCGATGGCGGCGATCAGCTGGCGGTAGATGCCGTGCTGTTAATCGGGGAGCACGGGGACTATCCGTTCAACGACAAGGGGCAGGAGCTGTATCCCAAGCAGCGTTTTTTCGATGAGATCGTGGCGGTTTTCAAACGCAGCAAGCGTTCCGTACCGGTCTACACCGACAAGCATCTGTCGCACACTTGGAAGGAGGCGGATGGCATGGTCGGGACGGCCGAGGCGATGAGCTTTGCCCTGATGGCGGGCAGTTCGGTGCCGCTCGCACAACGGATTCCGCCGCTGGATATTCCTGCCGGTGCCAAGGTCGTCGAGGCGGTGTCGATTCACGGCGGACCGCTCGAGCGTTTCGGGTTTCACGGGCTGGAGGTGTTGCAGTCAATGATCGAGTCCCGCCACGGAGGGGAGTCGGGCATTGCGAGTGTGCAGTATCTGGAGGGCGAAGCCTTGTGGGCGGCAGCCGATGCCGGCGAATGGTCGGAGGATCTGGCGACGGCGGCGATGGCGGTGGAATTGGGGGACGACACGCCGCGGCTGCGTGATCTGGTCAAAACGGCAGACTTTGCCGAAACGCCGCCGCATGGATTCTTGCTGCGCTATCGCGATGGGATGCGCGCCATCGTTCTCAAGATCGGTGTCAGCGGTATTCGGTGGAATTTTTCTGCGCAGCTCGAGGGGCGGGACGATCCGCTGGCGACTCGGTTTTACGTAGGACCGTGGGA
>CBDULB010000150.1:0-13773 GCA_965367965.1 uncultured bacterium | reverse complement strand
CTACCGCATGACCACCGGATCCACACTGCGTACTGAGACTGCCCGCAACTTGCATTGTAGTTTCGTAGCTCACGGGACAGCGGTAGGAACAAGCGGCCCGCTTGTCCGCGAGCGTCGGGTGACTTCCGCCTACCGGGAAAGGCGCTTGAGCATGGCGGCAGCCATGAGGCCGTTCGACGGACGACCGGGCCGGATCGTCCCTACCGTGCGTCCGCCGGAACCAGACTTCGCGGGGTGACGGCCCGCAACTTTGCTTGACCCCCGGCGGCGCTGCCCGATCGGGGATTTGGCATTGGTCAGGTCGACAATGGCGTTTAGTTTTGCTGCCATGCGAATTCTACTGGTTAATGACGATGGCATCGACGCGCCCGGCCTGGCAGCGCTCGAAGCGGCCTGCGCACAGGCATTCAGCGACGCTCCGGTCGAGATCTATGTGGTCGCCCCTGCCAGTGAGGCCTCGCAGATTGGCCATCGAGTCACTACAGATCAACCCATCGTGGTCGAAACCCGTGCCGAACGACGCTTTGCGGTCGCGGGCACACCGGCGGATTGCACTCGCCTGGCCCTCGCCAACCTGATGTCGAACCGGCCCGACATCGTGCTGTCAGGGATCAATGCAGGCGGCAACCTCGGCCAGGATATCGTCATTTCCGGAACTGTTGCGGCAGCGCGGGAAGCCGCCTATCACGGGGTGCCGGCGATCGCTGTGTCGCACTATATGCGATCAGGGCTCGAACTTTGCTGGGACACGTCGGCGCGACGCACCGCGAATGTTTTGCAAAGGCTGGTTCGGGAAGGACTCGCGGACGGCGAATTCTTTAACGTCAATCTTCCGCATTTGGAAAAAGGCGCCGCCGAACCCGAAGTCATCGAAACGCTCCCGGAACGTGCACCGATGCTGATTGGCTATGAGAGCACGCCATCCGGATACCACTACAATGGTCGCTACGCAGACCGGCCACAGAGTTCTCCGAGCGGTGACGTCGCGGTGTGTTTCGCAGGCAACATTTCACTGTCACGGCTGAAGGTCTAAGCCCTATCATTGGAGTCGATGTCCGATCTTGAATCCAGTTCGAAGCGCGAGCTTCTCAAGGCAAAGGCCCGGCAGTTGGGACGTGACTGGAAGGGCATCGCCTTTCCGCAGGGCGAGCCGCCATTTTTTGAAGAGGCACAGCGCATGCCTGCTTTTGATGCGACACCAGGTGATTACAGCGCTGCCAATGCCTGGTGGCTGCTGGAACTGTGCCGATTGAGTTATACCCCCGATCACAAGGAAGCCACCCGCGCCTGGTCGCGCTTCGACCGCATCCCGCACCTCAAATCGACACCATTCCGGGAAATTTACTCTATTCATAAGACTGGAACCCACGCAGCGATCTATCGCGTCGAAGGTTCCGGGAGCGCCGATGACGCAACGGTCCTGTGCTTTCGTGGCACCACCAAGTTCCGGCAATGGGTGATGAATCTGTCGACGCTCCCGGTGCGCTGGGATGTCGACGAACTCGAGGGCACCGCCCCGGACCCGGACGCAAAGCACCTGAAGCCTTATGTTCATCAGGGCTTCAAGATTCTGTTCGACCGGATCTGGCCAAAGCTGGAACCTCTGCTGCGCGACCTGCCCGGCCCGCTGTTCATCACCGGTCACAGCCTCGGTGCTGCTCTGGCACTGATGAGCGCTGCGGTGCATCGGCCAAGTGCCCTCTTCACCTTCGGTTCGCCTCGGGTCGGCAATCCGGCATTTTGCGATCTGCTCGGCGATTTAGTGCATCATCGCGTCGTCAATCATCACGACATCGTCACCCAACTGCCACATGCGGTGGAAAATTTTGCTCCTTACGACTTTCGGCATCACGGAAACCGCATCCACCTGCGCGATGACGAGCTGGATTGGAAGCCGGACAAACCGCTGACTTTTCTGGCGCAAACGTTCAAGTCAGCGCACCCGCCGGAATGCATCGTCGATCACACCCCCATCGCCTACGCCCGGGCGCTGATCGATCAATTCGACGCTGGCGCAGGCTAGCCGCTGAACTCAGCGCCGCCCGCTGCAAGTTACATCGAGAGGGTCGATGGTCGTGTCAACGATATATGGCCTTGGCTTTTATTGCCCACTGCCGTCTGAATCGCGATACATGATAGGCGATAGATCAATCGCAGCACTGACAGGACCAGACAACGATTGAAGCCGGCCCGACGCCGTTTTGACGGGTAAAGAGTGGCGCAGATCCTCCGCCAGCGGCCATTCTAGGGCTGCTCTTCGATTTCCACTGGAGTGGCCCGGATGACCGGCTGTTGCGCAGGCCGGTCGTCATTCGCAGTCTTGTCCGCCGACGCCCCGCTTGCATCACCTGATGCCCCGGATACAGCACTTCGACCGTCCTGAGCATCAGTCTCCTGCGCGGAAGCCCGTGCAGCGAGTTCCTGCTCCAGCTGTTGCTGCTTCTTTCTGTCACGCTCGATCTCCAACGCCCGGGCGGCACTGTTGCGATCGATACGCACGACGATCTCGTCTTCGTTGGCGAGGTCGAGACGATCGCGGGCAACGCTTTCCAGATATTCCCGGTCAGTCAGCATCCACTCATTCTGACGCTGCAACTCAGCGACGCGCTCGAGGCGCTTATCGCGAATTTTTTCGAGGCGGGCGACTTCGGCGGAAAGTTCGCGATGGCGCTCGATCTCGGGCCAGAAAATGCGCAAAATTCCTGCCAAAACGAGCAGGAACAAAAACACGATCATCAACTGGCTGAGCCGTTGCCAGAGATCGCGGCGACGAACCTGCGGCTCCTCTTCTTCAGCGGAAAAATCGCTGTCGTCGAAAAATTCAGGATCACGCATAGTTTTGTAAGTCGCTGCCCGCCCCGGGAACTGTCCCGGGGCGGGGCGACCAAATACTTAGGACTAAACTCTCATTTTGCCGCCGTATACGGCGTCGCTGCCGAGCATTTCTTCGATGCGCAGCAGTTGATTGTATTTTGCCGTGCGGTCGGAACGGCTCAACGAACCGGTCTTGATCTGACCGGCATTGGTGGCGACAGCGATATCAGCAATCGTGTTATCTTCCGTCTCACCGGAACGGTGACTGATAACAGAAGTGTAGCCGTTTTCCTTGGCCAGTTCGACGGCGTCGAAGGTTTCCGTCAGCGAGCCGATCTGGTTGACTTTGACGAGGATCGAATTGGCGACGCCGAGGTCAATGCCCTTGCGCAGGAAGTCGACGTTAGTGACGAACAGGTCGTCGCCAACCAGTTGCACTTTGTCGCCGATTTTGTCGGTGAGCAGTTTCCAGCCGTCCCAGTCGTTCTCATCGCATCCATCTTCAATTGAGATGATCGGGTATTTGCCGCAAAGCTCGACGTAGTAATCGACGATCTCGGCGCTGCTGCGCACGGAGTTGTCGGACTTGTGGAAGACGTAGGCGTTCTTCTCTTTGTCGTAGAACTCCGAACTGGCGACGTCGAGGGCGATGAAGGTATCTTCGCCGATTTTGTAGCCGGCGTTTTCGGTCGCCTGGGCGATGCACTTCAGCGCGTCTTCTGCACCATCGAGCTTCGGTGCGAATCCGCCTTCGTCACCAACTGCCGTCGACAGATTGCGATCGTGCAGGACTTTGGCGAGAGCGTGAAAAATTTCCGCTCCCTGACGCAACGCTTCACGGAAGGTCGGCGCGCCCTTGGGCACAATCATAAACTCCTGAAAATCGATCGGCGCATCGGAGTGCGAGCCGCCATTGATGATATTCATCATCGGCACGGGAAGCACTTTGGCGTTCGGTCCGCCGAGATATTTGAACAGCGGCTGGCCGAGCTGGGCAGCGGCGGCGTGGGCGGTCGCCATCGAAACACCGAGAATGGCATTGGCGCCAACTTCCTTCTTGTTGGCCGTGCCGTCGATGTCGAACATGCACTGATCCACCGAACACTGGTCGGTGGCGTCCATGCCGCAAAGTTCCGGGGCAAGCCGGTCGTTGACCGCGTCCACGGCCTTGGTGACGCCTTTGCCCAAATAGCGGGCTTTGTCGCCATCGCGCAGTTCCCAGGCTTCGTGTTCGCCGGTACTGGCACCGCTGGGCACCGCTGCGCGGCCGACGGCACCGCCGACCAGTTCTACATCAACTTCGATGGTGGGGTTGCCACGGGAATCGAGGATCTCTCGGGCGTGGATGTCTTCAATAATAGTTTCGAGCATGACAAATATCGGTTGGTAATTTCGTTTTTTTTAAGGATTCTTCAATGTTAAATACTGCAAAGCACCCGTCTGACAGCCCCGTGTGAGACCCGACGTGGTGCTTCAGCATCGAAAACGGGGATCAGCCCTTGTTGTAGGCTTCGATCTCAGTGATCTCAAAAGACTTGGTCTCACCTTCTTTTTCGGTCGGCAAGTCGACTTTGCTGCCGATTTTGGCACCGAGCAGAAGCTGCCCGACGTCGGTGAGATAAGCAACGATGCGCTTCTCGGGATCGCTGTCCCAGGCACCGAGAATCGTGTATTTCTCGGACTCCCCGTCGTCTACGCTTTTCATTGTAACGATGGTGCCGATCGAGGCTTCGGAAGTGTCGGCACCGGCAAAATCGGTCGGCTTCGCCATTTCAAGTTCGATTTCACCCTCGTCCTGCATCCGCGCGAGAACACGCTGCTGCTCTTTGGCGGCTTTGTATTCGAAGTTTTCACGCAAATCGCCGTAACTGCGGGCGATCTTGATTTCTTCGCGGTTCTGCGGGATGCGCTTATTGACCAAATCTTCGAATTCGGCCTTTTTCTTCTCGTAGCTCTCCCACGAAACCACGAGCGGTTCCGCTTTTTCTTCTTTCTTCTCATCGGCAGCACCGCCGGTGATCAGATCCTGAATAGCCGGGTGCAGTTTGACCACGCGCGCCATCAATGACTTGCGGGTCAGTTCTTCGAAGATCGAAGACATCATCAGCCGGCGGGCGAAATTGCGCACCAGATTGATGTCAGCCTCGGCCACCAGATCGGGAATCAGCTTGGCGTCGTCGCTCATCAAATCGCGCAAACGGTTTGCAGCGCGACCGGTTTCATCCTCAAGCGAATCCTGCTCCAGCGAACTCATCAGCGCGAGTCCGATCTCGGGGTTAAAAATCTCCTTCGCCTGGCGATTTCGTTCGCGACAGATCCATGCCAGCGCATCGGAACTCAGCGTGCGCTGCTGCAGTCCAGTCTCGAGAAACGCGAAAAGCTCTTTCTCTTTGCCACTGTCGATCAGCAGAGTCGCGGCTTCACCGATGGTGCGCAGCGAACCTTCCCCTTCATTGAACAGCATGAACAGTTCATCGACCCATGTCTCCGGGAAGGCGCTTTCGAAAGCTTTGATGATCAAGCGCTGACGGGAAACCGGCATGCTTTCGAAAAGCTCAGCAGCACGGGCTTTATCCTCCGACAGAATCTCACCAATCGTGATCTCGTCCTCGTCGAAACGCAGCCCTTTTTTCTTGGCCTGAAGCTCGTTGCGCACCAGAACCAGTTCAACAGCCTGCGTCAGGTGCAGCCGCAAGCCCTTACGGGCGCTTTCGTTGATATCTTCGACCACGGGCCGCAATTGAGTCTCAGGATCATCAAAAGCGCCAAGCTCTTTGATGATCGCGTCGACGCACTTCGCCTTGCTCTTCAAATCTCGAGCCGCAGTGTAATCGGCGATCATAGAATCCGACGGCGTCACGTCTGAGTCGCGCATTTCCAGCGGCTCATTGCGCTTTGCGGGAACTACGAAACGGCGATCGACACGCAGTTTACGTTTGGCGCCTTCCCACCAACTCTTGTAGCGAGCCTCGGGGACGACACTGCCTTTGATCATGTCCTCGAGATTGTCGAGCGACACGGAACCGCCGACGCTCTCGACGGCCAGAGCCACGAGATCTACAGGATCGGACTCCGCCAACGCCGTTAATTCGTCCTTCTGCGCATAGCGCATCGAGAAAAAGTGACCTTCTTCGATCGGCTCAAGCGAATTCGCGGCAAACTTTAGAGCCATTGCATGGCCGGGTTTATCCTCGAAATCGATGACGATACGACCGCCAAGCAAATCCCATTCTGCGACCTTGCCAACTCCCCAACTGCGATGATTGCAGATGGTTCCGGGCGCCAAGGCGTCTATCTTTTCAGCGATCGCGCGCTCGATCTTACCGGCGGCGACGTTATTCTCCAAGTCTTCGTGCATTTTTTCCGCAACATAGGAGCTATGGCCCTACAGCCAAGTAGAAAAATTTCTATTGACCGATACTGAGAGGCCTGTCTATTCTGCGCCTCGCTATGAAGAAATTGCTTTGCCTCGCCCTTGCCGTCGTTTTTGTGTCGTCGGCGTCTGCTGACATCCAAGCTCCTCCGGGGGATCAGCACAATGCCGTGCGCAAGCTGAGCCGCGGTCTTTCCAACATTTTTATGGGCTGGACCGAGCTGCCGATGAGCTTCGTTCGTCTCAATGAACGCCAGTCATCGACGACTGAGACGGTGTTTTACGGCTTTCTCAACGGCCTCGAGCGCACCGGAGCACGCCTTGGATACGGCTTTTACGAAGTGATTAATTTCCACACGCCGCTTTACAAAAACAGCTATCGCGCCCCCTACACCAGCACCGAATACGATCCGGTTGGCGGCTACGAAGAGTTCCCACCGCAGATTGGTTACATCTCGACCGTCGAATATACTCGCGGCCGGACCTACTAAAAACTTTCTTCAAGACCCTTCAAACAAAAGGCCCGCTGGTAACAGCGGGCCTTTTTTGTTGTCCCTGTCGCGCAATATGCCGCGATTCCCGACGGATATCGGTCACGAAAAAGATGCCCCGTCACCCGCTAGCAACCGCTTACCCCCTTATTTTTCCTCATCACCCTTCACGATCACCGCATAGGCGTTGTGGTTGTGAATCGACTCAAAATTTTCGGCCTCGATGCGATACCAGCGAATATTGTCCTGTTCATTGGAAGCGGCTGCCACATTCCTGACCAGATCTTCGACGAAAACCGGATTATCAAAGGCGCGCTCGGTGACCGCCTTTTCGTCCGGCCGCTTGAGCAAACTGTACAGTTCGCTACTCGCACATCGCTCAACCAGGCGAACCAGATCCTCGATCCAGATAGGCTCTCCGAAGCGCACCGAATAAGTAACGATGCCACGCTGGTTGTGGGCACCACGCGCACTGATTGCCTTCGAGCAGGGGCAGAGTGTCGTCACCGGCACACACACCGTCAGAACAAAGTCTTCGCGCTCGGCATCGGTGTCGATCTCGAACACCACCTCGTAATCAATCAGGCCTTCCGCACCGGTGACCGGAGCCGGCTTACTGAGAAAGAAAGGGAAGCGAAACTCAATATGTGCCCGTTGAGCATTCAAACGTTCCAGCAGTTCTCTGGGGATACTCGAGATACTGTGCACATCCAGCACCGGCCCGTGTGAATTGAGCACCTCGACAAAGCGACTCATGTGGGTCCCCTTGTACTGATGCGGCAGGTCCACAGCGAGACTGACCGTCGCCACCGTGCTTTGCACCGAGTTCGCCTTATCCCGCACTTGAATCGGGTAGCGCAAGCTCTTCACACCAACCCGGTCAATGGCAATGTTTCGATCGTCACGTTCGTTCTGGGTATCCTTGAGTTCCTGCATGCGGCTTCGGGCTTGTTGGCGTCGATCTTCGCCCCTACCGACCTTGGGTGAAAGCGAAAATATGAATTACGCCCGCCCGCCCCTCGACGAACCGGTTTTCTAAAAGCCGCCATTCACATCCCCCCACCCGGCGTCGGCTGCCTGCCTACCGGTAGCGGGCAGATAGAATCGATGTCAATTTTATATGGCCTTGGCTTTTATTGTCCTGATCGATGTACGGCCCCATGACGACCGGTAGAATAGCTGACCCGGCCCGCACGGCCTTGGTCGCCACTGCGCCAGGCAAAAATTCGTTCAGCCCCCGTGTTCGTGTTCGCGCGCGCAACGCGGCACGTGAACCAACGGCCTGCCACCGGATCGCTTGCTCACTCCTCCGTTCAAGAAAACACATCAGCCGGGTTGCACGCCCGGACCATCCGGTCGGATTGATCACCGCAATCACAAAAAAATCCGCTCACGGGTTGCGTGAGCGGATTAGTAAAATCGCGGATCCTTCAGAGTGACCCAATGCGGAGGAAATCCACCGTTCCTTTAGCGGCATTTCCTCAAGACGGAGTAGGCCGTCAGCAACGGCCCACTCGCTTTGCCCGCCCCTCGAGGGCGTTCAACGCCACCAGCTAGCCCATCAAATTGAGCGCACGGGCGCGCTTCACTTCGCGAGTGATGCGGCGGTGAATCCTGGCGGATACGCCCGTTACGCGGCGCGAATAGAGCTTTCCGGAATCATTGACGAATTTCGACAACAAATCGGGATTCAAGTAAGTCAGCTTCTCGACCGGAATATCCATCCGGCGGCGTGGCATTTTGCGATTCGCACGGCGCAGATTGGCGGCGCGTTCTTTAGTCTTGGGACCCATGATGCTAGTAAATAAAAAAAGTAAAATGATTCGAATAGCCAGCTTCGCGGCTCAGCGTTTTTCGCGGTGCAGCGTGCGACGGTTCAAATGAGGATTAAACTTGGTTTTCTCCAACCGACCGGGTGTACGGAGGCTCTTTTTGTTCCGAGTCGTCACGTACCAAGAAGGTTGTTTCCCCTCTTCTTTGGCTTCAGTGCACTCCAGAATGATAACGTCGCGTGGCATAGGATGGCTTTTTTAGTTCAAATTTGGCAATTTTCCAGTGATATTTTCCAAAACCAACTCATTTATCGTCATCACCGACCGGTTCGCCATCGCTCTCATTGAGCCCAAACAGCGAAGTCAGTGGCTCTCGATACATGCCGTTCATTTCCTGGCTTTCCGCTTTCTCCTGACAGGCAACGGTCAAGCGGGCGAACGGAATTGCCTCAAGCCGGGGCTGGGGAATCTTATCACCGGACACTTCACAGACGCCATAAGTTCCTAAAGCAATCCGCTGCAGGGCCTGCTCGATCTCAAGAATGGCGTCCTGCTCCTGAGAAATCAAATTAAGTGCGAAATCGCGGTCATAGGCGTCGCTCCCGGCGTCCGCCTGATGCATACCAAATGCCGATGAATCGTCTGCAGAGCGGCTGTCCCGGGCGACGCCATTCATCTGGTCGACCAGCTCATCTCGCAGATCCAGCAATTTCTGCTTCTGCTTTTTGACAAAGGCCGTCAATTTCACCGGCTTTTGCTTCTTCACCGGAGCGTTGCGCTTGGCGGCTTCTGCAGCAGCAATCTTGGCAGATTCAACAGCAGCAGCCTTCTTCTCGACAAGCTTCTTGGCAGCCCGCGCAGCAGCCGCCACTTTGCGCTTTGCAGCAGCAGCTTCGGCTTTAGCCACCTTGGCCTTTGCGGCCGCTTTGCCAGCGACTTTCTTCTTGGCAGCAGTTACCTTCTTTTTAGGCGCTGCCTGCTTCTTCGCCGGAGCCGCTTTTTTCTTCGGTGCCGCCTTTTTCTTCGCCGGAGCTACCTTTTTCTTAGCTGCCGCCTTCTTCTTCGCCGGAGCTGGCTTTTTCTTAGCTGCCGCCTTCTTCTTCGCCGGAGCTACCTTTTTCCCGGCTGCCGCTTTTTTCTTCGCCGGAGCCGCCTTTTTCTTGGTGGCTACCGCCTTTTTCTTCGCCGTTTTTACCTTCCTTGCCATCGTACTATTTTTTCGAAGATGTGAAATACAGGGGAATTTCTGTCTCGCAACCGTTTCAAAGACTTACTCAGCGGGGTTATGCGCCCATTTCCGTAACTCCTTTAAAACCTTTTCGTTTGCCAGACTTCACGCAATTTTCGAGAAAATTAGATGCCCGAAAAAAGCGGGGGACTTTTAGACCGGATAATATCCGCCCGCAAGGGGAAAAACCGCCCTGAACAGGCTCTGCACTCCCGATTTTTCAGATCTCTGCGCCTTTCAGAGGCAATCTGACCAGCCAATTCAGTCGGTAATACCTCACCAACTCTTTAGAACGGCCAAAGAATTGGAATCAGAAAACTCGCGACCAGCCACAAAATAATCGCCAAAGGTAAGCCAACCCGGGTGAAGTCGGTAAATTTATAGCCGCCCGCACCGTAGACATAGGTGTTGGTCTGATACCCGATTGGCGTCACGAAACTCGCACTGGAGGCGAACATCACCGCGATGACGAAAGGCCTGGGATCGACATCGAGCGTCACCGCAAGCCCGATCGAAATCGGGGTCAGCAGGGCCGCCACCGCATTATTACTGATAAGCTCGGTCAATACCGCAGACAGCAAATAGATCACCGCAAGAATCACGTGTGGCCCGAACCGTCCAAACACATCGACCGTCGACGCGGCCAGCCATTCCGCCGTCTTACTCTCCTGCAGCGCCAGACCGATACCCAACATTCCGAAAATCATGAATATCACCCGCCACTCCACCGCCTCATAAGCCTCTACCGGATCGATACAACGCCCCAACAGGGTGATCAAAACTGCTGCCATCGCCAAAATCGGAATGTACTCGGGCCAGACAGCACCGCCGACCATAAACAATAACAGGGCTCCGAGCACTATCGGCGCTTTCTGGCGACGCAGTGGACGTTCACTGGGTTTAGACAAGTTGACGAAATCCTTCTCGGCGAACAACGTTTTCATCCGCTCGACCGGCCCTTCGACCAGTAGCGTGTCACCAAATTCGAGCTTCACGTTCTCAAAACGCTCGCGCAAATTTTCCCCGCTTCGATGAACTGCAAGAATGAGCACGCCGAATCGCTGGCGAAAATTAAGCTCTTTCAAACTCTTTCCCACGAGGCGCGAGTCGGGACCGACGATCCCTTCCATCAAAATCGCCGACTCGGTTTTTAAATTGCCAAGACCAAGCTCCGGATTCGTTTTCCCATCCGGACCGGCTGCCACACTCGGCGTCAAATCGAGTCCATCAGTGGCATTAATCTGCATTACCCCACCGGCACGCGTCTTGAACATCAGTTGATCGTTCACTTGAAAGACCACCTCGTTCAACGGTGTGCGCAGCGGCTGACGGTCGCGCATCACTTCGATGATCCGGAGCTCACGCATTTTTGCCAACGGCGATTCCGTAAAAGCGACTCCGACCAGTGGCGAACTTTCATTAACGAAAGCCTGAGTCAAAAACTCGCGACCTTCCTCACTCTCAAAAAGAGTCGACAGCGTCACCCGGTCGGGTAGCAATTTTCGCCCACCAAGCAGCAGGTAGAGAAGCGTCAAAGCCACAAAGATCAGGCCCAGCTTCGCCACTTCGAACATCCCGAACGGTGCCATCCCCTGATCAGCAGCGATGCCCGAAGCAATCAGATTCGTCGATGTGCCGATGATGGTACAAGTTCCCCCGACGATCGCCCCGTACGACAATGGAATGAGAAAACGCGACGCTTTCAGATCAAATTTACGACAGTGACGCAAAACGATCGGCAGAAAAACCACTACCACCGGCGTATTGTTGACGAAGGCGGACAAACCCGCCACCAGCACTAACAAAACAATCAGAACCCTGAACTCACCGCCACCGGCAGCGCCCTCAAATTTACTCCCCAACGCCTCGATCAATCCCGTCCTCTCCAAGGCAGCGCTGACGATAAACATCGACGCCACCGTCACCGGCGCACTGCTGCCAAACACCGCCAGCGCAGGATTGACATCAACCACTTGAGCCAATATCAGCAGAATGAACCCGCCCATCGCCACCAGATCAGGCGACGCCCACTCTCTGACAAAGGCAAGGAATACCACCACCAGCACCGCACCGGTTAGTATTTGCTTCCACAATTCGGCTTCCATATCGTTATGACCATGCTTACGCTAGCGCGCGCATTCGTCGAACGAAAAGCTCATCGCTGAGCCGAAAATAAATGTTCCGCTCGACCGATCACACGTCGACTTTAAACTACCACCTCTCAAATGCAGACACTAGCCATCGCCATCGGCGCCCTGATTCTTTACCTGATCGCCTATAACACCTATGGCAAATGGCTCGCGCGTAAGATTTTCAAGCTTGATCCAACGGCGTCTGTGCCGAGCGTCGAGCTGAACGACGACAAGGATTTCGTCCCCACCAAAAAGGGCATCATTTTTGGCCATCACTTTACCTCGATCGCCGGTACCGGTCCGATCGTCGGACCCGCACTCGCGGTCATCTGGGGTTGGGTGCCGGCGCTGCTTTGGGTTCTGTTCGGCTCCATTCTAATCGGCGCAGTCCATGATTTCGGCTCGCTGGTGGTATCGATGCGTAATCGCGGTCAAACCGTCGGCGATATCGCCGGTCGCGTGCTCGCGCCCCGCACGCGCGTACTTTTCCTGTCCGTGCTGTTCATGGCCCTGACCATCGTTCTGGCGATTTTCGGTCTGGTGATCGCTGCCGTGTTCCGCATGTATCCCGCGTCAATTTTTCCCTGTCTCGTCCAGGTCCCCCTTGCCGTAATTATCGGCACCTGGCTGCACCGCAAAGGCATCAATATTCTCATCCCCTCGCTGATCGCATTGGCCGTCATGTATCTGACCGTCGCCTACGGCGATGCCGGATTTCTCGGCACATTTAATGCCACCCTCAAGGATTGGCCGACATTGACCTGGGTGGTAGTTCTCCTGCTTTACTCTTACATCGCCTCGGTTCTTCCCGTCTGGGTGCTGCTTCAGCCACGCGATTTCATCAACAGCCTGCAATTGCTCTCCGCCGTCGCCCTCGTTGTCGTCGGCCTGGTTGTCGCCGCATTTATCGGCGGAGCTGCAGTTGAACCCGGCGCTGCCCGGCCCGCGCTCGAGATCGTCGCCCAACCGTTCCGACCTTCACCGGAAGGAGCGCCGTGGATCTTTCCCTTTCTGTTCGTGACCATCGCCTGCGGAGCGATCAGCGGCTTTCATTGCCTGGTTTCCTCCGGCACCTCCTCGAAGCAGATCGAGTGCGAAACCGACGCCCAGTTTGTCGGCTACGGATCCATGCTCACCGAAGGCTTTCTCGCCGTGCTCGTCATTCTCGCCTGCGTCGCCGGCATCGGGCTCGGTGTCAGCGAAATGGCGATCGGAGAAGACGGCAAGATCGCCGCAACCGGCGCAACCATCTACGGCACCGATGCCTATGCGAATCGCTACGCCTCCTGGGGCGCCGCGGGTGGACTCGCTCAGAAAGTCGGTGCGTTTGTCGAAGGCTCCGCCAATTTTCTTACCGCGCTCGGCCTCAAGTCTGCCTTCGCCGTCGCCCTCATGGGTGTCTTTGTCGCGTCATTCGCCGCCACCACGCTCGACACCGCCTGTCGCCTGCAGCGCTACGTAACTCAAGAACTTGCTGCGACATTGAGGCTCACCCCGCTCACCAACAAGCACACCGCAACCATATTCGCAATCCTCGTCGCAGGCGTCATCGCTGCCCTGCCCCTGCCCGGAATCGACTGGTCCTGGTCGACCGCCGGAAAAGGCGGCCTCATTCTGTGGCCCCTGTTCGGTGCCACCAACCAACTGCTAGGTGGCCTCGCATTTTTGGTGATTACATTCTGGATGTGGCGGCGCAAACTGCCGATCTGGTTCGTCGCCATCCCCACGGTTTTCATGCTCATCCTCCCCGGCATCGCAATGGTCATGAATCTGTTTGGATCTGATGGTTGGTTTGCAAGCAAGCAATGGCACCTCGTCTTCATCGGCCTCGCCACCCTGGCGCTCGAGATCTGGATGATCATCGAAGCCCTCATCGCATGGCCCGCCGCCCGAGGCACGCTGGAACCAGCCTTACCCCCCCTCCGGCCCGCCTCCGAGCCCATGGACGACGGCGGCCGCTCCT
>CBDULB010000149.1:0-13894 GCA_965367965.1 uncultured bacterium | reverse complement strand
GGCTGCGCGCATGAGTTTTCCCTGAAAGCTCAGCCATAGACTGGCCGCCGGCTGGGGCAGGTCGTGATAAGCCGCCTGTGCCGGGATCGCCGGCCCGCCGGTCGCGCCGCGGTTTGCACCCCGCACCCCGCTGCGCAGCCGGGAGAGCGAGCGCGCAGCGCCTGGTTTCGAGCAGGCCGGTCAGCGCGGGCGATGGCGCAGACGCTGTCTCATCAAGTGCACCGGCCCGGTCTGCGCCGCAATCGATCCGCCACCCGCTCCGCCCGGTCTCTACGCCTCCACCCCATCCATTGCCTTTCTCGCCATCGCCGCTAAGTTGCCGGTCTTTGCGAAAACAGCGCAACCTCCCCGATGAGTTCCTCACAGCCCACCCCACCAACCACTGCCATCCTGTTGATCTCCTGTCCCGACCAGACCGGGATCGTCGCCGCGGTGTCGGGATTCATTACTGAAAACCGGGGCAACATCGTCCATCTCGATCAGCACGTCGACTCAGCGGATGCGGCGTTTTTCATGCGCGTCGAGTGGGAGGTCGACAGTTTTGCCATCGGTCGTGAACAGATCGAGGAGCGGATCCGACCGCTGGCGGATCAGTTCGGCATGAACTGGAGCCTGCATTTCAGCGATGTCCGCTCGCGCGTGGCACTGTTCGTCACCAAGGAAAATCACTGCCTCTACGACTTGCTGTCACGCCACGAGAGCGGTGAACTGAGCATGGACGTGCCGCTGATCATCAGCAATCGCACCGACCTGAAGGAGGTCGCCGACCGCTTCGGGATCGAATTTCATCACGTGCCGATCAAGTCCGATACCAAGGCCGCGCAGGAAGCCCACGAGCTGGAGCTGCTGCGTTCCCATGACATCGACACCGTGGTGCTGGCCCGCTACATGCAGATCCTTTCGGACACTTTTGTCGATGCGCTGCCCAACCGCATCATCAACATCCACCACTCCTTCCTGCCCGCCTTTCCGGGCGCCCGGCCGTATCACTCAGCCCACGACCGCGGCGTAAAAATCATCGGTGCGACCAGCCACTACGTCACCGCCGAACTCGACGAGGGACCGATCATTGCCCAGGACGTGACCGAGGTCAGCCACCGGGAAAGCGTCGCCGACTTCATCCGCAAAGGCCGCGATCTCGAAAAGAACGTGCTCGCCGAGGCCGTCTGGCACCACATCAACCGACGCATCCTGGTCTACAACAACCGCACCGTGGTGTTCGGCTGACCTGACCTGACCCGACCTGACGATCGGGAAAACCCGGCGCCTCAGCCTGACAGGCCGAACCGCAGCGCCAAGTCCGCTGAGCCGACTTAAGGTGACAGGCGCCGGTACGCTGAGCGCCCGATCGTGCCCTGTCCAGCGGACGGGCCGCCCGTCTGCGGGGGTCGCCCCGCACTGCGGCCGCTACCGAATCAGGTCCAGCCGCATCGCACAGCAAAGCGATCACGTCGCATCGCATCACGTCGCATGGCAACGCGCGCGACGCAGCTTTTTCCCCGATCAATGGCGATGCGGATCGGGAGCGTTGCGCGGCGTCGGCGGGCGCGGAAAGGCGAGATCGTCTTTACCCCAGCGCTCATCGTGAAAGTAATGACTGCCGTGCAGTTCACCATGGTGACCCGAGGGACCGAGACTGCCGTAACTGCCGTGTCCCACGTGATCGCCGGGGCGTGACGCCGAGGTCTGATACTGGGAATAACATCCGCTGACGAAAGCGGTGCTCAGGCACGCGGCCAGCAGGGCGAAGAGAAATTTTTTGTTCATCACTGAAAGTTGGATCGTGTTGCGGGATCTAGTTCAACCGTAGATCGCCGTCGACGGCAAGCGCATTTTTTGGCGGGCCGCCGATTTGTCCAACCAACGCAAGTCAGCGGACGACACCGGAATGTCCGGTCGCTTTGATCACCGGCTGGCTGTCGACAGCACCGGGTGCGGGCCCGCCGACCGGATCCAACTCGGCGGTGAGTTGCGGGGTCTCCGGGTCACCAAGCGACTCCACAGTGCCTTCGGGGGCCGGGGCGGCGCAGGCGCCAAGCAGGAGTGAGAGTCCAACGACAAAAGCAAACGGGGGGATCTTTTTCATACCCCAATGAAATAACAAAACACGCCGCGCGGCAATCGCAAAGCCGGACCGGAACCGGGTGAAAAAACCGCGCCCGGCACTTGACTTTTCGCCGTCGCAGCGTTGCCGAAATGGACCAAGGTCACTAGCATAGTGCCATGCGCTCGATCCGTTCGATACTCCCTGTTGTTGTCGCCTGTGCGGCGATCGTTTGCTTTGCGACCTCACCGATGCCGGGTTGCGGTGACGCTCACGCCGCCGAAGCTCCGTTCTCAAAAGTCGCTACCGGCGACGGCGATCAGATCCTGTTTCTCGGCGACAGCATCACTCAGTCGGGCGCCTACGTCGCATTCATCCAGCTCTACCTGTGGGACCGGCATCCCGACTGGAATTTCGAGATCGTCAACGTCGGTCTCGGCGGCGAAACCGCCAGCGGCAACAACGAACCGACTCACCCCTACCCGCGCCCGGTCATTCACGAACGCCTGCCGCGCATTTTAAAAGCCACCGAACCCGATCTGGTGCTGGTCTGCTACGGCATGAACGACGGCATTTATCACCCCTTCGACAGCGCACGTTTCGCCGACTACCGCGCCGGCATGGACCAGCTGATTCAAGTCTACGAGAAAAAATCCGTGCCGCTGGTGCTGATGACGCCGACTCTGTTCGATCTGCCCTCGGCCCGCGAACGGGCGGCGATGGTGCCCGCCAGTTCGACCGACTACCCGTTCGCCTACAACAACACATTTTTCGGCTACGATCAGGTGCTGCAGCGCTACGCCGAATGGGTCAAATCGCAGAGCCACCGCGCCGTCACCAGCGTCGATCTGCACAGCGCGACCTACCGCTTCGTCACTGCCAATCGAGCCGTCGACAAACGCTACCGGTTCGGTGACGGCGTACACCCTCCGACCGGGGGCCATCTGGAAATGGCGCTGACCATCCTGCAAAGTCTCGGCATTCAGGAATCGCGGGACGCAGCCTACCAGCGACTGCTAAAGCTCACCGGCGTGGCTCTGCTCATTGATCCCGGCACCGCTTCGCAAGCGACCCCGCTGTGGCAGCTGATGTTGCAACGCGAACACCTGTTGTCGGCCGCCTGGCGCGAATCGATCGGCCACACCAAGCCGAATAACTCGAAAGCTCTGCCGCTCGCCGAAGCGAAGATCGAGGCGGCGAAACTGGAAAACGAAATTCGTGCGCAGTTGGCAAACTGAGATCCTTCACGCTTCGCTGCCGTCCATGCGCAATCCGTGCTCGCGCGGCTTCGGCTTGTTTTCACGCGCAAATTTGGCCGCCGCCAGCAGTTCAGCCGGCGTGTTGAGCACGAACTCGGGATCTTCGGCAAGCATCGTCTCCTCTTCATTGACTCCCCAGCACGCGGCCACCGCGCGCACACCGGCCTCGCGCGCCGCCTCCATGTCGCGCGTCTCGTCGCCGATATAAAGAATGTCAACGGCCGCCAGCTTTTCGGCACGTATCACGCCGCGCAGGCGCTCCGCCTTGCCAAACAGACTGGCACCGCCTTCGACGAATTCGAAGCAATCGATCAACTCCTGATGCTTGAGAAAACGGCGAATATTCTTCGCTGAGTTTGAACTCAATATCGCCATCGCGTAGCCCTCTTCCTGAAGTCGAAGCACCGCATCACCGACCCCCGCCAGCAGCTCGACTTCGCTGACCCGGTCCTTCAGCATCGAGCGCAGTCGCGCCGCCACCTTGACCGCCATCAAGCGCGTCATGCCGAGCCGGTCGAGTAGCGCCCGGGTGTTGAGGTGGCGCAACTCGGCGACATCTTCACGGCGCACTTTTTTCAAGCCGTAGTCACCGGCAATCTCATTGAACAATGTCAGCCCCATCTCGATGGTATCGGCCAGGGTACCGTCGAAATCGAAAAGCAAGAGCGGTGCCGACCGGGTCTTACGCGCTTTCCTGCGCTTGCGGGTGTTCTTAAAAATCGGCACGCCCCACCTTCCTGCGCCCCTTCCCTCAACGCAAGTCCGAGCTGAAAACTAAGACAAAATCTCCGTCATCACCCGCCCGTGAACATCGGTCAGACGAACGTTCCGGCCAGCGTGCAGGTAGGTCAGATTTTCGTGATTCATGCCGAGCAAATGCAGCACCGTCGCCCACAGATCGTAGATCGTCGATTTGCCCTCGGTAACGTGATAGCCCAGTTCGTCGGTCGCACCGAAAACAGTGCCGCCTTTCACCCCGCCGCCCGCCAGCCAGATGCTGAAGCCGTAGGGATTGTGATCGCGTCCGTCGCTGCCCTGCGAAAACGGCGTGCGCCCGAATTCACCCGCCCAGATAACCAGCGTCTCGTCGAGCAATCCACGCGCCTTGAGATCCACCAGCAGACCGGCGATCGGTTGGTCGACCTGCCTCGCCATGTTGGCGTGGCCTTTTTCCAGGCCACCGTGTTGATCCCAGGGATTGGCTGCCTGGCCGGCGCCCGGATTCTGGGGCAGACAACTCAGCTCGACAAAGCGCACCCCGCGCTCGACCAGACGCCGCGCGAGCAGTGCCTGCTTCCCGTAGGCCGCAGTCATCTCAAATTTCGAATCGAGACCGTACAGTGCTTTGGTTGCCGCCGTTTCCCCTGACAGATCTACCAAATCCGGCACTGCCGCCTGCATCCGGAACGCAGTTTCGTAGTTGCGTACCGCCGCCTCCACCTGCGCGTCGCCGCCGGTGCGCGAGGCGAATTCGAGATCGGCACCGCGAATAAAATCCAACTTGCTGCGCTGCAAGCTGAAGCGATCCGCCGGCGTGATGTTTCCGACCGGCTCCGGAGCATCCGCCTGTACCACCGACGCCTGATGCTGTGCCGGCAGAAATCCGTTAGCAAACAGGCCCACACCACCGTGCGGCACCTTCGCTTCGCCGCTCTGCAGCACCACAAACCCGGGCAGGTCCTGATTCTCCGAACCCAGGCCGTAGCTCACCCACGCACCCGCACTGGGATGCCCCATGAACGGAAAGCCGGTGTGGAAAAAGTAGTTCCCCTGTGCGTGCTCGTTGACACTCGAAGTCATCGATCGGACCACGGCGAGATCGTCCGCGCACCACTCACGCAGCTTCGGAAACATGTCCGAAATCGGAATGCCACTCTGGCCGCCCGGACGAAACTCGAACGGACTGCCGAAGATATTGCCATTATTGTTGAACTGGGTGCGCTCCACTTTGACCGGCATCGGCTGACCGTGCAGCTCACGAAGTTTCGGTTTGGGATCAAACGAATCGATATGCGACACCCCGCCCGACATGTAGCAGAGGATCACGTTTTTCACCTTCGAACGATGATGCGACAGCGGATTCTCGGTCGCCCCGAACGCCCGCTGCCCCATCAGCCCGGACAGCGCCGCCATGCCGAACCCCGACGACACACGCGACAACATTTCGCGTCGGGAAAACATCGATGAATGGCTTTTATTGTCGGGTTTCATGGCGAGGTTCTCTACTCCTAACTCCTAACTCCTAACTCCTAACTCTCAGCTCCTTAGCGGAGATAAACAAACTCCTTCAAATTAAACACGGCATGCGCCAGCCCCGCCCACGGCGATGCCATGCCGGTCGTTTTTTGCATCGCCGCCAACTGCTTTTGCAATGCCGCACTTTGCGCTTCGAGAGCCTCGACACGCTGACGCTGCGCATCGCTCAACGCGTCACGCACCTGCTTGCGACCGACGATGGGCCCGCCGCCGTCCCCCGACGCCAGCGCCTTGACCTCTTCCGCCTCGAGTGCACGATCGTACAGACGCGCCTCGAAGATGCGTCCCCGCAAGGCGCGATTGCCGTTCGCCACCGTTCCATGGCGCAGGCCGAACACCACCTGAGCGGCACCCGCATGGAACGGCTGCAAGGCCGCCTTGCGAATCGGCTTACCGTACGGCTCGCCGTTTCGATAGCCGCGGATGGTGCCATCCGCTGCGTAAGTGATCACCACATGCACCGCTTCATCCGCCGCGAGCCGGTCTTCCCCGCCGCCAAAGCTCAAGGTTCGCGCGTGATTGTTGCTGCCGGCCAGCCAGCGTCGCTCACTTTTTTCCGCCCAGACGATCGAATCGAAAAGCACACCCCGCAGATCCTGCACGCCCATCACGCCGCCCGCGCGCTGTGTTAATCCGTCCAGTTGAACCCGCACCTCGAAGGTTTTTTCTTCGAGCTTTTCCGGCAACGCTTCGGTCAGTACAAATCCTTCGCCGTCGACGACCAAAGCCCCGTCTTCGAGCTTTGCCGAGCCGCGCAACTTACCGTGCAAACCACCCACCGAATCGGCGACATCCTCGTCGAACAACCACTGGCTGACCGCACCGAAGGCGCGCGCCGGATCGACATCACCCGGAGCTTCAGAAAATTTCCGACGGGCCTCGGTAAGCAATCGCAAACGCACCGGCTCAATGATCTCGCGAATCTCCCGGCGCTGCCGTTCGAACTCGCCGGTGATTCTCAGTTGCTGCTGCTTGTGCCGATCTGCCTCGACCCGAATTTGCTCGACCAGAGCGAGCGCGCCCGCAACCTCAGCTTCGCCCGGCGCGCGTCCCAGAGCTGCCCGGAACAAACGCTCGACGAGCTCCACCGGCGTCGCTTCGCCCGACTCAGCCGCCCTGCCCCACGCGGCTGCCCGCGCCCTGGCAAAGTCGCCATTGAGCAGTGCCAGGGACTGCGCCGGCACGTTGGTGACATTGCGTCGCCCCTTGGCCGAGGTCGGCACCGGCGCGTCGAAGGCGGCCAGAAAATCATCGAGACTGTTGCGCCGTTGCCGAACATAAACGGAACGCCGCCGGCTGTTGCCATCGACCGGTTCACCGAATCGCGTCGTGTCGAGGTCACCCGATACTGACAACAGCAAATCGCGAATCGCCTCCGCTTCCAGGCGCCGCAAATTGGCGTGCGACAGTAAGCGGTTCTCCGGATCATTCTCCCGCGCCCGGTTCGATGGCGTGCTGTCCAATTGCCAGGTCCGCGTCAGCACCAACTCGCGGATCAGCTTTTTCATCGACCAGCTTTCGGCGACAAATTTACCGGCCAGATGATCGAGTAATTCGGGATGACTCGGCTCCTCTCCCAATCGACCGAAATTGTCCGGCGTGCGCACCAACCCGCTACCGAACAGGTAGTGCCAGACACGATTAACAATAACTCGCGCCGTGAACGGATTATCCGCCGCCACCAAATCTTGCGCCAACTCCAGGCGACCACTCTGACGTGTATCGTAAGCTTCACCGGCAAGTGCATCCAACAGCCTTCGCGGTACCTGCTCGCCCGGCGAGCCATAATCACCGCGCACGAACAGTGCCTGATTTTCTCCCCGCGACTCGAGCACACCCGGCACGCGCGTCGCCACCGGAACCTCCGCCTCGAGCGCCCGGTACTCCGCCAGGGCAGCCCCGGCTTCGCCCAGCGCCGACGCTGAGTTCGGCAACAAGTCTTCACGCAGACACTGATCGAGCAACAGCGCCTCAGCGTCGCTGATGGCCTCGTCGCGGCCCCACCGGCTGGCGATTTCGGCGACGACCCCGGCGCACGCCGCGGCAATCTGTTGCGCATTGGAAAAAGTCCTGCCGTCCAGCGCCACCATCAATGGCTGCCAATACTCCCGCTCCGCATCCGGCGGCCCGACCTGCGCCGGCTCCCCCTTGCGGCGCACCACCACTTGGCGAACCCCGAACCAGGATCGCTCAATCGCCGTCTTTGCCAGTACCGCCGAATCCGCCGCCGTGCTCAGTTCGACGTGGATACGATCACCATCCCAGTATTTCAGCGACCAGTTCTGCCATCGCCAGGCGCCGCCATCCATTGTCAGCACCGGATACACCGTTCCACTGCGCGGATAGTTGCGCACCACATAACGCGCCAGCGACTGACCATCGCCCGCGACCCGCAACCACAACTCGTGCTCGCCATCGAGTTGTATTCCCGGCGAGTGCAAAATCGCCCGATGCTTATCACTCAGAGAATGCGAATATACTCCCGCAGGGTAAATGCCGCGCACCACCCGCCCGGCATCATCCCCCTTCGCCAACGCGACACTGAATTCGCCCGCCGGGGACGCACCGTCGAGCAGCCCTTCGCCATCCGAAAACCATTCAGCCGCGACTTTCGGATCCGAAAAATCCCAGCGCTTCAACACGCCATCGCCCGCATCGAGAAAAGTCTTCAATTGAACCTGCTCCGCCCGCCACTTTTCCAGCCTCTCATTCCACGTAATCATGAAGCGATCACCATCGGTCGACAGACGGTAAAACAGCTCGCGCAGCTGATCCTTAACCACGTTCCCGCCCGGTCGACGCGTCATAAGATTTTCTGCCAGCCCATCGATCTGCTCAGGATCACTCCACAAGGCCCCGAGCCGCGCCCGCAGTTGCGGCTTGCGCGCCGCCAGAGCGGCACGGTTCTTTGCCAACAGTCCCGGCGCATCGGCCGCCACCAGCGCCGGACGGCAGGTCTTTAAAATCCCATACAGCGCATAAAAATCGGCCTGGCTGATCGCGTCGAACTTGTGATCATGACAGCGCGCACACGACACCGTCAGTCCCAGAAACGCCTTCGAAAATGTATCGATCTGATCGTCGGTGAAGCGCACCATTTCATCGTGCGCGTCGGTCGGCGCAAAGCCGTGCTGCACGAAGCGCCACTGCGCCGCACCGATCGCCGACTCGTTCAATCCGAGCGCCTCGTTAATTCGCGGCCTGGGCAGCAGATCGCCGGCAACCTGTTCGCGCAGCAACTGGTCGTAAGGCACATCGGCGTTGAGCGCGCGGATCAGATAATCACGATACCGCCACGCGTGCGGAATCGCCGGATCGCCCTCCGAGCCGTGCGTCTCGGCATAACGGACCCAGTCCATCCAGTGCCGCGCCCAACGTTCACCGTAGCGCGGATCGGCGAGCAGTTGATCGACCAGCTGCGCCATCGCAGTTTCCGGATTATTGCCATGGCTGGCGACGAACGCTTCGACTTCCGCCACGCTCGGCGGCAGCCCGATCAGGGTGAAATACAGACGCCGCACCAACACTTGCGCACTCGCCACGTCGACCGGCTCCACGCCTGCGGCATCGAGCTTTGCCTTCACGAATCGATCCACCGCATTGGCCGACCAGCCGGGGGCATCCACCGATGGCACCACAGGCGCGACAATCGGCTGAAAACTCCACCAACTCTTACGTCGCTCGAGCACCGCCTGCCACTCCGTGTCCGCTGCCACCTGCTGATCCGACACCGGCTTATCGCGCGGATCGGGCACTCCCATTGCAATCCACTTTTCAAAGTCGGCGATCACTTCCGGTTCCAATTGCGCCCCGGCCTTGGGCATTTTCAAATTTTCGTCATCGACCTGGTGGCGAATCATTTTCAGCAGCAAACTCGCCGCCGGATCGCCCGGCACCACCGCCGCCCCCGAGTCACCGCCCGCCATGACACCGGCGCGCGAATCCAGAGCCAATCCGCCGCGCACCTTCTCTCCCGAGCGATGGCACTCGTAACAATCCTGCGCCAGGACCGGACGGATGCGGCTTTCGAAAAACTCCACCTGCTCCGGGGAAAGCTCCGCAGTCTCAGCTGCTGCTGCCGACAACAATGGCAACAGGCAAAATATCGCCAGGGCTTTTCTCATGTCAGGATACGATCACGGATTTCTGCGGCGGTATCAATGCACCAATTGCCGCGCTCCTCAAAGGCGGCCTCGGCGAGGCGGAACGCCGGCGCCATCAAGGTCACCGCCGCAACCGGATACTGATAGTCATTGAGGATCGGCGCCGCCACGCAATGGATACCTTCGATCCCCTCCGCCACATCGACCGCGTAACCACGCTGCCGCGCCAGCGCCAGATCCGCCTCCAGCGCCTTGCGCGTGGCCAGCGTCGTGGCGGTAAATTTTTTTAAACGCTGACCGTCCAGCCACGCATCGAGCTCGTCATCGGGCAGGCGACTCAAGATCGCTTTGCCCGGAGCGCAGGAATACAACGGCACCCGCAAGCCCACCTCGCCCATCACCTTGACCGCATGCCGTCCGGTGACCTGTTCGAGCACCACCCCCTTGGACTCCGAGCGGACCAACAGCTGCACGGTCTCGCCGCAACGATCGCGCAGCGCCTTGAGCGCTTCGTAGGCACAAACCACCAGGCTTTTTTCATTCACTTTCGGCCGCGCCAGATCGAACAGGCGATTGCTCAGCACAAAACGCTTGTCCGACTCGCGGCGATGCAGATAACCCCGCTGGTGCAGCGTCGAAGTGATTCGAAATATCGAATTCTGGGGAACCCCCAATTCCCGGGTCATTTCCGCCACCGTCAGGCCGCCCGTGCTGTCACTCAAAACTTCAAGAATCGCCAAAGTGCGATCCGTAGACGGCGACGCCGACTTCGCATCCACGCCCGGACCGGGTTCCCATTGCGCCGCATTTTTCATCTGTATTTAGTTTAAACGCCAAATACAGTGTAGAGACAAGCGCGTTCGCCGCCACGATCGCGCCGCCGACCCGATGCCGTTTGCGCAAATCCCTGCGCCTCAACCGCGGGCACTAATAAGCAGCTTATTTATACTTGTCAGCGACCGGCCGCACCGCCGGCCTTGCTCACCCGTCGGCGGCAACCTTTCGATTGCTCGCGCTTTGCATTTTCTTCGAGTCCCGTTACGCTGGACTCACCAACAGACAAACCCAATTAGAATACCATGGCCCACGAACTACCCGACCTTCCCTACGCCTACGACGCGCTCGAACCACACATCGACAAGGCGACGATGGAAATCCATCACGGCAAACATCACGCTGCCTACGTTAACAATCTCAACGCAGCCCTCGAAGGCACCGGCCTCGAAGACAAGCCACTGTGCGAGCTGCTCGGCAACCTCGACGCGGTTCCCGAAGACAAACGCGCCGCGGTGCGCAACAACGGTGGCGGCCACGCCAACCACTCGATGTTCTGGACGGTGATCGGACCGGACTGTGGCGGCGAACCCGGCGGCGATCTCGCTGCCGCCATCAACTCCACCTTCGGCAGCTTCGATGCCTTTAAGGAAGCCTTCTCGAAAGCCGGTGCCACCCGCTTCGGTTCCGGCTGGGCCTGGCTGAGTGTCAAAGACGGCGCGCTTGAAGTCAGTTCCTCGCCCAACCAGGACAGCCCGCCCATGGAAGGCGGCGGTCGCCCGATCCTCGGTCTCGACGTCTGGGAACACGCCTACTACCTCAATTACCAGAACCGTCGCCCTGACTACATCGCCGCGTTCTGGAACGTGGTGAACTGGGACGCCGTCGCTGAGCGTTACGCTGACGCCATCGGCTGAGCAGCGATTCGCTGACGCTTTAAAATGCAACGGCCCGTCGGAACTCCGGCGGGCCGTTTTTTTATAGCTACCGTGGACGGGAACGTGATACCGGCGTCCCGCCGGTCACCAGTGGACAGTCACCAGTAGGCAGTCACCAGTGGTCGTCCACCTCTGGACGGGCTGCCCCCACCGTTTTTCAGCGGAGGATCACCGCCGCGGCGCCCCGACACGGCGTGGCCGGCAACGCAAGACAAACGCGACGCCGGACGGGCGCTTGAAACACCTACTCTTGAAACAACTTGGCGTATTCCCCGAGACCTTCTTCCTCGAGTTTGTCCTTCGGCACAAAACGCATCGACGCCGAGTTCATGCAGTAACGTAAACCAGTCGGCTGCGGACCGTCGTTGAATACATGACCCAGGTGAATGTCGGCCGTCTTCGAGCGAACCTCGGTACGGACCATGCCGAACTTGGTGTCACTCACCTCGACAATCTCTCCCGGATCGAGCGGTTGAAAAAAGCTCGGCCAGCCGGTTCCCGATTTAAATTTGTGAGTTGAAGCGAACAGCGGTTTCCCGGAAACGACATCGACATAAATTCCGGGCTCTTTGTTGTCCCAGTATTCATTCGCGAACGAGCGCTCAGTGCCATTCTCCACCGCCACCTCGTACTGCAAAGGCGTCAGCTTTTTCTTAAGGGCCTCTTTGTCTTTGCTGGTCAGCGTCGGCTTCTGATCTGCGGCAGCGGCAGCGGCAGGAGCCTGCTTTTCCGCGGCTGCCAGCGCCGCCGCTTCATTCGCCGCATCCGCCGCAGCGGGAGCCACCGCCGGAGCCGAAGATGAGCCTTTAACCTCCGGTGCCGCGCTGATGGTTTCGTCTTCCTCACCCGTCGCGGCTTTTTCTTCGCATCCGGTAAACGTCAGGCTTATGGCCGCGAGGGCCGTCACTGCCAGACCGGCAATCGATGGAAATGTGGGAAAAAGTGAAGTCTTCATAGCTCTAAGTCGTAGTTGATCGGCCCCATCTTACACTGAGCGCAAGCTCGATTCCAGTCACGCAATCCCATGCTCCGGCGTTTGCGTTCGCGAAATCCCCCGCTACACTCACCGTCCAACTTTTTCAAAAACAGCAACTGCAAGACCATGGCCCGCATCAACGATAACTTCCTCAAACTCAAAGCCGGATACCTTTTTCCCGAGATCGGTCGCCGCGTCAGCGCGTTTACCGAAGCCAACCCCGAAGCGGCGAAAAACCTTATCCGCTGCGGCATTGGTGACGTCACTGAACCCCTGCCCGCCGCTGTGCGCGAAGCCATGCATGCCGCCGTCGATGAACAGGGCGACAGCGCCACCTTCCGCGGCTACGGCCCCGAGCAGGGCTACGATTTCCTGCGCGAAGCGATCGCCAAAAACCAATACCAGGATCGCGGCATCGACATCGCCGCCGATGAAATCTTTATCTCCGACGGCTCGAAGTGCGACACCGGCAACATTCTCGACATCTTTGGACCGGGTAACAAAATCGCCATCACCGACCCGGTTTACCCGGTCTACGTCGACACCAACGTCATGATCGGCAACACCGGCGACGCCGATGAAAATGGCCGCTACGACGGTCTGGTCTACATGGACTGCACCGCCGAAAACGATTTCGTGCCCGCCATCCCCGACCAGCCGGTCGACATTATCTACCTGTGTTATCCGAACAACCCGACCGGCGCCACGGCGACGCGCGAACAGCTCACCGCGTGGGTCGAATACGCGCTCAAAAACGGCGCCATCATTTTTTACGACGCCGCCTACGAAGCGTTCGTTCAGGACGACTCCGTGCCGCGCTCGATTTTCGAAATCGAAGGCGCCAAAGACTGCGCCATTGAGTTCCGCAGCTTTTCCAAGAACGGTGGATTCACCGGCGTGCGCTGCGCCTACACCATCATCCCCAAGCAGCTCGAAGGCAGCAAGGCGGACGGCAGCAAGCAGTCCATCCACTCGCTGTGGGCACGCCGTCACAGCACCAAGTTCAACGGTGCCAGCTACCCTGTGCAACGCGGGGCCGCCGCAGTATTCTCCGAAGACGGCAAAGCTCAAGTCGCGGCACTCATCGATGGCTACATGGGCAACGCCGCGCTGATCCGCGAGGCTTGTGAAAAAGCCAATCTTGCGGTCTACGGCGGCGTCAATGCCCCCTACGTCTGGGTCGCCTGCCCAGAAGGGATCGACAGCTGGGGCATGTTCGACAAAATGCTCGAAGAGGCCAACGTCGTCATCACGCCCGGAGCTGGATTCGGTGCCGCCGGCGAAGGCTACTTCCGCATCAGCGCTTTTAACAGCCGCAAGAATGTTGAGGAAGTCTGTCGCCGCATTGCCACGGCTTTTGCTTAAGCGGGAAAGCGGCAAGCGCTGACCGACGCTGCTACCCGCCGACTTTGTCGGCATCATTCAGCCCTGTCAGCCGTGCATCGACACCGTAGCGCAGCATCGTGTAGCGCGGGCCTCCCGGCCCGCGGGCATTTGCCATCGTCCGCCCTCAATCCACAACCGTCCCCTCCTCCACAACCGAT
>CBDULB010000148.1:0-14064 GCA_965367965.1 uncultured bacterium | reverse complement strand
CGACTGATCGACGGCGACTGATTGGCGCGACCACCTGAGGAGAGGATAAAACGGACGCTTGCTTTTGTCGTCGAATCGAATCGAAGCGGGCGGAGGCGATGACACCAGTGCAAGGTGTGCGCTGTCTCGTCGTACAGTAAAAAACCGGCCGGAAATTCAGATTTCTGGCAACACCTGAGAGTAGCCTTGCTATAGTGTCTCAGTCTTCGATGCTTGCTCTCGAAAATCCCCGCTGTTGTGCCTGATCCTGATCTCCCCCCTGAAAAAGAATCCGACCTCGCCCTCGCCAGTGAGACGGTCGACGCCCCCGCCGCAGAAATCCGGCCGTGGGAAACGCTGACTGCGCTGACTGAAGCGCGCAACTCGGGTGATCTGGAGGATTTTCTCGAAACTTTGTCGCCGGGTGAAACGGCGCGTGCCATGGCCCGTCTTGACGAGGCGACACGCACCCAGATGCTGTCGCTGATCGATCCTGCCGAAGCCGCCGATCTGCTCGACGACCTGTCTATCGAGCAGGCGGTTGATTTGATTGAGGAAATGGAACCCTCGGAGGCAGCGGGGATCTTCGGGGAACTGCCGGCCGACGAGCAGGCGGACA
Organism: uncultured bacterium; assembly: GCA_965367965.1. GTDB lineage: Bacteria > Verrucomicrobiota > Verrucomicrobiia > Verrucomicrobiales > DEV007 > JBBKXR01. The sequence goes on along the minus strand of CBDULB010000148.1, from coordinate 13,466 downwards.
TTCTCGGTGACCTGTCGAGTCGCGATGCGGAGGCGATTCTCGATAAAATGTCAATCGAGGACGCGACCAAGGCGCGAGCCTTGATGGAGCATGATGACGAAAGCGCCGGCGGTCTGATGATCGCTGAGTTTTTATCGTTCCGTCAGGACCTGACCAGTGACGACGTACTCGCTGATTTGCGTGGCAATCGCGACGAGTACTCAGACTACGAAGTTCAGTATGCCTACGTCACCGACGATGCCGGCTGTCTGGTCGGCGTGTTGCGATTGCGCGACCTGATGCTGTCGGCGCGCAATCTTCCGATTCGCAAAATGATGATTCCCGAACCGATGTCGGTACCGGTCGATTAAGGTCTGGATGACATGGTCGGCTTTTTCGAGGATCATGAATTTCTCGGCGTGCCGGTTGTCGATAGAGAGCAGCGTCTGGTCGGGGTTCTGCGTCAGAGTGTGGTGCGCGAAGCGGTTGAGCGGCGCGCCAAGAACACATTCCTCAAGGTCAGCGGTATTATCGGTGGTGAAGAGTTGCGCAGTCTGCCGCTGCGGGTTCGTTGTCTGCGACGGCTGTCGTGGTTGTGCCCTAACATTGTGCTGAACATCATCGCTGCGTCGGTGATTTCGATGTATCAGGAGACGCTGCAGGCGGTGATCGTGCTGGCGGTGTTTCTGCCGATCATTTCCGATATGAGTGGTTGCTCGGGCAACCAGGCGGTGGCGGTCAGCATTCGCGAACTGGCGATGGGGTTGATTCGACCGAACGAAGTGTGGCGGGTGTTTTTGAAAGAGGGCGCGCTGGGTGTGATCAACGGCATTGCGCTTGGCCTGTTGCTTGGCTCAGTCGCGGCGATCTGGCAGGGGAACCTTTATCTCGGTCTGGTGGTCGGGGCTGCACTGGCCCTGAACACGATGCTGTCAGTGCTTCTCGGCGGTTTGGTGCCACTGGTGTTAAAAGGTTTTAAGGTAGATCCGGCCCTGGCGTCAGGACCGATTTTGACTACCGTGACCGACATGTGTGGATTCTTTCTGGTGCTCAGCTTCGCGAGCATGAGTCTCGATAAATTGAGCTAGGTAAGGCGCTGACGATGAGATTGTTTTCGATGCTGGTCGTCCCGGCGGTAGCGTGTTTGTTGACCGCATGTAAGCCGCCGCAAAAAATGTCGGCTTCAGGCGAAGTGGCGCCGGAGAGTACCTCGAATCGCGGCGGCGACCTGGCGGGCACATGGGAGTCACCACCCGGCATTGATCCGGCCGTTGCCGTTCAATTGCCTCCGGCTCCGCCGCGCAGTGACGCGAAAATGTTGGAACAGCACGCGGGTAAAAGTATCGGCGAAATCCTCGCGGCGACCGCAGCCGATGCCTGGCCGGGTGACGTCGCGCTGGTCGATGGTGACCTCGTCGACGATGTGAGCAATGCTCCCGGGATTAAGGGGTCTACGTTGTTCACCTTTCAGGCGGGCGCTATCTTACCGCAGCAGTTGGACAAGGCAGTATTCGCCGACTTTAACGCTGATGGAAATCTCGATGTGGTCGCATTTGCCGCCGATGGCAGCCCGCTGCGTTTGCTGGTTCAAGTAAAGCAGGGCAAGGGCGTAAAGTTTGATCGAAAAGCAGACGCCGGACTTGATGCGGCGGTCGGTGGACATGCTTTGCGGCCGGTTGATTTTGATGGTGATGGCCGCACCGACCTGATGATTCTTCGCGGCGACGGCCGGCCGAACTCGCTGCTGCACAACACCGCCGGCGAGGGCTTTGTCGACGTTACGGTCGACCGCGGCCTGCTCGATTTTCGCAGTGCGGTTGATGTGGTATGGGCGGATTTTGACGCCGACGGGGCGCTCGACGTTCTAGTGGTCAACGACGGAGCGAACCAGTATTGCGCCTTGTACATGGCGCAGGCAGATGGCCGTTTTATCGATCGCGCTCACGTCTGGGGATTGCGTGCGAGGGGCAAGGGGCTTACTTCGGCGGCTTTGCTCGACATCGATTCGGACGGCTGGCTCGATGTGGTTTTAAGCGGTGGCGATCCGGGCAAAGGAACGCCGGTAGGCTGTTATCGAAATCTTGCCGGCAAAAGTTTCGAACGTCTCGACCTGCCCCGGGAAATGTCCGGGGCGTCAATACTGGTTGCGGACTTCGATGAGGACGGTCGTGAAGATTTGCTCAGCCTCGATGGCGACGCCTGGCATTGGTGGCGAAACAGTGGTGAGTCATCGGAGAAGGCACTGGCTCCGTTCGCCGATGTCTCTGAGTTTGCGGGATTGAGCGAGACCGGTTTGAGCGGCAGATCGAGGCCTTTAATTGCCGATGTCGACGGTGACGGAGATCTTGATTTGCTCGACAATGACGGCGCACGGCTGCTGCTCAATCGTCGCGGCGATCGTTTCATTGATTCTGCCAGAGTGGGGCAGCGCCTCGGCCTGGGCGATGCCGAAATCAAGATCCTCGCGATCGACGATTTTGACGGCGACGGCGATCAGGATGCTTTTTGCACAGCTGGGATCCTGCTCGGAACAGCTTCCGCAAATTCTGAGTGGGTGCGTCTCAAGGCGGGGCCTGAAATGGTCGGGGCCAAGATCAGCTTATCGGTGCGCGATGCGGGTTGGGTTCAGTCGACCGTCCATCGCCGTATCGGAGTGAGTGGTGACTTGAGCCTGACTATCGGACTGGGCGATGCCGAAACGATCACAGGTATCGAACTCCTCCACCCCGGCGGGACCACTGTCAGAGTCGACGCAGCCGGGCCGCTGCGAGGTGTCATCCGGCTTGGCGGGACGAGTCCGTCAAGCGCCGTCAAATAACCAGGCCTCAGCCCGGATAGCCGCCGCTGAAATAACTCTCCAATTGTCCGATCATCGCCTCCTGGGCGGAAATGGTGCGTTTTACCAGATCACCGATCGAAATGACGCCGATGACCTGTGTGGGGTCGTTTTTGTCAACCACCGGCAAGTGGCGGAAATGCTTGGATGTCATCAACTGCAGGCAGCTGCCGACCTTGGTCTCGGGTGGTACAGCGATGACCGGTGAACTCATGATGTCACTGACCGGTGTGTCGCGCGAAGCGCGGCCTTCGAGAATGACTTTGCGAGTGTAGTCGCGCTCGGACATGATGCCGACCAGTTTATCGTCGTCGATGACCAGAATGGCACCGATGTTCTTCTCTGCCATGCGGGTGATGGCATCGTAGACGGTGTCGTCTGAGGCGACGGAATAGATATCACTCGAGCCTTTCTGCTCGAGAATGGATGAAACGGGATCGGCAATTTCCATGGTTACGTTTTTTACTTTGGACTCAATCGACCACGAAAGTGATCTTGGTGTTGATGCGGTATTCGCTGACTTTGCCGTCGTCGACTTTGGCGGTGATGTTTTCTACATAGACCGATTTGATCTTGCGGACTGACTTGGAAGCTTCGGCAACCGCGTTGTCGATGGCAGCTTCGATAGAGGGGCCCTCGGCGATGAGTTCGATGACTTTGGCGATGGACATGGGGTTATGAGGAGTAGGGGGTAAAACGCTGCGAATGAGAGATCGATCTCTTCCAGCTCGCTACCATCCTATCCGGCAACCCGCACCCATGTCGATACAGAAAAAGACACCCCTTCTTTTTCGTTAGGCCGGACCGACAGGGTCAGTCATTGAATGGTGGAGCTAGCCGGGATCGAACCGACGACCTCGTCATTGCGAACGACGCGCTCTACCAACTGAGCTATAGCCCCATTCCATTCAATTGACGAACACCGGAGGGATCCTGCGGTGACGTCGGGAGCCTAGAGCATATTTAATAAAATCGCAAGGCGTCGAGGTGAGCTCATAAGGCTGAATCCAGATAGTGGGCGATCGCCAATCCCAGCTGTTTGCCGACGGTTTGATAGCCTTCGGTTGTACTGGCGGGTGTGTTCCACGCGGTCTCCAGAGTTACGGATATCGCCGGGGTGCCAAGTCGTGCGACCCAGTTCTTACTGATCTTGTCCCAGGCCCTGGCGTCGTATTTGGCGCCCGATTCGATGACGGTGCCGGTGAAGCGCAAGGGCCCGGTGATCTCGCTTTTAGCGGCGGCCAAAAAACTGGCAAGGTTGGTTTGCGCCGCTTCACTGAGGACCTCGGCAGGCGGTACGTAGAAGTACGGGAACAAATTGCCGGCAGCGGGATTGTGCAGGTCGATAAACATGGCCAACCGATCAGCTCGTGCCGCCGCAGCAAGTGCCTTCTGCGCGGCGGCGACGGCGTTCCAGTGCGGTGCATCGCTCCAGTCGCGATTGTGGTCCTGCGGCTTCTGGCTTTTACCACCGGCGCCGCGTTCGACGTTGTCGATATCCATGATCGGGATAAAAACGATTTCGTAGCTGCTGCGAAGTTTCTTCGCTTCGGCCGCGTCGGAGACGAGCCATTCGACAAAGCCTTTGCCGACCCAACTGGCGCCCGATTCCCAGGCGTGCTGACGGGCCTGAATCCAGATCAGTGGCTTGCCGGCGGTGCCGATTCGCAGCGCAGGAGTTTCCCGGTCCTCGCGAGTCCGGCACAGCGAAAAGGCGCTCGCGAGGGGGCAGGCCGCGGCGATTTTATCGACCAGAGCTTTGCCGTCACCGGGCACGAACGGCGGCCCCCAGGCGACCAACGCGCTCTCTGAATCGAAGTTGAGTGAGTAGCGGATGCGTTTGCCCTCGACCTGGCCCGGCTCGCTATGCTGCCAGCTTTTGCCGTCGTCGATGCTGTAGGTCGCCTGTTTCGGCGTCGCCCACGGGGCTTCGCCGACGTTAAGAGTGATCGTCGTGCCAGGAGTCAGTCCGGTTAGTTTGACATACCACCAGCAGCGCCACCCATGGCCGGGGTGATCGGCGGGATTGAGAACGATGGTTGACGTGGCTTGATCGATCGATACGACTTCGCCCGAGCCTCCCGGAAAGTCGGATTCGACGGCCAGTTCAGCGAATGCTGAGGGCAGCGTCATCGCGATCACGATGGCTGAGATTAAGAATCTTTTCATGGTTTTGGCCAGCGCAGGTGTTTGTGTAGAAAATCGAAACTGCCTTGTCCGTTGATCGAGTGGCCGCCCTGGAAAAACTCGATTTCGGTTCGCTCTCCCAGACCGAACTGTGCATACAGCCAGCGCACTTTGGCGTATTCGTGGGCCACCCACGAGTCGACCGATACCCGGTCGTGATGACCGCGCTCGACCATGAATGGTCGGGGGAAAATCAGGGCTGCCATTTCGGCGTAGTCGAAGCTGTTGCCGAGATTCCAGTAAGGCATTTCCCATTCATTGGTGTTCATGAAGCTGCCGGGGAAGTCGACGTCGGCAACCTTGCGGGTCCACTGGTTAAAGTCGCCGGAGCAAATCGACAGCGCATAATCTTCGAGCAGAGCGGGCAGCCGAACGGCCGATTCGCCGCCGTAGCTGAGGCCGTAGAAGGCGATGCGAGTAGGGTCGACGCCAGGCTGAATTTTCAGCCAGTCGAGGATCTGCCGATGCGAGGCGGTGATGAACGAAAACAGTGAACAACCGATGCTGTTGGCTTTGCGATCGAGCCAGCGATAGCGATCCTCGCCCCGGTAGAGATTGTGCGGAGCAAAGACGATGAAGCCCCGTTCGCAGAGCTTTGCGGCGAAGTCGTTGTAGGCCGCTTTGCCGGCATTGATGGTGTCGAGCGGAAGGCCGTTGCGTCCGTGCTGACAGACCACCACCGGACGTTTTTCATCGGGCTTGAGGTCTTTCGGCAGCAACAGGGTTCCCCATGCGCTGAGCTCCGGGTAAACGTCGAGAGTGACGTCCCAGGCCGTCCATTTTTCATTGTCGATAATCTGTCGGGAACGCGGATTCGGCGGAGCGAGCGTTTCGTCGAATTCTCCGATCAAGTCGCGACGGAACTGATCGCGAAAGCCTGTCGAATTTTTGATAAATTCCGTTGGATCGAGGGTCGGGTGCTGTGCACTGGTTGACCAGTTGCCCGGTTTTAGTTTGGGCTCCGCAGTGTAGAAAAATTGTTCGCGGCGGCGTTGGTTTGAGTGGTGGATCAGCGTTTGCACGTGTTCCTGCATCTGCCGAAAATAGCGTTGATGGCGGGCGGCGGAATCGAAGGCGAGGCGCTGATCGAGCAGCAGCGAGATCGGTGGCAGCCGCGATACTTCAGTCTCGAACCCGATAGTAAGGCTGTGCACGGCGAGCGCGGAGAAATCGCCCCGTGCCTGACCCTGCGCTTTTTCCAAATTCACGGTGCCGGCGGATTGAATGCGTCCGGCTTCGGCTTCGACTTGCGCGAACGACGGCCGGGCAATCGTGCCTTTCTGGTTTCCCGCCTCGGGAAAGGCGGCGTGTTCGATGGTCAACGGGCGCGGCGTGATCAGATTGGCGATTTCGGCATCGCCAAAGTCACGAACCAGAGCGAACACGTTGCGGTAGATCGGTTCACTCGACACGTTTCGTCGCGGTCCAAAGTATCCGCTGACAAAGGCGTGTTCGATTTCTGCGTCTGCCGCCGCTGCGTAAAGTGCGACCAGGCCCCCTTCGCCATAACCGGCGACGCCGACCGAACTGGAAGTGCGACTTTCGCGCAGCCACTCAGCGCCGGCGAGCGCGGTTTGCACTTCGTAACCGATGACGTGTCGGCCCATCTGGAATGCCTGCCGGTAGATCCATTCGCGATGGCTTTGATCACTGCGTTTGATGCGTTGGTCATCGCCGTCGGGTCCGGCGTAGATCTCGCGGTTGATGGTCGCGGGAATAAGCAGTCGATAGCCTGCTTCGGCGAAGCGCAAGCCCATTTGCTGTTCAGCAGGCAGGCGGGCGCCGATGCCGAGCAAGTCTTCGGGCGTCTCGCTGGCGTCGGGAATCAACACGACGGCGGGCGCCTGGGGGGTGCCGGTGGACAGGGTTGACTTGGGATTTACCAACAACCCCTCTGCGTAAAGCCCCTCTAACACCTGCCAGCGAACCTGATGAACGGTGAACTGCGGTGTTTCGGCGACCAGTGAAGATTTTGGTTCTGCCGTCAATGGGTCGCTGTCGACCGCAAGAAACTCCACCTGCGGCTGCGGCCGTTCATCGACGACGCCGATAATTTCCCGGAAGCGCTGGCGTCGCTCCTGCGTCGATGCCCCGGGAAGTTTTGGCGAAGCTGCATTGGCTTCTGCAATCTTGCGCTCGACGAAGGCGTGGGCGCCATCCATCAATCGCTCCGAGAGGTCGGCCTCATCCCATTCGATCGGAGAGGTGCCGGGCAGCGTTTGGGCACTGCACGGCCAAGTGAGTGCGCCCATCAAGATTAGGGCGAAGAGTTGTCTGCGCATGCTGCTGTGATATCGTGGATGGCCTCTGGAAAATAGAAAAAATCGTCCGCAAATCCGCGCCATACACAGGTTGATTCAGCGGGATGATTTCGTCTTAGTAGTCGGGTGCGAACGTTTATCCTGTCATTGGTCGTATTTTTTGCGGCGCATGCCGGCTCCGCCGCTGAGAAGCCTAATCTCATCGTGGTCATGGTCGATGACATGGGGTACGCCGGTGTGAGTTGTTTTGGAAATCCCTATTTCGAAACTCCCGGAATCGATCGCCTGGCGGAGGAGGGAATGAGGCTGACCGATTTTCATTCGTCGGGAACGGTGTGTTCGCCGACACGTGCGGGACTGCTCACCGGGCGTTATCAACAGCGGGCGGGAATCGAAGCGGTAATTCATCCCGTGTCCGATCATCCCGAGCATCGCAAGGGCTTGCAGACGGTCGAGATTACGTTTGCGGAGTCATTGCAGGAGGTCGGCTATGCAACCGGGCTGATCGGCAAATGGCATCAGGGTTATCCGCAAAATTCGGACGACTTTCATCCGCAGAATCACGGCTTCGACGAGTTCGTGGGCTACCACAGTGGCAACATCGATTTTGTCAGTCACGTTGGCGATCATTACGCCCACGACTGGTGGCACGGGCTCAAGGAAACTGAGGAGGTCGGCTACAGCACGGAGCTCATCAACCGTTACTCGCTCGACTTTGTGCGTCGCCATGCCAAATCGGATAAGCCGTTCTGTTTGTACATCGCCCACGAGGCGATACACAATCCGGTGCAGGTCCCCGGTGACCCGGTCCGGCGCACCGTTGATGGATGGAATCGCTGGAAGTGGCAGGATCACAGCCCGGAGGAGCGGATCGAAAAATACAAGGGCATGACCCTGCCGGTTGATGACGGTATCGTTCAGTTGCGGGAGGCGTTGATCGAGCTCGGCATCGAAAAGAATACCCTGGTGTTGTTTTTCTCCGACAACGGTCCGTCGGGCGATTTCCCGAGTGGCAGCCCGGACCTGCGCGGTGGCAAAGGCAGCGTTTACGAGGGCGGCCACAAGGTGCCGGCGATCGCCTGGTGGCCGGGACAGATCGAGGCGGGGACGGAGTCCGATGAGCCGCTGATCAGCATCGATGTCATGCCGACTTTGCTGAAGCTGGCCGGTGCAGGTAAGCCTGAGCGCCGTCTGGACGGTGTCGATCTATCGCCGGTGATTTTGAAAAATGAACCCCTTACGTCGCGACCGCTGTTCTGGGCTTCACTGAGCAATGCTGGCGGGCGCTCCGAAGCGATGCGCGACGGGCCCTGGAAACTGGTGGTCCAGCATCCTCAGGCAAAGCCGGGAACTTTCGGGAATGAAAAGGTCGAGCTCTATCACCTTGGGGATGATCCCTCGGAAAGAACAGACCTGGCTTCTGCGCAGCCCGAGCGCACGGCCAAAATGCTGACGCAGCTGAAGGCGTGGTTTGCCGAAACTCAAGCGACGGCAACCGGGCAGCCGGGCGGCTGGCTGGCGGCCGGGAAACCATAACATTTTTATTCAACACCATTATTATGAACCGACGACACTTTCTCAAATCCACCGGCAGCGCCGCAGCGGGCGCCGCAACTTTTACCATCCTCCAAGCCGGATCGGCGCGCACTTATGCCGCTAACGAAAAGCTCAACATCGCTTCGATCGGCGCGGGTGGGCGTGCGACGGCCGACATCACTGCGCTGGCCAAGACGGAAAATATTGTCGCGCTGACCGATGTCGACTGGCGCAACGCGGCGCCGATGCTGCGCACGCACGCCGATGCGAAACGCTTCAAGGACTACCGCAAGATGCTCGACCAAATGAGCGCGGAGATCGATGCGGTGGTGGTGGCGACGCCGGATCATCATCACTTTCACGCTTCGATGGCGGCAATCAAACTGGGTAAACCGGTTTACTGTGAAAAGCCGCTGACGCATTCTGTCTGGGAGGCTCGCGAGTTGACGCGCGCCGCTGGCGAGGCCGGGGTGGCAACGCAGATGGGTAATCAGGCGCAGGCCGATGAACAGACGCGCATCGTGCAGGAGTTCGTCATGGACAATGCGGTCGGACCGATTCGCGAGGCGCACATCTGGACCGACCGTCCGTCGCGCGGCCTGTTTGACGAATACTGGCCGCAGGCGATTGACCGACCGACCGACACGCCGGAGGTGCCGGACACGCTCGCCTGGGATCTGTGGCTCGGTGCCGCTCCCGAACGCGCCTACAATCCCGCCTATCTTCCGGCCAAGTGGCGGGGCTGGTGGGATTTCGGCACGGGGGCTCTCGGGGATATCGCCTGTCATTTCTTCGATCCGGTTTTTCGTGCCCTGAAGTTAGGCGCGCCGCTCACGGTTGAGGCTTCGTCGACGCGGGTGAATGAAGAGACCTATCCGGTCGGTTCGGCGATCACCTGGCATTTTCCGGAGCGGGGCGACATGGCACCGGTACAACTGAACTGGTACGACGGCGGCCTGCGTCCGGCCCGTCCCGAAGGGCTCGGTGAAAATGTCACCATGGGCACTAATGGCTTACTACTGGTCGGTGACGATGGTTTTCTGTTGTCGGACTGGAGCAGCTGGAAGCTCTATCCCGAGAAAAAAGGCATTGAGTATGGTGCTCCGCCGAAAGTGTTGCCGCGCTCGGATGGGCATCACGGTGAGTGGGTGGCGGCCTGCAAAGGCGGCGATAAAGCCGGTTCCAATTTCGACTGGGCGGGTCCGCTGACCGAAGCCGTGCTGTTGGGTAACGTCGCCTTGCGTCCGCAGCTGCGCGAAGACCTGACCAAGGTGCGGCTCGAATGGGATGCCAAAAACCTCGCGTTCAGCAATTTTGAAAAAGCCAACCAGTTCCTGCGCCGCGAGTATCGCGCAGGCTGGGAGGTTTGAGGACGAGGGGCCGTAGCGCGGGCCTCCCGGCCCGCGAGGCTCACCTTTTCTTTCGACTTCAGCTCCAACCTCAGTCAACGCACCGGACACGGGCCGGGAGGCCGTGCTGCGTTTTATCTCGCCGCCTGCTTCTGGCCCTTCGCTTTGCCCTGGCCCTTGCCTTTGCCTTTCTGATTCCTCATCTTGCGATACGACGATTCCGGATCCTTTTCCGGTAACTTGTATTGCTCGCGGAGGCGGCCGAGTTCGGTTAACAGGGTCGCCTGCACTTCGGCGTATTTGTCCTGACCGTAGACATTATTGAGTTCATTTTTGTCGGCCTTCAGGTCGAACAATTCCCACTCGCCGAGCTCGTAGTAGTGGATCAGTTTGTGGCTGCCATCGGTGACGCCGTAGTGACGGGCTACGCTATGCGCGCCGGGGAACTCGTAGTAGTGGTAGTAAAATGAAGTGCGCCAGTCGTCGGGGGTTTCGCCTTTCAGAATCGGCACCAGTGAGCGGCCCTGCATGTCTTCAGGCTGTTCGGCGCCGGCGACGTCGAGGAAGGTCTGGGCGAAATCGAGATTGGAGACGATGTCGTTGTTGACGCTGCCGGGTTTGATTTTGCCCGGCCATTTGGCGAGCAGGGGAGTGCGCAGCGATTCTTCATACATCCAGCGTTTGTCGAACCAGCCGTGTTCGCCGAGATACCATCCCTGATCGCTCGAATACATGACGATGGTGTTTTCGGCGAGGCCGCTCTCATCGAGGTAATCGAGCACCGCACCGATCGCGTCGTCGACCGATTTTACGCAGCGCAGGTAATCCTTCACGTAGCGTTGGTATTTCCATTTCACTATTTCCTCCTCGCTCATGCCGTCGCGGGCTTTGAGGTAGGCTTCATTTTTCGGGCCGTAGGCAGCGTTCCAGGCTTCGAGTTGTTCGGGGGTGAAGTTCTTCGGTTCGGTGAGTTTGAGATCTTTTTCGGTGAGATCTTTGCGAATGCTCATGGTCTGATTTGAGGCCGGGCTGGCGCGGTTGCTGTAGACGTCCCACAGGGTTTCCGGTTCGGGGATCTCTTTGTCGTCGAGCCAGGTCAGATACTCGGGTGCCGGCTGCCAGTCGCGATGCGGCGCTTTGTGCTGAAACATCAACATGAACGGTTTGTCGGGATCGCGTTGTTCCTTCAGCCAGGCCAGCGACTTGTCGCGAATGATGTCGGTGGTGTAGCCGGTATGCTCGCGGCGCTTGGCCTTTGCCTCGATGCCGCCGGTGAGCATCGGCGGGTTGTAGTACGGGCCCTGGCCGATCAGCACGTCGAAGTAGTCGAAACCCTGCGGCGTCGACTCGAGGTGCCATTTGCCGACTACGGCGGTCTGATAGCCGACCTTGCGCAGCAGCTTGGGGAAGGTCTGTTGGTCGCCGTTGAACGATTGACCGTTGGTCATGAACCCGTTGAGGTGGCTGTATTTTCCAGTCTGAATGACCGCACGGCTGGGGCCGCAGATGCCGTTGGTGACGTAGCAGCGGTTGAAGCGCATGCCGTCGTTGGCGATGCGATCCATGTTCGGCGTGATCATGCGCGAATCGTCGTAAGCGCTCAGCGCCTGGGTGCAGTGGTCATCGGTAAAAATGAAAATGATGTTCGGCTGTTTGGCGTCGGCCGCGGGCGAGGTCGCCGGCTGGACCAGCGCAATCAGCAGAGCGGCACTGAACAGAGCGTTGCGGAGGCAGGTGGAAAATGTCATGTGCGAAGGTTGCAGGATCGGGCGCGATTTTCCAATCGCGAAAACGGGGAATCTTTTCGTCCACCGGGACCGCCGGGACGGCGGTATCACGTTCCCGTCCACAGGCGTCTGGCAGTCGAGCGCTACCCAAAAATGTCGCGCACTTTGTCGGCGACGGCGTTGCCGAGAGCGGCGTGGCCCTGGTCGTCAATGTGAATGCAGTCGGTCGTCGGACAGGCGGTGAAGTCGCCGGCATTGAGGAAATGCACGCCGCGGCCGGCACAGATTTCCCGATAGGCGGAAGCCATTTCGCGTGAGATCGGTGCGGCTCTGTCGGAAAGGCTGTCGAAAGGGCACGGACCTTCCGCGACCGGAACCGGACAAATGACCAGAATTTGCGGTGCCGCCTTGGCCGGGCCGGCATCGCTCTCAGCGACGATATCGACCAGTACCCCCATCGCCAGAGCGATCGCCCGGGCGTCGTGGTTCATGATGTCCTTCAGGTCGTTGGTGCCGAGCATGATGATCACCAGATCGAGCGGCTTGTGCGACTCGAGTACGATTGGCAGGTGCGCAGCCCCGTTCTTGCTGACTCCCACGGCGGTTGCGTAGGGGTCATCCCAGACCGACATGCGACCGTTCTGGGCCTCTTCAATCACGCAGTAGTCGCCAGCACCGAGTGCTGCGTGCATGACGCCGGGCCAGCGGATATCCGCGCCGTAGCGTTCGCAGTCGCCGCCGGGAATGAAGCCCCAGGTATTGCTGTCACCGAAGCAGAGAACCGTTTTTTTCATCAGCGATCTCGATGATTGCGGCGCATGGCCGGTTCGGGGCAGGCCGGCCTAGGCGGCGATGATGCTTTCGTCATCGCCGGGCTTGCTGTCAGCGCCTGAGGTCGTCTCGACCGAAGCGAGTTGTGCCGGTGAATCAAAGTCGAGATCGAATCCTTCCAGCTGATTCTCGAGTGTTTCGATAGAATCCTCAAGCCGGTCGAGACGCAGGTTGAGATTGATAAAACGCTTGCGCACTTCTTCGGGAAGCCGATGGACCAGCGCGGTAATCGACGCTCGCCGCCTGCGTGGGGTGGGGGCTGCGGCGGGCGAGGACGTCTGCTCGGCCGAGGCCGTCTGCTGCTCAGAATCGCCGGATACGGGCTCTGCGGGTTCAGTAGCGGCTGATGATGCGGCGACCGGTGCTGTCGCCTGGTCGCCCGGCGCTGAGCTCGGAGATTCGGTGATCACCGGGAAATAGCGGGCCGGCGCGACGCTGCGTTGCGAGCTTTTTGGTTCGTTGGTGTCGACGACAGGTGCGTCGACCTCAGCGGTGTCTTCGACTTCGGAGGTGGCTTCGATCTCGGAGGTGGCTTCGATCTCGGAAGTGGCTTCGATCTCGGAAGTGGCTTCGATCTCGGAAGTGGCTTCGATCTCGGAAGTGGTGTCGACCTCGAAGGTGGCTTCGATCTCGGACGTGTCTTCGACCTCGGAGGTGGCTTCGATCTCGGACGTGGTTTCGATCTCGGAAGTGTCTTCGACCTCGGACGTGGTTTCGATCTCGGAAGTGTCTTCGATCTCGGACGTGGTTTCAACCTCAG
>CBDULB010000147.1:0-14468 GCA_965367965.1 uncultured bacterium | reverse complement strand
CGGAGCCGAGTGGGGCGATCTGGCGACTTTGCGGGATCTGCAAGATGGGGTGAAACCTCCACAGCATTGAGCGGTGGTCAGATCGCACCCTGTGCCGCGATCTCGATTCGCGAAATTGATTACCGTGGGCTACCTTGGCGCCCCTTCGGTCCTCCGGAACCCAGCGTCCAGCCAAACGTCCTCAATGAGCAGCAGCGAAATCCAAAATCCTCCCGAGTCCGCATCCGCGTCGTCGTCCAACAACAGCCCAGCGTCAGTCCCCGACGCGGGTGGTCACTTCGGATCGTATGGCGGCATGTTCGTACCGGAAACTTTGATGGCGGCGCTCAGCGAGTTAACCGCGGAATACGAACGCGCCAAAGCCGATCCTGCTTTTCAGGCTGAGCTCGACCAACTCCTCTCTCAATACGTCGGGCGCCCGACCCCGCTCTATTTTGCCCAACGCTGGACGGAAAAACTTGGCGGCGCCAAGATTTACCTCAAGCGCGAGGACCTGCTGCACACCGGCGCGCACAAGATCAACAACGCCATGGGCCAGATCCTGCTCGCCCGCCGCCTCGGCAAAAAACGCATCATTGCCGAAACCGGTGCCGGACAGCACGGCGTCGCCACCGCCACCGTCGCCGCGCGTGCCGGCATGGAATGTGTCATCTACATGGGCGCGGTCGACATGGAACGCCAGGCGCTGAACGTCACCCGCATGCGTCTGCTCGGCGCTGAGGTGCGCGCCGTCCACGCGGGTCAGGCGACGCTCAAGGAAGCAGTCAATGAAGCCATGCGCGACTGGGTCACCAACGTCGCTGACACGCATTACATTCTCGGCAGCGCGCTCGGATCACATCCTTATCCAATGATGGTAAGGGACTTCCATCGCGTAATCGGGCTCGAGGCACGGCGCCAGATTCTCGAGCGCGAGAACCGACTGCCGGATCTTCTGATCGCGTGCGTCGGCGGCGGCAGCAACTCCATCGGCCTGTTCCACCCTTTCCTCGGCGATGCATCGGTAAAAATGACAGGCGTAGAAGCCGGCGGACGCGGCATCAAAAACGGCGAACACGCTGCCCGGTTCCAGGGCGGCAAGCTCGGCATTCTGCAGGGCACCAAGACCTGGCTGCTGGCCGATGACGATGGCCAGATCCAGCTGACGCATTCCGTGTCAGCCGGTCTTGATTACGCTGCCATCGGTCCGGAGCATGCCTATTTAAAAGAGCAGGGACGCGTCGAATACAACTACGCCACCGACGACGAAGCACTCGAGGCGTTCCAGGAATTGAGTCGTATCGAAGGCATCATTCCGGCACTGGAAAGTTCGCACGCGCTCGCCGAGGTGATCAAGGTCGCGCCCACGATGAGCCCGGATCAGATCATCATCTGCAATCTCTCAGGACGTGGTGACAAAGATGTCGAACAGGCCGCAAAGTTCATTTTCCCGGAGCAGGAAGAGAGCTGAAACATTCCGCGGAGCTTCGTATCCTGCTGGTGTTTGACGCTCGTGTGTCCTAAAGTGGCAATCTTGCGGAGCGACTTTGTTTGACAGGGTCAGGAGTGTCTTTTAAACGATAAAGTCCCCCGCCTTTCCTCGATCCGCGGGTTCCTGCCGATGGCTTATCGCGTGTTCATATTTCTGCTGTTGATGTCGACCTGGGTGATATTCTCAGGCCAGTTCGACGCCATGCACTTAACGCTCGGCGTGCTGTCGTCGGCATTTGTCACAGCGATCTCGGCGGACTTGCTGTTTGCCAAACGAAGCACGGCGATCGGTACCCGCATTGCTGAAGGCATCAAGCTGACAATCTATCTTTCCTGGTTGCTCTGGCAGATCGTACTGGCCAACTTCCACCTGCTGCGTTTGTCACTGCTGCCCGGTGGCATGAAAGATGTCGAACCGTCGATCGTAAAGTTCCGCACCGCGCTCAAGTCTGACTTCGCCCGCTACCTGCTGGCCAATTCGATCACTCTCACACCGGGCACCATCACGGTGAAAATTCTCGATGACGAGTTCTACGTGCACTCCATCAGCAAGCTCAGCACCGATGGACTCGATGGCCGCATGGAGCAGTTCATTGCGTGGATTTTTGAGGACGAAGTCGAAGCTCGCAACGCCTTCGAAGATTCGTCGACGGAAAAAGACAAACCGGAGGACGCCGGCGCGGAAGCCTGACGCCGGAGCACCATGGACGATTTTTTCCGAGCTACCGGCATCGTACTGATGCTACTGATGATACCGGTTTTTTACCGCATGGTCGCCGGCCCGACCGCGATTGACCGGATTGTCGCCACCAACATCATCGGCACCAAGACGGCGGTGCTGCTGGTGGTCATCGGCACCTTGTTTCACAGCGTCGAAATGTTCGTCGACTTTGCTTTGGCCTATGCGCTGTTGAACTTTATCGGCAGCCTCGCAGCGGCACGCTATTTTGCAAAAACCGAGCCGTCCGACGGCGCTACCGATCCCGTCGACACGATCGATACCGCCGCAAAAACCACGGGAGGCAGCGAACCATGATCGCGATTATTTCGATCGCCCTGATTGTTCTCGGGCTGTTGTTTTTTCTGGGCGCCGTGGTTGGCATGGTTCGCTTTCCCGATTTTTACACGCGCATGCACGCCGCCGGTAAGGGCGACACCCTGTCGAGCTTGCTGGTGGTGCTCGGCTTCGCCCTCTACCAGCTCGATGCCGGTGATTGGGATCGATCGCACTGGTTGGTAGCGCTGAAACTGCTCGGCATTTGCACCTTTATCATGGTCACCAGTCCGACCAGCACCCACGCACTGATGAATGCCGGTTACGAAGACGGATGCGTTCCCAGAATCGGCACCGGCGGCAACGCCCTGGCCGATCTTGAAAAAGGTAAATCCGGCGATCGCGGACGTCATACGGATGCAGGCGACAAATCCAGCAAGCAGAACCCGGAGGGTGACGCCGGAGCATGATCCCATCATTCGACATCATCCTGCTGATATTGCTGGTGGTCACGGCGATCGTCTCGCTGCGCGTCCGCGACCTGCTCAGCGCGACCATGATTTTTGGTGTCTACAGCTTTCTGATCTGCCTGTTGTGGGCCGAACTCGGTGCGGTCGACGTCGCCTTCACCGAGGCCGCGGTCGGCGCGGGTGTCAGTGCGGTGTTCCTCATCGCCACCGTTTTTAACACCTCACGAAATTCTTCGGACTGAAGCAACGACGGTCATGAAATTTTTCGCTCTACTCGCCGTCACCGCCACATGGTGTTTGTTGATCTACGCGGCACGGGATTTTCCCGACTTCGCGACGCCGGATTCGCCCGCAAACGGCGGCAAGGTGGCCAACTACTATCTGGAAGAAACCGAATCGAACAGCCACGTGCCGAACGTGGTTACGGCCGTGCTCGCCGACTACCGGGGCTATGACACGATGTTCGAGACAGTCGTTATTTTCACTGCCGGCATCGCCATCATGGCGATCCTGCGCAAGACACCCGGCGGCAGCACCGGCGTCGGCGCCCTGCCGCCAGCTGTGCCGCGGCGCAAGCGGACTTTTGATGGCTCGGAGCTGATCGTCAGCGCTACCTGCAAGCTGCTCATCCCGATCATTCAACTGTTCGCACTCTACGTCATCGCACATGGACATCACAGTCCGGGCGGCGGCTTCCAGGGCGGCGTGATCCTCGGTGCCAGCTTCATTCTGCTGGCGATCTCGCGCGATCTCGACAGCGCGCTGCTGCGCCTCTCCGAAAAGCGTTACCTGATGCTGGCCAGCGTCGGCATTTTGATCTACGCCGGCTTCGGAGTGATGAGTCTGCTACTCGGCGCAAACTTTCTCGACTACGGCATCCTCAGTCAGATCATGCCGGCCACCGACACAGCGATGGCCCGTTCGCACAGCATGCTTGGCGTCGAGGTCGGCGTCGCGTTCACAGTTTCGGCGATCATGTTTGCCATCTACGCCAACCTTTCCACCGCCGGCGAGCTCAAAAACGGCCTCTGATTTTTTCGGCTAACTGAAGCAATGGAAGAATTTCTGCAACAGACCATCGTCGCCAATTTCAATTATTGGATCTACGTGACGTTGATGATGATCGGGCTGTTCGCGATGATCTCGAAGAACAACCTGATCAAGAAATTGATCGGCATGTCGATCTTTCAGACAGCGATCATTTTGTTCTACGTGTCGCTGTCGGTAAAGGGCACCACCGACCAGGTCAGTATTCCGATCATTCACCATCATCAAGAGGACGCGGCGCACGCTGACCACGGCGACGATCACGGCGACGGGAAAAAAGGCGCCGCCAAGGCTCACCACGAACCGCACGCCATCGATGCCACCAAGTATGCCAATCCCCTGCCCCACGTTCTCATGCTGACCGCCATCGTCGTTGGCGTCGCCACTCTGGGCGTCGCGCTGGCGGTTTCCCAATTGCTCTACAAAGACTACGGCACCCTGGAAGAGAGCGAAATCCTTGCCATCATCAAAGAACTGCCGTCCGACCATGGCTGAGCATCTCCCCGTCATCGTGCTGTTGGTGCCCCTGTTTGCGGCGCTGATCAATGCCCTCGCCGGTGGCGCCGACGAGCGGGTCGGCTTTCCGATCACCGTCGCGGCTTTGACCGCGTCACTGGCTGGCGCCGTAATGGTGCTGCTGCAAGTCATCGCCGAAGGTCCGATCTCCTATTTTCTCGGCGGATGGGACCAGGTCTCGGGTATCGGCATCGAACTGCGCATCGATACGCTGAACGGTCTGGTACTGGTAACCGTCGCCGCCGTCGGCCTGCTGACGGCGATTTATTCCTGCCAGCGGGTGCCCGAAGACACGCCCGGGCGGGTGGCCAATTTCTACACCCTCTACCTGCTGCTGTGCACCGGCCTGATGGGCATGACGGTCACCGCCGACGCCTTCAATCTGTTCGTACTGGTCGAAGTTGCCTCGCTGACCAGCTACGGGCTGATCGCCATGGGCAGCTCGAAACGCGGCACCTACGCCTCGTTTAATTACATCATCATGGGCACGATTGGCGCGTCGTTTTATCTGCTCGGGGTCGGTTATCTCTACATCACCACGGGCACGCTCGACATGAGCGACATTCACGCCACCATCATCAACAAGGGCCTGTCCGACTCGCCATCGATTCTGGTGGCGTTCGTACTGATCACCATCGGCGTGTGGATCAAGATGGCATTTTTCCCGCTCTACGGTTGGCTGCCGAATGCCTACACCTTCGCACCGTCGACCACCGGCGCGATCCTCGCACCGCTGATGACCAAGGTGTCGATCTACGTCATGATCCGCATCATGCTGACGGTGTTCGGCGGCGAGTATGTGTTTGAGCAACTCGGCTGGAGCCGGCTCATCGTCGCCCTGGCCACCATCGCCATCGTCGCCGGATCGGTGCTCGCCCTGGCGCAGAAGAAGCTCAAAAAAATGCTCTGCTACCTGATCGTCGCCGAGGTCGGCTACATGGTCGGCGGTGTCTGGCTGGCCGATCACAACGGCCTGGTTGGTGCGGTGTATCACATCATCAGCGACGCTTTCATGACACTGTGCCTGTTCCTCGCGGCCGGCATCTTTTTCCGCCGTATGGGCAGCCACTACATCGACCAGCTCGAGGGCATGTTCACCAAGATGCCAATCACCATGGGTGCCTTTGCGGTGGGTGCCCTGGCGATGATCGGCATTCCACCGACCTGCGGATTTTTCAGTAAATGGTATCTCATTCAGGGCGGCATGGCTTCCGGTCATTGGGAGTACGTTGTCGCGCTGCTGTTCTCGAGCCTGGTCAATGCGGTGCTGTTTTTCCGCATCTTTGAAATCGCCCTGTTCGGCAACAAACCCGCCGAGGGCCACGGTCATTCCGATGCTCACGACCACGATCACGCGGAGCCGGCGAAGTTCGACGAAGCGCGCCCGGCCACGCTGATCCCGCTGGTCGCGACCGCGGCGATCATCATTCTGCTCGGCGTGTTCAACGGCCAAATCATCGACATCATTCAACAAACCATCCCGGAGGGCCAAATCGAAATTCCCACCGGAACGATGAGCGGACGTGCCGCTCCGAAGTAAGTGACCTGACCATGGAAAACGAAGTCCACAGCTGGGTGCCTCTGCTCGCCTTTTTGACGCCGCTTCTGGCGGTACTGCCGATCCTCGTGTTCCGTCGCGAGACGATGTTGCGCGACGCCAGCACCATCGTCGCCGGCATCGTCATGCTATGCCTGGTGGTGTCGATGCTGGGCGATGTCGGCGCCGGAAAAATCATCACCTGCAAGCTGTTCGATCTCGTCCCCAAGGTATCACTGGAGTTCCGCATCGATGGCCTGGGCATGCTGTTTGCGCTGGTCGCTTCATTTCTTTGGATCCCGACTTCGTTCTACGGCTTTGGCTACATGCGCGGGCTCAAGGAACACTCGCAGACGCGGTTCTTCGCGTTTTTCGCGGTGTCACTGTCAGCCACCATCGGCGTTGCTTTCGCCGGCAATCTGCTGACGATGTATCTGTTCTACGAAATGCTTTCACTGGCGACCTTTCCGCTGGTTACGCATCATCAGGACAAGGAAGCGCGCACCGGCGGCCGCACTTACCTCAGCCACCTGCTCGGCACTTCGGTGGCGTTTGCACTGCCGGCGCTGATTTTCACCTGGGTGAAATCGGGCGGCGAAATCAAATTCGGCCAGGCGATTCTCGAATCCGGCGACCTCGGCGCGTGGCCGACGGCGACCCTGCTGCTGCTGTTTTGTTTCGGATTTTCGAAGGCGGGCATGATGCCCTTTCATTCATGGCTGCCGGGCGCGATGGTCGCGCCGACGCCGGTTTCCGCACTGCTGCACGCCGTAGCCGTGGTAAAAGTCGGCGTCTTTTGCGTGATCCGCGTGGTCACCGAAGTGTTCGACACGGACCTGCTGACCCAGGCGATCGGCAGGCTGTCGCCGTCGGAGATTCTGGCGTGGATCGCGGCTTTCACTGTATTGGCTTCTTCGCTGATCGCGATGAGTCAGGATAATTTAAAAAGGCGGTTGGCATTTTCCACCATCGGCCAGCTTTCCTACATCATTCTCGGGGTGGCATTGCTCGCGCCGCATGCGATCCAGGGCAGTGCGATGCATATCGCGATGCATGCGGTCGGAAAGATCACATTGTTCTTCTGCGCGGGTGCGATTTTCGTCGCGACTGGAAAGAAATACATCAGTCAGCTCGACGGGCTCGGACGGGCGATGCCGTGGACTTTCGGGGCGTTCGCCATCGGCGCGATGAGCGTCACCGGTCTGCCGCCGACGGGCGGTTTGCTCAGCAAAATCTACCTGATCCGGGGTGCCGCGGACGCAGATCAAATCGCGCTGCTGGCAGTGTATCTGGTGAGTTCCGTTTTGAACGGCGTGTATTTTTTCCCGATTGTCTATCGCGCCTTTTTTAAAGCACCGGCCGACGGCAAACCGATCGAAAAAATCGCCGAGGCTCCCCTTGCCTGCGTTGTGCCGCTGTGCATCACAGCAGCGGGCTCAGTGCTGCTTTTCTTTTTCCCGCGGATCGTCTTCGATTTAGCCGAACGATTCATCGCCTCCATCTGAGTTCACTTTTTTCACTCAACGCATGGCCAGCCATTCCCACAACGACGATGAACCACTCCAGGCACTGAAGCACGACGCCGTGCCCGGTTATCTGCGCGCTTTTCTGATCGCGTTTTCAGTGATGACGATCTACCTCACGGTAATTCTGGTGTCATCGCCGGGACCCGCCAAAGGGCATCATCACGACGACCACGAAAAGGGCGGCCACAAAGTCGAAAACGGACATAACGATGACTCCCACTAAGCCCGACCCCAACGAAGAACCCGGTTGGTTTGACCGGAAAGAGAACGTGCAGAAAGTGCTCGTCGGCCTGTTCGTGGCGTGCGGATTCTTCGTGCTTCTGGATGTGATTTTCTGGCTTACCGGCTTCGACAAACACCCCTATTTCCGCTGGGAGGAATGGCCGGGGTTTTATGCCATCTACGGTTTCGTCGCCTGCGTGCTACTGGTGCTGATCGCGAAACATGTACTGCGTCCACTGGTGATGCGTAGCGAAGACTATTACCAGGACAAGCGCGAGAACCTCAAAGGAGGAGACGATTCCGATGCCTGAGGCTCTCCATCCCGCTGCGCTGTATCTGGTCGGCGCGCTGATCATCCCTTTCCTGCGCGGCACACTGCGCCAATCGGTCGCACTGGCGATTCCGATCGCCGGTCTGGTAAACTTTTTCCAGATTCCCGAAGGAGTGCATTGGTCGTTTACGCTGATGGATTTCGAGCTGATTCTCGGCCGCGCCGATGGCTGGAGCTTGATTTTCCTCAACATTTTCACGGTGCTGTCGTTCGTCGGGATTCTGTATATCTTAAAAGAAAACCGGTCTCTGGATCTTTCGGCGGGATTGCTATATGCCGGCGCGGCGATGGGCGTGGTGCTGGCCGGCGACCTGATCACTCTGTTCTTCTTTTGGGAGATGCTGACCCTCGGGGCGGTTTTGTGTATCCTCGCGCGCAAAACGGCCGACGCCGGGCGCGCGGCTTACCGCTATCTACTCGTCCATGTGCTCGGCGGCGTCGTGCTGCTCGCCGGGCTGATGATTCATCTCGCCGACGGCGGCAGTGTCGCTTTCGACAAGATTGAGCTGAGCGGTCTCGGCGCCTGGCTGATGTTTCTCGGATTCGGGATCAACTGTGCGTGGCCGATCGTGGGCGCCTGGTTGACCGACACCTATCCCGAGGCATCCATCGGCGGCGTCGTGTTCATGGCTACCTACACGACAAAAACCGCTGTCTATGTGCTGGCACGCACCTTCCCCGGTGAAGAAACGCTGCTCTGGATCGGCATGGCCATGGCGACGATCCCGATTTTCTTTGCGGTGATCGAGAACGATCTGCGCCGTGTGCTCGCCTACAGCCTCATCAATCAGGTCGGATTCATGGTTGTCGGCGTCGGCCTGGGTACTCCCCTGTCTCTCAATGGCACCGCTGCCCACGCGTATTGCCACATTTTGTACAAAGCGCTGCTTTTCATGTCGATCGGTGCAGTGCTCTATCGCACCGGCAAGAGCAAAGCCACCGAACTGGGCGGCCTCTACCGGTCGATGCCGTGGACCTGCGTTTTCTGCTGTATCGGCGCGGCGAGCATCTCGGCGTTCCCTCTGTTCAGCGGATTTGTCAGCAAGTCGATGATCATGAGCTCCGCTGCCGCGCAGCAGACGGTGCCGACCACCGTTATCTGGCTCGCCTTGCTGTTTGCTTCTGCCGGCGTTTTTCACCACGCCGGGATCAAAATTCCGTTTTTCGCGTTTTTCTCCCACGACTCCGGTATCCGCTGTAAAGAAGCGCCACTTAACCAGCTGATCGCGATGGGCATTGTCGCGTTCCTGTGCATCTTCGTCGGCACTTTTCCGAATGCATTTCTCTACGACATGCTGCCGAATACCGGCGCCGAAGCCTCCTATGTCCCGTACACCGTCGGCCACGTCACCGATCAGTTGGCACTACTGCTTTTCAGCGCACTGGCATTCACCCTGTTGATGCGTGCCGGCCTCTATCCGGCGGAAATTCGCTCGACCAACCTGGATTTTGACTGGCTCTATCGCCGCGGCGGCCAAAGCATCTACCGCATCATGGATCCCGCACTGAACGGTTTTAATGTCTTGGCGAAGCGGGTTTTTATCGATGGTATCGCCGATGGCGCGCGCCGGTTTTTTGATGACGGACCGTCACGGATCCTGGCGTCCATCATGGTCCCGTGGTGGCGCATCACCGGCAACTCCGGCGACGAACTCAGAGAAAAAACGCAGAATCTCTACACCCAGGGTCGCCGCGGAGCGTTCCGCATCGGCGTCACCGCCTGCCTTGCGGTTCTGCTGCTCGCCCTGCTGATGTTGTTCTCGGCGAAGCTGCGCGTGGGCTGACAGTGAAACGATTTTCGATTCAATCAAAACACGTGCTCCCGGTGCCTTGTGATCGATGCTTGATCGCCGCTTAGTTGTGCTTCACTCTGCCGGGAAAGAAAAGGCACCGATCAGGACGCCCCATGCACAACACTCGCTTAAGATTCGTCCAGTCCTTCGGTAGTTTCGCGAAAATCGAAGGTTCGGTGATGTGCGGAGCTGACGCACTTGAGTTTGAGTTAGCGATGACCGAATGCGTTTCCGGACCTGTGAAGGGTATCCTCAAGCGGTCAATCCCATACGTCGACTTCGATGACGTAATATTTCGGCGACGTTTCCTTATTCGACCTCAACTGACCTTTACAACACGAAGCCTGATCAGCTTCGAATCCCTGCCCGGCGCAAAAGGCTACGAATATGCGATCACTCCAAAAGCGGAACGCAAGACCATCCAATCTTTCGTCGTCGATGTGCGCCTTGCCATCGCACAGGCCGCTTCAGAGCGCTTTGAAAAGCAGATCGAAGACTCGATCAGCTAGTCAACTCAAGGCCAGCCATCATACCTGGCCCCTAAACCACGCTTCACAGTTGGCAGTTGGCAGTCGGTCCGCTTATGTGCTTCTTTGGAAATGAAATCCCCACTTCTGCCTCTCCGATGACTACCGTCTCCCTTCCCTCACTCTGCCGCGCCCTGCTGGCAGTGACTGCACTCAGCATGACCGTGTCGTGCCTGCCCGGATCGATGCCTTTCGACAGCGGCGGCCCGTTTGCAGCCGCTTCGGGCGACGGCATCGGTCAGCGCTCAGCGGTGCCGACGGTGGCGCGAACTTCATCGATCGGCTTTTTCGGGCTCGGCGGCGGCAGCTACTACAATCGCAATCGCGGCTACGGTTACGGGTCGTCGTATTCCCGATGCAACGTCTGCGGCTACAACCCGTGCCGCTGCAGCAGTCGCTCGCGGTCGAGTTCGCACTACGGCCACGACGATCATCGTTCAAGCAGCATGTTTTCGTCATCGTCAACGCGCAGATCGAATTCAAGTAGTCACGATCACAAGGCTGAGCATCCGCATGCTCACGACACTTACGCAGTTTCGAATAGCCGCGGCCTGCGTTCGAGCCAGACCAAACCGTCCGGCTATCATTCACTCGACTGGTACAAATCCCGTGGCTACGACACCAAGAAACTGGATTTGCGCAACGAACACGGTGAAAAGAAAGGCAGCGGTGGCTCGAAATCCAGTTCGAGCAAAAAGAAGAAGAAATAGCTCAGCTCAACGCGAGGCTTCCAGCCACGCGCACAGTTTTGCCAGAGCCCGACCGCGGTGACTGAGTTCCATCTTGGTCGTCGCCGGCAGTTCGCCGAAGGTCTGTTGGTATCCCGCGGGAATGAACAGCGGATCGTAGCCGAAGCCACCTGCGCCGCGCTCGCCATCAGTGATCGTGCCTTCGACCGCGCCATCGAAAATACCGACCTCGGCACCGTTGCCGATCAGCACCAGCACACAGCGGAATCGCCCCGTGCGCTGCTCCACCGACAGCGCTCCAGCGGCATCGAGTTCTTTTAAAAGGTGAGCCCGGTTGTCGGCATCGGTCGCATTTTCACCGGCGAAGCGCGCCGAAAAGACTCCCGGACGACCGCCGAGCGCGTCCGCCTCGATGCCCGAATCATCCGCCAGGATCCAGACATCATCCCCGAGACTACCGATCGCCGGAGCTTTCACCGCCGCTTGTGCCTTGATGCGCGCATTGCCCGCAAACGTATCGGCGTTTTCCTCCGGCTCGGGCGCAGAATCGCTGCCGTGTTGCCCGGCAAGTGTGGCAAGATCGGTGAAGTGATCGAAAAAATCGCCCAACACCGCGGCAATTTCTTCGGTCTTGTGGCGATTGTGAGTGGCAATGACGAGAGTGGACATGATGTGCTGGTGGCTTGCGAATAGTGGGATCGCCGGTAGCTTCCCCGATCCCGATCACCCGACTTTGATATGGCCGAGCAGCGACGCAAGCAGTTTCCCTTCGATGATTTCGAACCCCAATGGCAAAACCGTTGGGAGTCGGACAAGACTTTCTCCGTCCCGAATCCCGGCGACGCGAACTTCGACGCCGGCAAGCCGAAATTTTTCGCCCTCGATATGTTCCCCTATCCGAGCGGTGCCGGCCTGCACGTCGGCCACCCGGAAGGCTACACCGCGACCGATATCATCACCCGGCAAAAGCGCATGGCCGGCTTTAATGTGCTGCACCCGATGGGTTGGGACGCCTTCGGCCTGCCCGCCGAAGAGCACGCGCGCAAAACCGGTGAGCATCCGGCCATTAACACCGCGAAAAATACCGACAACTTCCGCCGTCAGCTGAAGCGTCTGGGTTTTGCCTACGACTGGGAGCGCGAGGTCAACACCACCGATCCGGCCTACGTGCGCTGGACGCAGTGGATTTTCCTGCAGCTCTACAATTCGTATTTCGACGAAGCCGCGCAAAAGGCTAAACCGATCGCCGAACTCGAAGCGCAGGGTTTCAGCCGCGAAGCAATCGACAATCGCCGTCTGGCCTACGTCGCCGAGGCACCGGTCAACTGGTGCCCCGAACTCGGCACCGTGCTCGCCAACGAGGAAGTCGAAGAGTGGCGCAAAAAGGGCAACACGGTGGAACGCCGCCCCCTCAAGCAGTGGATGTTGCGCATCACCGCTTACGCCGAGCGACTGATCAATGAACTCGACGGTCTCGACTGGCCGGAAGGGATCAAACTTTTGCAGCAGAACTGGATCGGTCGCAGCGAAGGTGCTGAGGTCGATTTCAAAATCGGCGATCACAAGGTCACGGTGTTCACCACCCGCCCGGACACCCTGTTCGGCGCAACCTACATGGTGCTCGCTCCCGAGCATCCGCTGGTCGATGAAATCACCACGCCAGAGCAGAGCGCGGCGGTCGAGGAGTATCGCAAAGTGTGC
This sequence comes from uncultured bacterium, assembly GCA_965367965.1. Classification (GTDB taxonomy): domain Bacteria; phylum Verrucomicrobiota; class Verrucomicrobiia; order Verrucomicrobiales; family DEV007; genus JBBKXR01. Next base: position 1,645 of record CBDULB010000147.1, on the reverse strand, counting down.
GCCTCAAAGTCCGATCTCGAGCGCACCGAACTGGCCAAGGAAAAAACCGGCGTCGCCACCGGCGGCACCGCCATCAACCCGGTCAACGGCGAGCCGATTCCGGTGTGGATCGCCGATTACGTGATGATGAGCTACGGCACCGGAGCGATCATGGCCGTGCCCGCCCACGACGAACGCGACCACGAGTTTGCGACGCAGTTTGACCTTCCGATCATCGAAGTGGTCCAGGCTCCGGAAGGCAACGAGGACAAATGTTTCACCGGCGAAGGTGTTGCGATCAACTCAGGTTTTCTCGACGGCCTGTCGACCGCCGAAGCCAAGCAGAAAATCAGCGCCTGGCTCGACGATGAAAAGCTCGGCAAAAGCACGGTCGTTTACAAACTGCGCGACTGGCTGTTCTCACGGCAGCGCTACTGGGGTGAGCCGTTTCCGATCGTGTGGAAAGACGGCAATCATTTCGCCGTCGACGACAGTGAACTGCCGCTGCTCGCGCCGGAACTGGAGGACTATAAACCGAGCGGCACGCCCGATCCGATCCTGTCGAAAGCCACCGACTGGGTCAATGTCGGCGACGGGGTGACGCGCGAAACCAACACCATGCCGCAGTGGGCCGGCTCGTGCTGGTACTACCTGCGCTACTGCGACGCCGCCAACAGCGACCGCTTCATCAGTCGCGAGGCGGAACAATACTGGCTTGGCAACAACGACACGCCCGGCGGCGTCGACCTCTACATCGGCGGCACCGAGCATGCGGTGTTGCACCTGCTTTACGCCCGCTTCTGGCACAAGGTGTTGCATGACCTCGGTCACGTCTCGACCCCTGAACCGTTTCAGAAACTGGTCAATCAGGGACTGATCATGGGCGAAGACGGACAGAAGATGTCCAAGTCACGCGGCAATGTCGTCAATCCCGATGACGTCGTCGATGCCTACGGTGCCGATTCCCTGCGCCTTTACGAAATGTTCATGGGTCCGCTCGAACAGGTCAAACCCTGGTCGATGAATGGCGTCGAAGGCGTGCACCGCTTTCTCGCCCGGGTCTGGCGCCTGGTCATGGAGATCGATCAGGAAGGCACCTGGACGATGCGCGAGCATCTGACCGACGCCGATCCTGACAAAGCCACTAACAAAATCATCCATCAGACCATCAAGAAAGTCAGCGAAGACATTGCGTCGTTGAGTTTTAACACCGCCATCTCGCAGATGATGGTCTGCACCAACGAGCTCAACAAGCTGGAGACGCTGCCGGTTTCGGCGGTGGTCACCTTGCTGGAAGTGCTCAGCCCGTTCGCGCCACACATCGCCGAGGAGCTCAACGCCCGTCTCGCCGCGGCTCACGACTCGGTCGACGGCAGCGAACTCGCCAATCGCGCCTGGCCGGCGTGGGACGAAGCGTATCTGGTCGAAGACGAGATCGAAATGGTCATCCAGGTCAACGGCAAGAAGCGCGACATCATCACCGTCGCCAAAGACGCCGCCAAAGAAGACATCGAAGCCCAGGCCCTCGCCTGCGAAAAAGTCAGCGAGCACACCGACGGCCTGACCGTCCGCAAAGTTATCGTCGTGCCGGGACGACTGGTCAATATCGTTGCTAACTGAGCAGCTTCACAAATTTCTTCAAGGCCTTGGGCGAGACCACGGCGTA
>CBDULB010000146.1:0-14607 GCA_965367965.1 uncultured bacterium | reverse complement strand
CTCCTTCCATGCCTCGACGCCTTTTACCCCGGGATCGCGAAATTGTCGTTCATTGCATCTCGCGCGTCGTCGACCGCAATTTTATTTTCGGTGAAGTGGAGAAACGGCACTTCGCAATATGGATGCGCAAGCTGGAACAATTCTGTGGGGTGCAGGTCGTCACTTACTGCCTTATGTCGAACCACTTTCATCTACTGGTGAAAGTGCCTGATCCGCGGTCTATACCGAAGCTTACCTCCGCCGATCTGCGTAAACTGTTACCTCTAATCTATCGCCAGCGTGCCCTTGGTGACGCTCTCGATGAGCTGGATCGAGCTGAAGCGGCAGCGCAGACCGGTGCGTCGCTCAGTTTGGATCGATTGCTGCAATGCTATCAGAACCGGAGGCACAGCATTTCTCATTTCCTGAAAGATCTGAAGCAGCGCTTTAGCCTCTGGTACAATCGCCGGAATGATCGGACCGGAACCTTGTGGGAGGACCGGTTTCGCAGCATTTTGGTGGAAAATGGCGAACAGGCTCTGCTGACGATGGCGGCTTACATTGATCTAAACCCTGTGCGTGCAGGCTTAGTCACCGATCCCAAGGACTATCTCTGGTGCGGCTATGCAGCAGCCGTCTCCGGGAACAGGGCCGCGCGCACTGGATTGTGTGAAATGCTCGCACGCACCCGCTACAGCACGAACCGCAAAATAACATGGCGGGACGTGGCAGCTAAGTATCGCCTCCTTCTCTACGATCACGGCGAACAACGCAGCGCCGACCCGATTTCCGGCAGCAGGGCGCGCCCCGGGCTCACTCGAAGTCAGATTGATGCGGAAATCGCCCGCGGTGGTCAGCTTTCTCTCGCACAGGTCCTGCGCTGTAAACTACGCCCCCTCACCGACGGCCTGATATTCGGTAGTGCTGCCTATGTCGAAGAGTTCTTCGAAGCGCATCGAGATCATTTCGGTCCCCAAAGAAAAACCGGTGCAAGAAAGCTGCCGGCGGCAGATTGGGGCAATCTCCGGGTGATCCGCGACCTTCAGAAGAATCGGATCGGCCACTAGGAAAAATTCTGCCGAATGCCGGCCGTCTGCTCCGGCCAAGGCTCTCACCAGCGGCATTGCGCCCTGGGTTTGTGCCCAATTCGACCGCGCAGATGCGGATGTTGCCGCCTGTTGCTGAATCCGTTACGATTCAGCTGATGGATCCTGCCCTCGAACGCCATCAGCTCGACACTCGCCGCCAATTTCTTGGCCGGTCGGGCGCGGCTGTGGGTACTGCTGCCCTCGCCACCCTGCTCGGCCGCGATCTTGCCGGCCCCGCCGACGCTGCTGTTCCCCCTGCTATCGGAGGTTTTCCCAACTTCGCGCCAAAAGCCAAACGCGTCATCTATCTGATGCAGGGCGGCGCTCCGTCGCACACCGATCTGCTCGACTGGAAGCCCGGCCTCTACGACAAATACGGCGAGCAACTTCCCGATTCCGTGCGTCAGGGTCAGCGCCTGACGACCATGACAGCGAACCAGAAAACGCTGCCGATGTTACCGGCACTGAAGCGCTTCGAGCGCTACGGAAACTGCGGGCGGATGATGTCGCCGTTGATGAAGCACACGGGCGCCATCGCCGACGACATCTGTGTGATCAACTCGATGCACACCGAGGCGATCAACCACGCCCCGGCCGCGACGTTCTTCCTTACCGGATCGCAGATCCCCGGCCGTCCGAGCATGGGCGCATGGGCTTCGTATGGTCTCGGCTCGAGTAGCGAAAATTTACCCAGTTTCGTGGTCATGACCTCGCGCGACCGCGAGAACTCCTGCGGCCAGTTGTTCTTCGATTACTACTGGGGCAGCGGGTTCATTCCGTCGAAATACCAGGGCGTACGCTTTCGCGGTCAGGGCGATCCCGTGCTCTACCTCTCCAACCCCAAAGGCGTCGACGCGTCTCTGCGGCGCAGTCTGCTCGACGATCTCGCCAGGATGAACGAGATCAAATACCAGCAGCACCTCGACCCGGAAATTCAGACGCGCATTTCCCAGTATGAGATGGCCTACCGCATGCAGACCAGCGTGCCCGAACTGGCTGACGTCGACAGTGAGCCACAGCACATTCTCGACATGTATGGCCCCGACGTACAGCGCAAAGGCTCGTTCGCGCGCAACTGCCTGATGGCGCGTCGACTCGCCGAACGCGGCGTGCGCTTCATTCAACTCATGCACGCCGGTTGGGATCAGCACAACAACCTGCCGACCCAGCTCGAGATTCAGTGTCGCGATACCGATCAGCCCTCCGCCGCTCTGGTCGCCGATCTCAAACAACGCGGCCTGCTCGAGGATACTTTGATCATCTGGGGCGGCGAATTCGGGCGCACCCCCTTCGGTCAGGGCGACATTTCCAACAAACTCAAACACGGTCGCGACCACCACGGCCGCTGCTTTTCACTGTGGATGGCCGGCGGCGGCATCAAAGGCGGTATTCAGTATGGTAAGACCGACGACTACGCCTTCAACGTCGTCGAAAACCCCGTCCACGTGCACGACTTCCAGGCCACCGTTCTGCACCAGCTCGGCATCGATCACGAAAAACTCACTTACCGCTTTCAAGGTCGCCGCTTCCGCTTGACCGACGTCCACGGACACGTCGTCAAAGACATTCTGGCCTAGTTCTCACGCCTCCTCCCCCCTTCGATATTCGAAATTCCCTGTTCGATTTTCGATTTTCAAAATTTCCCCACCCCATGCGCCCCCTCTTCATCATCGCCATCGCGCTCGGCCTTCCGCTCGCAGCCGACGCCGCAGACGACATCGATTTCAATCGCGACATCAAGCCGCTGCTGTCATCAAACTGCTTCAAATGTCACGGCCCGGATGAGCACGAACGCAAGGCCGATCTGCGCCTCGACACTTTCGACGGTGCCACCGCCGATCTCGACGGCAGTCACGCCATCGTTCCCGGCGACCTCTCCGCCAGCGAACTTCTGCATCGCATCACCTCCAGCGATCCCGACGAGGTCATGCCGCCGCCGAAATCCAGTCCGGCACTCAAGCCCGAACAGGCCGAGCTGTTCCGCCGCTGGATCGAGAGCGGCGCAAAATACGAACGCCACTGGTCCTTCATTCCTCCCACGCGCCCCGGGCTGCCCGCAGTAAAAAATACCGACTGGCCACGCAACGCCATCGATTCGTTCATCCTCGCCCGCATCGAATCGGAAAACCTCACTCCGTCCCCGCAGGCCGATCCCCATCTGCTGCTGCGCCGCGTCTCGCTCGACCTGACCGGCCTGCCACCGCAGCCCGCCGACCGCGATGCCTTTCTCGCCGCCTGGAGAAATAATCCTGATGCCGCTTACGAAAAACTGGTCGACGACCTGCTCACCTCTCCTGCCTACGGCGAGCGCTGGGCGCGCAAATGGCTCGATCTCGCCCGCTACGCTGACTCCATGGGTTACGCCTCCGACAACCTGCGCACCATCTGGGGTTACCGCGACTGGGTCATCGATGCCCTCAACCGCAACATGCCGTTCGACGAGTTCACCCTCGCGCAAATGGCCGGCGACCTGTTGCCCAATGCCACGCCCGAGCAACGCATCGCCACCGCCTTTCATCGCAACTCGATGAACAACACCGAAGGCGGCACCGACAACGAAGAATTTCGCGTCGCCGCGGTCAAAGACCGCATCAATACCACCATGCAAGTGTGGATGGGCCTGACCATGGGCTGCGCCGAGTGCCACACCCACAAATACGACCCGATCAAACAGAGCGAATACTACCAGTTCTACGACTACTTCAACCAGACGGCCGACGTCGATACCAACGACGACTTCCCCACTCTGCAAATCCCCGGCACCGAAGCCGCTAAACAACGCGACGAGCTGCAGGCAAAAATCGATGAGCTGCACAAACAACTCCAATCCGTCACCGCCGAAGCTCTCGCCGTCGAACAACAGCAATGGGAAGCCCAATACCAGGGCACCACTACTTGGCGACCGATCGAATTTTCCAAGCTCGAATCGCTGCAGAAGGCCAGACTCACGGTCGAATCCGACCATGCCATCTTCGTCACCGGCCCCTCACCGAAAAACGACAGCTACACCCTGACATTAGCAGAAAACGCTACCGAGAAACCCATCACCGCGTTCCGACTGGAAACCCTGCCCGACAAACGCAACCCCGCCGGTGGCTCTGGACGCTCACCCGACGGACGCTTTTTCCTCAACCGCTTCGCCGCTCACGTCGACAACGGGGATCAGCCGCTTCAGGGCCGCTTCGTACGCGTCACCCTGCCCGGTAAAGACAAATTCCTGCACCTCGCCGAAGTCGAAGTCTTTGCCAGCGATACCAATCTCGCTTCCGGCGGTAAGGCCAGCCAAAGCTCCACCGACTATGACGGCCCCGCTGGCAATGCCATCGATGGCATCACCGATGGCGACTACGGAAAAAACAAAACCACCCACACCGCAAAAGAAAACAACCCCTGGTGGGAAGTCGACCTCGGCACCACCGCCGCCGTCGATCGCATCACCGTGTGGAACCGCAACGACGGCAACACTGCCGATCGCATCGCCGGCTACACGATCGAACTGCTTGACGAAAAGCGCCAGGTCATCTGGAGCGAAGAAAAACTTCCCGCTCCGAAAAAGACTGCCGAGTTCTCCACCAGCGGCATTCGCCAACTCACCTTCAGCCTCGCCAGCGCCGACTACGCCACCGAAAAATTTCCAATCAGCTCGGCCATTGGTAAAGTTTCGCGTAACCTCAGCGGCTGGGACGTCACCCCGAAACAGACCGAGCCTCACGAAGCCATCTTCGTACTGGCTGCGCCACTCACTCTCGAAAAAAGCGAAACCCTCACCCTGACTCTCGACCACCACTACAATTACGGCGGTCAGCTGACTCTCGGAAAATTCCGCCTCAGTGTCACCAGCGACTCGCTCGACCTGCGCGCCAAACTGCCGCCCAACATCCTTACACTGATCGACCTGCCTCGTGATCAACGCAGCCCTGACCAGGCCAAAAAGCTGGCCGACTATTTCCGCGGCGTCGCACCCTCGCTGACCAAGCTGCGCAACGAGATCGCCGTCGTGCAAAAACAGCGCGATAAAATCAAGCCCCCCACCGTTCCCGTGCTCGCCGAGCTCGACCGCGACAAGCAGCGCCCCACTCACATTCACATCCGCGGCAGCTTTCTCGATCAGGGCGAACAGGTCAAAGCCGCCGTGCCCGCCGCCTTCCACCCCTTCCCTGCAAAGGCCCCGCAAAACCGCATCGGCGTTGCCGAATGGCTGACCGCCCCCGATAACCCCCTCACCGCCCGCGTCGCCGCCAACCGCTACTGGGCGCAGTTTTTCGGACGCGGCATCGTTGAAACCGAAGAGGATTTCGGCGCGCAAGGCACCTACCCCAGCCACCCCAAGCTGCTCGACTGGCTGGCCACCGAGTACGTTCGCCTCGGCTGGGACACCAAAGCCCTGATGAAAACCATCGTCATGAGCGCCACCTACCAACAGGCCAGCACCGCCCGCGCGGAGGTCGACGACAAAGATCCAAACAACATCCTGCTCGCCCGCGGTCCGCGCTTTCGACTCGAAGCCGAAATGGTCCGGGATCAGGCGCTGGCCCTCGCCGGACTTCTGGTCGAAAAGATCGGTGGTCCCTCCGTCTACCCGCCGCAACCCCCGGGGCTGTGGCGCGCCGCATTCAACGGCGCCGATCGCACATGGCCAACCAGCGAAGGCGAAGACAAGTATAGGCGCGGCGTTTACACCTTCTGGCGGCGCAGCGCTCCGTACCCGAGCATGGCCACCTTCGACGTGCCCAACCGCGAAGTCTGCGAGGTTCGCCGCATCCGCACCAATACCCCGCTGCAAGCCTTCGTCACCCTCAACGATCCCGTCTACGTCGAAATTGCTCAGGCCATGGCCCGGCGCATCGTCCAGGAAGGCGGCGACCACACCGCCGATCGCGCCAGGTTCGCCCTGCAACTCCTTCTCGTCCGTCCTCCTACCGATGCCGAAATCACCGCTGTCGAAAAACTCCACGCCGAAGAGTTGGCGATTTTTGAAAAACAATCCGAAGACGCCAGGCTCCTCGCCACCAGCGAACTCGGCGACGCTCCCGCCGACGCCAACCTGCCCGATCTCGCCGCCTGGACCGCTGTCACCAACGTCCTTCTCAATCTCGATGCCGTCTTAAGTAAGTAAGCAACCATGTAGCTGCGAGCGTCAACGAGTGGCTCCGCGCAACCTGTTCACCCACCCAGCGTTTCATCTAGAAATCACTACCATTCAGAAGATGAAACTGTTTCCACTCCTCGCCATCGCCCTGATCTTGCCGACGGCCCTCCTCGCCCAGTCGGAACGACCCAACATGGAGGCGCGACTCAAGCAATTCCTCGAACGCAATCCTGCCGCTGATGCCGATAAGGACGGCATCCTCACTCGTGAAGAAGTCAAAGCCTTCAATCAAAAACGCAAAGGGCAGACCGACACTGCATCTCAGAAAAATCGCCGCGCCGTGCTCAATCCCACCCACGCCGACGTCAAATACGGCGACGAGCACGAACGCCAGCGCTTCGATCTTTACCTCGCACCGCGCAAGGGCGACGACGCCCCCAATCCACTCGCCATCTATATTCACGGCGGCGGCTTTCGCGGCGGCAGCAAGACGGGCGTCTCCAAAGCAGCCATCGATGCCTTCCACGCTGCCGGCATTTCGGTTGCCGCTATTGAGTATCGCCTTTCGGACGTCGGTCCTTATCCCATCATGATGCACGACGCTGCGCGCTGTCTGCAGACCATTCGGCACCGCGCCGACGAGTGGCACATCGATCCCGGGCGCATCGGCTGCTACGGCGGTTCCGCCGGGGCGGGTATTTCGCTGTGGCTCGGATTTCACGACGACCTCGCCGATCCCGACAGTGACGACCCGATCGCCCGAGAGTCGACCCGCATCCTCGCCGCCGGCATCAGCAACGGTCAATCAACCTATGACATGGCCACCTTCCGCGAATGGTTCGGTGTCGCCGATCTCCAGCCGCATCCGGCGCTGATCCCTTTTTACGCCATCGAAAGCAGCGCAGACGAACACAGCGAACGCGTCAAAAAACTCATGATCGATGCTTCGGCTCTGAGTCATCTCAGTAAAGACGACGTGCCCGTTTACGCCACTTACGGCCGGGGCGACGTCCCCGTCGACGCCGACACCAATCCCAGCATCTGGGTACACCACGTCAAGCTCGGCCTGAAACTTCAAGAAGCGATGCAGCCTCTCGGCCTGGAATGTATCGTCCGCTCCCCCGACCACACTGACAAAGACCCCTACGGATCGATGGAAGCCTTCTTCATCAAAAAGCTGAAAGAGTAACTCGAAAATAAAGTCTCTGCCCCCTCCTCCCCATTGGACGAGACTTAAAACTTAATCACTTAACACCTAAAACTTTCCCCAAGTGAACCCCATCCAAGAAGCCTCGGCGAAACTCAACACCCGCCGCCAGTTCCTCCGCCACTGCAATGTCGGACTGGGCACCCTGGCGCTCAACCAACTGCTCGGCCCGAACGCCAGCGCCGCGCCGACGCCCGCGCGGACCGCCGCACAGACCATCGACATGTTCAACCCGCTGGCGCCGCGCGACACGCACTTTGCGCCGAAAGCGAAGCGCGTCATCTACCTGCACATGGCCGGCAGTCCGCCGCAACTCGACATGTTCGACTGGAAACCGGAGCTGGTGAAGCATTCGATGCAGCCCGCTCCCGAAAGCCTGATCGAAGGCGAACGCTTTGCCTTCATCAAAGGTCGTCCCAAGTTGCTGGGAACGCCGTGGAAATTTGAAAAAGCCGGCCAGACCGGCACCTGGGTTACCGAACTCATGCCCGAGTTCAAAACCGTCATCGATGACGTGTGCATGGTCAAAAGCATGTACACCACCCAGTTCAACCACGCCCCGGCGCAGTTGTATCTGTACGGCGGCGAGCCGCGCTTCGGCTATCCGTCGATGGGGTCATGGATTACTTACGGCCTCGGCAGTGAAAGCGAAAATCTGCCTGGTTTCGTGGTGCTCCTGTCAGGCGGCACCAACCCTTCCGGCGGCAAGGCACTGTGGGGCAGCGGCTTTCTGCCGGCGCTCTACCAGGGCGTGCAATGCCGCTCCGAAGGCGATCCCGTGCTTTACGTCAACAATCCCAAAGGACTCAGCCGCGCCGCCCGCCGCCGCGGACTCGACACTCTGCGCAAGCTCAACGAAATCGAACACCAGCAAGTCGGCGATCCCGAAACGCTGAGCCGCATCGCCCAGTACGAGCTCGCCTACCGCATGCAGATCGCCGTGCCTGAGGTGATGGATATTTCCCGCGAACCACAGAAGGTGCAGGAAGACTACGGCACCGAACCCGGCAAAGAATCGTTCGCCAACAACTGCCTGCTCGCGCGCCGCCTGGTCGAGCAGGGCGTGCGCTACGTGCAGCTGTTTGACTACGGTTGGGACTTTCACGGCACGGCGCCGGCGAACGACATTTCCATCGGCCTGAAGGACAAAACCAAACAGATCGACAAACCGATCACCGCCCTGCTGCGCGACCTCAAACAGCGCGGCCTGCTCGACGACACCCTCGTCGTGTGGAGCGGCGAGTTCGGCCGCACCTCAATGAACGAGGAACGCAACGGCTCCAAGTATCTCGGCCGCGATCACCATCCGCACGCCTTCACCCTATGGATGGCCGGCGGCGGCGTGAAGCCCGGCAGCTACGGCGCCACCGATGACTTCGGCTACCGCGTCGTCGAAAACAAAATGTCAGTGCACGATTTGCAGGCGACCGTGCTGCATCAGTTGGGCATGGACGCCCATCAGTTTTCGTATCCCTTCCAGGGGCTGGCCCAGCGCCTCATCGGCCCGGCCGGTGACGCCAAGGTGCATCACGACATCCTGGCTTGATCAATGGGTAGCTGCGAGCGTCAGCGAGTGGCCGGGCTGGTTCGCCGCAGCACCGTGAACAAACGGTCCCACCAGCCTGCCCATTTTCACCTCGAAAAACACTTTTCGTTCGGCCTCTCCCCGCTAGGGTAGCGTCGTCATGAGCTTAAGCATCGACCCCACTCACACCTCCGTCACCCTCGCCAGTGGCGACCAGTTTCCCTCCATCGGTCTGGGCACCTGGAAAATTCCCGATGACGTCGTCCCCGGCCTCATCCAGGACGCCATCAAGGTCGGTTATCGCCATTTCGACTGCGCCTGCGACTACGGCAACGAAACGGCGGTCGGCGAAGGTATCAAGCAGGCGATCGACGCCGGATTGTGCACGCGCGAGGAGCTGTGGATCACCTCGAAGCTCTGGAACACCTACCACGAGGCCAAACACGTCCGCGCCGCCTGTGAAAAATCCCTCAGCGATCTCGGCCTCGACTACTTCGATCTCTACCTCGTTCACTTTCCGGTCGCACTTGAATACGTCGACTTCGACAAAGCTTATCCGCCCGGTTGGTTCAACGATGCCGATGCCGCCGAACCGGCGATGAAACCGATCAAGGTTCCCTATGCGGAAACCTGGGGTGCGATGGAAGAACTGCAGCGTGCGGGTCTGACCAAAAACATCGGCGTCTGCAATCTGAACACCTCCCTGCTGCGCGATGTGTTGTCCTATGCTTCGATCGCTCCGGCGGTCAACCAGGTCGAGATTCACCCCTATCTCATTCAGGAACGCCTGGTTCGTTTCTGTCGGGAAAACGACATTGCCGTCACCGCATTTTCGCCGTTTGGGGCCGGCTCGTATGTGCCCCTGAGCATGGCCGGTGCCGACGAATCGATGCACGAAGACGCGACGCTCAAGGCGATCGCTGCCGCCCACGATCGCACCACCGGCCAGATCGCGCTGCGCTGGGCCGTGCAACGCGGCACTGTGCCGATTCCAAAAACTCAGACGCTGATCCACCTCGAGGAAAACTTCCGCATTTTCGACTTCACCCTCAGTGAGGACGAAATGAAGCAGATTGACGGACTCGATCGCAACCGGCGCTTCAATGACCCGGGTCATTTTTGCGAAGCGGCGTTTAATACCTTCTACCCGATCTTTGACTAGGTAGCGACGAGTGATCGAGAGCCGGCATCGACGACAGGTTTTCGTAGGATGGCTTTGCAAGCCGTCCTGAACGAACGTCGCTCGAGATTCTCAGTATCGCAAAAGCTTCAAACTGAGAAAGGCGTAGAGACACGATACGGCCTGCCACAAGCGCCCTTCGTCAACGCAACGGGGACGGGATGCAATCCCATCCTACTTTCTATTCGCGCCAATTCCCCCCACTATCACAAGCCCAATCACAGTAGCTACTTCGACCCACCTGTTGCCGACCCACCACGTTCGTGTTGCAACAGGCATCGCTTGCGCCAGATGCCACCGCCGTAGCCGGTCAGTTTGCCGTCCGCGCCAACGATACGATGACAGGGAATCACGATCGCGAATCGGTTTTCGCCGACCGCACGTGCCACCGAGCGCACCGCTTTTGCGTTGCCAATTTTCTCAGCAAGCTCGCCGTAGGTCCAGGTCTCGCCGGCCGGCACCTCGAGCAGCGCGCGCCAGACCGCCATCTGATGCTCCGAGCCGGGGAAGCGGATCGGCGTTTTAAAATCCGTCAGCTCGCCGGCAAAATAAGCCGCCAACTCATCGGCCATCGATCGCGTCGCCGCCGTTTCACCGGGAAAGAACACCGCGCCGACACGCTTCTCCAAAACCTCAAACTGGGTCTCCAACATGCGCCGGTCCCAGAATTCGACCAGCCACACCGACTCCTCATCACCAGCCACCATGATCGGGCCGAGAGGTGAAGCAATCTGAGCTACCTTTAAGACGGTTCGCTTGCCGGTTCGGGTCGGTGCCGCACCGGTTTTTTTCCGCAACGCCTCACAAAATCCGCTGACCGAATCGAAGTCCGCTTCACGCGCCGCTTCAATCACTTCGCTACCTTCCTGAATCCGCGAAAATGCCTGTCCCAGTCGGCGCGAGCGCAGGTAGGCCATGAAAGTCATGTCGTGATTTTTCTGAAACCATCGCCGCGCTCGCGCCGGATCCACACCCGCCTCGCACAAATCCTGCCCGGTCCAACGACGCTGCGGCTGTTCATCGATCGCCGCCATCAACGGCGCCAGCCAGTCTGGATAACTCCCGCTCGGCTGCATCGGCAGGCAGCGCTTGCACGGGCGGAATCCGGCTGCGAGAGCGTCGCCGGCGCGTGGAAAGAACTCTACATTTTCCCGCTTCGGGGTCCGTGCCGGGCAGCCCGGCCGGCAGAATATCCCGGTGGTGCGCACGCCCATGCAGAACACCCCTTCGAACGAACGATCCCGCTCCGCAAAAGCGCGATACATCGTTGCCTCATCCGGCATTTTCCCAGTTTTTGTCATGCCCCAGTCTGACCAGTAAATCGCGATCACGCATCACCGATTTTGCGACATGGAATTCGGTCAGCACCAACACGCAATCTCGGCATTGGCTCGCTCATCCCGAGCGGCTATATTTGCGATCCCCCAACTTATGCCTGCCTTCCTGCCAAAGCCCGGCGCGTCCTTGATCGCTGCGTTTCTGATAAGCACGGTCGCGTCCAGCGCTCAGGATAAGGTAAGCTACAACGATCACATCCGCCCGATCCTTTCGGAAAATTGCTTTCACTGCCACGGCCCGGACGCCAACAAGCGCAAAGCCGAGCTTCGTCTCGACACCGCGGAGGGCGCGGCCGACAGCCTGCATTTCGAAGGCAATAATGTGACGCAGGCTGAACTCGTCGCGCGCATTTTCTCCGACGATCCCGACGAGGTGATGCCGCCGCCGGATTCGAACCGCAGTCTTTCTGAATCGCAAAGGCAACGGCTCCGCCAATGGGTTGCCGAGGGCGGAACCTATCAGCAGCACTGGGCATTCGAAAAGCCGGTCCGACCCGCGCCCCCCGCAAAACTCAGTCAGCCGCAGTGGCCCAAAAATCCCATCGATGCCTTCGTGCTGTCTCGTCTCGATCAGAAAAAGATCCAGCCCTCACCCGAAGCGTCCGCTCACACCCTGATCCGTCGCGTCAGCTTCGACCTGATCGGACTGCCGCCAAAGCCTGGAGAAGTCAGCGCCTTCGAAAAGGCCTACGCCGCCGATCCGGATAGCGCCTACGCTGCACTGGTCGATCGCCTGCTCGCCTCGCCCCACTACGGCGAACGTATGGCCCTGCCGTGGCTCGATGCTGCACGCTACGCCGACTCGAACGGCTTTCAGGGCGACGGCGATCGCCACCACTGGTTGTGGCGCGACTGGGTGGTCAACGCCATGAACGACAACATGCCGTTCGACCAGTTCACGGTCGAGCAGCTCGCCGGCGACCTGCTTCCCGAACCTTCACAGGACCAGCTCATCGCCACCGCCTTCAACCGCAACCACATTCTCAACGGCGAAGGTGGCGCCATCGCCGAAGAGCAGCGCAACAACTACGTCTTTGATCGCGTCGACACCACCGCCACCAACTGGCTGGCTCTGACGCTCGCCTGCGCGCAGTGCCACGATCACAAATTCGATCCGCTCAGCCAGAAGGAATACTACCAGTTCTTCGCCTACTTCAACACCATTGCCGAGACCGGCAAAGTCGACCGACGCAACGGCCGGGTGCAGTATGCCAACCCGATTCTAAAAATCGCCAGTGCCGAACAAACCGCCCGCGAAAAGGCGCTCGGTAAAGAGCTTTACGATCATCGCAAAATCATCAAGGACGACCAGAAGCAGATCGACCAGCTCTTGATCGACTGGTGGGCGACCAATCCCGAAGCCGAATCGCTACCCGAAAACCAGCGACCGAATCTCGGCCGCGATTTTACCGCGATAGTCCCCTCCAACCAACGACTGATTCAAGCTCACTACCTGCGAACGGTCAGCAAGATCACCAAGTGGAAGGATGCGCAAATCAACATCGACCGCATCGAAAGCGAGACCGCAAAACTGGCCAACGCCATTCCCGTGGTCATGGTTATGGGCGAGCAGAAACCCGAAGAACGCCGCGAAACCAACATCCTCGACCGCGGCGATTACGAGTCGCCCCTCGAAAAAGTCGTTCCGGAAGTTCCCGCCGTGTTGCACGCCCCGCCCGCCGATGCACCGCGCAACCGCCTGACTCTCGCCAACTGGCTGATCGACGAAAATAATCCGCTCACCGCCCGGGTCATCGTCAATCGCTACTGGCAGCACTTCTTCGGCATCGGCATCGTCAAAACCTCCGAGGATTTCGGCGTGCAAAGCGAACCACCCAGTCATCCGCAATTGCTCGACTGGCTGGCCCGTGAATTCATCGAATCCGGCTGGGACGTAAAACACATGCACCGCCTGATCTTGACCAGCGCCACCTACCGGCAGAGCTCAGTCGGCAAAGCTGAACTGATCCGCGACGATCCCGAAAACCGCATGCTCGCCCGCGGCGCCCGCTTTCGCCTGCCCGCGATGATGCTGCGCGATCAGGCGCTCGCGCTGAGCGGTCTGCTCGACGACCGGATCGGTGGACGCCCCGTCTATCCCTATCAACCGGAAGGCATGTGGCTCGAATTTTCCTACGAGAAATTTTCCTACACACCATCGTCGGGCGACGACCTCTACCGGCGCAGTCTCTACACTTTCTGGCGCCGCACCGTCGCCCCGCCGAACATGTTCGACGCCGCCAACCGCCAGGCCTGCACCGTCCGCGACGGTCGCACCAACACCCCCCTGCACGCCCTGACCACGCTCAATGATCCGACCTTTGTCGAAGCCTCCCGCATCTGGGCCGAACGCATCATCCGCGAAGGCGGCAGCGATGCCAGCTCACGTCTGCGCTGGGCCTTTCATCAAGCCACTGCGCATGATCCAAGCGACGCCGAACTAGCGCTCCTCACCAGCGCGCAGGCACAGGCTCTCGACCATTTCAAAATCCATCCCGAAGCCGCCGCCGAACTCCTCAGCATCGGAGAAAAGCCCGCCGACAAAAAATTCGATCCCATCGAAGTCGCCAGCTATACGCATGTAGCGCAGCTGATTCTAAATTTGGACGAGGTGTTGGTGAAGGAGTAGTTAGGAGCTGGGAGCTGGGAGCTGGGAGCTGACGGATTCCAGCTGTCATCCAGTGGACAATCAGAATCATAAAAAATCCTGTTAATCCTGTCGAAAAACTCTATCGCCATTCAGTGGACGATATTAGCGATAATTAGCGTCCATCAGCGGTTCCAAAACAAGAGCCACGGATCACTTCTTCGCCTTCACGCCCAGCGATTCGATATACAAAACAATCGAATCAATCTGATAATCCTTGAGCACGCCGAGATAAGACGGCATGCCCACCCCGGTCTTTTCCATCTCGAATCCCTTGGCGACTTTGCGACCGGGGTCGACGATCGACTCGCGCAGGTAAACCTTGTCAGCCTCTTTCACGAAGGTGCCATCGCTAAAATCGCGGCGCGAACCGAACAGGCCCTTCCACGTCGGCCCGACCACTGTGGTGGGATCAGCGGCGACTGCCCGTGTGCCGTCGGTGGTGTGACAAGCCACGCAACCGAACAGCTCGGCCGTCTTTTTGCCTTCCTCCACCGAGGGCTCGACCATCGCCACGTCGGTCGCCGCACCCGCCTTGACGGTCAGGTCGACATC
>CBDULB010000145.1:0-15196 GCA_965367965.1 uncultured bacterium | reverse complement strand
AATGCGCGATTAGCTCAGGGGTAGAGCATCACCTTGACATGGTGGGAGTCGCAGGTTCAAATCCTGCATCGCGCACCATTTTTCACCAGGCGGGAGATTGAAGATGGGGGAGGTTATTCTTCAATGACTCAGCGTGACAGCAAGGCGTCGGTGCCGTTGGACGAACGCGCTGAGAAGTTTCACTCGGTGGCTGCAGGCCGGACTTTGTATCGGACGGTTTTTCGCGCCTCAACAGATCAGCTGCCAAAGTTTGCAGTGTTGATGGCGCACGGATGGGGCGATCATATGGGTTGCCATCGGCGCGCGGCACAAATGTTTGTCGACCGTGGTGGTATGGCGATCGGCGTCGATTGGCCGGGAAACGGGAAGTCGTCGGGAATTCGTGGACACATGGCGGGTATCGATCAGGGCGTTGAGATTTTGTGCGAGACTCTGGCTACGCTCAGAGCCGAGCTTGCCGATCTGGGCGCAGGCCAATTGCCGCTGGGTTTTTACGCTCACTCGACGGGTTGTCCGATCGGAGTGAAATTTATCGCCGGGGGCGAGGCGTCGCTATTTAAGTTTGCCTGGCTGAGTTCGCCTCTGGCGCGACCGGAGGCAGGGCAGTCGGATTGGAAGATTCGTGCAGCGGGATGGATCGCCCGATTGGTTCCTAAGATGCCTTTCGATACCGGCGTCCGGCTGGCACGTTGTCATCGGGCGGATCCTGAGACCGGAGCATTTGCCGATGATACCGATTGTCATCCCTTGATCAGTGCGGGCTTCGGTCATGAGTTGGCGATGCGTTCGAAAAATGGTGAGGTGATGGGGTGGGCTCGCTCGTTGCAAGATCCGCTGCGCTTACTGATGACGTTGGGCACGGACGACACCATTTGCCCGCCGGAGTATGGGCGGGAGTTTTTTGAAGCGATGCCACTGAGCGACAAAACACTGATCGAGCTGCCGGGTTTCCTGCATGAGCCGTTACGCGATGGACATTGGCGGCAGGCGGTAGCGGCGGTAGAGCCGTGGCTGGTGGATGTGTCAGGGTAGAATGCCGCTTCGATGTTGATCATGGAGCGACGGTCTCGATCATTTTACTACGGTTGGGTGATTGTCTGGATCGCCGGATTGAGCATGGTCGCCACCCTGCCGGGACGAACGGTAGGGCTCGGTTTGATCACTGAACCGCTGATCGCTGACCTCGATCTGACGCGGAGCGATTTCGCCCGTCAGAATATGATCGCCACTTTGGTCGGTAGTCTATTTGCGCTGATCGCGGGCCGGCTGACGGATCGATTCGGGATACGGGTCGTGCTTTCGGCTGTGCTGCTGACGCTTGGAGTATTGGTCGTGGCGATGAGCCGGTGGGCGGCGGCAGGGTCGATTGTCGGGTTCCTGATTGTGACGCGGGGCTTTGGACAAAGTGCCTTGTCGACGGTCAGTGTCACCAGTGTCGGCAAATGGTTCACGCGGCGACTGGCTGCGGCGATGGGCGCATTTTCGGTGATCGTGGCGATAGGGTTTGTGGTCGCGATCGTGCTTTGTCAGGCGCAGATCGAGGCGGGCAGTTGGCGTGGCGTGTGGCGGGTGCTGGGTGGATCGATTTTTGCGCTCGGTGTGTTGAGTGTCGTGGTGACGCGACGCGGGCCGGATTTGCAGGACCACGCGGTGACTGCGGAATCGGACGAGGAGCAACGCTCGCTGCTGCTCAGTGAGGCGCTGATGACACCGTGCTTCTGGATTTTCGGTATCGGCATGGCGCTCTACGGCGGCCTGCTGGCCGCGGTGAGTTTGTTCAACGAATCGATCCTGCTCGAACTCGGTTTCGGTGCGCAGACATTTCGCTACACCATGGCCGGATTGATGGTTGGCGGCTTACTTGGCAACGTGGTCGCGGCGTTGGCAGCACGACGTTATTCGCTGCCGCGCATCATGGCGGTAAGTTTGGCCACGTTGGCTGCGGTCCTGCTGACTTATCCCAGACTGAGTGCACCGTGGCAGGTGATTGCTCACGGCAGCATCTACGGATTTTGTGGTGGCGTGTTTTCGGTGCTGTTCTTCACCGGCTTTGGCCACGCGTTCGGCCGATTACATTTGGGAAAAATCCAGGGCTGTGCGCAGGTGCTGGCGGTGATTGCCTCGGCGCTTGGCCCGTGGTGGCTGGCGGGCAGGCAAGAGCTGAGCGGCAGCTATTTCCCGTCGCTGGCGACGCTGGCACCGGTGTTTGCTGTCGTAGCGGTCGCGGCGTGGTTCACGCGGCTGCCGTCGCGGCAGGAGCGGACCGGAGCTGTGGATAATTGACTGAGCAGCGCGTTACACAAACTCTGTCTCGCCCGGCACAGCCAGGGGGATGTCTTCGACTTTGCTGTCGCGGTCGAGGTTGTCGGGGACGAGTTGCTGTTGAGAATTCAGTGCCTGATCCCAGGTGATGCGTTGGCCGGTGTAGGCGGCCATGCGGCCCATGAGGGTCATCAGCGTGGTTTCGGCCATGCGCTGGCCATCGTTGATGGGTTGGCCGTTGCGGATCGACCGGATCCATTCGTCGTGTTCGGTCTGGTACTTGTTGCCGACGGGGCCGCGGTAGCGCCATTTGGTTTCGGCTTCGATTTCGGGGCTGCGACCGGAAAATTTGAGGATGCCTTTCGAGCCGATGACGTGATCGCCGTTTTCGTTGTGGCATCCGGATTGGGAGCGACAGCCGAGGAAGCCGCGGCGACCGCCCTCATATTCATAAACGACGAAGGTGTGATCGTAGGTGTTACCCCAGTTTGCAAATGTCTGTCCGCCGGTGGCGACGGCAGCGAGGGGCATTTCGTCATTCATCCACCAGGCCATTTTGTCGACGCTGTGCCCGCCGGACAGCAGCAGGGTGACGTCACCGGACAGCCACAAATGGGAATACCAATCGCGGATCTGCCATTCGAGATCGGTAGTGTTTGACGGGCGTTCGCCCTTGAATTTCCTGCCGAGGTTGGCTCGGTAGTAGGTGCCGTACACGGCGCGGACATCACCGATGGCACCGGCTAGAATTTGATCGCGGGCGGCGCGCAGGGCGGCGTCGTAGCGCCAGCAAAATCCGGAGACGATGGCCAGGCCGTTTTCAGCGGCGCGCTTCGAGGAATCGATGACCGAGCGCACACCCGGGGCATCGACGGCGGCGGTAATTTCGACGAAGGCATGTTTGCCGGCGGCGATCGAAGCGGCCAGGTGTTGCGGGCGGAAGGCGGGCGGGGTGGCGAGGATGACCAGGTCGACATCGTCGCGGGCAACGACTTTTTCAAAGGCGTCGAAGCCGGTGATGCGCGCGTCGGCGTTGAGCTTGGTGCGTTCGGGAAAACGCTTCTGTAATTGAGCGACGCTGGTTTCGACCTGGTCTTCGAACAGATCGCCGACCGCAGTCAGATGGACCTGGTCGTCGGCGGTGAGCGCGTTGAAGGCGGCGCCTGTGCCGCGGCCGCCGCAACCGATCAGGGCCAGGCCGAGCTTTTCGGAAGGCCTGGCGGCAGACAGGATGGCCGGGGTGCCGACGATCGCAGCAGCGGTCGCAGTGGTCTGCAGAATGCGTCGCCGCGACGGGTGCGGCGAGGTGGTGGCTTTGTCAGGATGGTCACTCATGGTTGACGGCGGTGAGTTTGAACGCTGGCGGTTTTGCCGTGGTGTCTTCGGTGATGAAACGGTCGTAGAGGTCGATCGCTTGCGACATTTCGTCATCGAGTTCGGTCAGGCTGAGGCGGACGCGGACGGTGCGGCTGTCGCCGATCGAAAAATCATCGCCGAACAGCGAGAAATCGAAGGCGCTGTAGGAGGTGTTGCGCCTGGTGGGGTCTTCGGAAAAGTAGCGTGTGCTGATGGCGTAGCAGTCGGTTGGCAGGGCGGTCAGGAGCACACCGAGGCTGTCCTCCGGGGCGGCTACAAAGGCGAGACATTTAGCGTAGTGGCGAACCGGCGTCATTTGCACGTGCGGCTCGTTGTTTTCCGAGCGTTGCCAACGGCCGTCGGTGCAGCGGCGCGAGGCATGGTGATCGCGGGCAAAGACGAGCACGGTATTTTGAAAGACTTCGTTGTAGGTCGGCAGGACGAGGCCCGGTGGTTTATCGCCGCGGTCCTTGAGGAGAACGTGGGGTTGCAGGGCTTTGTCGAAGTAGTTGGACAGGAACAGTTCGTAGTCGCGGTAGGCGGCAGTAACGCTGGCGGTCAGGATCAGGTCGATCGAGTCAGGGCCGCTGACCTGATAGCGGGCGACGACGGTTCCGGAGTGTCCGTCGCTGGGCGGCCAGGTGATTTCCACGGCGCCGTCGTCGGTGAGGGCGATGTCGCGCGGCATTTTACGCGGCTGATCCATCACCTGATTGACTGACATCAGTTTGAAAAGGTTGAGAGCGGAGTAGCGTTCGTCGATGACTTGCCGGCCACTGCGCTTGTCGGTAAGGCGGGTGACTCCCATGTAGGGGCCGTCGGCGCGGACTTCGCCGGACATGGCCGGGGTGTCGAACTGGAAGCTGGCTGCGGGTTCGCTGCCAGCAGTTTGTTCCTGTGGATTGGCACTACGAACGTGCGCTGTGAGCGCTACAATTATCGCGAGAAGCGCGGCGGTGAGAGCAACGGGTTGGGGCTTGTTCACCCGCTCAGGCTAAGCGGGTGGTGAAGAAATCGGCAATGGCGTGATGCAGGGGAAAGCTGAGTGGTGGCTGGATTTCGTCGCGACGGGAGACCGTTGGCCGTGGCGACCCATCACCGAAGCAGGCGAACGGTTCTCAATCGCGGGAACATTTGCGGTGAAAAAATGTAAGGATCGGGTTGTC
This sequence comes from uncultured bacterium, assembly GCA_965367965.1. GTDB lineage: Bacteria > Verrucomicrobiota > Verrucomicrobiia > Verrucomicrobiales > DEV007 > JBBKXR01. Next base: position 10,412 of record CBDULB010000145.1, on the reverse strand, counting down.
GCCGGCGTCCTCCTGCTCTAGCTAAAACAGCCGTTTCAAACAGTTGTTTGAAATGTTTGATCATTTTGAGACTCATTACGCTGTGAAAAATCTCGTTCTTCGCTCTCAGCCTGCCTTGGTCGCGGCTGTCACGCTCCTGCTGTTGACGGGCTGTACCGTCGGCCCGGACTACACAACTCCCAGCGTGGAGGTGCCTGCCAAGTTCAAAAATTCGAGCGGCGCCGGCGCTGGTGCGGCAAAAAGCGATGATTGGTGGAAGCTGTTTAAGGATGCCCAGCTGAATCGTCTGATCGAACAGGCTTACGCGGCGAATCGTGATCTGCGGGCATCATTTCAACGCGTCGAGCAGGCACGGGCAGGCATCCGGGTGACGCGTTCGGAGCTGTTTCCGCAGATCGATACGTCGGCCGGTGTCAGTCGCAGCCGCACCTCTGAGGAGGTCGATCTCGGTGGCGGTGCAGGCAGCGGCGGCTTTGGCCTGGGCAAAACCATTTCGACCTATTCGCTGCCGGTGAATGCTGCCTGGGAGATCGATCTGTTCGGTCGGGTGCGACGCAGCACGCAGGCTGCTGCCGCCGATGCAGAGGCGCAGGCGGAGGATCTCGAGGCGATGCGTTTGTCGGTCGGGGCGGATGTGGCCAGCCTGTATTTTCGCATTCGCGCATTGGATCGGGAGATTCAGCTGGTTTCAGAAAGTGTTGAGCTGCGCAAAAATTCGGTCAGCCTGGTTCAGGAGCGCTTCGATGCCGGCGCGGTCAACGAACTCGATCTGGCGCAGGCGAATACGCAGTACGCGCAAAGCAGGGCGGAGCTGGCGGCGCTGCAACTGCAGCGGCTGGAGTTTGTCAATTCACTGGCGGTGTTGGTCGGCGCGGCCGCCTCTGAGTTTGCCTTGCAGAGCAATCCGCTGTCCGGAATGCCGCCGCGCGTGCCGGGATCACTGCCCTCGGAGTTGTTGCGGGCGCGTCCGGATATCCGCAAGGCAGAGCGCAACCTGGCTGCGGCCAGTGCCCGCGTCGGTGTTGCCGAAGCGGCTTTTTATCCGTCGGTCACTCTGGTTGGCGACGTCGGTGTCAGCGCGGCTCAGGCCGGCGATTTGTTCAAATCCAGCGCGGGCACCTGGGGGATCAATCCTTCGGTGAGCCTGCCGATTTTTCAGGGATTTCGCAACAAGGCCAATCTCGAGCGCTCCAAGGCAGCGTTTGAGGAGGCTCGCGAACTTTATGAAGCTGCCGTGCTGACGGCGATCTCGGAGGTAGAGAGCAGCCTTGGCGGATGGCGCTATCTGCGGGTGCAGACCGATGCGCAATCGGAGGCGGTGGAATCGGCCGTGCTGGCCCGGGAATTGACCTCGAAGCAATACAAAGGCGGTCTGGTCAGCTACCTGTTCGTGCTCGATGCGGAGCGCACGGCGCTGACCACGGAGCGCAATTTTGCCCGCCTCAAGGGCGATGATTTCGTCAACGCGGTAAGCCTGATCCGCTCCATTGGAGGGCGTTGGTAAAACCGCCCCGGGTATTTTCAAAACCTATTTGTCTTATGATGTCAGGAAAATTGTTTATCGCCGCGCTCGGTTCCGCCACGTTGTTGGTCGGCTTCAGTGCATGTCATCGGGAAGAAGCCGGAACGCCGCCGGCGCCGGGGCCCGCTGAAGTCACCGTCGGTCGCGCCGTCGAGCGCGAGGTTACCGAGTGGGACGAGTATATCGGCCGACTTGCCGCCATCGATGATGTCGAAATTCGCGCGCGGGTCAGCGGTTATCTGCAGTCGACTCATTTCAAAGACGGTGAAATGGTCGAGGTCGGTGATCTTTTGTTTACCATCGATCCGCGTCCGTATCAGGCGGAGGTGGACCGCGCCACGGCGCAGGTGGCGCAGGCAAATGCTTCGCAGGCTCTGGCCAGTTCCAATCTGAAACGCGCCGAGTCGCTGCTCAAGTCGAACGCCATCGCTGCGGAGGAAGTCGACATTCGCCGCGGCAATCAACTCGCCGCGGCTGCGGAAGTGCAGGCCGCGGAGGCGGAGTTGGCGGCAGCGGCTCTGCAGCTCGAGTTTACTAAAATCACCGCTCCGGTGGCGGGCCGGATCAGTCGCGATCTGGTGACTCCCGGCAATCTGGTCACGGGTGGTTCGGCGGGTGCCACCATGCTGACCACGATTCGTTCTCTTGATCCGATTCACGTTTACTTTGAAGCCGGCGAGAGTGCCTATCTGAAATACATGCGCCTCGACCGGGAGGGCAAGCGGCCCAGCTCGCGGGGCACGCCCAATCCGGTTGAACTGAGTCTCGCCGATGAGGTTGGATTTCCCCACAAAGGCAAAATGGATTTCGTTGAAAACGCGGTCGACCGCGACACCGCCACGGTGCAGGGCCGCGCGGTATTCGACAATGCTGACAACGCCTTGATTCCGGGACTTTTCGCGCGGGTGCGTCTGCAGGGCAGCGCGCTTTACAAGGCGGTGCAGGTTCCCGATAAAGCCATCGGTCGCGACCAGGCGCAGAACTTTGTCTGGGTGATCGGCGATGACAATGTTGCCAAACGCCGCACCATCGTGCCCGGACCGATGATCGATGGGCTGCGCGTGGTGCGGTCCGGTCTCGAAGCCGGCGAGCGCGTGGTCATCAACGGGCTGCAACGGTTGCGTCCGGATGCGGTCGTGATGCCCACCGAAGAACCTGTTGAGCCGACTGTTGAGGCGTCGGCGGCGGGGCACAACGGAGGCGCAGAGCAGCCATGAAATTTTCCCATTTCTTCATCGATCGACCGATCTTTGCGTGGGTGATTTCGATCATCACCGTGATCGTCGGTGGGCTGGCTTATTTTAATCTGCCGGTTGCGCTCTACCCCGAGGTGGCGCCGCCAACGATCGTGGTCAGCGCTTCGTATCCGGGGGCCGGACCTCAGGTCATTTCTGACAGTGTCGCCACGCCTCTTGAGCAGGAGATCAACGGTGTCGAGAACATGCTCTACATGTCGTCGCAGTGTACTTCCGACGGCGTGATGAGCATCACCATCACCTTCAAACTCGGCACCGATCTCGACGAGGCTCAGGTGCTGGTGCAGAACCGCGTCGCTCTCGCTGAGCCGCGTTTGCCGGAGGAGGTGCGTCGTATCGGCGTCAGCACTAACAAGAGTTCGCCCGACTTGCTGATGGTGGTTCACATGCTGTCGCCCGACGACACTTACGACCAACTTTACATCGCCAACTACGCCTTTCTCAAAGTGCGTGACGTGTTGCGTCGCATCGAAGGGGTCGGTCAGCTGCAGGTGTTCGGCGGATCGGAATACAACATGCGCATCTGGCTCGACCCGGAGCGTCTGGCCTCGCTGAGCATGACTCCCGATGATGTTGTCGGAGCATTGCAGGAGCAGAATGTTCAGGTCGCGGCCGGCACCATCGCTCAGCAGCCGATGCCCGATCAATCCGCCTTCCAGTACACGGTCAATACGCTCGGCCGGCTGGAGGACCCGGAGCAGTTCAATGACATCGTGGTCAAAACCGGCAGTGACGGTCGCATCGTTCGCTTGAGTGATGTCGCCCGGGTCGAGCTGGGCGCGCTCGACTACACCAGCAAGAGTTACCTGAACGGCAAGCCGGCGGTCGCCGTGCTGGTGTTTCAGCGGCCCGGTTCCAACGCTCTGGAAACTTCCGAAACTTTGATCGCGACCATGGATGAGTTGTCCAAAGATTTTCCCAAGGGTCTCAGCTACGACGTGGTCTACAATCCGACGGTGGTGGTTGAGGAATCGATCGAGGCGGTGCAGCACACCATTCTCGAAGCGGTCGGACTGGTGATCCTGGTGGTGCTGGTCTTCCTGCAAGGCTGGCGGGCCACGATCATTCCGCTGTTGGCGATTCCGGTATCGCTGATCGGCACTTTTGCGGTGATGTCCGGTCTCGGCTATTCGCTCAATAATCTGTCGCTGTTCGGCCTGGTGTTGGCGATCGGTATCGTGGTCGATGACGCCATCGTTGTGGTCGAAAATATCGAACGCAATATCGAGGAGGGCCTGTCACCGCGCGACGCCGCACGCAAGGCCATGGTTGAGGTCGGTGGCGCGGTCATTGCGACCTCGCTGGTGTTGGTGGCGGTGTTCGTGCCGACGGCGTTCATCGGCGGAATCTCGGGACAGTTTTATCAGCAGTTCGCCATCACTGTGGCGGTGTCGACGGTGATTTCATCGATCGTGTCGCTGACCCTGAGCCCGGCCATGGGGGCCGTGTTGCTCAAGGGGCACGACACAAAGCGTGACTGGTTCGAGCGGCTTTTGAATGTTCTGTTCGGCTGGTTTTTCCGTCTGTTCAACAAGGTGTTCGACAGCGCCAATTCGGTGTACTCCCGGTTGCTGCGTCGGATGGTGCGTACCGCCGTGGTTTCGCTGGCGGCTTTTGCGGCATTGATCGGTCTGACCGGATTTATGTTCAAGACCGTGCCGACCGGGTTCATTCCCGCTCAGGATCAGGGTTATGCGATTGTCGCGGTGCAGCTGCCCGAGGCGTCCTCGTTGGACAGGACTGATGCCGTAGTCAAGGAGGTGGGGGAAATGTTAGAGGAGATTCCCGGCATCAGTGGCGTGGTGTCGTTCGCCGGATTTAATGGTGCTACGCGTGCTAACGCGACCAATGCCGGTGCCTTGTTCCCGGTGTTTGACAGCTTTGATGAGCGCGCTGCGGACGGCCCGACCGCGCCCGATTTGTATGCTGCGATCCGGGCCAAGGTGGCCACGATTCAGGAAGCCTTCATCGTTGTTGTCGAGCCGCCACCAGTGCGTGGACTCGGCACCGGCGGCGGATTTAAAATGTGGGTGCAGGATAAAAATGATGCCGGTCTCGGCGCCCTCGAGCAGGCGACGCGTGGACTGGCGGCCGCCGCTAATCAGGAGCCGGGATTCGTTCAGGTCTACACGCCGTTTGCCTCGGCGACTCCGCAGTACTTCGCCGAGGTCAATCGCGCCAAGGCGAAGATGCTCGATGTGCCGCTGAGCAACGTGTTCAACACGCTGCAGTATTATCTCGGGTCGGTCTTTGTGAATGAGTTTAATCTGTTCGGGCGCACTTACCGCGTTACCGCCCAGGCGGATGCACCGTTCCGCAACGAGGCCTCGGATGTTGCGCATTTGAAGACCCGCAACCGCAAGGGGGGCATGGTACCGCTCGGCTCTCTGGTCGATATGCGCGAGGTCGTCGGTGCCGATCGTGTCACCCGCTACAATCTCTACCCTGCGGCCGAGCTGAACGGTTCGACGCTGCCGGGCATGAGTTCCGGTGATGCGCTCGATACCATGGAGCGTCTGGCTGCCGAGCACCTGCCGGACGGCTTTGATTTTCAATGGACTGACATCGCCTATCAGCAGCGTGCCGCCGGCAACACGGCGATCTACATTTTTCCGCTGTGCGTGTTGTTTGTATTCCTCATGTTGGCGGCTCAGTACGAGAGCTGGGGCTTGCCGCTGGCGGTTATTCTGATTGTACCGATGAGTCTGCTCAGTGCCATCGTCGGGGTGTGGATTCGGGGCAGCGACAACAACATTCTGGTTCAGATTGGTTTCGTTGTGCTGGTTGGGTTGGCGTGCAAAAATGCCATTCTCATTGTCGAATTCGCCAAGCAGCTGGAGGATCAGGGGAAATCCCGATTCGACGCGGCGACCGAGGCGGCGCGACTTCGCCTGCGGCCGATTCTGATGACCAGTTTCGCCTTTATTCTCGGCGTTGTGCCGATGATGATCGCCCGGGGAGCCGGTGCCGAAATGCGCAACGCGCTCGGCACCGCCGTGTTCTCGGGAATGTTGGGCGTGACCTTCTTCGGTCTGCTGCTGACGCCGGTTTTCTACGTGGTGATCCGCAAGTTCGCCCGCGATAAAGCGATTCCGAAGGATTAGCGACTGGCGATCAGCTACGTGGGCTAGTTTACGAAGACAGCGAAACCTGCGTTGCCGGCGGCGTAGTCCGGCGGCAGTGAGGCGGATGATTCTCCCTGGCCATCCGTAGTATCGATGCTGAGGAATTCCGTGCCGATCTGAATCGGGGAGCCGGAAAGTCTCGAATTTCTGGCTCCCGCAGGTCCTGCGTCGTTGTTCAGCAGGATCGGCAGCTTGCTGCTCATCCGGCTTTTTGCGCTGACCACTGAATAGTGCAGCCAGTTTTTTTCGATTTTGTAAAACACAAACAGTGGCTCGTTGCGGTCTTCAGGAAGGGATGCACTGGAGCCGCTGAATTTGCCATTGGTCGATCTGCCGACGCCGATCATGGTGGCGTTGCCGAGGCCTTCGAGCTCGATCGGGTGCCAGCTGTAGCCGAGACCTTGCGCCAGGATCGCCGCACTCAGGGCTTCCGGCTCATCGACCGGCATGGTTGTCGAGGTGGCGTCGACAGGTATTGGTGCGAAATGCAGCGCCAGCGCGAAGCCGGCCACGATGAGCGCAAGAGCGGAGAGTTTGTTCACCCTCTCAGCTTAGGAGAGGGCGGCACAGGCGGCAACAGGGTAATGAAGGGCGCGTCCCTCTGACACTGGAACGGTGTAAAGTTATTATTTTCCCGGAAAAACTATGGAAGAATGAGCAGGGTGAACTGAGAAAGGTGGATCGCTCGAATGCCGCCTTCAACGCAGACAAGGGCGGGGCGCCGGTGTCCGCGGGTATCAGAATTTCCTCTACCGGGCGTCTTGCACTGCCTGAATGAATGCCTCAGATGCAGCCGCCGGACATGGTCTTGGCGCGTTCCGCGAGCTCGACGTGGAAGTGCTCGCAGCCGGGGGCTTCGCCCTGGGGTTGAGTGCGGCCCCAGTAGTCGGTGAAGCTTTCGCCGTCATTGCGATTTTTGGCGAAGTCCTCGAGGATCTCACGCACTTCGCCGGCGATCTCGTCAAAGGTGACGACTTTTTTGTAAAGACCAACGATGCGGTCACCGCGGCTGGAACCGCCGATGTACATTGCGTATTTGGCAGGGCCGCGACCGACGAATGAGATGTCGGCATTGTAGGGACGTGCGCAGCCGTTCGGGCAGCCGGTCATGCGCACCAACAGAGGTTCGTGCTCAAGGCCGAGGTCGAAAAGGATTTCATCGATCTGGTTGAGCGTGGTGCCGAATACGCGTTCAGCTTCGGCCAGGGCGAGGCCGCAGGTCGGCAGGGCGACGCAGGCGTGGGCGGTTTTGCGCAGATTGGTAAACGCTTCTTCGTTGGGAATGCCGTGCGCCTGCAGTTCGGTATCGATGAGCTGTTTCTGCCCTGGGTCGATGTCAGCGATGATCAAGTTGGTGTTGCCGGTGACGATCATCGGCAGGGCGTATTTTTTGGCGATGTCGCGGAACGCGGAGCGGTAGCGGACATTGTCGTTGTCCTCGATCCGGCCCTGGGCGACGTGCACCCCGCGGAACAGTTTGCCGTCGCCCTGCTCGTGCCAGCCGAGTTGATCGGCGACGGTATCAAAGTGGAACGGTTTGGCGGGCTCGAGTTTGAAGTCGAGGCGTTGCTCGGTGGCATTGCGGAACCAATTGATGCCGTTGTTGAGCACGACGTATTTCAGGCGGGCCATGCGGCGGTCGTTGCGGTTGCCGTATTCGCGTTGCACCTGAACGATGGCTTTGCAGATTTCGACGACCTTATCGCGCGGTGCGTAGCAGAGGGGTTGTCCCAGTGCGGGACGGGTTTCTTCTTTGCCGTGGGTCATACCGCCGCCGCCGCCGATGCAGACGGTGTATCCGTCGACTTTATCGCCACTCTCGCTGTGCGAGATCAGGGCGACGTCATTGACGAGTACGTCGGCGTCGTTGCGCGGGGGAATGCCGATGGCGAACTTGAACTTCCGCGGCAGGAAAAGTTTGCCGTAGATCGGATCTTCGTCGCGCTCGGAATTGTCGTCGAGGTTGAGTTTTTCGCCGTCGAGCCAGATGTCGGCGTAGCCGGTGGTGCGGGGCAGGAACACCTGAGTCAGTTCCTCGGTCAGCGCCTGAGCATCGGCGTGGGCAAAGTCTTTGATCGGTGTCGCCGGGCCCATGGTGTTGCGCACCACGTCGCCGCAGGCGCCGAGGGTGGTCAGGCCGGAATTCTTGATGGTGGCGATGACTTCTTTGAGGCCGCCTTTGAGAACGCCGTGCAACTGGATGCCCTGACGGGTGGTCAGGCGCAGGGTGCCGTTGGCAAGGCGACCGGCGATGTCGTCGTGTTTGAGATACTGATCGGCGGTGATGCGACCGCCGGGCATTTTGCTGCGCACCATGAAGCTCCACGCCTTGTCGAGCTTCTGCTTGCGGCGTTCGCTGCGCAGGTCGCGGTCGTCCTGTTGATAGGAGCCGTGAAACTTCAGCAGTTGATACTCGGGCTCGTCAAAGTGACTGGCGTCCGATTTGAGAACGGCTTCGATCTGGCCGCGCAGGCCGTCGCTGAGGCGTTTGGTATCTTCGACGCTTTGTTTAGCCATGATCGTAAGGGTGTTTGAGTGCTGCCTGTTGCGGTGAAAAAATGAGCCGCGATCCCAGTAAATGCCTTGGGAGAAGGGCGGGAATCTAGGTTGCAGATCTCAAAAATGCAAACAAAAAACTATAAACCCTATCGGCAAAGTGGGAAATAAGTCGCCAAGCTATGTTTTAACTGCTTTGAGCCCAATGTTTCTGGCACGCTATCGGCGTGGTGCAGCGCGTGGAGCGACCGCTCCGATCACTGGTCGTCGGGATTTTTCCACCAATCGACGGAGCGTTCCCAGGGATCGCTTTTCTCGATCATCTCGTCGCCTGGCTCGGAATCCCAGGGCGACGTGGTCGATGCCGGCGACGACCATGAAGAGGCGTCGGTAGCGGGCGGCCAATTGTCGAGCATCATGTCGTCGAGACTGAAACGGGCGAGGCGTTTTTCACGACGCCGCAGGTGGACAAAAAACAAGGTGATGCCGCTGACCATGCCGACGACGAGACCGATCATGAACATCGCGCCAGCACTTTCGGCGTGGGTCGGGACCGGAGGAAATGCCTGACTTACTTCTGTCGTCAGAGCGGCGGATTCGTATTCGGACGCGGGATTGGCAAAGGCATTTGCCGCCACGCAGATGAGCAGCCATGTGAGCACTGCAACACCGGTCGTGCGCGGTGCTGAGATCACTGACTTGTGCTCAAATTTCGTTGCTTCCATGTCCGAATTTGGTTCGAACATGAGCGAAGTCTTAGAAGCTTGGCAAGGGATTATCGTCGATAATCGCAGGGAATTTCGGGCACTTTCCGAATTGCCATACCGCCCATATTTGAGCGGGTTTTCTTCGAATTATTTGAGGGGCAGGCGCATCGGAATCATGTGCGATGGCACGAAGCCGAAGCGGCGAAAAAAGCGTTGCGACTCTTCGCTGATCCGATCGGTGAGCAGGGTGACCCGGCGAAAATCTTTTTTGCGGGCAAAATCGAGAACGTACTCAACCAGCCGGGTGCCGTAGCCCTGGCCGCGATGTTCGGGATGAATGATGACGTCTTCGAGGAGCATGACCATGCCGCCTTCAGCCGTCGAAATGGTGAACAGTAGATTGACCATTCCGATCAGTGAGTGGTCGGTGCGCAGCACGAAGATGCGTCCACGGTTGGGCTGCTCAAGAATCAGTCGCAGGCCGTGTTCCTGCTTGTTGCGGTCGGGCTCAAAGTCCTCCTCAATCTGAAAGAGGGACATCACCAGATCGACCAGCGCGGGCAGGTCGTCCAGAGTCGCGGGTTCGATTCGCGTATCCAGTGGGTCGGTGGTGCTCACAATTAAAGATCGGATTCGAACTATCTAACTAGATTAGCGTAGCAGAAAAGTGGCCAACTGTTAGTTGCGAACTGAAGCATTAGCAAAAAAATCGCTGATCTGCGATGAAATCGCTACCGCCCTTGACAAATGCCAAGTGGACGACCATCTTTCGCCCCCTTTTCGGCATTGGACCGGGGCGCTGCAATTTTGCAAGGCTCCAGTCTTCCCGACGGTCACTTTCGCGACCCCATTGGAACACCGGACCGGGACTTCATCAAAACATTTTCCATCTGACGCAGACAAGCCATGAAACGCACTTATCAGCCTTCGAAGAGAACTCGCAAACGCCAGCACGGATTCCGTGCGCGCATGGCGTCGAAAAGCGGTCGTGATATCATCCGTCGGCGTCGCGCCAAGGGACGCAAGCGTCTCATCCCGAAAGGTGCTGAGATCGATTACAAGCGTCACACCAACCAGCACTGAGCTGGTTGATTGTTTGATTAATTTTGCGCTGGCCCGGATTCGACCGGATTCAGCGACATGACAATCGGGCGCAAGCCCTGGCTTCGTCCGGGCACGCTTAGCCGTGCGAAGCTACACGACTGGGAGCAGATTCGCGGTAAAGCCGGGCGTCTGATGCCGGTCGGCGGTCGACACTTTACGGGCGGCGATGCGTTTTCCACGAGCCAGAAGGATCACTCAGCGT
>CBDULB010000144.1:0-15273 GCA_965367965.1 uncultured bacterium | reverse complement strand
GGCTGCCAATACGGCAGCAGAAACTCGGTATACCATTGGCACACGTCTCACCCGCCAATTCCGGCCAACCAGACCAGCAGGCCGATGATGACAACGCAGGCCAGGCATGAGGCGAAGAATCCAACGATGTCCTTGGCGCGCGGCTTGAGCATTTCCAGATCGCTGCCGGGAAATATCTTGCGCGACTCGAACACCGACGGGTCCGCGTAAGCGGCTTCGAGTTTGGCCAGGTCGGCGGCGCGATCGGCATCGACTTCAGTTTTCATTTTCGCGTAATAACGATCGAGCACTTCGGGACTGTTGCGCGGGGTCAACAGACTGACACCGATCAGCACAAGAAACGGCAGCAACACACGCGGCGGCAGTCGCAGTGCTTCGAGGGTCGCCTTCGACTTGCTCGAGAGGTCCATCCCGAGACGATGGTAGAGCATCATGTCGAGATTGAGCGCCCCCTTGCCGACCTTGGCTCCATCGGCTGCTTCGTCGATACCGCCCCGCCAGAAGATCTCCTTGCCGCCACTCTTTCTGGTAAATTCGATCGGCGCTCCCACGGCGGCCAAGGGAGGCTCAGCGCCGATGGCAGCCAGCACCGAGTTCATTTTCTCCTCATCGTCAGCATATTTGTTGCGGGTGTCCCGGGTCGCTGCCAACCAGCCCTCGTGCTTGGCGACATCTGCTGCGGTCGCCTCGCGCTTAACAGTCGTCTCCACCAAGGTCGTCTTTACTGTCAGTCCTTCGTCACTGCGCAGCCCCGGCATCAGCGCCGGAATCAGTTGCGGCAACACGAAGAAAAACAGGGCCGAGAAGGCAATCGTGATCCACACCGCCGTGCGATTGGCCCGGCGCCAGTACATGCCGATCCAGAACGGTGCCGCGAACAGAATCGGCAGTTCGATCGCCAGTTTGAACTGCGCGAAGACATCGGACATCGTCAGCGAAACCACCGCGGCTCCGACAATGATGATCAGCCCGGTCAAACGCCCGACCATAACGTAGCGCTTTTCCGAAGCGTTGGGGTCAACGTAGGGAGCGTAAATATTTCGAACCACCAGGGCCGAGGTAACGATCATGTAACAGTCTGCCGAACTCATCATCGCTGCCATCAGACAGGCGAGCATCAACCCCACCAGGCCAAGTTTTAACGGCCCGAGAATCTCCCTCGCCGCCACTCCCCAGACATGATCCGGATTGGCCGCGATCTCGGCATTCCCCGCCAGCAGCGCCAACGCGATCAGAGCCGTCAAAGCCCAGCCGGCCGTGCACAGACGCTTGAGAAAATTTCCCACCACCAAACCGATCCGTGCCGCGTCTTCACTTTTCGCCGTGCCACCACCAGTGGCAATAAAGTGCGGCTGCACCACGATGCCGACCAGAGCGATCAGCGTCAGCGAAAAGATATACAACGGAGTAAACTCGCTGGCGCTCGGGCCGCCAAAGAGGTCAAAATTGTCCGCAGACACCCGCTCATGCATGATGGTAAATCCATCCATCACTCCCATCGTAGCCGGATCCCCGAACTCTTTGACCAAAGCCCACAGACCGAACGGAATCAGCAACACCGAGAGCAGAATGATGAACACGCCTTGAATCAGGTCGGTCCAGTAGGCCGCGGTCAGGCCTCCGAGCACGCCGTAGAGCACAATGATCAGAGCAATCAGCGGAACGATGAAAAACTGCAGTTCCATGCCCATGAATTCCTCCACCCCGAGCAGCGGCACAGCGACCTTGGAAATCGCCGTGAACATTCCCGACAAGTAAAATATGTAAAACACGATGGCGAAAACTGCATAGAACGCACCCAGTCCGCGCGACTCATAGCGCTCGACAAACCACTCCCCCAGGGTGGTGTGACGCATGCGCCGATACCACACCGCAGTGATCCAGTAGACCGGTGTGACGAACAGCCACATCAGCGCCGACCACACCCCGCTCAATCCGCTGCCCCAGGCAGTGCTGCCGACACGCACCGGCTCATCGGAGCCCGTGCCGGCACCGAACGCGGCGAAAGTCTGCAGCAATTTGCCGAATCCGCGTCCACCCATGAAGTAGTCCTCCTGCCCCTTGACCCGCTTCATCGACCAGATGCCGATGGCGATCATCCCGCCGAAGTAAAGAAACAGAACCAGATAATCTACAATACCCATGATCCGCAGAGGCTGGATAATGGCGACTGCGCTGGCAACGATTTTCTCCGCCGTCATGCCGCCGCCCGGGAGGGGCCGGGTAGCAGCGAGCGTCAACGAGTGGCCCGGTGATACCGCCGTCCCGGCGATCCCGGCGGACGAGCCTCGACTCGTCCAGCTCCGACCGGCGGGACGCCGGTATCACCCTCCAACGCACCGGGCAGCCTTCTCCCCTAACGCAATTCCGTCGACGTCCCGCCATTGCGCAACCACCCCCCATACGGCTACATGATCACCATGATTCGCCCCATTACCTTGATCCTTACTCTCGCTGCCGCGCTCGCGACCTCAACCGCCGCCCGCGCCGAACTCAAGGCCGGCACCGCGGTCGTCGACATTACCCCGACCGAATTTCCGCTGATGCCGCGTGGACAGTTTTTCCCGACCGCCTTGGAAAAGGTCAACGATCCGCTCAACGTCCGCTGCATTGTCCTGCCAAGCGGCGAAACCCGTATCGCCATGGCCGTCGTCGACAGTTGCATGGTGCATCGCGAACAACTCGATCCGGCAAAAAAAGCCGCTGCCGATGCCTGCGGCATTCCGGTCGAAAACATGCTCGTGTCATCGACCCACACGCACAGCGCGCCTTTCGCCAATGCTCAACGCGCCACCCCGCAGGAGCTCGCCTATCAGAAAAAACTCATTGCCGGTATCAGCGAAGCCATCGTCACCGCCGCCAAAAACGTTCAACCCGCCAAGGTCGGCTACTCGGGCCATGACCTGCCCGACGAAGTCTTCAACCGGCGCTGGTTCGTGCAGCCCGATGCCATGCCGGAGAACCCCTTCGGCGAAATCGACATCGTCAAAATGAACCCCGGCAAAGGCCTGATCAATCCCGCCGCCCCTACCGACCCCGAAGTTTCCGTGCTCTATCTCACCGACGCAAAGGACAAACCACTCGGCGTCTACGCCAATTACTCGCTTCACTACGTTGGCGGCACCAGTGACAAATTTTCCGCCGACTACTTCGGCGAGTTCGCCCGACTGATGCCGACCCGCCTGCGCAGTACCGCTGACGGCTTTGTGGCGATGATGTCGAACGGCACCAGCGGCGACATTAACAACATCAACTTTTACGGACGCCGACCGCATCGTGAAGCCTACGAGCAGATCGGGATCGTGGCCTCCAAAGCGGCCGATGCCGCCACCTACGCGATCCGAGATATCAGCTCGTCCAGCGGGGACGCCAAACTCGACATGCGTCAGCGCGCGGTCTCGCTCAAACACCGCATGCCGACGGCGGAACAAATCGAACGCGCCAAAAAAATAGTCAGCATCGACGCCGAAGGTGAAAAGAAACTGCCACGCCTCGCCAAACCCTACGCCGAGCGCACCCTGGAACTGGCCAAAAACCCACCGTCCACCGAAGTGCTTATTCAGACGATCCGCATCGGTGATCTGGCGATCTGCAGCATGCCCTTCGAAGTGTTCGCCGAGATCGGCCTCAACCTGAAAGAAAAAAGTCCCGCCGCCGACACCTTCGTGGTCGAACTCGCCAACGGCGGCTACGGCTACCTGCCGACTCCCAATCAACACAAATTCGGCGGCTACGAAACCTGGCTCGGCACTAACAAAGTGCAAAAAGACGCCTCCGACATTCTCACTGCCCAGCTTCTCGAAATGCTCGGCGAGATGTTCCAGTAGCGCCCGCGTAGCGGCGAGCGTCAGCGAGTAGCCCGGTGGGCGGCATCGTGATACCGCCCGTCCCGGCGGTCCCGGTGGACGAGCCTCCACCCGTCCAGCTCCAAGCGGAGAGACGCCGGTCTCACACTCCAACGCACTGGCCGTAACGCAATTCCGTCGCGCCGCCAGCATTGCCTGACCATCCCGCTCCCTGTTACAAACTCACCATGACCCGCTTCACCACATTTCTCCTCGCAGCGGCTGCGGCACTGGCGACCTCGACCAGCGCGGCTCGCGCCGAACTCCAGGCCGGAACCGCGACCATCGATATCACCCCCACCGAATTCCCGCTCGCCCCGCGCGGCTCGCATTTTCCGAAGCCGATCGACAGCGTCCACGATCCGCTGCACGTGCGCTGCATCGTTCTCCAAAATGGTGATACCCGCATCGCCATGGCCGTCGTCGACAGCTGCATGGTACATCGCGAACAACTCGACCCCGCAAAAAAGGCAGCTGCCGAATCCTGCGGCATTCCGGTCGAGAACATGCTGGTCTCCGCAACGCACACCCACAGCGCCCCTTTTGCCAACGCCCGCTTCGGCACCCCGCAGGAACTCGCCTATCAGAAAAAACTCATCGCCGGCATCACCGAAGCCATCGTCACCGCTGCCGGTAACGTCCAGCCCGCTCACGCCGGCTACTCCAGTCACGACGTCCCTGACGAAGTCCAGAACCGGCGCTGGTTCGTGCAACCCGACAAAATGCCGCTCAACCCCTTCGGCGAAACCGACATCGTCAAAATGAACCCCGGCAGTGATCCCAAAGTGCTTATCGCTCCGGCTGGACCAACCGACCCCGAAGTCTCCGTGCTCTACCTGACCGATGCCAAAAAGAAACCGCTCGGCGTTTTCGCCAACTACTCGCTGCACTACGTCGGCAACATCGGCGGCGGAATGTCAGCTGACTACTTTGGTGAGTTCGCGCGCCTGATGTCCAACCGCGTCGGCAGCCCCGCGAAAGACTTTGTCGCCATGATGTCGAACGGTACCAGCGGCGACATCAACAACAGCACCTTCCTGCGCGGACGGCCGCGCCGCGAACCCTTCGAGCAGATCCGCCAGGTCGCAGGCAAAACCGCGGATGCCGCCACCTACGCCATCCGCAAAATCGACGCCCCGTCCGCCGACGCCAAACTCGATATGCGTCAGCGCGCGGTCTCGCTCAAACACCGCATGCCCACCGCCGAGCAAATCGAGCGCGCCAAAAAAATTGTCAGCGTCGATGCCGAAGGCGAGAAAAAACTCCCCCGCCTCGCCAAAACCTACGCCGAACGCACCCTCGAACTGGCAAAGAATCCACCTACCTACGAAGCTCTCATTCAGACCATCCGCATCGGTGACCTGGCGATCTGCACCCTGCCCTTCGAGGTTATCGCTGAGATCGGCCTCGAGCTTAAAGACCTCAGCCCCGCCGCCGATACTTTCGTCGTCGAACTCGCCAATGGCGGCTACGGCTACCTGCCCACCCCCGGCCAACACAAGTTCGGCGGCTATGAAACCTGGCTTGGCACCAACAAAGTGCAGAAGGACGCTTCCGACATCCTCATTGCTCAACTGCGCGAAATGCTCGACGAAATGTTCAAGTAGGCCCTCTTCTACGTCGCTGCGAGCGTCACCGGGTGGCCCTCTGGACGATCTTCCTGCGCGCCGGGCGCTGCCACTCGCTCCCGCTTGCAGCCACCGGGTTTCAGCAAGTGGCCCTATGGAGCTTACACCAAAACGCCCCTTGCCACGCAACCCGCGTGACCTCGGCAGCGTATCGTGCTAAGTACTGCGCAAGCACAAAAGCAGTTCCCGTAGATGAATACGCAGCCCCAAGACTCCAAGCCCGAATGCGACTACGACGTCGTCATTCTCGGCGGCGCTTTTTCCGGCGCATCGACCGGTGTGCTACTCAAGCGCAAACGCCCTGACTTGCGCATTCTCATCGTCGAAAAATCGGTCGAGTTTGACCGCAAAGTCGGCGAATCCACCTCCGAAGTTGCCGGTTGTTTCCTGACGCGCATTCTCGGTCTGGAAGCCTATCTGGCGCGCGAACACATCACCAAGCACGGCCTGCGCATGTGGTTCAACGGTCCGGCCAACGATACCAACTGTCCTTCCCGCTGCGCCGAAGTCGGCACTTACTACCAGGTGCGACTGCCAACCTATCAGGTCGACCGGGAAAAGCTCGACGGCCATCTGCTCGACATGGCCGCCGACCTCGGCTGTGAAGTTCAACGGCCGGCCAGCGTCCGCGACGTGGAACTGAACGGTCTCGGCCACAACACTGTCACCGTGCGCCGCGACGGCGACGACCGCACCCTGACCGCTCGCTGGGTCATCGATGCCTCCGGCAAAGCCGCCTACCTCGCCCGCAAGCAAGGCCTGCTTCGCCAGCTCGACCAGCACGAAACTGCCGCCATGTGGGCGCGGTTTTCCAATGTCAAAGATCTCGACAGCGCCGACCTGAAAACCCGTTTTCCAGAATACGCCGACGCCGTTCGCTGTCCACGCGGCCAGGCGACCAACCACCTGATGGGTCGCGGCTGGTGGTGCTGGATCATTCCACTGAACAATGGCGACGTCTCCGCCGGCCTGACCTGGGACCCGCGCCTGTTCACTCCACCCGAAGGTGCCAACCTCGCCGAGCGCCTGCACAAGCACTTACTCAGCGAACCGATCGGGCGCGAACTGTTTGGCGAAGCGGTGCCGATCGATAAAGACTCCCGCTCCTACAAAGGACTGCCTTACTACACGGAGCAGGCCGCCGGCGACGGATGGATCTGCGTCGGTGATGCTGCCGGATTTATCGATCCACTCTACAGCCAGGGACTCGATTACTGCGCTCACGCGGTCAGTTTTGCCACCGCCATCATCGACAGGGACAGCGGCGGCAAAAGCGTTCAGGACGACATCGCCGACTACGCCGAACAGTTCCACACCTCCTACTTTCGATGGTACGAAGCGCTCTACAAAGACAAGTATCGCTACCTCGGCGACGCCGAACTGATGAACGTCGCTTTCTGGCTCGACATCGGCACCTACTTTATCGGCCCCGTGCGTCTGGTGCACGACGATCCGGACCTCGAATTTGCCCGCTTCCCTTATTACGGTCCCGCCGGAAAATTGTTTGCTGACTTCATGGCACTCTACAATCGACGACTAGGGACCATTTCCGAAAAACGTCTCGCCGCAGGAACCTACGGCAGTGGCAATGTCGATCGACGTTACTTGATCCACGAAGGCTTCGCACCGTGCAAAAAGGCCTCGGGACGGATGCTGGTAAAGGGCATTTTCATGTGGCTCGGCCTGGAAATCCGCAGTCTTTTTCTGCCCCGCGTCAAGAAATCCGAAACCAACCTGGTAGGCGCATCAAACCCGGCGAAACCGAACCAGGCGACCGCTCAGATATGAGTGAAAACTCGCGTGAGGTCACCTGTTGCAATGGCGAACTCCTGACCGTGCGAACGCTGAGCCGCGGCGACGAATCGCGCCTGCAACACTTTCACGACAGTCTGTCGCCACACAGCCAATCCCGGTTCACTCCTCACGGCTACGACCGGGACCTTCTGCAGCGCTACGTCGCCCGCGCACTTGCCGGAGAAGATCGCAGTTATATTCTTCTGAATGATGCGGATATCGTCGTCGGCTACTTTTTCCTGTGGGACTTCATCACTGCCGTACCCGCGCTGGGCATCGGTATCGCCGACGACTATCAGGGCCGCAGGCTTGGCCCGCAAATGATGCAAATTCTCATCGACGACGCCCGCGCTGCCGATCGCGATGGCATCGAACTGACCACCGTCGTCGACAACGAACGCGCCTTTTCGCTCTATCAGTCTATGGGCTTCAAATACCTCGGCGATGTCGACAACGTCGCCGGCGACGGCCGCGTGGTTACCGAACGCATGATGTTCCTGGCATTTAAGGAAACCGCCAGGCCCAGTACTCACAACTTCCGCCCGCCGGTGTAGCTACCGCCAGCCGCAGCTGCGAGCGTCAGCGAGTGGTCGACCGGACGCGATTCCCCTGCCTGCCACGCTGCCACTCGCTCACGCGCGCAGCCACCCTACCACTTCTGCAGCTCGGGCTCGCGGCTGTAGGTCTGCTCGAACTCCATGTTTGCCTTACAGACATCGCTGTTGCTCGGACGGCCCTTATTCTTGATCGAATGAACGATCGCGCCCATCCCGGTGAACGCACTCAGGCCGAATAGCTTGGCTACCACCCACCAGGTCTCAAACGAGAACATTCCCACCCAGCCTTTGGCCCGCCATTTCAGCTTGATGAACAGCAGCGCCATGAAGAAGAAAATCGTGCGCATGCCTTTGAACACGTTGACCCGCTCCGGTTCGTAAACCGCATTCTGCAGAAAGCCTTTACCAAAATCAGTCGGCACAAAACCGAGGCACAACTGATCCGCGCGCGCGTAGTCCATCAGACCGATATTTTTTCCGTTCTCCGCCGCCTCGTTGAACTCGCGATAAAACGCCCGGAACACCGAGTTGTCATTGAACAACAACAACTTGGAAATCATCTGGAACTTGTTGATGAAGTCGAGATTCATGTGCCAGCGGCCGACGAACATCGGCACCAGAAACCGGATCCACACCGTGTTCTCCAGATAAATCCGCCAACTCATCACACTGGCGTTGCCGAGATGCTTGTCGTGGTCGCGATAAATCTGATTGTAAGTCAGCGCGAAAAACAGGTTAAACGTGTCGAACGCTTTGCGCTTCACCTCAACATCGGCCTCGTCCGCCTTCTTAGCCCGTATCAGCTCCGTCACCCCGGTTATGTTCACCGAAGCGATCACCAGCCCCGCCGAATAAAACGGATCGAGCATATTGGCCGCGTCGCCGATGACGTACCAGTTGTCCTTCGAAATCATCTCCTTGCTGACGTGCGTCAGTCGCGGCAGATACTTAAAATCTGCGATTTCACCGCTGGCGATCAGCCTGGCAACGAACTTGTGGTTATTCTCCACGAAGCTGAGCATTTTCTCCTTCGAGCGCAGCTGATCGCTCTCGATGGTGTTCATGTGATGCACCACGCCGAAGGACACGGTGCGCGTCTCGCGATCGATCGGAATCATCCAGATCCAATGGCCTTTGCCGAGAAAGTGATTGGTCCCGTAAAAATGGCTGGCCACCCCATTGTGCGGATCGTAACCGCTGTGGAACAGCTCACGGTCGACATTTTCGACCCGCAGCCAGGCAGACCCGGTGCGCAGATCGCACAGATTCTCCGACTCGGTGACCAAATTGTCCTTCTTGCGACCAATCAAAAATTTCCGCCCCGCCGCGTCGATCAGGTGCTCGGCGCTGAGCGTCACCGTCTGCTCACCTTCGGCCGCCTTGACGTCAACGGTGTGCCGCGCCTCACCTTCGGCCAGTTCAAAATCGGTCACTTTGCCACGGAAAAACTCGACCCCCTGATCACAAATCATGCGCAGCAAATCGCGCTCCAGCTTGGCTCGATTGATCTGGAAGCTCGGCAATTCCGGCTGCCGATTGGTCCAGATGTGATGATAATCGCCCAATTCCCCGGTCTTCGAACCGTCCTTCGGCCAGTGAAAATTCAGCCCGTACTTAGGCGGATGATTGTCGATCAGATACTCATAAAGGCCTAGATCCTTATAGAGAAACATCGAACTGATCTCGACTGTCGATTCCCCCACCTTAAAATCCCCTTCCGATCCGTCGCCAACCCGGGGATCGATCAATGCCACCTTCAGTCCGGGAACATTCAACATCAGATGACGCGCCTGACAGAGCCCGGCAAACCCAGCGCCCATGATGACCACATCAAAGTATCTATTGCTTGGTAGTGTCATCGCCGCAGACCTAACAGAAGAAATCGTGGCGTTCCAGTGGATTCTTGATTTGGCAGATCGATTCCAAAGCTCACGGAACGTCGCCGGCTGTTACGCTCGCCATGCCGGACCGGAGTCCCCGATTCGACCGAATTATTCCGCCACCCCAAAGCGAAAAACCGTCGAATGCCGGTAGGTGCGCTCAGGCACCAGCAAACTGCCTGGGAAATCCGGCTCGTTGGGAGCATTGGGAAAGTATTGCGTCTCCAGACAAAATCCATGGTGCGGCCCGTACGGCTTGCCCTCCGGGCTGACCAGCTGCGGCTTCAGATGGTTGGCCGTGTAAAGCTGCACTCCCGGCATCGTCGTCGTCACCTCGAGAGTTCGCCCCGATTCCGGATCGATCACTTGCGCGCAAAATAACGCCCCGTCATCCCGCCGCTCAGCATCCAACACGTAGCAGTGGTCGTAGCCGCCGCCCTCCACCCGGGCGATCGTCGCCCCGATCGCGCGCAGTTCGCGAAAGTCGAACGGCGTGTCGGCCACCGGCACCACCTCACCGGTCGGAATCTTCCGCTCGTCGAACAGCAGGCGATGACTGGCTCCGAGTCGAAGGCGCTGATTGAGCACATCACCGGATCCGGCACCCGCCAGATTAAAGTAGACATGGTTAGTCAGATTAACGTGCGTCGGCTTGTCAGTGTTGGCCGTGTAATCGAGCGTCAGCGAATTGTCGTTGCCCAGCCGATACTCCACCTCGACCTCAAGGCGACCGGGAAAGCCCTCGTGCCCATCGGCACTGATCAGCGAGAACACCGCCGAAACAGAAGCGTCGTCTTTGTGCGTGCGCACCTGCCACAGCTGTTTCTGAAAACCGGTCGCTCCGCCGTGAATGTGCACGCCGGTTTTTGCGTTGACCGTCTGCAAATCAAACCGCCGGCCCTCGATCGTGAAGCCACCGGTATCGATGCGGTTGGCATAACGGCCGACGATCGATCCGAACAGCGGATGACCGGCTTCGTATTCGGCAAAGGAACCGAGACTCAGCGTGACGTTGGCCATTTTGCCGTCGCGGTCCGGAGTTTCGACGCTGAGCAAGGTCGCCCCGTACGACATCACCTGAATGCGCATGCCATGCGAGTTGGTTAAGGTCAGACGCTCGACCTTTTCGCCCGCCCCGGTTTGCCCCCAAACCTCCGTCTCCACGCTCTGCGCTTCAGCCCCGAATACGGGTATCAAGACGGTTGCAAGCACGGCGAGTTGCGGAAAAGGTTTCACATGCTCATTTTGCGACCCCCAATGCACGCGGTCAAGGCGCTCGCGCTTTCTCTCACACTTATCAGTTCGGCGCACGCCGACGACTGGCCACGCTTTCGCGGCGCAGACCTCGACGGCATTTCTAAAGAAAGCGGCTGGCAGTCGGAAGGCGAAGCCAAGGTCGCCTGGAAAACTAAAGTCGGCCTCGGTCACGCCGCCTTTGTCGTCTCCGACGGACGTGCCATCACCACCGGTCACAACGGCAAGGACACCGACACCGTTTTCTGCTTCGATGCCACCACCGGCAAAGAGATCTGGAAACACAGTTACCCGCACCCGCTCGACGACCTCTACTACCCCGGCGGCACCACCGGCACACCGACCTTCGATGGCGATGTCGTCTACCATGTCGCCCGCCGTGGACAGCTATTCTGTTTCGACGCCGCCACCGGCAACGTCAAATGGAGCAAAAACCTGATGGCCGATCTCGAATACGACATGCCTACCTGGGGCTTCACCGGCTCACCTCTGGTCGACGGTGATCGACTTTTGCTCACCGCCGGCAACGCCGGACTCGCCCTCAACAAGAACGACGGCTCCGTCATCTGGCAGTCGAAAAACGGCGAGGCCAGTTACTCGTCACCGTATCCGCTCACTCGCGGCGGTCGCGATCTGGCGATTGTGTCCAACAAGCGCAGTTACGTCTGCGTCGACCGCGCCACCGGCGAAGAAATGTGGGACATCAAATGGCTGACCCGCTACGGAGTCAACGCTGCCAGCCCGATCATCAGCGGCGACCTGCTGTTCATTTCCAGCGGCTACGGCAAGGGCGGAACACTGCTGAAATTTCCCGACGATCAGGCCAGCAGCGAACCTGAGCAAGTCTGGAAAAGCCGCGACTTCGCCACCCAGATGAACGCCGGCATGCTCATCGACGGCTACCTTTACGGCATCCACGGCAACGAGGGGCAGGATGGCAGCGGGCTGAAGTGTTTTCACCTCGAGAGTGGCGAAAGCAAATGGACCGATACCTCGTTCGCCCACGGTGCCGCTCTGGTCGCCGATGGCAAACTGATCGCCATCAGTGAAGGTGGCGAACTCGCCATCGGTGCCGTTTCCACCGAAGGCTTCAAACCGACCTTAAAACAAAAAATCCTCGGCGCCAAATGCTGGACCGTGCCCACCCTCGCCAACGGCCTGCTCTACTGCCGCAACGACAAAGGCGACGTCGTCGTCCTCGATCTGCGCAAGTAGTCGACGAATCGTAGCTGCGGTCGTCAGACCGTGGACCGTTGCATTGTTCGCCGGCAGGACCAGCCAACCTTCATTTTAATCTTGCGGCTGAAATCCAAGACCACCACCCTGACGCCACCATGAACGCCACCCGCCGCCGCTTTCTGTCTTCTGCCGCCGCCGCATCGACGCTGTCGTTCGCGCCGTGGATTCGCGCTCAGTCGAAGGCCGGAAAAACCTACCGCCTCGGAGTCATCGGCGCCGGTGGCTGGTGGGCGATGAACATTCTCCGCGTCGCCCTCGAAGACGGACGCTGCGAGTGTGTCGCCATGTGCGACGTCGATGCCGATGAGCTGGAAATTTCCGCCGACGAGATCGATGCCGATACCGGCAAGCTCCCCAACACGTACAACGACTATCGCGACATGCTCGAGCAGGAACAGCTCGATGTGGTCATCATTTCCTCGCCCGATCACTGGCACGCTCTGCAGGCGATCGCCTGTCTCGAAGCGGGCGCGCACATCTTTGTCGAAAAACCGACCGGCCACACCATTCAGGAAAGCCGGGCGATGCTCAACGCCGCCAACAAAACCGGTAAAACCGTGCAGGTCGGCCTGCATCGCCGCATCGGTCCGCACCATGTCAGCGGCATGAAGTTTCTCCACGACGGCGGCGCCGGCCAGATCGGGATGGTGCGCTGTTTCGCCCACAGCCCGGGCGACGGTCCGGAAGCACCGACACCTAACTCTGAAATCCCCGAAGGCCTCGACTGGGATCTCTACTGCGGCCCGGCACCGCTGCGACCTTTCAACAAACGCATTCACCCCGGCGGCTTCCGGCATTTTCTCGACTACGCCAACGGCACGCTCGGTGACTGGGGCGTGCACTGGCTCGACCAGGTACTGTGGTGGAGCGGTGAAAAATTTCCCAAATCGGTACACTGCAGCGGCGGCCGGCCGATCAAAGGCGAACCCGTGCTCAACGACGAAGCGCAAACCACTGACGCGCCCGATCATCAGGTGGCGACCTACGAATTCGAAAAATTCACCTGCGTGTGGGAGCACCGCCGCTTCGCCGGCAACGACGTCGAGAAATCCAAAGTCGGCACCTACTTCTACGGCACAAAAGGCATCTTCCACATGGGCTGGCGCGACGGATGGACTTTCTATCCGACCACCAAAGGCGCATCGCCCGTGCATCAGGATCCGCAGTTCGATCACGAAAAGGACGGCCACAATGTGCCGCCGCTGTGGCGCGATTTCATCGATGCCATCGAAGCCGGCCGGCAACCGGTGGCCAACGCTGAAGTCGGCCACCTCGCCACCAACATGAGTCTGCTCGGCATGCTCAGCTGGAAACTCGGTCGCAGCATCGACTGGGACGGCGCCAACGAGAAAATCACCGGACCTGGCGCCGATGAGGCCAACCAACTGCTGCGCCGCGACTACCGCGGGCCGTGGCAGTATCCGCAAGTGTAGAGCGAGTCGAGCTGCTTCGGAACAAACGGCAGAGCGAACGCTTCGCTCGCCACTCGAAGCGCGCGGCGGCCTGATCACAATCCTGCCCCTCGAAGCTCACCCGCGCCAACGCACCGGGGCAGGCGGGGCGCCCGCCCTGCAATCCCGTCCACCGGCAAAGGCAAACCGCCCGTCGGTCGTTTCGGAAAACACCAACGGGCGGCCGTCGCCGATTCAATCGGTAAGGAATCCCCTACCTCAGCCACCCGCCGGTTCGAGCAGGCGCACGTGTTCTCCCATGTAGGATTGCACCTCGAGCAGATTCTCATCAGAATCCTCGTAGCGCGGAATGAATCGCGCATCGCTGTCGCCTTTCAGGCGAACCAGTGCCGCCTTGCCGCTGCAGTAAACAACGATCGCCTTGCGCC
This sequence comes from uncultured bacterium, assembly GCA_965367965.1. Taxonomy (GTDB): domain Bacteria; phylum Verrucomicrobiota; class Verrucomicrobiia; order Verrucomicrobiales; family DEV007; genus JBBKXR01. The sequence continues at coordinate 1,236 of CBDULB010000144.1, read as the reverse complement.
CGCCCCAGGCACCACCTTTAGCCCCCGGTTGGTCGTTGTAAGTGCCACTGCCGTCCGTGCCGTCGACAATCAGCGGCCAGTCAGCACGCGCGTCGGTGGTCAGACCGGCGATATAGGCGAAGTGATTCTCCCCCGCTTCCAGCGTCTCACCGGGAGACTCAAAGCGATTGTCGGCCTTCGGCCCCCACGCAGAGCGCTTGATCGCAAACGGCAATTCGGTGTCGATATAGTTGGGAAACAAACCGCGAAAGGCATCATTCGACGACGCAATTTCTTCGCCGTAAAAGTTTTCCTTATCGGGGTAAGCGCCGCCTTCGTCTTCCGCGAGCACTCGCAGTGCCATGGCGATGCCGCGCGCCTCGCCCATCGACTTGGTCATTTGCGCGGTAATGATGGCGTTATTCATCGAAGGCCCGGCGATCGATGCAAGAATGGCAATGATCGCCATCACCGTCAGCAGTTCGATAAGTGTGAACCCGGAGCGTCGTGTTCCGGCATTTTTTCGAATTTCGATTGTCTCATGGATTTTCATTTTGGTATTTTTGTTAGGGCTATGATTCGGGCCGATTGCGGCCCGTGGTATTTGTTATCGCCCTCGAGACTGCCGACGCTTTGTTACCATCGTGTTACCGTCAGGTTCGCAGTTGACGATTTTCGCCGGAACCACGACAGAAAGTGATGAGCGAGCCTGAAAAAGCCGACGCCGATCCCGAAGCCAATCCGTGGATCACCCATCAGAAACTCGAGGTTTACACCAACCCGTGGATCAGTGTCAGCGAAAGCAAAGTCACCACGCCGACCGGCACGCCCGGAATCTACGGCGTCGTGCACTACAAAAACCGCGCCGTTGGCGTCATTCCCATCGATGACGAAAATCACACCTGGCTGGTCGGCCAGTACCGCTACCCCACCGATACCTACGAGTGGGAAATCCCCGAAGGCGGCGCCCCGTTCGACGAATCACTGGAAGAAAGCGCCCACCGCGAGCTGCGCGAGGAAACCGGCCTCAGCGCGGGGCGCCTCGAACTACTGATCGGCGACCTGCAACTGTCCAACTCCGTCTCCGACGAGCGCGCCTACTTTTACGTCGCCCGCGACCTTACCCGGGGCCGGGCCGAACCTGAAGAGACCGAACAGATTCGCGTCCGCCGCCTGCCGCTGAGTGAAGCGTTTGCCATGGTCGAGCGGGGCGAGATCAGGGACGCGATGAGCGTACTGGCACTGCAGTGTTTGCGC
>CBDULB010000143.1:0-15417 GCA_965367965.1 uncultured bacterium | reverse complement strand
GCTTCACTTGACGCCGGAGCTTCATCAGCAGCCGAAGCTTCAAGATCGTCGCCCCCCGCCTGTTCAGCTTTCCCGTCAGCAGCTTCCGCCGGCGCAGCCCCGGCCCTGGCGTCTGCGGCGATATTGGTCAGATTGAGTGGCTTACTGGTCTCGCCCGGGAACAACACCTGCATGCGCTTCTGCTTGATGCCATCGAGGTGATTGAGAAACAGCACACTCAACTCACCACTCTCCAACGCGTCGAGCCGATAAGCCTGCGCACCGTCGGGAATCTTCGTCTTCCAGCGCAGCATCACCGCGACCGGATCTTCGGCATCGGCCAGTTCGCCGCCGCCAACCTTGCCGAACTCAGCAGTGAACTGCGGCTGCACCTCCCCCACCACTTCAGGATCGAACAGGATCTTCGCAGTTTTGGCAAAAAACGGCAGCGCCGGAGCCATCAGTTCCGACCGACCGGCATCATCCATCGCCTGCACGGTTGCATTGACGACATACGGCTCATTGAGAGGATCTTCGACAAAGCAGCGCAAATCGAATTCAACTTCAAATTGCGCCGAACCGGCACTGTCAAACCACGCCCTGACCGGCACATCGGGAATCGGATGCGCGACGGCCAGACCCTGCCACGCGACCATCAGGCAACACAGCAGTGCACGCAGCGAAATTTTCCTGGAAAACAATTGCATCCCAAAGACATACACGAAAATCGCCAGCCTTGCCGACCTAAACAAAATTACGCGAAAAATCAAAAATCTTCCTTGCACGCTATGCTCCGATGCGGTGTTCTAACAGTAGGTGAACGGCATCTCTTGTGCCGATCACGAGTATTGTCATAACCACCAACCCATATCGATCCCATGAAAAAATTCCTCGCACTCGTCGCTGCTATCGCAGTCTCCGCCAGCGCTGCCTATGCCGGCTGCGGCAAAAAAGTTACCGACGCCGGTAACCTGTCCGAATACGACGCCGACACCAAGGCTATCGTGGTGAAGCTCGCTGACGGCAAAAAGGCCAAGCTGACCGTCACCCCTTCCACCGAATACAAAGGCAAAGACGGCAAAGAAGTAAAAGCTGAAGACCTGGTCGGCAAAGACGTCAAAGTCGTTTCCGAGCACAAGAAGGTCGACTCGATCACCGCTTCCTGAGTAAGCACCTGATCAGTCCAAAAGACTCACGAAAAGGTCCGGGGTTCGCCCCGGGCCTTTTTTTGTGCCCGCGCGGCACACAGAGCCATCGCTGCCCCTCCGTCAAAAGCGGGATACAGCGCGCACGGCAACCCCTCCCGGCCCCGAAATTGGCGATGACTTGTCCCTATTGGCGCTAAACTCACCAAGTTTTCGCTTCCCTTTTACTGATACTGAGTCTCAATAGCATGCGCCAGACAACATTCAATCCGGCGAGCTTTTATGACCAGCCCCTCACCCAAATCTACCGCGAAAAACCGCCGCCGTTTCACCAAGCTGGTGCGGCGGGCGCACATGTATACCGGTCTGCTGCTGCTGCCCTGGGTCATCCTGTTTGGACTGAGCGGCATGTTCTTTAATCACGGCCGGCAGTTCGGACCGATGCAAACCGTCGCCCAATGGACGCCCGATCAAGTCGCCGCGGCGCACGGATTCTCCCCTGCCGACGCCAGGTCTCTGGCTGAGGAACTGGTCGCCGACCTCAACAACAGCGCCGACGGCGAGCGCTTTGTATTACCGGACGACCATGCTCCGACGCTCGAGGGCACCTACAGCTATCAGGCAAATTCCGAGCGGGGTCGGCTGCAAGTCAGCATCAGCTCAAATCGCGGCGAGGCCCACATTCTGCAATTGCCCGGTGGAAAGCCGCACGACAGTCCGCCCTTCGCCCGACCGTCCGCCGAAGTCGCATCCTTTGATGCCGGGAGCGCCGAACAGTTGGCGGCCGCGCTGCTGGCGGAAGCCGACGTACAAACCAGTGGTCCGCTCGAAGCATCGTCCCGCGGCTTTGCGGAACTGCGCCTGCAAGTTGAAACACCTCGAGATGGGCGCCGCTGGAACGTCGTTTACAAGCTGCTCGACGGCAGCCTCAGCGGACGGGCGGTCGACGAAGTTGCCGACAACGATTTCTATTCGGTCGTCACCCGGCTGCACAAAACCCACCACTACCCCGACCGGCGCGGCGCCCGCTGGGTGTGGACCGCGTTCGCCGATGCCACCGGGATCACCATGGTCTTCTGGGGACTGTCCGGACTGATCATGTGGTGGCAGATGAAGCCGACCCGCGTCGTCGGCATCGCCGGCCTGAGCGTCGCCGCGGTGCTCGGGGTGGTGATTTTTTCCGGAACCATTGCCGACCACCAGTTTGGGCCCGCTCGCTCGACCGGCAAACCCGACGCCGCAAAGGCTCCCGCTGCTGCGCCCGGAAAGCAGCCTAAGACCGATTCACGCAACCCTCAATCGCCGGCGCTGCGCACTTCGCTCGACCGCGAGTCCCGCCCCCGCAGCAGCGGCGCCGGCAACGCTGTGTCGCAAAATAAATAAGCCATTTCCGGACCATCGGTCACTTTTTTCTTTCTCTACTAACAAACCAACATGAAAAGCAAACCTGATACGTCACCCGCGAGTTTACGCGCCGCACGATTCTCCACCGTCACCCGCGACAGCCTCGCGCTGACCACCCTGCTCTGCGCTGCCGGCAATGCCGCCGCTCAGGATACCCAGCCAAACGACGGAGCCGATTCCGGCAGCTCCTCCGATGGTGAACTTCCGGAGTACGTCGTCGATGGCGTCGACTTTGATTCGCTCTACAAGGCCGACAGCCTGTCGTCGCCGAAATACAGCCAACCGCTGCGCGACGTGCCGCAGAGTATCACCGTTATTCCCGACGCCCTGCTCGAAGACCAGGCGGTGAGCACTTTGCGCGACGCCCTGCGCAACGTATCCGGCATCAGTATTCAGGCCGGGGAAGGCGGCGTCCCCGCCGGCGATAACCTGTCGATCCGCGGCTTTAATGCCCGCACCGATTTGTTCATCGACGGAGTGCGCGACTTCGGCGCCTACAGCCGGGACACGTTCAACTTCGAGGCAGTCGAAGTCACCAAAGGACCGGCTTCGTCGAACGGCGGACGCGGTTCAACCGGTGGCTCCGTAAATCTGGTGACCAAGGAAGCTCACCTCAACGATGCCACCCACGTCGACACCACCGTCGGCACCGACGACTACTACCGCGGCACCATCGACTGGAACCAGACGATCAGCGACGGAACCGCGCTGCGCGTCAACGGCATGTGGCACGAAAACGACACGCCTGATCGCGGCGCCGCCGACAACAAGCGCTGGGGTATCGCCACCTCGCTCGGCTTCGGACTGGGCGAAGAAATCGTCGGCGAGACCATCGATCCGACCGGAAAGAATCCGCCGTCGGTGGTCACCGCGCCGTCCGACACCCGCATGTGGATCAACTTCCTGCACGTCGAAGAGGACAATCAACCCGACTACGGTATCCCCTGGGTCCCCGACTCGATGCGCGGCACCAGTCTCGACGCTTTCGTCAACGGCCCCGCGCCGGTTCCCTACGATCGCTACTACGGTCTGATCCATCGCGACTTCGAAGAAGTCTCGACCACGATGGCGTCGCTACACTTCGAACACGACTTCAACGACAACGTGACGCTGCGCGAACTGTTCCGCGTGGGACGCACCGACCGCTACAACATCGTCACCCCGCCGCGCTTCTCCGGCAACGGCACCGACATTACCCGCGACGACGTCAAAGACCGCGACGAAGTTTACACCAGCATCGTCAGCCAGACCGATCTGATGTTTTCCTTCGACACCGGTCCGCTCGCCCACGATGCGGTTCTCGGTATCGAACTGGCCAGCGAAACCAACGAGCGCCACAGCTTGCAGGCACCGCGCGGCCCCGAGACCAGCCTGTTTCATCCCGATCCCTACGGCTCGGTAACCGGCGGTGTGTCGCGCACCGGGGAGAGCACCTACGCCGAAGCATTCTCCGCGTCGGTCTACCTGTTCGACACCGTGGCGCTGACCGAATGGCTCGACGTCACCGGCGGCTTCCGCTGGGATCACTTTGATCTCGACTACACCACCCGCGGCGAGGACGGCACCAGCCATCTCAACCGCGTCGACAACATGCCCAGCGGTCGCGCCGCGGTGGTACTCAAACCGGTCGAAAACGCCAGCGTCTATTTCGGCTACGGCACCTCCTTCAATCCGGCCGGCGAAGGTCTCAGCCTGAGCAGCGGCGGCGGACGCGGTGGCGCCACCAACTTCGAGCTCGAGCCCGAGGAAAGTCAGACTTTCGAACTCGGCACCAAGTGGGACGTGCTCGACCAGCGCCTCAGTCTCAGTGCCGCCCTGTTCCAGACCGACAAAACCAACGCCCGCACCATCGATCCCGCCGATCCCGACCAGCTCACCGTGCTCGATGGAGAACAGCGCGTGCAAGGTTTTGAGTTAGGTATCTCCGGCGATATTCTGCCGTGGTGGCACGTCTACGGTGGTTACACCTATCTGGACAGCGAGGTGACCTCGTCGAAAGATCCCGCCGAAGTCGGCAAAACCCTGGCGCACACGCCGCAGAACTCCTTCAGCCTGTGGACGCAGATCGATCTGCCCGGCGGCTTTTTCGTGGGCGGCGGACCGCAGTTCGTCGACGACCGTTTCAGCAATACCGCCAACAACCGCACCGCTCCTTCATACCTTCTGTGGGACGCCGCCATCGGCTATCAGGTCAACGAAAGCCTGACCCTGCGTCTCAACGTGCAGAATGCGGGAGACGAAGACTACATCGATCGCGTCGGTGGCGGCCACTTCATCCCCGGCCCCGGCCGTTCGGTGATGCTGACCGCTTCGATGAAATTCTGAACCTGAATCTGGAAAACTACCATGTTAACCCAAATTCCGGATCTGCTGAGCGGCGGGCAACTCACCCACGTGCGTGAGTTGCTCGCCAAGGCTCAGTGGGTCGATGGCAAAGTCACCGCCGGCCACCAGTCAGCGCGCAGCAAGGACAATCAGCAGATCGACGAGAGCGATCCCATCGCCCGCGAGGCGGGTGGCATCATTCTCAAGGCACTGTCACAAAACCCTCTGTTTCTGACTGCGGCCCTGCCGCTGCACATCTTTCCGCCACTGTTCAATCGCTACTCCGGCGGTCAGTCGTTCGGCACCCACGTCGACAACGCCATCCGCCAGATTCCCGGCTCATCGGCGCGCATCCGCACCGACCTGTCGGCGACCGTGTTCTTCGAGGACCCGGAGAACTACGATGGCGGCGAACTCTGCGTCGAAGACACCTACGGAGTGCAGCGCGTCAAGCTGCCCGCCGGATCGATGGTGCTCTACCCATCGACCAGTCTGCACCACGTCACCCCCGTGACCCGCGGCACCCGACTGTGTTCATTCTTCTGGCTGCAAAGCATGATCCGCGACGACGGCCGGCGTTCGCTGCTACTCGACCTCGACCTGGCGATTCAGAAAGTCGGCAACACCATGGCCGACCACCCCGAAGCCGAACCGACCGCCGTTCAGCTGACCGGGGTGTATCACAACCTGCTTCGCCAGTGGACCGAGATGTAAAACCTTGCACCGGAAAACCGTAGCGGGATTGGCAAAAATTTCGCCCGTGCGTTGACTCTAGACTTGGGACGCACGACGAAATTCTAACCAGTTCCGCTACGCCGGGCATTTCGGTTCCGGTCTCGTCTCAGTTGCCCTCCAGCCCCAGATCCTCACGCACTTCACCGAGGCGCGTCCGACAGCGCTGAAAATCTTCGAGCAAACTGAGCCGGCGGTCGTATTCCGCCGAGCCCGCCGCCGCAAAGCCCTCCTTCTGAAATCGACCGATCTCGCGCCACAACACCGACACCGCCACAGCGTGGCAACCTTCGATCCGGCACAGGGCTCCCGGTGGCTGACTCGCCGGATCGAGGTATTCGAGCAAATACTCAGCCAGAAATTCCGGCTGAAAGCGGGCGTAAACCTCCGCCCCGCAGCCGAACAACTCTGCGATCAATGGCACCGGAATTACCCCGGCCAACTCTCCAGCACCGGTCGCCACCTCCAGCGCCGTCTCGACTTCATCGGTGACCTGATCGCAATCGACACCCGCCGTGCCCGCGTCCGCCGCCAGCGCCATGGTGCGACACAAGGTGGCGCGCAAAGTCATTTCCAAATGCAGCAAAGCAGGGTCGTCCGCGTTGCCCGCGCGCTCTTGCAAAATCAGCTCAAGTCCCTCCCGAGCCTGATCGACACCGGCCTTGCCAAAGTCTCCGAGGCGTAAATGCGACCGACTGCTGTTGGCCAGACACACCGCCAGCAGGCGCCGGCTTTCCACCGCCCCGGCGTTACTGCCGGCACGCAGAATCTCTACCGCTTTGGCGTAAGCCGACTGACACTGCCCCGCTTCATCCGCCCAGCCCTGCTCGGTGATCGTCGCCAGTAACTCGCCGCGATTCATCCAGGTCAGCGCCATCCGGCTGCGAAACGCCGGCACCTGATCGAGATCAAATTTCGCCAGGCACTCCGCAGCCCGCTGATTGGCCAGCACGGCGTCACGGATATTTTCTTCCCCGCCCAGCTTCTCAAGCGCCTCACCGCGATTGATCCACGCCGCCGATTGGCCCCACAGTACCTCTTGTCCCGGCGATTCAATTTCGTCGCGCAGCGCGTTCGACTTATCGAAGCTGTGCAGCGCCGCCGACCACTCGGCCGCGGTCTCACCCGCCAACCCGGCCAGTCCACAGCAGGTCCACAGATTTGCCTCGCGCATCAGGCGTTGTTCGCGGGTGTAGTCACCCGCTGCGAGCATTTCGAGCGCGTCCCGGTAGGCCGCCAGCGCCGCCTGGCAATTGCCCCGCAACCGCTCGACGTGGCCCCGAGCCGTCGCCAGCGCGAGCCGGCGCTTCAGCAGTTCCTCAGCTGCGACATCAGTACTTTCCAGTCCTTGCTGCAACCGTTCGACCGCTTCCGCAGCCAAATTCCAATGCGCCGGCTGACCACCAGCCAACCATTGCTCGATCTGCTGCAAGTGCTGTTGAAAAGGGTCGTCGTCGTCGCCGTCAACATCGGACGACGAGTCACTGGCGGAGGATGCTGCCATACCCGGTTTAGCTGAAAAAAATGCGGCGCAGGACTCAGCGCTTTTTCTTCTTCTCTTTGGGACGCTTCAAGGCATCCGGAATCAACACCGGTTCCGCCGCCGGCGTCAGATCGCCACTGAAATAAGGCTGCAACTCATCTTTAAAATACTCGAGCGCATTCTTGATCGGCAGCGGCACGCCACCACCGAGCGCGCACAGCGACGTCGCCTCCATGGTGTCGAGCAGATCGCGAATCAGTTCCGGATCGATCTTGTAAGCCTGGTCCGTTCGCGCCTTGGCGGCCAGTTCCTGACCGCGCACCGAACCGAGACGACACGGAAAACATTTTCCGCACGACTCATCCGCGGTGAACTGAAACAGGTGTTCGACGTATTCGATCATCGGAAAATCGCGCGGGATGCTGACCACTCCGGCATGGCCTTTTAAGAACCCCGCCTCGTGGAACGACTCGAAGTCGACCGTCAGATCGCCGATTTTATGCACCGGCACCAGGCCTCCCAGCGGCCCGCCCACCTGAATGGCCTTGATGTCGTGTTTAAATCCGCCCGCCAGTTCGTCGACCACCGTGGTCAATGGAGTGCCCATCGCCACCTCATAGATACCGGGCCGGTTAAAATGCCCGTCCAGTGACACCAGTTTCGGTCCCGTCGATTTTTCCGTGCCGATCGCTGCGTAGCCCTTGCCACCCAGAACCAGGATCGAGTGCACATTGGCAAAGGTCTCAACATTGTTGAGCACCGTCGGCTTGCGAAACAAGCCCTCCTGAGTCGGGAACGGCGGTCGCACCCGAACCTCGGGACGCTGCCCTTCCAGCGATGCCAATAGCGCCGTTTCTTCGCCGCAAATGTAGGCACCGGCTCCCTTGATCACCTTCAGATCAAAGTTAAAATCACTGCCGCAGATGGCCTTGCCGAGCAGGCCCGCCGCTTTCAGTTCACCGATCGCCTGCTCGAGAATGCGGATTGAATCCGGATACTCCGCGCGCACGTAGACCACACCGATCTCCGCGCCGACAAACCAGCCCGCCACCATCATGCCGAGCAGCACCGAATGCGGCCGCTCCTCCATCAGATACTTATCGATGTACGCTCCCGGATCGCCCTCGTCGGCATTGCAGACGATGTATTTCGGCGTCGCTTCAACCTCGCGACACGAGTTCCACTTGAAGCTCAGCGGAAAGCCCGCGCCGCCGCGGCCACGCAATTTCGAATCGCGCAGCTCGGTAAAAAGATCTTCCCGCTCGGTGCCCAGCAAATCGCGGAACGGGGCGTAGTAGTCGTCGATCCCCGGAAACTCCGCCGTCAGCAGCGGCGTGTCCATGCTGGTGCCGACATGGTAGCGGTCGGCGGCATCGCCCTCGCCTTTTTCAAACAGCGCCGTCAGTTCATCGTCCGACTTCGCCGAGTAATTTTTATCGCCGTACTGAAAGGCACCGTTCTCGTGGCAGCGACCGAGACAACAGATGTGACCGATCTCCTCCGCCGGGAAATGCGACTCCAGTTTTTCTTTCAACGGCCCCTGAGTTCCGGCGCACAGGCAGGCCGAGCCATTGCAGATGAACACCTTTTTGCCCTTATTTTCCTTTTTCAGGAAATCGTAAAACGAAACCGCACCCAGCGAAATCGCATCGCCGACCAGATGCTGCTGCGCAATCGCTTCGATCTGTTCCGGCGTCTCGGCAGTGCCCGACTCCTCCGCCGCCGTGACCATCTTCTCGAAGATGTTCTGATCGATACCTTTGCGAAACGAAAGTGAGCTGAGATTTTTAGACATATCTGACGGCAGAAAAACTGAAGCGCTGAGTGTAAAGACAGACCCGCCCAATCACCAGAGGATTTTTGCCTCAGTCTTTCCCCCTGAAGTAAACAAGCTATCAGCATCCCCCCGTTGGACGACAACGTGATACCGGCGTCCCGCCGGTCCAAACTGGACGACAACGTGATACCGGCGTCCCGCCGGTCCCCCGTGGACGAGCTCCCCCGTCCCTCCGGTCCAAACTAAACGAAATCCCCACCACTTCGCCGCTTGACCAAACCACCCTTCCCTCCGCAAACTCTCTGCATGCGCCTGCCGTTCCTTGCCCTGCTGCTATTCGTGACTCCAATGATCGCTCAGGCCGCCGACTGGCCGGAGTATCGCGGTCCCGATCGCGCCGGATTGTGGGATGCCGCGGGCTTACCGGAAACGTTCGCTGAACAGAAGCCCACCCGCCTCTGGTCGACTCCCGTCGGCGCCGGCTACAGCGGCCCCACCGTCGCCGGTGATTCGGTATACCTCATGGATCGCGGCCCCGCCGATTCCACTCAACCAGTCGAACGCATCGTCTGCGTTGACCGCGCCAGCGGCACTCCGCGCTGGGCTCATCACTACCCCTGCGCCTACCAGAACGTCGGCTACGCCTACGGACCGCGCGCCAGCGTCACCGTGCGCGACGGCAAGGTCTGGGCGCTCGGCACCATGGGCCACCTGCACTGCCTCGATGCGAAATCCGGCGACCTCATCTGGGCGCACGACCTCGGCTCGGAGTTCGAAATCGACATGCCGATCTGGGGGCTGACCAACTCGCCGCTGGTCGAGGGCGACGTCGTCGTCATGCAAATCGGCGCCAGGGAGGATGGCGCCTGCGTGATCGCCTTTCACAAAGACACAGGCGAAGAGGTGTGGCGCGCCTTTGACGACAAAGCTTCGTACGTGTCACCGATCATGATCGAGCAGGCCGGACAGCGCGTGCTGGTGATCTGGACCGGATTTCGCATCGCCGGCATGGCGGCCGCAAGCGGCGAGGTGCTTTGGGAAATACCCACCCGTCCGACCAAAATGCCGATCAACGTGCCCGGCCCCGCGGTTAGTGAAGACAGCTCGAAGCTGTTCCTCTCGGTTTTCTACGACGGCGCGCGACTCATCGAACTCGATCAGGAAAAAGTCGCCGCCCGCGAATTATGGCACCGTCAGGGCACCAGCGAGCGGCGCACCGACGCCCTGCATGCGATGATCAGTCCGCCCTACATTTTCCAGAATCACGTCTACGGTATCGACAGCTACGGACAGATGCGCTGCCTCGAACTGGCGAGCGGTGATCGCGTCTGGGAGAATCTTGAAGCCGTCACTCAGGGCCGCTGGGGCACCGCTTTCATGGTGCGCAACACCAGCGACAACCGCACCTGGATGCTCAACGAACGCGGCGAGCTGGTGGTCGCCGATCTCAGCCCGCAGGGCTACCGGGAAATTGACCGGGCAAAGATCATCGAACCCACCACGGAGCTCAAGCAACGCCCCGAAGGCACGGTGCTGTGGTCTCACCCGGCCTTCGCCGGCACGCAGGTTTTTGCCAGGAACGATCGGGAACTGATCTGCGTTGAATTGGGTAAGCAGTAAAACCCGGCTGCTACCTTCGCCAAGGCAAGGCAAGGGCCACTCGCTGACGCTCGCAGCTACCCGGCTGCCCTCTACCGGGGCTCTGCTCCGAGCAGGGGCAGGTGCTTGATCGAGTGATAACGTAGCGCCAACTCGATGCAGTGGCTGAGACGCTTTGCATTGAGCTTTTCATCCCGTGCGAAGCGAATCGCGCGCTTATCTTCAAAACTGAAGTCATCCGGATACAGTTCGCGAAAGGTTGCGACCAGGGACGTCTGACAGTGAAACAACAGCTTGCAGGCATCGCCATCCGCCGCGGACGGTTTCCAATCCATCCTGATCGCGGATCCGCCGCGGCAGTGGTAACTCGGCTCGCCCCACTTCAAGGTTTCCTGCAGGTCATCACTGAGCCCGAGGCCTGCCGCCGTCTCGAACACCAGATCGCGCAGCGCGTGCATCTGTCCGCGAACATCCTCCGGATAAAAGCGAAACACCATCGCCACCTTCCTGTCTGCGAATGCGGTCACTTTTCGTCCCATCGGGGCAAATCAAAAATCCGCCCCATTTCCATTCGGCCTTATGACACCGCTTCAACCACCACCAGCGAACCTTCATGGCGGACGACCCGCAGCGCCGTGCCTTTTACGATAAACTCACCGTCGGCACTGATGTCGACCAGACGGTCGCCGAATTTGCCCTTGCCGGCCGGACGCAGATCGGTGACCGCTTCACCCTGTTCGCCGAGCAGGCTGCCTGGCCGCGCCGGCTCGCCCGCGGTCGACACCGACCCGCCGCGATTCGCATCGAGCGAGGCACCACCGGCCACCGATTGGCTGAGTACCATCCAGCGCATACCCGGCGTATTCGGCAGGTAACGCAGCAGAAAATACACCAGCACCGCGCTGCCCACCAGAGCGATGCAGACATTCAATACCGGTGAAAAAATCAGGTCACCGATGGCCGGCGCGCTCGGTGCATTGTCGAGCACGGCACCAAAATCGACCCGGTCGACCATCGCCAGAACCAGTGCGGCAATAATCATGACCCCGCCGACAAACCCGGCGATCAAGGTCCCCGGAACGATAAATATTTCCACCGCCAGCAGGGCCAGGCCGACCACCAGCAACACCGCCAGTTCGTAGCCGGCCAGGTTACCGGCCAGATTGTTGCCGAAGAAAAACAAACTGAAGGCCAGCAGCGAAATCACCCCCGGCACACCGAAGCCCGGCACCTTCAGTTCCGCCCACGCACCCGCCAGACCGACCAGCAGCAGCAGTCCGGAAAATTTCTGCACCAGATGCGCAAACCGTTCCATGCCGAGCGGCTCGACCGTGACGATCTCCCCTTTCAGCCCCTCCTTCTCGACCAGTTCCTCAACGCTGTTGACGATGCCTTTCGCCAGCAGCGGTCGACCACCGTATTCCTCAGTGGCGCGCAGTGTGTTCAGATTGAGCACTTCGCCCGCCGGATGAATCACTTCACCGTTCACCTTGACCTCTTTAGTACGCACCACAAAGGCTTCGGCGATGTCTGGATTGTGCCCCTTCAGCGCCGCAATGTTGCGCGCCATCGCCACCGCCATCTGGTCGACCTTACTTTTCATGTCGCCCTCGATGTCGCCGGTCGCCGTCACCGTCAGCGCCGATCCGATGGTCGCCGCCGGGCGCATGTAAATCGTGTCCGTGCCCATGGCGATGATGGCACCGGCTGATTCGGCGCGGGTATTGACGAAGGTAAACGTCGGCACGGTCACGTCCTGCAGCACATTCAACACCAGCCCCTGAGTGTACCAGGCGTAACCACCCGGGGTATCCATTTCAAAAATGATCGCCGAGGCGCGGTCGTCGCTGGCTTTGCGCAGGGTTCGCTCCATGAAATCAAAGCGCGCCTCCCCGGTGGCGAGATCGTCGGCACCGACCTTGATTACCAGGATCTGTCCTTCATAGCTGCTTTCGAGCCGCCGATCGAACAGCCCCGGTTCGAGCGCAGTCGCATCGCTCACAGCGGCGCCCTGCTTATCCGAAGACCGCGAGCCGCCACTGAGTCGCGACTGATTCTTTTTCTCCAGGAAATCGAGTGGCGTCTGGCGCACGATCCCGGCCACGATACCCTCCTGCTTGAGCAGATCGTCGATATCCGTGGCCATCGCTTTGGCGAGCAGCGGTTTGCCTTCGAAAATTCGCACCGCCTCGTCCGCCGTCAGCGTCAATATCTCGCCCTTCGGCGAAATCACTTCGTCCCCGATCTTCACCTCGATGTCGGCATCGATGAATGCCTCGACCAGTTTCGGTCGGTAGCCGTTGGCAATCGCCAGACTTCGCGACCGGGCCTTGGCCACCGACAGGTGTTGCGAGTTGGCGCGCCGGTAAGCCTCCTCATTTTCAATCTCCTCGCCTCCGTAAAGACCCGAGCCGCCGATGATGCCCGCCGACGTCATGTAGATGGCGTCGGTGCCGATCGCCAGCAAACTACCCGCCCCCAGCGCCGACGGATTGACGAACGCGAAGGTCGGTCGATCCGTTTCCGGCAGTCCCTCAAGCAAGCGCTCCTTGGAGGTCCACTCACCGGGATCGTTGACGTTCAGGTCAAAAATGATGGCGACAGCATCTTCTGCCTGCTCGATCATTTCCCGAAAACTGCGAAACCGGCGACTGTCGCTCATGTCTTCGATCCGCACTGGAATGACCAGCACTTTGCCCGCAAACGGGCCACCCTGCCCGGTCGGCACCTGCTCCGGCTTGCCTTTCTGCGCGCCGTCAACCGCTGCAGCGACCGCCTCCTCACCCGACTTCTGGCCACGCCCGGTGTCCACCAGAAGACCGAAGCCCGCCAGGACGACGAGAAATATCCACGCTCCAAGGCGCATTGATCGTTGCTTTATATTGACCCGCCGCATAGCTGAACCTTAGTTGCCGAGCTGGCCAACATCAAAGAAATTGCGCAGCGGGAAAGGAGAGAGAATTCTGGATAGAGATTAGAGAATCCCGAGCTTCGATTTTCCAGTCGTGGCAGGCCTGAAAACAAAGAACCCAGCGCATCGCACCACTAACTTATGGGAAAAATTCCTCAGGAAACCGTTCAACGCATCATCGATGAAAATGACATCGTCGATGTCATCGGCGGCTATTTTGAGGTCAAGCGCGCCGGTGGCAATTACCGGGCGCTGTGCCCTTTCCACACGGAAAATACACCGTCGTTTAACATCAATCCGCAGCGACAGATTTATCACTGTTTCGGCTGTGGCGTCGGCGGCGACGTGATCCGCTTTGTGATGGAGTATGAAAATCTGCCATTTCCGGACGCCGCCAAAAAACTCGCCGACCGGGCCGGAATCCGGGTCGAGGAAACCGCCTTCGATGCCGAGGAGGACAAACGCCACCAGGCGCGGCGCGATTTGCAACGACTGCACAAGCAGGCCGCCGAGTGGTTTCACAAACTTTTGTTTAAATCAGCGGATGCGCAGATTGCCCGCGACTACCTGAAGGGACGTGATCTGGGCATGGAAACTGCCCGCCGCTGGCAATTCGGCTACGCACCCGGCGACTCCAATTTGTTTATCAACTGGGCTCGCGACGCAGGTTTCAAGGCGCGCACGTTGGCGACCAGCGGTCTCGCGGCGTGGCGCGACGAGAACAATCCGTCGCGCGGTCTCTATTCACGCTTCAGGGACCGGCTGATGTTTCCGATCAACAACGACTTTGGCGACGTCATCGCCTTCAGCGGCCGGGTGCTGCTGCCCGATCAGAAAGGCGGCAAATACATCAACTCGCCGGAGACACCGCTGTTTAACAAAAGCCGGGTCCTGTTCGGCCTCGACAAAGCCAAGCAGGCGATCCGCCGCGAAAAATCGGTGGTTATCTGTGAAGGCCAGATCGATCTGATCGTCTGCTCGGAGAACGGCATCGAAAACATCGTCGCGCCGCTCGGCACCGCCTGCACCGAGCACCACGCGCGGCTGCTCAAACGCCACACCGATCTGGTCATCATGTGCAACGACGGCGATACCGCCGGGCGGGCGGCGACGGTGAAGGCATTTCAACACCTGGCGGGCGCCGACGTGCTGGTCAAAGTCGTCGACCTGCCGCAGGGCGCCGACCCCGATTCGTTCATCGCTGAGAACGGCGCCGATGCTCTGCGCGAACGCATCGCCAACGCACGCGACATTTTCGACTACATGATCGAGGCGCGCACCAAAGATCTCGGCCCCGATTCGCTGCGCGAGCGCATGCAGTTCGCTCAGGAGATCGCCGACAACATCGCGTTGACTCACGACAAGGTTCTGCAGGACAGTTTGATCAATCAGGTCGCCGTCCGGCTCGGCGTCGGCGTCGAAGAAATTCGCCGCCTGGTCGGCGTCGCCGTCACCAAGGTCGCCGCCGACAAAAAGCGCGGCCAGAGTCGCAAGGATAAATTCGGCGATCCGGACGCGGTCGAATCGGTAAACGGCCAGCGCGCTGAGCCACTGCAGATCCGCAGCCGGAAATTGCGCTTTCTGTGCCGGACCCTGCTCACCGACGCCGCGGTGCGCAATCAACTGACCAGCGAAGACCCGCCGGAGTTTCTGCGCCAAATTGCTGACAGCCAGATCGTTGCAAAAATCTGGCGCGCCGAATTCGATGCCGCCTCGCCGTCCTCGGTATCCGCTTTTTCCAACACCCTGGAGCCCGCCGAGCAGGCTTTCGTCAACCAACTGCTGGCCGAGGAATTGCCCGAAGGCACCATCGAACACGCCCAGTCCTGTCTGGCCGAGTTGGAACGCGACAGTCTCAAGAACCGGATCAGCGTTTTGCAGACTCAATTGCGCACCCCGGGGCTGCCGATCGACCGCCAGGGGCAGCTGCTCACGGAGATCGCTGAGCTTAGCCAACGGCTGGCAAAAGGTGCACCCTGACATTTCAGCCAGCTTGGACGAAGAACCGCTTGACCGTTTCGAGGTTCGCCGTGATATTCGAAAGCCGTTTTTTTGAAGCGGT
>CBDULB010000142.1:0-15445 GCA_965367965.1 uncultured bacterium | reverse complement strand
ATGCTCGGTTTTGGCAGTGCTCAGTACGTAGGGCCCGCTGCTGCGCAGTGACAGTAACCTGGACGGGTCTGATTCGTTTCAGACCCTGCTTTGAGAGGCGCTGCGTTTACCGTTTTTCGGGAGCCAGCGCCTTTTTGAAAAAAGTATCCATGGCGGCGACGAACCGGCTACGAAACGGTTCGCTTCCCCACTGGCCGTGTTTGGCGCCGTCGATGACAACGAGTTGGTTGGTGACACCGAGAGCATCGAGCTTTTTGCGCATGTCGATGTAGCGTTTGCCGGGATTGTCAAGGCCGCCGTCGAGAAACAGCAGCGGCGGGGTGTCTTTGCTGACGTGGGTAATCGGTGACGCTTCGGCGTAAATGTCAGGGTTGTCGTGGTATTCGTCGCCGAAGAAAATCACGCAGTTGGCGATGCTGCCACTTTTGCTTTCTTTGACGCGTGCGACCTGGTCGACACCGGATCCCATGAGCACAGCGGCCTGAAGCTCGCTCGACTGGTCGGCGCTGTTGTGGTCGTGGTATTTCTTCGAGTGGGCGGTAGTAGCGACCATGCCGACCAGATGGCCACCGGCTGATCCGCCGACGGCACCGATGTGGTCAGGGTCGATGCCATACTTTTCCGCATTGCTGCGCAGCCAACGCACCGCGGCGGCGACATCCAGCACCGCGCCGGGAAATTTTGCTGCTTCGGCGAGGCGGTATTCGATGTTGGCGACAGCGTAGCCACGGGCGGCGAGCATCACCGCGATGTCGCGAAAGCTTTGCTTCGATCCACTGATCCAGCCGCCACCGTGAACGGTCAGCAGGGTAGGGTGCGGCCCGGCTGACTTTGGCAGGTAGAGGTCGAGATGCATTGTGCGATCCTGCTTTTCACCTTGTTTGGCGTAGATCAAATCCAGGTGCTCGCTGACGGAATCCGGCAGGGGAAGCGGCTTGCGCTGCTGGCCGGGGGCGCTGCCGGCCGTTACGACGAAGATAAGCAGGGCGACGAGCAGGGAGTGCGGCTTAGTCATTGGGCGTGAAGTGGAGTGGAGTGGATTACTGCTGACTCATGGCCCGCAACTGTGCAACCAGCTGTTGATACTGTGGTGAGGCCGGATCGAGCTGCAGCAGTTGTTCGGCGTAGCTGAGAGCGGTCGACAGCTCGCCGGCATCGCGGCAGATAGTGACCAGACCGATGAGATACTCCGGGTTCTGCGGGTCGAGCCGGTGGGCTTTCTGCAAATGCGGCAACGCTTCGGCGAACTGGCCCATTGAATTCAGGGCCACACCGAGAAAGTACTGAGATTGCGCGTGTTCGGGCATGGCCGCGACGGCGAGTTTGAGTTCGGCCAGACCTTCGTCGTAACGCTTTTGACGAATCAAAAATCGCGCCAGAGCATCGTGGGCGAGGCCATTACCGGAGGTGTTGGCCGACTCGGTCACAGCCTCGCGATAGAGCGCTTCGGCTTCGGCGATGCGGCTCTGCTGGTAGAGCATTTCCGCCAGATTGACGCGCGACGGAACGTGCTCGGGTTCGACTTTGAAGGCCGTTCGATAGGCGGCTTCGGCTTTGGCAAAATCGCCGAGGTCACTGTAGAAAAGGGCGAGCCCCATGTGGCCGGCGGCGCGGTCATCGATGGCGTTGGCGCGGGTCAGGTATTCGTCAGCGGCGCGGTCGAAGGCGGCGGCCTGCGCGGCGTCCATCATCGAACGTGCCGGTGCGAGCAGACGGGCGGCCTCACTGCGCACCGCCCGACTGGGGTCCTCGAGTGATGCGGCGGCGACTTGCAGGCGTTGGGCGGGTGGCGCATTTTCCAGGGCGGCGAGGGCCTGCTGGCGGGCGATGGGTTCACTTTCTTCGGTGAGCCGGCGTTCAATCAGGCGCAGCGTTTCCGGTGAAGGCGGGCCGGCGTTGCGCAGGGTTTCAAAAGCGGAGCCGCGCACGATGCCGGGCACGTCGGAGTCCTCGGCGAGTGCGTGTAGTTTGGCGAAACTTTCCGGGCTTCCCAGGCTGCGCCGCGCATCGGCGAGCCGTTCACCGTAGTGGTCGTTGCGAATCCCGGGCCAGCGTTCCTTGAACGCGGCGGCGGCCCAGTCGACGTCTTTGTCGGTATGGCACTGGTTGCAGGCGTTCGGTGTGCCGAGCTCCCTGGATAAATCCGGTCGGGGAACGCGCAGGCTGTGATCGCGCCGGGCGTCGACGACCATGTAATTTTTGGTCGGCATGTGACAGTCGACGCAACTGGCGCCGGTGCTTTCCGGCTGGTGAAAATGGTGCGCCGGCGTGTCATACTGATCCGCCTGATGACAGCGCACGCACAGTGCGTTGCCGGGGGCCAGCGGCTTCATGGTGTGCGGGTGATGGCAATCGGTGCAACGCACGCCGGCGTGATACATTTTGCTCTGCACGAATGAACCGTAGACGTAGACCTCCTCGTCGACCTGACCGTCGTGGTGGTAAAGTTGATCGGTCAGCACCGATGGCGCGTACGAATCGAGGAATGGCTGACCGGCGTGAAAGTTGTCCTCGAGCAGGGTGCGGTGAGCGTGGCAGCGGGCGCAGGTCTCGACCTGGACGTTGGAGGCCAGGGGGACGCTGCGTTTCGGCATGTTGGTGTCAGGATCGATGATCCACGAGCCGACTTGCGGTTCCTTGAGCGTGACCACCAGACCTTTCGACTTGAGGTAGTCGCTCAGTTCGGCAGTGTCGCCGGAGGCCGGGGCGTCGCCTTTTTCGGAGGCAGCTTCGGCTTTTGCCCATTTTAAATGTTCCGACGAAGGCCCGTGGCAGGCCTCACAGCTGACGTTCATTTCCGACCAGGTGGTGTGGTAGCTGTCGGTCTGCGGGTCGAAATTTTTGTGCAAATCCGTGGAGTGACAATCGGCGCACATGAAGTTCCAGTTGAAGTGACGGCGTGTCCAATGCAGCTCGTCCTCCGGTGGAATCGCCTCGTCCTGATAGAGGTGAAACCAGCGCTGACCGCCGTCTTCGGCAGGCCGCGAATCCCAGCATACCTGCAGCGCCTGATAGCGTCCGCCGGGAAAAGCGATCAGGTATTGCTGCAGCGGTTCGAAGCCAAAGGTGTAGTCGATCTTGTAGTCAACGCGTTCGCCCTGGTCGTTCTCCGTGTTGACCCAGTATTCATCGCCTTTGCGGTAAAAGCGCGTCACGTGCCCGAAGTGATCGAACTCGGTATCGTTAAAATCGCCGAGCACGGTTTCCGCGGTCGCCGGCTCCATGGCTTTGTGGTGGTCGGATTCTTTCCAGTCGTCGAAGGCCTGCTGATGGCACTCGACGCAGCGCTGTGCGCCGACGTATTGAGCATCGGGATTGGGGTGCCAGGGATTGTATGGGGTCTCAGCTGACGCCGGCGAAGCTGCGCTATTTTTGCTGTCAGTGTCGCCGCTGCAACCTGACAAAGCTACCAGGCAGGCGCCGGCGAGAGCCAGTTGCAGCCATTTTCCAAATGCACTCATTGGCTAGTAAGCGGGCACCATTCCGCCGTCGATGAGCACATTCTGACCGGTAACGTAGGTGTTTGCAGCGGACATAAGAAATGCCACCATGCGACCAAACTCAGCCGGTTCACCGTAAGCACCGGTGGGGATTGACGCTTCGGATTGCTCCCGCTGTTGATCGTAGGAAATGCCCTTGTTGCCGGCCCAGATATTGTCGAGTTGCTCGACGCGGTCGGTATCGATGCGACCGGCGCCCACAGTGTTGACCAGAATGCCGTCGCCGCCGAGCTCGCGGGCCAGTGATTTGCCGAGGCCAACCAGACCGACGCGAAACACATTCGACAGCAACAGGCCGTCAATGGCCTGTTTGGTCGAAGCCGAGGTGTTGTTGACGATACGTCCGCCGTCACCGCTGGCTCGCAGGTGGGGGAGTGCGGCGCGAATGGTGCGCACGTAGCTGAGCAGGGTCAGCTCGAAGGCGCTCTGCCACGCGTCATCATCGAGGTCGTCAAACCGCCCGGCAGTCGGTCCGCCGGTGTTGTTAAACACACCCCACAAAGCGCCGAAGCGCTGCACAGTTTTCTCAACGGCGGCTTCGATGTCGTCCGCCTGGGTGATGTCGCCGACCTGCAGTTCTACTTCGCCGCCATCCGGGATCGCGGCGATTTCATCGGCGACCGCACGAAGTTTGTCTTCCGAGCGTGCGAACAGCATGACGTCGGCACCCTCGCGGGCCAGTTCCATTGCCACGCCGCGGCCGATACCGCCACTCGATGCCATGACCAGCACCGCTTTGTTTTTTAGTCCGAGATCCATAATTCTGTGGCACTCAGTATGCGTTCTCGCGGCGGCGCATCAACCGCTAATCGCGGTTCGGCGGGGCGGTGACCCGGTCGCGAATCGTCCAGGCGGGCAACAAGCGCGCCGGTATCAGCGGGGGGTGGAGTCGATATCGACCTGCAGGTCGCGCAGCGTGCGCAAGTCGCCCCAAGCCGCTCCGCTCATCGCACGTGCACCGCTTTTGCGCTTTGCACCGAACCGGTCGCGGAATTGCTCGAATACGCCCTCGATAAACCCGGTGCTGCCGAATGCCGCGCCATCGCAGAAGTAGCGTACCCGGCTGCGCAGTTTTTGATGAATCGGGATCTCGCCGGCTTGCAAGTCGATTACTTCTTCGACCTTTTCAGGGGCGATGCCGGCACGGGTTCGATTACCCGTTCGCGGGTCGCCTTGGCGGCGGATGCCCTGACCGAAGAGGTGAATGCGATAGATGGCGGCGAACTTTTTCCAGGTGAGGCCCTGTCGGTGTTCCCGCCCCTGAAAGGCCCGGGTTCGAGCGTGCAGATGTGACAAGTTCTGCCGCGCCAGAGTTTTGCCGGCAACGGCCTCTCCATAACCGCTCCACCGATAACCCTGCGGGTCATCAACCAGACCGGCGCGCACCGGATTCAGTTCGATGTAGGCAGCGATCGTCATCAGCGCCTGTTCACCGTCTTCGACCAGCACGCTCTTGAAGCGGTTTTCCCACAGAGTGCCGCAACGGTCGTGATTGCCGTTGTACCAGAGTGTGAATCGCGCTTTGAGCTCCTTGATAAAAATCGACAGATCGCCCAGTCGCGCCTGGTAGCGTGCCAGGACTTCGTTCAGCCAGGTGTCGCTGCCGCCTGCACTGGTGGCATTGGCCTCGGCCCGGTCCAACTCATCCAGCACAGCGGCCAGAGCGTCGCCGCGATAGAGGAGCGCCAGTCGTTTCCGCAATGAAGCGGCAGTCAGCGTCTCAATCGATTGCGGATCGGGCGTTTCCACCAGCAGGTGAAAATGGTTCGACATCAGGCAGTAAGTCAGCACCCGCACCTCAAGAAATGCCTCCAGGCGTCGCATCATGGACCGAAACACCTCTTTCTCCGGAGCCCCCAGCCGGTAGTTCCGATCAACGATGCGCGACACACAATGATAAACACCACCATGCTGCAATATGATTCGTCCTGCAGTCACTCCCAATGAGTGGTTCACATCCACCGACAATGCAACAATAAAAAACCGGTAATTTTATTGTGGTGGGGTAGGTGGGCGGGTGGCGGGATCGCGGGAAACAGGTCGGGAGCTCGTTACGGGAGGTAGAACTGAGTGAGTTCTATTTCGGCGCGGAGGGCGCCATTATCGGTGGTGCTGCGCTCCAGTATCAAGGCGGTGACTCCGCGGAAGCTATCGGGATTGTGGAGGCGGTGGATCCACTGGTAGAGGATGGCTTCGGGTGCTTCGATTTGCATTTTCATCGAGGTCGCGTCGAAGTAGGCGTTGGCGGCGTCGTCGTCAGCGGTGCCGGCGGATTCGCTTGCGGGCTCGGTCAGTTGGCGGGACTTAAAGACGACGCCGGCTTGTTCGCTTTCGCCGCTGTCTTTGTCTGCCAGTGCCTCGACGGCTTCGAGCAGGGCGGACGAAGCTTCCTGCCGCGAGGTGAAATGCGGGACTTTTTCGTCCAGCCAGGCGTCGCGATCCGCCCACGATTCGTGATGGTCGATCAGTGTTTGCAGTTCCGCGGCGCGTTCACGCAATCGCTGGTTTTCGCTGAACAGACCTTTCACCCAGGTGCTACCGGTCGTGGCGAAGACGATGACGGCAAAAATCACCGCCGCGCCGCCAAGGCCCCATGCCAGTTTGCGTTCGCGTTCACTCATGGCTGGCTGGCCTCCCCGCGTGTTCCTTCGATTTCAAATTTTGCCTCGGCAGCAGAATCGCCGTCGAAGGTTGGTTGCGGAAAAGTCCATTGGTAGTCAGTGAAAGCGTCCGCTCCTGACAAGGCATCCAGAAAACGGAGAGCCTGCGTTGCGCTCGCGGCGGTGCCTTCGATGCTGATGCCTGCTTCGCGCAGTTCGAACTTATCCAGGCTGACCGACTGCGCGGCGGGCAGCGACTGGATGGCGAGCAGTGTCTCCAGAACAAATGCGTCCTTGTCGACGGCAGATGCGACGGATGCCCAGCGTTCGCTCATGGCCTCGACCTGAGCTGCCCGGGGGCGAAGCTTGGCGACTTCGTTGCGCAAAATATTTCGCTGCCAGGTGCACCAGCCGAGCACTGCGCAGATGATCAGAGTGACCGCGCCAATGCCGATGCCAACCAACCTGGCGATCTTTCGCGCACGGTTGCGCTGCCCGGCCCGCTGACGGGCGACGCGGGCAGATCTCGGTTCCAGTTGACTGCTTAGGCCTTCAGTATAAACGGGACCGGGGCGATCGGCGCGGTCGACGCCGAGCCCGGTGGCATCGGCGATTGATTGCGCGTCGCCTTCCGGCGTCCACAGCATGATGCCTTCGACGGTGTTGAGCATGTCGAGCAAGCTCAATTGGGCCGCCATGCGATGAATTTCCTGGATCGCGGCGTTGTCCAGATCCGGCGCCGAGAGAGCATCGAAAAACACCACCCGGCCCTGACGCGTGATCGCTGCGACCAGACGGCCCAATTCGCGCCAGATGGTCAGATGATTCGGTGGCAAAGGCAGCAGGAATGGCGCGGCCACGTGATCGGTGGCGAGTTGCGATTGCTCCGCCAGCCTGGGCGTTTGATCCGTTAGTCCCTGGGCGAGGATCAGTGAGCGCGAAGCCTCTTTTTCGATCAGGGAAAAATCGACACCGCGCGATTCATTGCGGGCGCGCAGTCCGGCGCGTTCGAGTTGCAGTTCGGCGGCTTGGCGGACCTCGTTCTCACTCTCGCCGGGAACCGTTACCCACATCGGTAAGGCGACGACGGAGTGAACCGGTAGCCCGACAATCCGGCGGGCCGTGGCGCCATCCTGCTTACTCTGCTTACTGCCATTTTGAAATGCCGCGCGATCGGACGTTTCGAAACGGTGATGAAGATCGAGCGGTTCACCGACACGACCCCGCCACAGCTCCCACGCGTTTTCTCCTGGAAACAAGACAGCCATCGGTCCGCCGCTAGTATGCGTCTCCCGCTGTTTGAGTTTCACTGTCGCCATCGCTATCGCTATCGTCGTAACTGGTGGTCGGCATTTCGCCGCGCCACAAGGTAGACGCACCGCGACTGATCAGCACCAGTTTCTTGCGGTAGTCGCCGAACTTTCCGATGCTCTCCACCCGTCGGGTTTTGCCCCCGGTGGTCAGTGCGCCATCGAGGGATGCCATCAATTGCGGAGCGACGTTCATGGCAGCCAACGCTTCGGGAACAGTGCTGAAGCGTCGGTCGTCAAAGGTTCCGGTGACGCCATCGGCTCCCGCCCTGACATTGATAAAAGTTTCCGCGGTGCCGGGGTCGATCGAGGTGACTGCCGCGATCAGGTCAGCAGCGGCGGTATTGACGTCGAGTTTGCCTTCTGCCCACATCGAAAATGCATTCCGCCAGTTCGGTCTGACGTGTTCCAGCACGTCCATGCCGCGCACCAGCGCAAGCTCGTCGAGTGAGCGGAAGGGGCGGTTAAATGGCATCGCCGGATTCGGATAAGCGCCGCGCTCGGCTCCGTTGAGGCTGGCCAGGTCATCGGCGTCGACCCAATCCTTGATGCCGTCCGCCAGTGCCGAAGCGTCCTGCGGGCTGAGTCCCCAGATTTGGAAAAGTCGCGCCAGTGTCGCGCTCTCGTTGCGCTTCAGGATTTCGTTGATGTTGAGGCGCGATTCTTCGGTCGACAAGGTGACCGCGTAAGCTCCACCGTCATCGAATTCGCCTTGCAGTAACTTGTCACCGCGGCGCGTGTTCGGGTGGGCACCGATCGCCAGGCCACTCTCGGCTTGAGCTTTGGCGAAGGCCACTGCTTTGCGGGAGGCGAGCAATTTTCCGTCTACCGAGATGAACCTGGTCGCTCCGAAAATGACCATGCCCAGGGTCGCGATCAACCAGAAGGTCGCGACCAGTGATGATCCGCGTTGACGGTTCCTGCCGGGGGAGCCGTTCACTGCGGCCTCCTTTCACTTTTGCCGGTGAGCGATAACGATAACGATGTTGCCGGAGCAACTCGAAAAACGTGACGCTGCGGTCCCGGATCACGGCCCAGCTGGAAGGTAACGGCTGCCAGCTGCGGGCGGCGATGCTGGTGCGGCCATTGATTGTCGGTCCAAAGTTTTTCAGCGGGGTCGTAAAACTGCCAATCGCAGGCAACGACATCATCGATCAATGTCACGGCTGCCAAACGCTCTGAGCCGTTCCATTGTTCCAATATCAACTTGCCGTCCTCGATACCGAAGGCGGTCGTGTCGGCATCGGCGAGCGCCGAATTCCAGGCCAACAGTCCCGCCGACCTTTCGATGCCCAACCAGGGGCCGTCATCGCCGGCTTCGATGCGTAGCTGAGCCTGAGCGGGTAAATTTTCAAACTGGCGGCGCCAAAGTTCGATCAAGTTGGTAACGCGCAGATCGGCAAGACGGGCTTCGCCACTGGCGCGGCTGAGCTCCAACGCACCTCCGGCGATGCTGTAGATGCCACCGATCAGTAACATGACCAGCGCCAGCGCCGCGATGACTTCGATGAGCGTGAAGCCGCGTTGTCTTTGTGAGCTCATCGCCCCGCACCTCCCGCATCGGCAAAAACCAATTGTTCGAGCGAGCGACGCATACCCTGTTCGCTGCCGTTATTCAGAGTGGCAGTGATGGTCACCCGATATATGCCATCGAGTGTCTCGTCGCGTTCGCTCTTCAGATTGACTGGAGCGATTTGAGTTTCAAGGCTGACGCCAAAAGCATCTTCGGGACGCGTCGTAAACCCGGCAGCCAACGGTCGCTGGTGAGCGGCTTCAGTCATCGCCGATTCCATCTGGCGAAGCAACAAGGCTTCGCGGCGCATCGAAGTGGAAGCCGACGAAAGCTGGTTCAAGGCGACGGCCATCGCGGTCGCCACGGTGGCGAACAGGCCGAGAGCGAGCACCGCTTCGAGCATGACAAAGGCCGCCCCCGGCTTTCTGAATGCGGGCGTTTTCATCCTTTGTCGACGATCATGCTTTCTTCCGCGACGGCACCGGTCAGCGGATCAAATTGCAGTTCCAGGGTGGCGCGGCCGAGTGTGAAGCGAACCTGCAAAGGCTCGCACAAGCCCTGGCTGGAAAAGCGCCAGCGTTCGTCGGCGGGCACCTGCCAGGTGTTATCACCCCAATGGCGCAGCTCGAGGTTGCCACCGTCAGGTAGTTCGTATGTTTCGCCCTCGGGAAGTATGGCAAAGCCATCACGCGAAAAACCGATCCAGTGATCGCGTTGCTTTTGCACGCTTTTCTGAAGTGCGGTCCGGGCGGTCGCTTCGAGAGTTGAGCCAATGCGTCGAATGCGTGCCTCCTCGTTGACTGCGCCGATACTCAACACCGCAATGCCGATGATCAGCATGGCGATGAAAATCGAGACCAGAACCTCGACCAGAGAAAAGGCGGACAGGTGGCGGCAGTGCTTCATGCGGGTAATGCTCGTCCGAGGGGGGCGGCGGGACGCCGGTATCACGCTCTCGTCTAAAGGACGGATCACTCGTCCCAATTGCCTATGTCGTCCCCGGTGCCTTGTTTGCCGTCGGGACCGACTGACCAGAGGTCGAAGCCATTGGTGTCGTGTTTGCCCGGGCGTGCGTAGCCGTATTCGTTGCCCCAGGGATCGAGCAGGACCTTTTTCAGAAATGGCTTCCAGTTTTTCGGCTGTGGTTTCGCGGTCGGTTTCTCAGTGAGTGCGAGCAGGCCCTGCTTGGTTGTTGGCAGAAAGGTGTTCGATGTTTCGTAGGTGCGCAGCGCAGCGGTGAGTGTGGTGAAGTCCGCTTTTACGCGAGTCTCTTTGCCGACGGTGGTGACGTTGGTCAGGTAGACGATACCGGAGCCGACCAGCAGCGCGATAATGCCTAACACGAGTACCATTTCAATCAGAGTGAAGGCCTTGGTGGCGTGAGTTTTGGGATGGGATTTCATCTTGGGTGAGGGGTGAGTGATTTGGGAGGGTAATAATTTTCTAGCCGTTGAGGCCGGAGATAGTTTGGAAAATCGCGGACACCATCAGGTAGGCCATGATGCCGACCATGCCTGCCATCAGCACGACGACAGCGGGTTGGATCATTGCACTGAGCTTTTCGGCCTGCTTGCTCATCTCGCGATCGAAGCGTTCGGCACCCCGGGCGAGTGAGTTTTTCAAGTCACCGGTTTGCTCGCCGACGGCGATCATGTCGATCAGCAGGCTGGGGAATTCTGAACTGCGCTCAAGAGCGTTCGACAGCGGTGTTCCATCGGAGACTTCGGCGAGCACCTTTTTCAGTTTGCGGCGCAGATGCCGGTTCGGCGTCGCGGCTTCGGTGAGCTGCAGGGCGCGAACCAGTGGTAGACCGTTGCCAACGAGATTGGTCATGGTTTCCAGGAACTGAACATGAAAACGACCGCGCAGCAGTGCTCCGAACAGTGGCAACCGAAGCCGGAAGCGATCCCAGCTCTCGCGGCGATGCTTCGCCCATACCCAGGTTGCACCGATCGCAGCGCCGATCGCCAGGGCGAACAACCACCAGAATGATTTGAAAAAGCCGGCGGCATTGATCACCAGCTGGGCACCGAGCGGCAGTGATCCGCCGGTGGTGTCGAGCAGGTCCATGAGTTTCGGGATCAGGAAAACCAGAAACAGGACGCCGACGGCGGCGGCGGATGCGATCAGAAAAGACGGGTAGATGAGAGCAAACAGGACGCGGCCCTTCAAGGTCTCTAACGAGCGTAGGTAGCCGGCTTGTCGCTCGAGGATCGTGCCCAATCCACCGCCTGCTTCGCCGGCCGCAGCGAGGCTTTGGTAAAGTTCTCCGAAG
Source organism: uncultured bacterium (assembly GCA_965367965.1). Taxonomy (GTDB): domain Bacteria; phylum Verrucomicrobiota; class Verrucomicrobiia; order Verrucomicrobiales; family DEV007; genus JBBKXR01. The sequence continues at coordinate 4,247 of CBDULB010000142.1, read as the reverse complement.
CTGGGCGAGACTTGTTTGAGCGCATCGGAAAAGCTCATGCCGTCGCGCAGCCGGTCGCGCAGGCCGGTCGCGACGGGTTTGAGATTGGACAGCTCGCGGCGTCGACTCATGATGTTGAGCGCCGGTTCGAGTTGGATGCCGCCGCGCAGCAGTTCGGAAAGTTCTTCGGTGAACAGAGCAACTTCTCTGCTTTTGAGGCGCAGCCGTTGGGTCGTCGGAGGTGCGTCGTCGGCGATGAGTTTTTTTTCGTCCTCGATCGGTTTGGCTTTACCCCGTTCGTCGAGGCTGACCGGTTGCAGGCGCTGTCGGTCGAGCTGGCGGAAGGCATCGCTGCGGTCGCCGGCGTTCAACTCACCACTGGCGAGTTGGCCGTCGGCGGCGTAGGCGGTGTATAGAAAGACAGCCATGGCGACTAGCGGGCGAGTTCGACGAGATTGATCGCGTCCGGCACGGCGACTGCGCTGTCGACGCTGTCGCCGAGATCGGACATGGTGGCGCTGAGGATTTCTTCGAGAGTGGTTTCGCCGTTGCGGACTTGTTCCCATCCGTATTCGCGCATCGACACAAAGCCGTCTTTTGCGGCCTGAGCTTTGAGTTCGCGAGTGCTGGCGCCGCGCGCGATGGCCTCCTGCATGGCGGTGGTGACCAGGCAGATTTCGAACAGGGCCATGCGGCCGTGAAAGCCGGTGCCGCGGCATGAGGGGCAGCCGGTGCCGGTGAAAACTTCAACGGTCTTTTCATCGCCGGGATCGAATCCGGCGGCGCGAACCGCGGCGGCATCGATGTCTTTTGGTGTGCGGCAGGTACGGCAGAGTTTGCGCACCAGCCGCTGGGCGAGGAAAGCGCGCACGGATGAGGAGACGAGGAAGGGTTCGACGCCCATGTCGACCAGGCGGGTGATGCCGCCGATGGCATCATTGGTGTGCAGAGTGCTGAACACGAGGTGTCCGGTGAGCGCGGCGCGGATGGCGATCTCGGTGGTTTCGAGGTCGCGCATTTCTCCGACCATGACGACGTTCGGATCGCCGCGCAGGATGGAGCGCAGACCTTTGGCGAAAGTTAGATCGATGTCGGGTTTGACGGCGATCTGCAGGACGCCGGGGAGTTTGTTTTCGACCGGATCCTCGATGGTGACGATGCGCCGTTCGGAGGTGTTGATCTGCGACAGGAAGCAATAAAGTGAGGTCGATTTACCGGAACCGGTCGGGCCGGTGACCAGAACGATGCCATTGGGCAGGGCGAGGAGCTTGTCGACGGTACGGCGCAGGCGTTCGTTGATGCCGAGTTTATCGATCGAGAATGATTCCTGGCCGAGCAGGCGCAGACTGATGCTCTCGCCTTCGACTGAGGGGATGGTGGCGACACGCACGTCGATGCTGCGGCCGTCGAGTTCGAGATTGATTCGTCCGTCCTGAGGCAGGCGCTTTTCGGCGATGTCGAGACGTGCCATGATCTTCAGTCGGGAAATGACCGAAGCCTGGAAAGCGCAGATATTTTCCGGCGCAGGGACTTCCTGGAGCATGCCGTCGATGCGGTAACGAATGCGGAACTGTCGTCCCATCGGCTCGAGATGAATATCGGTGGCGCGCTGTTCGAGGGCACCACGCAGAATCTGATTCACAAAGGTGACAACGGAGGCTTGTTCGTCTTCGCCGTCGTCGAGAATCATGGTTTCCTCGCCGATCATCAGATCGTCGAAGTTTTCCTGTTCGCGGTTCTCGAGCAGTTCGGCGAAAGTATCGGCGCCGACTCCGTAAAGTTTCTGCAATCCGTCGGCGATGGTGATTCGTGACGCCACGGCCCAGGTCGCCGGCGTTTCGATGCGTCGCGAGGCGGCGCTGTGACGAACCAGATCGAGGGGGTCGTAAGTGGCGAGCTGCACAACCGGCGGCCGGTCCGCGGTGGCGGCAGAGATTCCGACCGGTAGAATGTGATGTTTGAGGGCGAGATCGGCGGGGCACCACTGGCGGAGCAGACGCGCATCGTCTTCGCTAAGCTCCACGGGGGCCTCGATCCAGGGCATCTCGATTTCGCGGGCCAAGCCGGACAGGAAGGCGTGTTCGTCTACCAGTCCGGCGTCGAGAATGGCCAGCAGGGCAGAGCCGTTTCCCATTGTGGTGAGCGACGATAGAACCTCATTCAGGCGGTCGACATCACGACAGCCCGAGGCTTTGGCGAGCTCGGTAAGGATTGGCTTCACTTGACAAATATTATAATTATAAGAAATTACCATAACTTAAAGAATGCTGCAAATCGTGAATCCATCTTTCTCAAGGCCCTTCGCAGGGCGCATTTCTCCCGCGCTTGCAAGGTTGGCGGGCGCGACGCTGGCACTCGGGTGGGCGGCTTTGGCGCCTGCTCAAGGCACCAACGAGGGGGCGGGTGCGACCGAATCAGGCGGGGAATTGGCTGAGCAGCGGAGTTACTCAGTGGATCGCTACGCGTCTCTGTGGGAGAAGTCGCTGTTCTTTTCAGCGGCTCCGGTGGCCGTTGCCGATGCAGCTTTTGCCCGTGACTACAGTCTGGCGGGCGTATTTGAAATGAACGGTGTGACCACGGCGGCCCTGGTCAATAAACGCGATCAGGCGGTGGTCAACGTCAGCGACTCAGGCGATGCGCAAGGCAGTGGTGGTATGCGTCTAATTGCCGTCGAATCCGCGGGTGATCCGTCGCAGGCGCGTGTGCAGGTGGAAAAAGCGGGACAGCGTGCATGGATCGCGGTGGCACCTTCTGCGGCGCTGGCGGGTGCTGGCACGAATGCGAGTCCCGCATCGACGTTGCCGATCAATCGAAGTGCGGCAACGGCACCGCCGGCTGCTTCCGGGTTGCCGATATCGCTGGAGAATTTTCCCAAACCTGTGGCGCCTCAAATCGCACCGAATTCGGTTGCCGCCCCGGGTGAGCCAGAATTTTCCAGTGAGGGTGATCAACCGCCCCCGCTGCCGCCGTCGCCACTTGATGCCGCGATGGCGACCGGGGAAGAGGAAATCGTCGTACCGATCCCGGACGGCGAGTAAGGGAATATTCAGCCTTAGTCAGTGGGCGGGCGTGGTGATCAGGTGCCAGCCGATGACAATGATGGCGACGTCGGTGATCAGATGACTGATCCAGGCGCCGAGTAAGGTGCCGTGGCGTTGATAGAGAATGCTCCACATCAGGCCACCGAGGGCGACGCCCAGACTGAACAACCAGGCGATACCGGCAGTGAAAAATTGATTGAGTACGACCACGTGGTGAGCGGCGAAAGCCAGCGCTGCGAGAAGGTGCGCGGCCCGGGTGGGGACAAGGTGGCGCAAATGCCCGAAGACGAAGCCGCGCCAGTAGAATTCCTCGAGGGCGGAGTGGAGGACGCAAATGAAGGCACCCAGAGCGAAGTAATATTTAAGACCGCCGAAGTCGTCGACCCGCTGGCGGATTTGCGGTCCGAAGCTGTGAATGACCTCGCTGGTCGGCGGGATGATCAACAGCAGCACGGCAAAGGCGGCGACGGCGAGACCGAATGCGGCGCCGATGGCAACGGTGCGTTTCCGGTTCGGACCACTGGCCGGTACTTCGGGGAGGCAACGGGTCAGCCAGTTCATGCGCCGCTTGTCTGAGCGGCTTTCCCTGATCAGCCGGCAGCCGACGATGATCGGCCAGAGCAGCAGCCAGATTTTGATGCCGCCGTAAGCCGACTTGCCGATGGTGGAGCCGGGCATCCACACGAAGTAAATGTACGAGATCGCCAGTGGCAGGGTCATCGCCGGAATGGTGACGGCCCAGCGGCGCCGGCGGGAAGGTGGAGTGTCAGACGGAGGAGTCATGAGCCGTATTTTTGTCCAGACCGGCGCATTCGGCTAATCGAACTCTTTATCGGCAACATTGACTGAAACGATGATCAATCCGCGCGGGCAGTCGTGTCAGCGTCTGGTGGCAGGCAACGCAACAGGGTCATCACAGCGTAAGCGGTGCCGTAGGGCTGATGGTAGTCGTAGAAGGGGAAATCCCACCACGAGCCATCTTTTTCCTGCAAGTTGAGAATGATGTGGGCGAGATCATTGGCCAGCGGCGCGGCGACGTCGTCGGGGAGTTCCTGCACGCAGTGGGCGGCGTAGAAGTGGCCGTAGTAGAAAAAGTATCCGGCGACCGAGAACCACGCTTCGTGAGGGACCGGGCGTTTGCGACCGATGTCGAGCCAGCCGTTGCGGTCGCGCAGGCGTTCCAGCCATTCGATCAAAACTTCGTCGGTGATGGTCTGGTCGCCCCAG
>CBDULB010000141.1:0-15447 GCA_965367965.1 uncultured bacterium | reverse complement strand
CCTTGTTCAGAAAGTCCTTCCGTAAACACCCTTGAACCACGCCTCAACACCTCACCGTTGGCACCCTCGCGAATTTCCCAACGCACATCCAGAATTGCATCGCCGCCACTGATCGCGTGAAACTGACGAATCGTCACCGGCACCGAATAACTCAACGTGTCGCTCGGGTCCCACGGATACTCCTGCACCCTCGAACCGCTCAACCGTCGACCGAGATTGATCGCCAGCACATCGCTGACGTTGTCGCGCAGGTCACCCGCCCAACGCTGATCCGGCGGCACTTGAAAACGGTTTGTGTCGCTTTGAAAAACCAACTCCGCGCGATCGATGTAATCCGGCAGGGAAACCGGTCCCACACCGATCAAGCGGCCGTTGCCAGTGCCTGCACCGGCCGGATGTCCGTCGGCAGACAGCAGGTAAAAACTGTCCTGGCTACTGCTGCACCCCGAAATCACCAGCGCGAGTATCCCGGCAATAAACCCGCGACCCGACATCGAAGCGACGATTTTCAAACGATTCATGGCAATCATGGTTTGGCGCGTGGCGGTTCGATTTTTCCGCCACCCCGTCCGAAAATCAGCGAGTTGGGTTTTCTTTCGATCCCGTCGACCAGCACCTTGATGGAACGCAACGAATCGCGCAATTCTTCGGTCGTCGCAGACAGATCCCGATACAGCACTGAGTCCGGCTCAAGTCCGGCCAGAACCGAATTAAAATTCTCCAGGGCCTCATCGATCCGTTGCGGTAGATTCTGAACGCCTTCCGATGCCAGCAAGGCGTCAACTTCAGCCGCCGCGTCTTTCAGCGACTTCGACGCCTCCTTGATCTCGGCGAGCGCATCGGTCGCTCCGGTCACCGTTTCCTCAAGCGGCAAAGCCTGCAGTTTATCCAGAAACAACACGATCTTGTCCTCCAGCCGGGCCAATCCGGAACTCTCAGTCGGCAGAGTGCGGTAATCGCCAAGCATCCCGACCTCGGCGGCTGGAGCATCCGACTTGAGGGTCAGGTTAACGAACAGTTGGCCGGTCAACAGGCTACCGGTTTTCAAGGTCGCGCGCAGCCCTTCCTGAACGATTTCCGTGACCCGCCTGGCCCCGTCTTCGCGTGACAACACCGGCTCGTCACTCAGAGCGTTCGGGTCCAGTTGAATCAATACCGGTATGCGACGCTGCGGATCACCCGGCGCATAGTCGAAGGAAATGCCGACCACCGTGCCAACGCGAATGCCGCGGAATTCGACCGGCGCATCGACGCTCAGACCACGCACGCTGTCCTCAAACATCAGCAGATAAGTCAGTTTGGGTTTGAGCACGACCAGACTCTCCTCGACCCCGCGACGACTGTCGTAGAGCGTAAATTCCTGACCGCTTTTTGCCGGGGCCACCGGCAGCTCCGTGTCCGGCGTCTCAAACTCAACGCCGCCGGTCAACAAGGAGTCGAGAGTTCCGGTGCGCAGCTGAATTCCCTCCGAGCCCAGTTCCAGATCGATGCCGGCCGTGTTCCAGAAACGCGTATTGCCCGCCACCAGTCCCTGATAAGCCTCTTCGATAAAAACATCGAACACCACCTCGTTATCGGTGGTTACAAAGGTGCGGTTCTCGATTTTTCCAACCTTGATCCCCTTGTAGCTGATCGACGATCCCTGATCGAGTGAACCGGCTTCATCTGCAATGAGTTTCAAACGCAGGCCCGGTACATCCTGCGGCGTCGCCGGCGGAGTTTCCAGCCCGTCGAAGCTGTAGCGCTCCAGATCCGAAGAACCTGGATCGAGCTCGATATAGGAACCGGTGACAATCGTTCCCAGACCACTGATGCCTCCGCCGCCAACCCTCGGGCGAACGATCCAGAACCGGGTATCGTCGCGCAGCAGATCCTCGGCATCCGAGTCGATGCGCAGATCCATGATCACCTCGTTGTGATCCTCCGACAATCGTACCGTTTCGACCACACCGACCTGGACACTGCGGCGCTGGACCGTGGTCTTACCCGCAGTGACGCCTGAGGCGGTTTCAAACCGCACCGTTGCCAACGGCCCCAACGAAGCATAATACTGCACCAACAGCCAAACCCCCAGCGCGGCCGCCACGATCGGCACGATCCAGATCGGCGAGACCCGACGCCGCGAACGCCTTACCGGAGCCCGGGCGATTTCCGCCGCTGGCTCCGATTTGTCGTCACCACTGTCTTTGCGTTTACTCATAGGTCATCTTCAAACGGACGGGTTACATCCCAGATCAGACGTTGATCAAAAGTGTGCGCTGCCAACATGGTCAAGATGACCACTCCGGAAAATGCCAACGCCGCAGGTCCCGGACGAATGGACATCAAAGAATCGAGTTGCACAACCGAAACCAAAATCGCGACCACAAACACATCCACCATCGACCAGCGGCCCACCAATTCCGTCAGCCGATACACCTTGGTCGCCGAAATCGCCCGTCGATTGCGCCGCGCCGCGACGCACAGAATGAACAGCGTCAGGATTTTGAGAATCGGGATGACCACACTGGCGACAAAAATGATCACCGCCACCGGATAGGAACCGGTATTCCAGAATGTCACCACCCCACCGAGAATCGTGTTCGGACTGGAGCCGCCGGTCAAGGTATCGACGGTCATGATCGGCAGCAGGTTCGCCGGGATGTAGAGCAGCGTAGCGGCAATCGTCAGCGCGATCGTTCTCTGCAGGCAATCAGGCTTGCGCAGATGAAGGTCCGCACCGCAACGGCCACACGATCTGTCCTCGACCGCCTCGACCTTGCCGCAGACGTGACAACACGCCAACCCCTGCGCCGCCGCCGTGTGTTTTGGAAAAGCGGTCGTTCTCATCTTTACCCAATCGTGGTCCCCTCCGGTTTGGCACCGACAGCTTCGAGACGCCGCCACAGGTCAAGTCGATCGACCGCACTGAACGAAGCGGTGACACAGACGATCAGGACGGCAAACGCCCAGAACGAAATGCCGAGGTGCACCGTCGCCAGTTTGGAAAGCTTTAACAGACTTACCAAAATGCCGAGCATGAACACTTCGATCATGTTCCATGGCAGGGTGTCGAAAACAAAACGACACACGCTGGTCGCACCGGCGACCTTGTAGCCCATCAGCAGCGGCAACAACACATACAGAATGCCGGCGATCACCGTCGCCGGAGCCGCAACGATGAAGATCGCCACCATGCACGCCAGGCCCGGGCTGCCGTTCGCGTAGAGCGCACCGACGCTGCCGAACAAGGCCGTCTGATTGCCACGCGCTCCGGCCTCAATGGAAAGGAATGGAAAAAAGTGCGCGACCACAAATAACACCGCCGCCGCCGAAGCGAACGCCGCCGAGCGCTGCAGCGTACCGTCTCGCCTTTCGGTCAGTCTGCAGTGACAGTGCGGGCAATCGATTCGCTGAGCATGCTTCAGCACCGGCGCGCGGAACAGCGCGTCGCAATCGGGACAGGCGATCAACTCAGCAGTCGAAGCGCCGATGCTACCGGTATCATTCATGGCCAAAACAGGAGTAGCGAGCGTCCGCCACGAACCGGCCACCCCGCAAGGTCGATTTTCAGCCAAATCAACGGCCCGGACGAGCGCATCTCCGCCAGAAAAAAACTGGCGCAGGGACGAACGCGGCTTTTAGTCGCAGACCATGAGCGAGCCCACACCCATCTGTGTCATCGGCGGAGGAATGATCACCCGTCTGCAAATTCTGCCGTCCCTGTACCAGTTGCAGCGCAACGGCACCATCGGCGACATCCACATTTCCGCCCGCAGCGCATCGACCCTCGAACCGTTGAGAGATGACGCCGCAATCAAGGCCGCGTTCCCCGGTCACGAATTCATTTCCCACATCGGCGACTACCACGAAGCCCTCGCGACACTGCCACCGGCTTCACTGGTTTACGTCGCCATCCCCGATCAGTTTCACTTCGATGTCATCCGCGACGTGCTCGATGCCGGACATCACGTCATCGCCGTCAAACCTCTGGTCCTCACTCACGCCGAAGCTGTCGACCTCTGCGACCGCGCCCGCGATCGGGCCCTGTTTGTCGGTGTCGAATACCACAAACGCTACGACGACAAAAACTGGATCGCGCGCAAAAAGTATCGCGCCGGAGATTTCGGTGAGTTCAAACTCGGCCACGCACGACTGCATGAAAAATGGTGGTACCGCGACTCGAATTTCCAGAACTGGTGCACCACCGACGAGACCGATTTCTTCACCTACATCGGCTGCCACTACGTCGACCTGGTTGCGTTTATCACCGGCCTGAAGCCTGTCGCTGTTTCCGTACACGGCATTGAAGATCCCTTTCCCAATGGTAAAATCGGCTACCTTTACACCGATGCGCGGGTGATCTGGGAAAACGGCGCCGTGCTCAACGTTCAGAACGGTATTGCCTACCCCAACCAGGCGACCGCCGGCAACGATCAAGGCATGCGCCTTTACACCAAGGACGAAGCCAGCGGCGTCGGCGGCTTCATCGATCACAGCGACAACATCCGTGGCGCCGACTACTGTGCGATCGCTCCCGGGGCCGACGTCGGTGACAATGCTCACCACCAGGTCAACCCCGATTATTTTCAAATGATCGAACGCTCCGACGGCGACGGCCTGCGCCCGGTCGGTTACGGCTTTCGCGCCATCGAGCAATTGGTCGATACCGGACGACGCGTCATTGCGGCCGGCGACGAAATCGCGCGCCGCGCCCTGCTCGAAGAAATCGATGCCGCCGGTTGGCACGCAACACCTGCCAACAGCTCGTACAACGAACTCGTCGTCGAGGCCGGTCGCATGTCGATTCTTAACGGCGGCAAACGTGTAAATCTCACTTACCAGCCGACGCCATCCGTGGCGTTCGCCGACTGAGCCGGCAGCGGGATCATACAAAACTGGCCACAATATCGCAGCCTACGGCTTTCATCTCAGCAACGCTTTGAAAACGATGTGCTGGATCCGTTTTAGTTGCCGTCTCAACGATCGGTTTCCATAGACCCGTCACACTGCTGAGGTCCAGTTCACCGTTCGCATTGTGGGCCGGCGGAAGCTTGGAGCTCGCCAGAAACCAGAGCAATTTGCCGATCGAGTAAACGTCTGACCGCTCATCGACCGTCTCCCGGCAAAGCAACTCCGGCGCAAGAAACGGCGTGGCGCGCCGACTGCCGGTCGCTCCCGGCATAAATGGCCGCGCCATGCGAAAATCGACCAGTTTGATCCATCCCAAATCACTGAGAATGACATGATCCGGCGTCAGGTCCAGATGCAGCAGACCATTTTCATGGGCAAACGTCAGGGCATCACAAACCTGGGTCATGATGCCGACGATTTCACCGTTTTCGGGAGCGCCCATCCGGACAAATTCATTGAGAGTAACGCCCTCAACCAACTCGGTAACGATAAACGACTGGCCGCGCGTTTGGCCGGCGTCCAACACCATTGCGATATTGGGATGACACAACGAAGCCAGGCCTTCAGCTTCGGCACTGAATTCCGCCGCTGTAAACGTGCCGGCAAAATTCCCATCGATAAACTTTACGGCGACTTCACGATTCAGCCTGACCTGCCGGGCCCGGTAAACAGTGCCCAGAGTCCCTTCCCCGATGGTTTCTAGAATCTCGTATGAATCAAAATTTGCTTCTAGTCTGTCCATAAGTCCGTTATTTGCCACGGAAGCCTCTCGAGAAGGTGAACATTTTCAGACTGCTTGGCAAGCACATGCTGCTCGGCCATTTGCACCTCAGTCAGCGACCATCAACGCGTAACGCATCAAATCCCCCCAAATCCCATGCCACCTTCCCTCAGCCCATTCTACGGAGACATTCACAATCACTGCGGAATCTCGTATGGCCACGGGCCGCTTGCCGACGCCCTGGCGAATGCCCGCGAACGGCTCGATTTCGTTTCGATCACCGGACACGCCCACTGGCCGGACATGCCGGAACCCAATCCGCGCATCCAGCACATCGTCGATTTTCATCTCGAAGGCTTTGCCAAACTCAAGCAGGGCTGGGCCAAGATGATGGATGAATTAAAGGCGGCCAACAACGAGGGCGAGTTTGTCATTTTCCCCGCCTTCGAAGTTCACTTCTGCGCCTGCGGGGACCGCAACATTCTCTACAAAGATCTGTCCGGGGAAATCCTCTACCCGACCAGTCTCGACGACCTCAACCGGCAGTTGCGCGAACTGCGCGAGCAGGGCATCGACACGCTGGCTCAGCCGCATCACATCGGTTACAAAAAGGGCACACGCGGCATCGACTGGGACAGCTTCGATCCCGAGTTTGCGCCGCTCGTCGAACTGCTGTCGATGCATGGCTGCTCGGAAGGCAGCGACAACACCCACCCTTTCCTGCACGTCATGGGACCGTCCGACTGGGAAGGCACGGTGCAATACGGACTCAGTCAGGGAAAGGTGTTCGGCGTCACCGGCGGCACCGATCACCACAGCGCTCACCCCGGTTCCTATGGTCACGGCCTGACCGGCGTGTGGGCAACGTCAAACACCCGTGAAGCGCTCTGGGAGGCCATGTATCAGCGCCGCACCTGGGCGATGACCGGTGACCGCATCGAACTCGATTTTTCCATCAACGGTCAGCCCATGGGCTCGGTGATTCCCGCCTCCGGTCCGCGCAAAATCACACTCGATGTCAAAGCCGGGGGAGCCATCGACTACGTCGACATTCTAAAAAACAACCGACTGCTCAAGCGGGTCTCCGAGTGCGATGTCGAAGCCGCGCCAATCGGCGACACGGTGCGCACCAAGCTTTATCTCGAGCTCGGCTGGGGACCGCGCAGCCGCACCCACCAGTGGCAGGTCGAGTTCGGCATCAGCGATGGCGAAATCCTCGACGTCGAACCGCGCTTCCGCGGCCGTCAGGTGGTCTCGCCACTCGAAGCCGTTAACGACGAGGCCGGCTACTACACCGCCAGGGTCGAGTCACGCGAGGCGCAAAAGGTCACCTTCACGGCACTCAGCGAAGGCACGCCCAACAATTTCACCAACACCTCACAGGGCATGTGCCTCGAAGTCGACATGCCGACCGATGGCAAGGTCTACGCCGTGCTCGACGGCCAGCGCATCGAGTTTCCGCTGCGCGACCTGATCGCCGGGGCGCGCTCAAACACCATGGAAGGCATCGAATCCAACGCCTGGCGCCTGCACCACGCCGCCCTGCCCCACGAACTCAACTACCACGTCGAGTTCGAAGATCACGACGCGAAAGAGGGTGACACCTACTACGCCCGCGTGCGTCAGAAGAACGATCAGTGGGCCTGGTCGTCAGCGATTTTCTGCAAAGCCTGAGCGTCGCCGCCACCGCCCCCAGCTGGACGGAACGTTATACCGGCGTCTCGCCGGTTACCCCTGGACGAACCCATCGCCGCCCTTCTCGCCGGTTACCCCTGGACGAACCCATCGCCGCCCTCAGCCCCTCCCGCACGTTCCGGATCAGCCCAACTTGCCGTCGACATGCAGATCCCTCTGCGGATACGGAATCGAAATCCCCGCCTCATCCAAAGCCAGCTTAATCGCTTCCGTAAGAGCGCACTTGGTCGCGAAGAAGTCCGGTGTTTTCACCCACGGCCTGACCAGGATATTCACGCAGCTGTCACCGAGATCACCGACCGCAACCAGCGGCGCGGGTTCTTCCAGGACCCGTTCGTCGGCTTTGATGACGCGCTCGAGCACGGCCTTGGCCTCCCGCAAATCATCGTCGTAACCGACTCCGATGACTAGATCGATGCGTCGATTTTCGCGTGCCGTGACGTTGGTAATCGTGTCTCCAAAGATAGCTCCGTTGGGAATGGTCAGCTCGCGATTGTCCGGAGTGCGCATCAAGGTACTGAAGATCCGCACTTCTTCGACCACGCCTTCGGAACCGGCCGCATTGATGGTATCGCCGACCCGGAACGGGCGGAACAGGATCAGCATCACCCCCGAGGCAAAATTCTGCAGCGAATCTTTCAGCGCCAGACCGATCGCCAGTCCCGCAGCACCGAGCACGGCAATCAGTGAAGTGGTATCCAGACCCAGCCGGTCGAGCGCCGCGACCAACACTACCAGAAACAGTACCCAGCCGAGGATCGAGACCACAAACTCGATCAGCATGATGTCCATCTGGCTGCGTCGCATCAGGCGATTCACCGCCTTGACGATGAGTTTCGAAACCAGTCGCCCGATGACAAAAATCAGGATCGCAAAGATCAGATTCGTCCCCCACGGAATGATAAACTTTTCCATCAATTCGCCGGCGTCGACCTGCTGCCACCAATCGCTCAGTTTGTCCTTCATGCCGGCAATCTTGTCCGGAAAACGGCCCGGCGAAAGCAGCGATCAGGAAAAAAGAACTTGTGCGAAATTTCCCGTTAATACGGCGTTGAAAGTCCGGCGGTCTGGGGCATCGTCCCGCCATGGGCAAACCTTACGAATTCACACCCACCGCACCGGCAGCTCCGATCAGAACGGACAACCGCAGCATCAGCACGCCGGTACCGCATCCTGATGATCGCGAAGTCGTTGAGCACCTTCGTGCCGGCGAACCGATGTCGATGAGCGGCCAGCCATTAATCGTCTGGGACCGCGCTGAAGGTGTGCACGTCTACGATCGTCACGGGAACCAGTGGCTCGACTTTTCCTCTGGCGTATTGGTCGCCAATGCCGGTCACACCCGCCCCGAAGCCACGGCTGCCATCGTCGAGACTGCTCAGCGCCTGCATCACTCCTACTGCTTTCCGAATCGCGAACGCGCCGCACTGGTCGACTACATTCTGGAAAAGTGTGCGCCCGACTACCTCGACAAAGTTTTTCTGCTGACCACCGGCTCGGAAGCGATCGAGTGCGCGATCAAAGTCGCCCGTGCTCACGGCCACCAGATCGCCGGCGCCGACAAAGACTACATCGTCACCTTCGACGGCGACTTTCACGGCCGCACCCTCGGTTCGCAGATGGCCGGCGGCATTCCCGGCCTGAAGGACTGGATCGTCAATCACGACCCGTGCATGGTCAACGTTCCCGTGCCGGATGGCTACCGCGGCAAAGACACCAGCTTTGACGGATTCCTGAAAGCACTCGCCGACCAGGGCGTCGACCCGGCACGCATTGCCGGCGTCTGCCTCGAAACGTATCAGGGCGGCACCGCGATTTTGCTGCCCAATGATTTCATGGCAAAGCTGCGTGCCTTCTGCGACGACAATCAGGCCCTGCTGATCTTCGATGAAGTTCAGGCCGGCTTCGGTCGCTGCGGCAAAATGTGGGGCTTCGAGCACTACGGCGTCAGCGCTGACATGATCGTTTGCGGCAAGGGCATCAGCTCAGGCATGCCTCTGTCCGCGGTGATCGGCAAATCCGACTGGATGAACCTGTTCCCTCCCGGCAGCATGACCTCGACCCATACCGGTAACCCGATTTGCTGTGCCGCCGCACTGGCCAACATCACCTACCTGGTCGACCACGACCTGGTCGGCAATGCCCACCGCCTCGAAGCCATCTTCAAGGAGCGGATGCAGCACTTTGAAGCCAAGTATCCCGATCGCGTCGGCCGCGCCGAAGCCACCGGTCTGGTCGCCGCCATTCAGATGGTTCCCGAAAAAGGCAGCCTCGAACCCGATCACGACACCGCCTGGGAAATCGTCAAGATTGCTGTCGAAAACGGCCTGATGCTGTTCGGCCCCGTCGGCACCGGTGGCGGCACCGTCAAACTTTGCCCACCGCTATGCATCGACGAAGCTCAACTCCGCGAAGGCCTCGACGTTCTTGAGGAAGCCTTCGATGCCGTTTGCGGCGGCTGAGGCGATACGCTTTTTCCAATACTGAAAATCAGTCGCCACCGCCGGATTTTTATCCGGTCGGTGGCGCTTGTTTTTACAGCTGCAGCGGTCGGCGGCGACAAGCCGGCAACGCGCACGCTGAATTTCCGTCATTGAGCCGCGCACCACCACCGACTGGCAGCTGACAGCTCAGAAGAATCCTGCCGGCTACAAAAAGGCCGATCGTCCGGCAGGTAACGATCCCACTCATAACCACTCCCGCCCGCGGAGCCCGACCGCTGCGTCTGCGCATCATTCATCCGCCCGCCAAAGGTCTGCCACGTCGTTTTGCCAATGGCGACCAACAAGCTGAGGGATGGATGAATCCGCGCAGCCTGCCGATTCGCCGGCGTTAAGTCCAGCCGGCGGCATGGCGATGAATCTCCCATTGCTTTGTGGAGGCAGATCAAGTCTATTGATTCATGCCTTCAAGCGATAGGAGCACTTCTTGACTCCGCCCCCCGTTCCCGGGCGCATTGCTTTTCTAGGCGATCATCTGCCGCGCCTGTGTGGGATTGCTACTTTCACGCACGATCTCAGCAACGCCGTTGCTGACGCTGCACCCGCATCCGCTTGCTATGTCGGCGCGGTCAATGATCGCTCCGAAGGCTACCGGTATCCGCCCCGGGTGCAGTTCGAAATTCAGGAAAAGGAACTCGATTCCTATCGGCGCGCAGCGGATTTCCTGAACTTTCGCAACGCTGACATTCTCTGCGTTCAGCACGAATTTGGAATTTACGGCGGTCCGGCCGGCAGCCATTTACTGGCCCTGCTGAAGGAAGTCAGAATGCCGGTCGTGACGACGCTGCACACGGTTCTTCAGGATCCGAATGCGGCCCAACGAAAAGTGATGGAGGAGCTTGTTGAGCGCAGTGACCGCCTCGTCGTTATGGCGAAGAAAGGCGCAGAAATTTTACAGGAAACGTTTGCTGTTCCCGACGGGAAAATCGACATCATCAACCACGGAATTCCCGACATGGAGTTCGTCGACTCGAGCGTCTACAAACAGCAGTTCGGCGTCGAGGGACGTCAGGTGATCCTGACTTTCGGACTCATCGGTCCAGGCAAAGGCATCGAGCATGCTATCGAAGCCCTGCCGGAGATCGTGCGCCGCCATCCTAACGTGGTCTACCTGATCCTGGGAGCGACCCACCCTCACCTGCTCGCCAATGAGGGCGAACGCTATCGCCTCGGTTTGAACCGTCTGGCCGAAAAATGCGGAGTAAAAGAGCACGTCATTTTTTATAATCGCTTTGTTTCTCTGGAGGATTTGAAAGAGTTTATCGGTGCCACGGATATTTACCTGACTCCCTATCTGAACGAAGCGCAGGTAACTTCGGGCACTCTGGCCTACGTATTCGGTGCCGGAAAAGCGGTCGTTTCGACGCCCTACTGGCATGCGCAGGAATTGCTGGCGGACGGACGCGGGGCGCTGGTTCCCTTTCACGATCCGCCGGCGATTGCGGAGAGCGTCTCCGATTTACTCGACGATGAACCGCGCATGGAACGCATTCGACACGGGGCCTACGCCATGGGCCGTGAGATGATTTGGCCGGCGGTGGCGCAACGCTACCTTGAGTCTTTTCACCACGCCTGCGCCGACCGCAAAGCCATACCGCGAGCGGCCTTTGCGGAGTGGACACTGAACAGTCGTCCGCACGCGCTGCCTCCCAGCAAGCTCGACCATATCGTGCGGATGAGCGATGGCACCGGCATTCTTCAGCACGCGATTTTTAACGTGCCGAATTTTCACGAAGGTTATTGCACGGATGACAACGCCAGAGCGTTCATCCTCTGCAACCTGCTCGACGAAACCGGCGACGAGCCTACCTCAGTGAGCCTGAACCGGCTGGCCACCAGCTATCTTGCCTTTCTCGCCGCAGCCTTCGATTACCAGAGCAAGCGCTTCCGTAATTTTATGAGTCATGGTTGGGCGTGGCTGGAAGATTTTGGCAGCGAAGACAGCCACGGACGGGCTTTGTGGGCGGCCGGCACCGGTGCAGGACGCTCACGTGATGCCGGCCACCGCCGGCTGTCGGCGCAACTGTTCGAGCAGGGATATCCAGTGGTAGCGGAATTTACCTCACCGCGGGCCTGGGCATTCACTTTGCTGGGGATTCACGAGTACCTGCGTCGCTACCCGGCAGACGACAGTATCAATGACCTGCGCGAGCAATTGACGGGCAAATTGGTAAAATGCTGGCAGGCCGTTTCGACGGCGGAATGGCCCTGGTTTGAAAACCGTCTTACCTATGACAATGCCCGACTCAGTCAGGCATTGATCCTCAGCGGGCAGTGGATGCCAAACCCTGAAGCTCTCAAAATCGGCTTAAAATCGCTGCGCTGGCTGGCGTCGATCCAGACCGCTCAATCGGCATGCTTTCGTCCGATTGGCAGCAACGGCTTTTATGAACGCGGAGGGTCGAGAGCGGATTTCGACCAACAACCCGTCGAAGCGCAGGCGATGGTCGCAGCCTGCCACGAAGCATTTCGCGCCACCAGGGATGACGCCTGGAATGAAGAAGCCAAACGGGCCTTTGAATGGTTTCTCGGGCGCAACGATCTCAACACACCGATTTACGATTTCGTAACCGGCGGTTGCGGTGACGGCCTCCATGCCGACGGCGTCAGCGAGAATCAGGGGGCCGAATCAACACTCGCCTACCATCTGGCTCTGGCGGAGATGAACAGCGCCCAACAACTGATCACTTTTCCGTTTCCCAATCCTGCCAAAGACTCCAACTCTTGAATTCTATCCGAATCCATCGCCACGAAGTCACCCTGCTCCCCGAGAGTGCACGCGTCATCCTCCGTCCGTTTATACCCGGCGAGGACCGACTCATCCTGACGGTAGTTGGCCGCGCGCTGGCACTGACCGAAGCGGAAGTCGTCTGCGAACTGGCTGAGACGCGTCGTGAGTTCGATGACCGGCATTACGATATCGAAACGATCCTGATGGATCACTATGAAAAAATCAAAGCCCACGTGTTCACTCAGCGTCCGCTGTCGCGAGAGCGGCAGCTGCTGATCGGCGCACTCTTTTCCGGGGAGTATGCCCTGGAGTCCGCGGCTATTTTTAACCCCTCCATGGTGCCACACCCGGACCAGAGCAATCTTCCCGCAGGTGCCCAGCGTTTCATCATGAGCCTGCGCGCCGTCGGTGAAGGCCATGTCTCATCGATCGAATTTCGCACCGGTATTATCTCAGCCGACAGTAGAATCAAACTGGATCCTGTTTCGCGATTTGTCACTGCGCCGGAGATCATTCCGGATCCCCGCTATCAGAAACGGCGATTCTGCATGAAACTGCACGAAATGGAGTGCGATGGTGAGTATGCCACCGCAGTGATGGATTCGATTGAAGAAACCTTTACGCGGAGCGATTTGAATAAAAGCGTCGGCACCGTTCGCCACGAGCACCAGCCTGCGACTCACGAATTAACCCATACCCTGGATGCCATTCAGTGGTTGGCAGATTCAAACTATGAAGTTCGTTTTTCGGAAAAGCTTGCGATCAGCGAGCGCATCATTTTTCCGGTATCGACCAATGAGACCAATGGCATCGAAGATGCCCGCTTCGTCCGCTTCGTGGACGACGATGGCAGCGTCACCTACTACGCGACTTATACGGCGTACAACGGCCACGACATCCTCCCTCAACTCCTCGAGACAAACGATTTCCTTCATTTCCGCGTTCTGACTCTGAATGGCAACGCAGTTCAGAATAAAGGCATGGCCCTGTTTCCACGTCGCATCGGCGGCCGCTACGCCATGCTCTCCCGACAGGACAACGAAAACCTGTTCATCATGTTTTCGGACAGCCCCCATCATTGGTCCGATCCGCAGGTGATCGTCCGCCCCTGCGAGATGTGGGAATCGGTGAAAATCGGCAACTGCGGCTCACCGATCGAAACCGAAGCCGGCTGGGTAGTCATCACCCATGGCGTCGGCCCGATGCGCAAATACTGCATCGGCGCAGTGTTGCTCGACCTGAACGATCCAACCAAAGTGATCGGTCGCCTCAGCGATCCACTGCTTAGCCCGAAAGGTAACGATCGCGAAGGTTACGTTCCCAATGTCGTCTACAGCTGCGGCTCCATGCTCCACGGAGATAAACTGATCCTGCCTTTCGCGGTCAGCGATCATTCCTCAGCCGTTGCCAGCCTCCTGCTCGACGATTTGCTCAAGGCGCTACTCGCCAACACCGCTGCCGCGCCCTGCGAATCGCAATGAACCGGTCCAGCATCGAAAAGTGGCGCGATAAAAAAATCGCTGTGCTTTCGCCGGTGGCCTGGCGCACGCCGCCCGAGCGATACGGCGCATGGGAAACCGTAGCCTCTAATATCGCCGAAGGTCTCGTCGCCCGCGGCTGGGATGTGACGCTGTTCGCAAGCGCAGATTCGATCACAAAAGCCCGCCTGCATGCGGTCGTACCGAAAGGCTATGAGGAAGATCCCGAAGCCGATGCCAAAGTTGCCGAGTACCTGCATCTCTCGGAAATGTTCGAGCACGCCGCAGAGTTCGACCTGATTCACAGCCACTACGATTTCATGGCCCTCAGTTTCAGTCGCCTGGTCAAAACTCCGCTGTTGACCACCATCCACGGTTTTTCATCCCCGAAAATCATGCCGGTCTACGAAAAATACCGCGACGGGAACTTTGTATCGATCAGCGAATCCGACCGGGCCGCCGGATTGAACTATCTGGCCACGGTCTATAACGGTATCGATCTGCTCCTCTACCCGCTGGTGGAAAAAGCCGGTGATGACCTCATCTTCCTCGGTCGCATTCATCCCGACAAAGGCACCCACCTCGCCATCGAGGTTGCCCAACTCAGCGGCAGACGTCTCGTCATCGCTGGTATCATTCAGGACGAACGGTATTTCCGCGAGCAAGTCGAACCCCATCTCGACGACGATAGAATTCGCTACATCGGTCCGGTCGACAATTCAGGAAAAAATCGACTATTCGCCCGGGCGTGTGCCCTGCTTCATCTCAACACCATCCCCGAACGCTTCGGTCTGGTCCTCGCCGAAGCGAATGCCGCCGGCGTACCGGTGATCGCCATGGATCTGGGATCCTGCCGCGAAGTCATCGCCGACGGCGTGACCGGATATCTGGTCAACAACGTTGCCGAAGCCGCCGGCGCAATCGACCGCCTAGCGGCTATCGATCGCAAGGCCTGCCGGAGTCGCGTTGAGAATCATTTTTCCATCGCAACCATGGTCGCCGGCTACGAGCAGGTTTACGCAGGCATCTTCGAATCCGGGGACAGAGCCAGTCCCGGGCAACCTGTTTGCTGAGCGCTGCCGGTCCGGAGCAAAAGTCTCACGGTGAAGTCAATGCCCAACTGCCGGGCGCAAATAAAAAGGCCCGTCGACGTCATCCGCCAGCGAGCCCGTCCGATGGTAAAGCGTTCGCCGGCAACCTCAGTCAGCCAATCCGGCGGGCAATTTGCCACCGTTCTCGGCAATCTTGGCCATGACGGTTTTGTGCAACCACAGATTCATCTCCGCTGAACCATCGCAGTCGATTTTTTCCTGCGTGTAGCCGAGCTCCAAAGCCATTTCTTTGCGAGCGCCATAGCTGCTGTCGATGTCGAGCAGCTTGCACAGATCGACGATCGATTTCTTCCAATCGAGATCTTCCGGATGCGCT
>CBDULB010000140.1:0-15595 GCA_965367965.1 uncultured bacterium | reverse complement strand
GCGGATTACGGTTAGTATTGCAACGCATTTATGCAAGGGCGAAATCGCGGACTTTTTGGTTCAAAATAGACACATTCATAACGCATAGAGTAAGCCACTTAAGCCCTGTAATTATAAGGCTTCGCTGATAACTAGTAATGCATTACTGAACTTATGCAAAGCACGATAATTATGGAATTTACAACTATAAGCGGCGAACCCTAACCTAAAATTCTGTGCAAAAGGACATCCTTCTGGAAGATTCGCTTTTTTGAGAAAGCGTTGCTTCACCTGGTTATTTCGAAATCAAATCTGTGAACGTTCGTTTTTCGTCATTCGACCACCGTTTATCGGGCATTTGCATATGCCCACTTGCGCGCCCCGTCATCGTTGGTCAGGATAGGGCCGAAAAATATTGATTACCTGTGAGACCTATGACCCTTGCTCTATCCCGTTCTTTCCTGATGCCATGCCTGGCCGCGTTGTCAGTGTGCGCCATGCTCCTTCTATCCGGAAGTGCCGGCACTCCCGGTCAACCGAGACGGGATAAGTTCTTCGGCGGCCAGGGTAACCAGATCCCCGCCTCCCACCACGTTCCAAGAGAGGTGCAGCGTTAGCCTGATAGCAGTGGTTCGCTCTGCGGGCGGAACGGTCATTAAACCGTCTTCACATTCATTTATGCCCGATGATCTGGTCACTCCGCAAAGCCCCGGGCCACACCCCTGAGTGAACGCTCATCTCCCCTCCCCCCCTTCAATAGCAAGTATCCGCCATGAACCTAAGATCGTTCAACCCGCGCCGCAGCCTCCGACCCGACTCGCGGCGATCCGCGTTCACCATCATCGAATCGCTGGTTCTGCTGGCGATCCTGCTCGCCATGACCATGATCGTGATCGCACTCGCACGCCGGCACTTTTTTCCGCCGGCCTCGGTAGAGCAGAATCCAACCACGGAGAGCCAGGCGGCCGATCCAGCCGATCCTTCTGCCGCTGCGGCGCAGGGCGCGACTTCCGCTGCCACTGAATGAAGCGTTTCGACAAGCTCCTCAAACAGCTTGGCCAAACCCTGACCGACGACGCCGGCAGAAAGCGATTTCTGGTCAAGCTGTGGCGAGGGCTGCGACGGTTGTTGCTGTGGTCGACCGTGGCCTATGCGCTGTCGCTGGTGGTTGCGGTGCTGGCCCTGCGCTGGATCGGCGAGCGCAACCTGACCTTCGCGTTTGTGCTGTTCCTGCCCCGGATTGGCTTTTTGCTGCCCCTGCCCTTCCTGATACTGCCAAGTTTGATTTTTCATTGGCGGCTGCTGCCTCTGCAACTGGCCATTGCTCCGCTGTTTATGGTGTTCGGCATGGGCTGGAATTTCGGCAGCCGGCCCGAGCTGCCGGCAGCCGTCACCGCGCCACCAGAACTGCGCGTGCTCACCTACAATCGCGGACAGCATGCCAACCAGAGTTTGCAGCCGTTTAAAAATCTCACCAAACCGGACATTATCGTCTTTCAGGAAGCCGGCAAACGTGCCGCCCGTTACGCGGCTGACGACGCTTACCGGGAGTTCGGCTACACCGCCGATGAGGGCGAGTTCACCGTTCTCAGTCGCTACCCGATCATCTCAAGCCGGCTGTTTGAGACTCAGGTCGAAGGCCAAACCCGCCAGCCGATGGCACGCTTCGAACTCGATTTCGCCGGAAAAAAAATCGCCCTGTTCTGCATTCATCCGCGCTCGCCGCGGGACATTCTCCTGTATTATCGCAGAGGCGCTTTTCTCTATGGCATCATCGGCATTCCCGGCACTCCGCTCGGTGAAAAACGCAAGATCAACCAAACTTACTGGGATGGTCGAATCGGACTGGTCGAGGAGCTGTTGGAGGAGATTAAATCAGAGCCACTGCCGGTCATTGTCGCCGGCGACTTGAATGCCCCCGCGGGTGGCTACATTCATCATCTGATCGAACAACAGCTGACCGATACCCACGAGGCGGCCGGCCGGGGCTACGGCTACACTTTTCCGGGCACGACGCGCAACCCGCTCAGTCTGGGCGGCCCGTGGATTCGACTCGACTACGTGCTGCATGACCGGCATTGGCAAACCATCGACTGCGTCACCGAACCGACGCGCCCCTCGCAACACCGCGCCGTCACCGCGACCCTGCGCCTGCGGCCGGATGCTTCGGACAACTGACCGCGCCGTCAGTTCGTTTAGTTTCCACCGGTAGCCCTGAGCAGGCGATGATCGCGAAACTCATTCGGATCCCCCTGAACACCATCTTCAGCGGCGTGCACGAGGTTGGTCATTTCGCGGGAGCTGACGAAGTGGAGTTTGATGCCGCGCTCGCGCAGGTCGCGCAACGACTCGTAAAAGCGCCGCATCGGATCACCTAACAAGGTCTCGTAGTTCTGCGGAATTCCGCCGTGGGTGTGCAGTTTCACAAAACTCCACTCCGGTCGGCCAGCGACGCCCGGCGCAAGCTCCGACCACAGCTCAAAACGCTGCGCGGTCGGCGGATTGGCACCGGTCAACTCGGCATTCTCGACCTTCGGCAACACGCCCCACTTG
This sequence comes from uncultured bacterium, assembly GCA_965367965.1. GTDB lineage: Bacteria > Verrucomicrobiota > Verrucomicrobiia > Verrucomicrobiales > DEV007 > JBBKXR01. The sequence continues at coordinate 13,063 of CBDULB010000140.1, read as the reverse complement.
CGCCGCTGCCAGTTCAATCCCAGCGGCCCCTGGATCAACAGCAGTTGATCGTCGCGCTCACGCAGTGCTCCGGTTATGCCCACCGCGGCCTGCGTGCCGTGATCGTGACTTTTTCCCGCCAGGCTGTCCTGCGCATAGTAGATCGAATTGATCGTCCGGGTCTGTGTCGGATGCGGCGCCGACGGCATGGTGAAATCCGCGTAGCATCCGCTGCGTCGCAGGATCCCCAGCTCGCCGCGCACCCCGCAGTTGCGACCGTTCGGGTCACTGTCGTCGAGCGCCCAGTTGCCGTGAATAAATCCATAGCGCGGATCGCCAGAGTCTTTATCCCGGGCCAGCAGTCCGTGACCCGCCAGGGCATCCCTGCCCTCGATCAGCACCCGCTCGAGATTGTCGGCAGTGTCGTCGTCGTGATGCAGATGCAACTCGGTTTCTGCGCCGCTGACCCGACAGATTTCCGCGATTCGTGACACAATGTCCTCGTGATACTGCTCCACCGGATAGAAAAACGTGTGCCTCGGACCGATACCATCGCTGCCAAGGTCCGCGAATTCCTCGACGATCTTCGGCCAGCGCTTCTGCCACTCATCGATGCGCCGCAATGCCCCGCCGCGGTCGGTATCGTGGAGCGGCTCGAAGTGGTCACAGACACACAGCATCACATGCCGATCCGTCCCCGATCGCGCGTTTGATCGCGATCGTGTTAAATACGGCCACAGCCATTTGTCGATTGCCCGGATCATCAGTTCGTTTTCCAATAAGTCATTTCCATGTGCCGCCTTGCCCGGACAACGAGCGCCGCAGCCACTCGAAAAAACCCAGCACACAGAACCACTGCAACAGCACAAAGCCGGCCGGCACGGTCAGCAGGCGGTTTCGCAAAGCCGGCAGCAAAAGCCCGATCATGGCGAGCAGGTAAAGAGCCAGCTGCGCCGCCATGGTCAACATGAAAAACCAGTGGCTCGAGATCAGCGCCAGATTGGACAGCAGACAAATCACCAGCAGAGCCGGGCCGGCGAGACGCAGGTACTTGTGAGCGATCAACTGCCACCACAGGCGGTTGCGCCACGGCAGCAGCCAGCCCGGATAACGCATCAACATTTGAAAATTCCCCGCCAGCGTCCGCGTCTTGCGGCGCCGCTCGCTCTCCGGGGCGAGCTTCTGTGGATCGTAAGCTTTTGCCTCGGCGAGAAATTTCACCTGCCCGCCGGCCACTGCGATCCGCATCGGCACCACGACATCATCGAGCACGGTATCCTCGGGCATGGGTTCGAACAGATCGCGTCGGATCGCATAGATCGCCCCGGTGCAGCCGATGCAGGAATCGATGCGCGACTCAGCCTGGCGGGTAAATTTTTCCAGTCGCCAGTACAGATCGACGCCCGCGCCGGCACCCGCCTCACTGCTCTCTATTTCCAAACTGCCGCTGGCCGCCCCCACCTTGGAATCATCGAACGCCGCCAACAATCGCGCGATTGCCCGCTCGTCAAAACGTTGCCGGGCATCGGCGAAGATCACCACATCCCCGCTCGCTGCGGCAACTCCGACATTCACACCATTGGCTTTGCCCCGGCTTTCGGTCAGCTCAATCACCCGCAGCTGGTCACCTCCCGCCAGGCGCGCCCGCTGCGCCGTGGCATCGGTGCAGCCATCGCAAACTACGAGGATCTCCCAGTCGAGCCCCTCGACATCGCGGGCAGAAAGCAGATCGGCGATTCGCCCGGCGATCTGCGCTTCCTCGTCGCGCACCACCAAAACCACCGACGCCGTGGCAGCGCTCGAGCCATCAGCAGCGCCCGCAACCACGTCCGGATTTTTTCGAAAACCCCTGAGCTTGAGAAGCAACGCAAGCACGACGGGATAGCCGACAAAGGAAAATGCAAGCAGCGCCAAACTGGTCCAGAAAATCCACGCCATAACGATTCAGAATGTTGTCGACTGGCGGAAAGCAAAAGCGTGACCGTGACAAAACTAAGCCATCACCGACCACCGGTGCACCATGAGAAGCTGAAAGCCGCCTTTTTGCAAGGTGCAGAAGGCAAAGCCAGCGAATGGTTCAATCAGCTGAGTCTGCGCCCGATGCGCCGGATACAGACATTGCAGCAAATGCCACCCGCTCCGCCCGCTTCACCGGCGGGATAAAACATCCGGAAAATTCCCTTCAAAAGCCACTGCAAGATGCGCGGAATCCTGAAGAGCCCCTTTTAAAAAAGTGCCGCCGGCGGGAATCGAACCCGCACTTCCAAACTGGAAAGCAGATTTTAAGTCTGCTGCGTCTACCAATTCCGCCACAGCGGCCACTGCGTCTCTAGGAGGTCGGCGCATTCTCGCACCGATCCACCATTCGCGCCACCGCGAGAAACCGCACGGCGCATTTTTTCCGGAAAACGCAAAAGGACACTCAGTCTTTCAATCCCTCCGTCCCTCAATTTCTCCATCCCTCTGCCCCGCGCTACGCAAAAATACGCGGCGCGCCGAGCTGATCGTGGATGTCGTTGCAGGTAGCCGCATCGAGCCCCAGTCCCTGAGCCAGCTGACCGAGATAGTTGGCCTCGGCCTGCTCGTCGATCTTAATGCCCATCACTGAAAAGGAATATACCTGCGTGGCGGCTCCTGCCGGGACCTGACGAACAAATCCGTCAACGTCGAGTGGCGCGGCAAGTTCAGCCTGCACAAAATCGATCTCATCCTGAGTCACTTCGGCGCCGAGATTGCCGATGATTTTTTCCTTCTCAGTATCATCGAGCCTGCCGTCCGATTTGGCGGCGTTGCACATCGCTCGAACCAAAATCTCCGCCTGCTGGCTCTCCTCTTGAGGCACGGCCACAGCAACCTGCTGCGCGTCCCTGCCACCCGTCAACTTAGCGAGCAAACCCGCTGCACCGGCGCCTCCGCCGAGCATGCCAGCCAGAGCACCGAGACCACCGCCGCCGCCACTACTTTGTCCGCCACTGCCGAGAATCGATCCTAACAAGCCACCGACACCGCCCTTGCTGCCGCCGCCACCACCGAGCATTCCCGCCAGAGCACCGAGCCCGCCACCTCCACCCTGCGATTGTCCACCGCCGCCGAGCAGGCTACCGAGGATATTCGACCCCATGGAGTTGTTCTTAAGAAGGCTACTGAGAAGTTTGATGGCGTCCATGGTGATCGAGTGATTTAAGTCTGGGGAATTACTTTTAGAAAGTCAGCCACGAGAGCGTGGCAACTACCCCCTTAGACGCAAAACCTTTGCCCGAAAGTCACTTCGACGCCGACAAGCAACGACCAGTCCCGCCTTGCGTGCCGTGGGGACCTTGTTCTCCGTGGCCGGGCTCGGGAATTATGCCCCGCGTCATTCACTGCCGTCCCGTAGGCACCGGCCTGCAACGATAGGCATATGTCAGGAGCTTCTTTTCAGAACGGCCGTTGAAGCGACGCAGGCGAAGGCGGGAAAACCCATCGAGGGGATGAATCCCGTCCGCGTCAGGTTAAGGAATAACTGAACGGGCTGAAGACCCGAGAGCACAAAGTTCAGCCGTTTTACGGCTGGGTGACTTCGAGCCGAATAAGCGCGGCCTCGAGGGGCGCCAGCAAAAGTCACTCCGCCCGCCATCGATCGCCTGCTGCCGCCCTTTCAGGGCGGACTATCATCGCAACAGTGGCCCCGGAGCCGAAGGCCCGGGCTTTGTGCCGGTGGGCTTTCAGCCCAGTTATTGCCCGCTCTATCCTGACCCGTATGGGGATGAATCCCCTGGCTATCCAGCATGGTCGCGACGCGACATCCTGCCACCGCGAAACCAAGCAAGAACCAAGAACCCTTAGTAGTTCTTAAACGGTCCGCGCGGTTCAGCGTCGACCATCGTCTCCTGCAGCCATGCCGCAAACTTGTCCTTCACCATCTTCAGCACCTCCGGTTTTTCCGCCGACAGATCGTTGTGCTCGCCGATATCCACCGACAGATCGAACAGGCCGCCCGACTTGCCGCCCATATCGACCCACTTCCACTTGCCGACCCGGGCGCCAAGCAGATCGCGCCGCTTCCAGAACATTTCGGTGCGCGGACTTTCCGCTTGGCCGCGCAGCGTGTCCCACCAGTCGTAACCATCGATCTTGACGCCTTGCGGCAGGGCCGAACCGCTTGCCGATGCCAGACTGGGAAAAACTTCCAGACTGCTCAAAAACGCGTCGTTCACCTGACCCGCCGGCACTCCGCCATCCGGCCAGCGCACCATCGACAGCACCCGGATGCCGCCCTCCCACATCTGCGATTTATGACCGCGCAGCGGCTGATTGTTCGCGCCACCGCTGCCGCCGTTGTCGGAGAAAAAAATCACAATGGTATTATCGGCAATGCCTTTCTCATCGAGCAGGTCGAGCATTTTGCCGATCGACGCATCCATACAAGTTACCGCCGCCCGATAGTCCCGGTAGCGTTTCTCAGTAGTCGGCACGAGGGCCTCTTCGCCATACTTTTTGCCCTTTTTATACTCCACCTCGACCGGCGGATACATCGCCTCGAATTCCGGCGGTGCCTGCACCGTGCCGCGAATTTTCGGGTCCAGCGACGACGAGTTATGCGGCGCGTTAAACGGCACGAACAGAAAGAACGGGTCGGCCGCTTTGCCATCACCGGAGCCGGCGTGATTCTGCAAAAAGCGCAGCGCCTCGCGCTCGAACAGATAGGTGCAGTAAGTCCCCTTATCCTCCCCGGTCTGCACCTCGCCGCGATACATGCTCGGCACGCCATAGCGCTCGTGAGTGAAGTAGTCGACGCCGGTATTAACGATGCCGTAAAAGTCGTCGAAGCCGCGCGAAGTCGGCAAAAATCGCTTCAAAACGCCCAGATCCCATTTTCCGTAAATTCCACTTTTATAACCTTGAGGCTTAAGCATTTTAGGAATTAACACTTCACGTTCATCCATGCCGCCGATCTGCTCCCAGGTGACCGCATACTCCTCATCGTTGTAGCGATGCCCATAGTCCGGCGCCTCGTTGCGGATCATGTCGTAAATGCCGTTGCGCTGCGGATAGCGCCCCGTCAGAAATGATCCGCGCGACGGCGTGCAGGCCGGCCAGGCAACGTAGAAATTTGTCAGTCGCGTGCCCTCCGCCGCCAGCCGATCGAGATTCGGCGTAATGATCTGGTCATTGATCGCGCCGAGATCGTGATAGCCCTGATCGTCCGACACGATCAGCAGAATATTCGGTTTTTCGGCAGCCACGCCCGACGTCGCCGGGCACAGCGCCAGCGCCCCGGTCGCGCAGATACGCCACGCCATTGCGCCCAGCTTGTCCTTCACCCGTCCACCAAAGTCGCTTACGCTTAAATTGTTCATGATAAAATTTCCGGCCAGTCTCTTCGGCGTTTTTTCAGCGCTAGCCGCAACTCCGGCCAGCGCCGCCGACGTCGTCGATTTCGAACGCGACGTGCGGCCTATTTTTGCCGAGAAGTGCACCCTTTGTCACGGCCCTGATGACGCCAAAGGTGGCTTGCGTCTGACCAATCTCGACAACGCCGGCATCGAGCTCGAATCCGGCAACAGAGCCATCGTCCCCGGCAAGATCGACGCCAGCTCCCTGATCGAGCGCATCAATCACAGTGATCCCGACGAAATCATGCCGCCGCCCGACAAGGCCGAGCCGCTGACCGACGGTGAAAAAAAACTGCTCAAACAGTGGATCGCACAAGGCGCTGACTGGCCCCGCCACTGGGCCTACGAGCCGCTTTCACAAAAAGCCCCGCCCGAAGTCAAGGCCCCGGCCGCAACGATCCGCAACCCGATCGACCAGTATGTGCTCGCCAGGCTTGCCGAAAAGAACATCACTCCATCGCCCGGCGCGACGCCGGAAACCCTGATCCGCCGTCTGAGCTACGACCTGGTCGGCCTGCCGCCCGAACCGGCCGAAGTCGCCGCTTTTCTCAAAGCCTGCGCAGGCGATCCCGAAAAAGCCTACACGGACCTCGTCGATCGACTGCTCGCCAGCCCGCGCTTCGGCGAACGCTGGGGACGACACTGGCTCGACAAAGCCCGCTACGCCGACTCCGACGGTTACGAAAAGGACAACAACCGCCCCAATGCCTGGCGCTACCGGGATTGGGTCATCGATGCCATCAACCGCGACCTGCCCTTTGACCAGTTTACCATCGAACAACTGGCCGGCGATCTGCTGGCCGATGCCGACGAAAACCAGAATCTTGCCACCGCCTTTAATCGTCAGACCCTGACCAATACCGAAGGCGGCACCGACAAGGAACAATGGCGCGTCGCCGCAGTCATGGATCGCACCGAAACCCTCGGTGCCGTCTGGCTCGGCCTCACCGTCGGTTGCGCCCGCTGCCACACGCACAAGTACGACGAGATCACTCACCACGACTACTATTCGCTCTACGCCTATTTCAACAACGGCGACGAGACCAATACCAAAGTTCGGCGCACCGAAGCCGAATGGGCCCAGTGGGAAAAAGATCACGCCGCCTACCTCGAAACCTTTCAGGCAAAACGGCAACAACAGAGCGCGCTGATCAACAAGGTCAGCGAGCGCATTCCCGAATGGGAAAAAGCCATCCGCGCACAGATCGCCAGCGCCCGGGAAGCCGACACCAGGCTCCAGGATCTCAACATCGAGGAAGCCAAACCGCCCAAAGACGTGGTTTTCAAAAAACTCGACGACGGCTCCTATCTTGCCACCGGAAAGAATCCCGAGACCGCCACCTACACCCTCACCGGCGAGCTTCCAGCGGGCACGTATAACGGTTTGAGACTAGACGTGTTAAGCGATGAATCCCTGCCCGCAAAAGGCCCCGGTCGCGTCAAGCATGGCAACTTCGTGCTCAATCACCTGCGCCTGACGCTCGACGGAAAAGCCATCACCTTCGGTGGCGCCCGGGCCGATTATTCGCAGGCAAACTACCCGGTTCAAAATGCCCTCGACCCAAATGTTAAGGCAAACAAGGACGGAACCGGATGGGCCGTCGGCAGCGAATACGGCAAAGATCACCACGCCGAATTCGGCTTCGCCGACACCGTCACTCTCGACCAACCCGCCAAGTTCACCATTCAGCTGGTGCAAAACTACGGCAGCAGTCACACCATCGGCCGCTTCAAGCTCAGCGCGATCACCGGCGCCACCGACCTGATCGTTCCCGATGACATTCGCAATATTATAGCGAAACCCGGCACCGGTCGCAGCAAAGAGGAAAGCCATCGCCTGCGCGACTACTACGCCGCCAGCGTCGCCCCCGAAACCCGTGCGCTCGCCGCCGCGATCGACCAACTGCAAGCCAGTCAACCGAAAGCCCCGGCCCTTGACGTGCGCGTCATTTCGCAGCGCTCGACCGATGCCCGCACGACGCACATTTTTCGCCGTGGCGAATTCAAGGAACCACTCGACGCAGTCGAGCCGGGCACACCTGCGACCTTGCCCCCCATCGAACATCGCGCCGAAACCGGCGACCGCCTCGACCTCGCCCGTTGGCTGGTCAATGGGCAAAACCCACTGCCGCCCCGCGTCGCCGTCAACCACATCTGGGCCTACCTGTTCGGCGCCGGCATTGTGCCGACCATGAATGACTTCGGTGTGCGCGGTGACCGCCCCAGCCATCCTGAACTGCTCGACTGGCTGGCCGGCGAATTCATCCGCCTCGACTGGTCAGGGAAAAACTTGATCCGTACCATCGTGCACTCGAGCACCTACCGGCAATCCTCCGATCACCGCCCCGAACTGGCCGACATCGATCCTAAAAACGAACTGCTCGCGCGGCAGAATCGTTTCCGGGTCGATGCCGAGATCATTCGCGACGTCAGCCTCGCTGCGGCCGGATTGTTGAGCGATAAAATCGGCGGCCCAAGTGTGTTCCCGCCGATGCCCGACGGTGTCGCCGACGTCAACTACAACAGTGCCTTCAAGTGGAAGGTCAGCGAAAACGAAGACCGCTACCGGCGCGGCCTGTACACCTTTTTTAAACGCACCGCACCGCATCCAACACTGATGACCTTCGACTGTCCCGACAGCAACGTCACCAGCGTGCAGCGCACCCGCTCCAACACCCCGCTCGCCGCGCTGGTCACGCTCAACAACGAAGTGTTCCGCGAAGCCGCGGTCGGTCTTGCCCGCCGCGTGCTCGAGGAGAAACCCGGGGCCGATGACGCCGGCAAAATCGCGCACGCCTTTTCCCACACCCTGACCCGCACCGCGGATGCCACCGAGCAAAAGGCGCTCAGCGATCTGCTCGCCCGGAGCCGGGCCTATTACCAGGCCAATCCCGAAGCCGCCACGCAACTGCTCGGCGAACTACCCGCCGCCGCCGGCACCAAGATTCCTCCAGCAGAGCTCGCCGCCTGGACCGCCACGCTGCGAGTGCTCCTCAACCTCGACGAATTTCTGACCCGCAGCTAGGCAATGAATCCTTTTCAACAGCACCTGTCCCGCACCCGGCGCGAGTTTCTGACTACTTCGGCCAGCGGCCTCGGCGGCATCGCGCTCGGTTCGATGCTCGCCAAAGACGGCGCGCTCAACGCCGCAACGCTCGCCCCCAATCAGCGCGATACCCTGGCCGCGTCACTCAAGCCGAACCACGACCCGAAGGCCAAGGCCTGCATTTTCATTTTCATGGCCGGCGCGCCATCGCAGCTCGACCTGTTCGATCCCAAACCGAAGCTCAACGAGCTGCACGGCGAGAAGCTGCCCAAGTCACTGCTCGATAAAGCGCGCTTCGCCTTCATCAAACCCGATACCGCCACGCTGATGGGCTCGCCGCGCAAGTGGCAGCGCTACGGCAAGAGCGGCATGGAGTTTTCCGACCTGCTGCCGCACATCGGCAGCTGCGCCGACGATCTCGTGCAGATCAGAAGCCTGCACTCGGATGAGTTTAATCACCATCCGGGCCAGTTGCTGATGCAGTGCGGGGTGTCGCGTTTCGGCATGCCGACCATGGGGTCGTGGATCAACTACGGTCTCGGCTCGGAATCCGAGAACCTGCCCGGCTACGTCGTGCTCAACGCCGGTCGTGGCTCGTCGGGCGGTTCGACCCTGTGGCAGTCCGGCTTTCTGCCTTCATCGTACGCCGGCGTGCCGTTTCGCAACACGGGCGAGCCGGTGCTCAATCTGAAAACTCCCGACGGCCTGCCACCGGAACTGCAACGCGCCGGACTCGACGCGATCGGTGCACTCAACCGCCGCAAATACGACGAAGTACACGACCCGGAAATCGCCAGCCGCATTGCCAGCTACGAACTCGCCAATCGCATGCAGACCGCCGCACCCGAGTTGATCGACCTCAGTCAGGAGTCGAAAGCCACGCTCGAGGCTTATGGCGTCGGTCGCCCCGAACCCGAAGGCAGCAATTTCCGCGGCACCCTGCCCGGTGCGCCGACTTACGACAATCTGGCCCGCAACTGCCTGCTCGCCCGCCGTCTGGTCGAGCGCGGCGTCCGCTTTATCAACATCATTCACGCCAGTTGGGATCAGCACTCCGATCTCGACAAAAATCACGGCTACAACGCCGGTGCGGTCGACCAACCGATCGCCGCGCTGATCAAGGACCTCAAACAGCGCGGCATGCTCGATTCGACCATGGTCGTCTGGGGCGCTGAATTCGGACGCACCCCGCTCGGCGAGAACCGCAACGGTCGAGCCACCAACACCGGCCGCGATCACCACCCGTTCTGTTACTCGATGCTGATGGCCGGCGGCGGCCTGAAGGGCGGCCTGACTTACGGCGAGACTGACGAGATCGGCTGGAACATTGTCGACAAACCAGTGCACGCCAACGACCTGCACGCCACCATGCTGCATCAGTTCGGCCTCGACCACCTCAAACTCACCTATCGCTTTCAGGGCCGGGATTTCCGCCTCACCGATGTCGGTGGCAAAGTCATCCACGACTGGATCGCCTAGATATTTCTTTCCTCAAACCGCGCCTGAACCTTAATTGGGACTTGCGCAGCCGCCTAGTATTGCGCATTGCTTTGCCACCATGTGTTCCTTCCTCTGTCTCGTCCTCTGGGCCATCGTACTGTTGATCGGTCTCTTCGTGCTCGCCGCCGTGATTCTATGGTGCGAAACTTTTCAGACTCAGGGGAGCAAGGCCAGCGGCGAAGCGGCCCCGATGAGCAGCGGCCCACCTCGCGCGGTGACACTGCCAGCTGTCGACGTGGCCAGACCCTTCGCCAAAAACGACACGCCCTCCACAACTGCTCCAGTGCCCCCGGCAGTCACACTCGCCCCGGTCGACGTGGCCCGCCCGTTCGCCGATGGCAACAAAGACAGCGAATAAATCTGATCGACTGATGCGCCAAAAGCTCCAGCATCCCTTTCTGCGGGCAGTGTTTGCACTGTTTCTGTGCCTCACGCTACCCGCGCTGACCGGAGCCCAGGAGGATCCGGTTGCGGTCGAACGGCCGACAAGCCCTGCCGACGCCGCCGATCTGCCGGTCGTCGACGCGCCGACCGGCAGCGCGGACGAGCCAACGCCAAGTCCGGCGCCTCCCGCACCCGCTCCTGAGCCGGCCCCGAAAACTCCCGAGGAACAGAGGATCGACTCCCTCGAACGGATCGCCGATTCTCTTTCGGAGCGCATGCGCTCCGTGCTCAAGCGTGAACAGACCCTCGAAGTTCGCGAACAAGCTCTGGGCGAACGCGAGCAAGCTCTCGAGGCACGTGTGCGTGCCGTCATGTCCCGCGAGCGCGCCCTCGAGGCCCGTGAAAATCTGGTCAAACGCCGCGAAGATCTGCCTCCGCCACAGGCCTGGGAAGGTCCCGCCGCTCCCTCGATCTACGGCAAGTATGCGGCCGTCATCGATGCCAGGACCGGTCAGTTTTTTCACGTCAAAGATGCCCGCGAACCGACTCCGGTCGCCAGCACTCAAAAGCTTCTGACCGCGCTGATTGTCGTTCAGGCCGGCAATCTCGACCAGCAACTGGTGGTGCCGGATATCGTCACTCAAATCGAGCCCACCAAAATCGGTGTCGCCCCCGGACAAAAATACACGCGCCGCGAAATGTTGCGCGCCCTGTTAGTGCGCAGTGGCAACGACATCGCCGCCTGCCTGGCAATCGACAATGCCGGCAGTCTCGAAGCCTTCGCCGATAAGATGAATCAGTTCGCCATCTCGCTCGGTGCCGAGGACTCGAATTTCACCAACCCTCACGGCCTGCCCGATGACGATCAGGTTTCGACGGCACGCGACATGGCCTTGATCGCCTTCGAGGCTTATCAGGAGCCCTTCATTCGCGAGTGTGTCAGCACCCGCACCTGCGAATTTGTCTTCGAAACCGGCACGGTGCGCACGCTCTACAACACCAACCATCTGCCGAAAGTGTATCCACTTTGCAACGGCATGAAAACCGGCTTCACCTACGCCAGCGGCCATTGCCTGGTATCCAGCGGCGCCAATCCCGAGAACCACGCCGAACGCATCGTGGTCATCATCGGCAGCAATCGCACCAACGTCACCAAGGACTCGCACGCCCTGCTCGAATGGGCGCTCAACCTGGAGATGAAAGACTCCTGATTTGTCAGCGCCCTCATCTCACCGCGCCAGCTGCGCCGCCCGACACTGATGGATCTTGAACTGCGTGATAAAGTCTGCCTGGTCACCGGCGGAGCCTCAGGCATCGGCCTCGCCATCGTGCGCCGTCTGGCTGCCGAAGGCGCTCTGCCGGTCATCCTCGATTTGATGCCGGTACACAAGGCCGGGCCCATCCTCGAAGACATCCGCGCCACCGGTCTGAAGGTTGACTACCACCAGGTCGACCTCACCGATGACGGCGGAACCGCGGCAGTGATCAAGCTGATTCTCGCCGATCATCAACGCATCGATGCGGTCGTCAACAACGCCGGCGTCAATGACAGCGCAGGTCTCGATGCCACGCCCGACGAATTCCGCGCTTCGCTCGAGAAAAATCTCGTGCAGTGCTTCAGCATCGTTCACCGCACCCGCAAAGCACTCGCTCAATCCGCGGGCAGCATCGTCAACATCGCCAGCAAAGTTGCCCTCACCGGTCAGGGCGGCACCTCCGGCTACGCCGCCGCAAAAGGTGGCTTGCTCGCCTTGACTCGCGAGTGGGCGCTCGATCTCGCCGAGCACAACATTCGCGTCAACGCGATCGTGCCCGCCGAAGTCTGGACGCCGATGTATGAGAGTTGGCTCAGCAAACAGGCCGAGCCTGAGGTGCGCAAAAAGGAAATCGAAGCCCGCATCCCCCTCGCCCAGCGGATGACGACCCCGGAGGAAATCGCCGATACCACCGCCTTCCTGCTTTCGCCTCGCTCCGCGCACACCACCGCCCAGATCCTCCACATCGATGGCGGTTACGTGCATTTGGATCGCGCTTTCCGCAGCTAGCCGCCCTTCGCCATCAATGCACCGACCGCGGCTACCTCCGTCAGCCGGTTCATAGCTGCCGCTGCGTAGCCGCCTTCGTCAGAAGGTGGACCCGTGGACGAGTCGCCCAACGCCATTCACTGCTCGTCACTCTCCCAGAATACCTGGCAGTCGGGCAAAGCCGCCCTCAGCCGCTTCACTTCCAGCACCGTGGTTTGCGTTCGCTGAATGTAGAGTTTGCGCAGCGACTTCATTGCCGCCAGTTGCCTCAACCCCGCATCGGTCAGCGCCGTGTCGTGGAGCCACAAAGATTCCAGCTTAGGCAGCTTGAGCAGCGACGCGACCGCTCGGTCAGTGACCTGCGTCGATCCGAGATGCAACCCCGTCAACCACGGCATCGACTCCAGGATCGCGACGCCTGCGTCAGTGATGCGATCACCGCGCAGCCCGAGGTAACGCAATTTTTTCAAACCGGACAGATGCCGCAGCCCGGCATCGCTCACCTCAGTCTCGCCGACGGGCAACTGCTGCAGCCGCTCAAACCCTGACAGATGTACCAACCCGGCGTTGCTCACTCCGGTCCGGTACAGATTCAGCCACTCGATTTTCTTCAACCCCACCAGCTGCCCGAGTCCTGCATCGCCGATCGACGTGCCCTCCAGCGAAAGGTCAGTCAGTTCCGAAAATGCCGCGACTTCACGCAAGTCAGCGTCGCCGATTTGCTCGTTGTCATTGGCGTGAACCCCGGTCATTCG
>CBDULB010000139.1:0-15811 GCA_965367965.1 uncultured bacterium | reverse complement strand
GGCGACGGCGATGCACGCCAGTCCCGCTATTAGGCGGATGCGGTGGACGGCTTGCATTACTTTTCCTTTGCGATGGTTTTGAGTCCGGCCAGAGCGAAGGCGACCCGCCGGTCGACATAGGCACGCAGCGCCGCTTTGCTCCGGCCACCGGGAAACAGGATGCCTTGCAATCCGGGGACGGTGTTCTGAAAGATGCACAGCGAAATGATCGCAATGCGTGCCTGCACCAATTCCGCTTTGCTGCGCGGATGGATCAAGTCTTTGATAATCGGGTCGAGCACCTTGTCATGGATCTCGCGGAACCTGGCTGTGGCAGTATCGTCCTGCCCGGCCCGCGCCCCCATTTCATGACCCATGATCCGCTCGAAGTGTCCGGCCGGTCCGGGATCGAAACTGCGCAGGATGATCGCCTCCATGAAAGCCCTTAGACGATCCGCAGCCGGGGCGGAGGGCGCCAGCCGACCGTCCAGCGGGTAGCGTTCTTCTGCGATGGTAAAGGCGCGCATCATGGCTGCGCTCAACAGGGATTCCTTCGAGCCGAAATGATAATTCACCGCAGCGCCGTTGGCCCCGGCCTGCTCGCAGATTTCGGCGAGCGTCGCATCGTGAAAAGGCTTCGAGGCGAACACATTCACGGCGGCGTCTAAAAGCAGATCCTTGGTTGAGTCAGTGACCTTCATCGCCGCCAATAATCCGCTCATTTCACCGTATTTCAAATGATCATTAGAAATAACGATTTAAAATGACGGTTTAATCCCGTTGCGGACGCTTCAATACCCCCTGCCGGCTACCACTACCACGTCAGCAGCGCCGCAAATGACCAGGTTTTGTCAGTCCTTCACGGCTCCCCCCGGAAGGGCGCCCTCCGCCACCACCGGGTGGCCGTGGACCCGGGCCGGATTGATTCGTCGCCGAAAGCCGGGCTCGCGCTCAGATCGTGAAGCGGCCGTGTGACGGGCATGTTGAAAATTCCTCGAAGCCGCCTCAACTTGGGGCATCATGAGCAGCAAACGTTTTCGGCAAACCATCGCGAATCTCGACGAACTCACTGCCGTCGTCGGCGAGCCGAGTGAACTGGTCATTCGCAAGCAGCTGGCTGAGCTCGATGAACACATGCAGGCATTTATCGCGCGATCGCCGTTCGTGTTGCTTGGCACTGTCGGAGCCAATGGCAGTTGCGATGTCTCTCCGCGCGGCGATTGGCCGGCGGTGGCGAAAGTGATCGATCCGCACACGCTGGTTGTGCCGGATTGGAAAGGTAACCGGCGGGCGGACAGTCTTCGCAACATCGTTGAAACTGAAAGAGTCGGACTACTGTTTCTGTGTCCCGGCGTGGGCGAGACGCTGCGCGTAAATGGCCGTGCCGCAGTGATTCGCGACGAAGAGCTTCTCGAAGCGACGTCGGTGAATGGGAAAACTCCCTTGCTGGGAATCGGCGTCGAAATCGAAGAGTGTTTCTTTCAGTGTGCCAAGGCGCTGCTTCGTTCCCGCCTTTGGCAGGGCGGCAGAGAGAACCGGGATTCAGGCAACCAGCCTGCGGCATTTGATCTGGCACAGGTGCTTGTCGACCAGACGGAGATCGAAGGGCAGGATGTCGGCGAACTCCGCAAGGCAATCGACAACGCCTATCGCGACGGCTTGTATTGATGGAATCCGCCCGTCTGTGGCTGGCGATTATTTGGCCACGTTCGCCTTCACCGCCAGCGCTTCGCGGGATCAGGGACAAATCAAATGTTGAAGATCAATTGCCGGGCGATAGTCTCCTCAGGCCATGAGAGATCAACCTGCTTATCAACGTCCCGGGGGACGTTTCTTTCTCCTGCTCATCGTCTTCGGGTTGTCAGCCGCGACTCCGCCGGGCCGTGCTGCCGGGACTCTGCCATTCGATCCCGCGCAGATCTGCCGCTTGAGCATCGATGACATTCCCCGGTCGGTTTCGATTCGCCAGGGTGCCGATGTCTGGTTCGGATACGATCTGGAAAAGGCTTTGGTTTTTAAAGTTTGGCAAGCGGCCAAAGGGAAGCCGGGAGTGATTCTCAAGAGTTTTAAGGCACAGTCGGCGGGTGCTGCCATGTTCGAGGGAAAAAAGGCAGAAGGTTGGCTGATGAAGATTGACGGGAAAAATGTTCCCCTCAGCATCCGCTATCTTGGATGCACTCAGAACAAAGATTATTTCGAACTTCGCTGGGAACTGGCGCATCCTGACGGAACCATAAAATTGAGCGAACGCATTGCCAGGGCTCCTGCGAAGGGCTCGCCGCGAGCGCATCGTGAACTGCGGGTCGAATCGGTGCCGCGTGGCGTTTCACTGGAACTGCCCGCGGTCTACCGTGAGGCGTGGCAATTGACCGGACCGGACGGAAATCCGGTAAAATCATTCAACGGCCCGGCGTGGCATCAACTTTCTCTACGATGAAGCAACTCATCTCTATTTTTTCTTTCCTGATTCTTTGCTGCCTCACTCCGCTGAGCGCGATCTCCGCGGAGCTCGATCTCCTGTCCACGGAGATCTTCGCCAAAGGGCCCAACGAGTACAAGGGCGATGTGCTCGAGATCACCAAAGGACGAGGCGCGACCATAGGCTGGTACATCCGTGCCGAAAAGGAAGAGGAGGTTCGCGTCAGCATCGAATATTCCTGTTCGGCCGCGTTGAATCAGGATTACCAGTTGTCGTTCGACGGCACCGACCAATTCTGGAAGGTGGTTCCCACGGCGGGCAAAGAACTGACCCGTGTCGAACTGGGCGTTTTCCGGGTCCGCGAGGGACTGCCGGTTCTGGTGATGTTAGTGCCTCCCTCGGGGACCAAATACGACCATCCCTTACGTTTTCGAAAATTGATTGTTGAGAGCAGTATTCCGGGAAACCTCACCCGGGTGCCGGCGTTGAAGGAACCTTTAGCCCCGGCGTCATCGCCCGGTTTCGGCTCGAAGCTTTCACAAATCCACCCCGCCCTGTCGGCGGTCGATCTCCGCGATGAGGACCTCACCTTGCGCATCAGCGGTATGAAAATGAGGGATGAAAACGAGTTGATCTTTACGACCTGGGATGGCGATCTCTACTCGCTTGATATCGATGCCGTTCCCGAAACCGGGGCGCCACCGTATCGACGCATTGCCCGCGGCCTTTCCGAGCCGATGGGGCTGGCGGTCTCCGGGGAGCGCATTTTTGTCACCGAAAAAAATCAAGTCACTGAATTGATCGATGACAACGGCGACGGCAATTTCGAAACCTACCGGTGCGTCTCCAACGACTGGCCCTGTTCGATGGATTATCATGAGTACCTTTTCGGTGCGGTCGCGAAAGGGGATTATCTATATTTCTCGGCCAGCGTGGGCATGGCCCGGCGCGGTATCGACAACTACCAGGCACCGCTGCGCGGCAGTGTCATCAAGGTGCATATGGATAGCGGCGAAACCGGGATCGTGGCCGGTGGGCTGCGCACTCCGGACGGGATCGGCGAGGCGGCAGATGGCGGACTCCTGGTGACGGATAATCAGGGCGAATGGTTGCCGGCCAACAAACTGATCCATGTCGAGAAAGGTGGCTTTTACCAGTTTCGCAGCACGCCGCCGTGGCATCCTCTCGATGTTCCGAAAGCGACCCCGCCGGCCGTGTGGTTGCCCCTGGGGGAGATTGGCGCTTCGCCCACCGAACCGATTTTGATTCCGTCAAGTTGGGGGCGGTACGCAGGTCAGGTTCTATTTGGTGATGAGACTTTCGGTGGCCTGCAGCGCGCCTTTCTTGAGCAGGTGGATGGCGTCACGCAGGGCGCCGCGTTTCGCTTTTCGCAAGGCTTCCGGCATCACTTTCATCGTCTGGCTTTTACTGCGAACGGTGATCTTTACGCCGGCGGAATCGCGCGCGGCAATGATCAGGAGTATATCGATCAGGTGAGCGGGCTGACCCGGATCCGCTATACCGGCAAGGAGGCCTTCGAGCCGCTGGCGGCACGTCTGCGCAGCAATGGGCTGGAGATCGAGTTTACCCAACCGTTGGCGGAGGGAACTGGATGGAATCCAGCGGGCTACCACGTGACCCAATGGGGTTACCAGGCCACTCAAACTTATGGCGGGCAAAAAGTTCGACACCGGCGCACGGGAGTCAGTTCGGCAACCGTTTCCGCGGATCGGCGACGAGTCTTTCTGGAACTGGCTGAACTCCTGCCGGAGGAAGTCATTCATGTGCGGCTGTCGGAGTCGTTCGCTTCTGAAGCTGGCCAGCCGATTCGAGCGGGCGAACTGTGGTATACCGTCAATCGCGTGCCTTCGGATCTACCCGGGGAGGTAAAGGCAGCGCCCTCAGCTACTTTTTCGCAGGTCGAACCGTTCTTCCACTATGCCAAGGGCGATCCCGGCCAAATTCTTTTTCAAACCTACTGTGTGTCCTGTCACAGCCTCAACGGAACGAAACTGGTAGGGCCAAGCTTTAAGGGGCTGGCCGGGTCCAAAATTAGAGTTAAAGACCCTGCCAGTGGAGAAGTAACCAGCATTGAGGCGACTGCCGATTACCTTCGCAAATCCATTCTCGATCCCAACGCACTGCTGGCGGAAGGTTATCCCGAAAATCTGATGCCACCGATCGGAGCCATCCTGACCGATGCGCAATTGGACGACCTGGTGAACTTTATTATCAAGGCGTCGGCGTCTTCCAAACCGTAGCATTTGCATCTGCCAACTGCTGCGGATTTGGCGAAAAGATCTCGAAGACGGACAGGAGCTTCTTTTCAAATCGCCGCAGTCATTTAATTTCCGATGTCAGAAAAGTCCCTAACCATTGCAGAAGTCCGCCCGTCGTCTAAAAGGCGCCATGTCATCACCAGCGATGGCAAACAACTTCAAGTCCCGGATGGATGGGAGCTTCTGCCACCGGGCGATGCGGCTCTCAGCCGGCGCATCAAAAAGGATGGTCCGACCTGGACCGTGAAGGAGAAAAAAGGTCGTCGCATGTTCTCGCAGGGGATCTGGGCTCCCGCGGAAAGAATCGCAGCACTGCGGGCGGCTCTCGAAGAGGAGCGAAGAGATCCGGCTTATCAGAAAAAACTCGATGCGGGTCGGGCGCGCCGGGAAAAGCAGCAGGCCGCTTACGTCGAAGACTTTGAAGCCTCGGTTTTTGACTATCTCGGGTTCGCCCCTCAATACCGGGATATTGCCAAAGAAATGGCCGGTCGGATTGCCAGACTCGCTACCCCGGTAGGCAGCGGAACGGTGGCTCGAACCCAACGCATCCCGATCGAAAAACGCGCCGAAGCCGCCACCATCGCGTGGATGCGCCATCAGACAACCGCCTACGACGACATGGTCATCCCACGGGAGAAAGGCAAGCGTCGCGAAGTCCGCCGCCAACTGGCAAAACGATCCAAACAACTTCTGGGCGCCTATCGAAACGGTGCCGCGCGATCTCCTTCCTGCCCGCTCGCCAAAGCACTCCATTCAAAATAATCAGGCTCATTTTTACTGTATCCTATGACCATTTACAGATACCTCATCGCCGGCCTGCTGCTTGCGCCTATTTGCCCGGCACCTGCCGCAGACCGTGAAGCAGAAGCTCCGGCTGCGCGCACGGGGGAGAAACTGGTGATCATCAATGACGATGGCTTCAGCAATTTTTACAGCGGCAAATACAAGACGGCGGAGGATCTCAGAAACAACGTGCGCAGTTTTGCCGACACTCAGCTGGGGGTTTTTGAGTGGTGCATCGTGCTCGGCAGTCGCATCAACTTTCCCTCACCGAACCACGAACTGCCGGGAGAAGGGTTGGATGAGTTTCCGAGAAGGGGAGACAAGTTGGCTGTTGAAACGCTGCAGCGGCTTCGGAAAGACGGTGTCGACACTCTGGCGGTGGTCGCTGAGGCCTGCCGCGAGACCGGTATCGCCTGCTACGCTTCGGTGCGAATGAACGGCGATTACTCGGCAGGCGCCTGGGGCGGTAGTCTGGCGAAAATGATGAACAGCGACTTTTGGCACGAGCATCCCGAGTTTCACCAACGCAGCACGGCTGGACAAACGCTCACGCGGTTGTCGTATGCGTTTCCGGAAGTCAGGGAGTTCAAACTCGGCATCATCCGGGAAGCGGCAACACGCGACATTTCCGGTATCAATCTCGACTTTCAACGCCATCCAAATTTCTTCGCTCACGAGGAACCGATGTTGGAGGCGTTTCGGGAAAAGTATGACGACAACCCGCTCAAAGTTACCTCGGTCGATCCGCGTTGGGATTCCATCAAAGCCAAATACATGACGGCATTCGTTGCTGAAACGCGGGCCATTCTCGACGAGGCGGGCGAAAAGAAGGGCAAACGAATCGGTCTTTCGGTTCGAGTCGACTGGGAGAAATACAAGACCTGGGGATGCGATATCGAAACCTGGGTCAAGAACGGCTGGATTGATTATCTCGTCGTCGGCCAATACGGACTGGGCGGCTACGAATTCGACATCACTCCCTTCGTGAAAATGGCGAAGGGCAGCGGCTGTGCCGTCCTGTTTGGGGAGGAGTGCATTCTCGACGGACACGACACCACCGCAGCGGAAGACAAGCTGATTGCCGAAGGCAAGATGGAGCCCAAAAAGCGGGGCATACTGTCGTCGGCTCAGCATCATGAGCGCGCCGCCCGTTGGTACAAGGCGGGGGCGGACGGAGTCCATCTGTTCAATCTCGGCGATCGACGCGTTTTGAAAACGATCGGCAGCGACCCAGGCCGGGAGTGATGGTGTCTTTGCGGGACTGGACCATCAGTCTGGCAGAAACCTTGCCGGGCAGCGCCGCTATCGTCTGCCTACCGGTGGCTAATCCCTCACTTCGCCCCGCGTCATGGGCACAAATTTTACCGCCAGCACCGCTTTTTCTACGAGCTTGCCATCCTCTTTTTCCAGCAGGTAAAGCTCCTGCCTGGACCAGATCTTTCCTACCGGAATAATCATCCTGCCGCCCTCTGCCAACTGATCCACCAACGGCTTTGGAATCTGCTCCGGCGCGCAGGTCACGATGATCGCGTCGAAGGGCGCCTTTTCCGGCCAGCCGCGGTAGCCATCGCCGATCCGGGTGTTGACGTTCTTATAGTTCAGCTTCTTCAACACCGCCGCAGCCCGCTCGGCCAGCGGTTTGACGATTTCGATCGAATAGACCTCATCCACCAGCTCGGCGAGGACCGCCGCCTGATATCCGGAGCCGGTACCAATCTCAAGTACGCGATCGTCTTGCTTGAGCTCCAGCTTTTCCGTCATGAACGCGACGATGAAGGGCTGAGATATCGTCTGCTGGTGGCCGATCGGCAGCGGTCGGTCTTCGTAGGCCAGATCTTTCTCAGCTTCCCGCACGAACTCGTGCCGTGGCACCGTGTCCATCGCTTTCAGAACACGGGCGTCCGAAATGTTCCGTCCAGGTGCTTTGAGTTGCGTCTCGACCATTCTGCTGCGCGCCTCCGAAAATTCCGTCTCATCATCATCCTCCGCTCCCGAGCCGTGCGCCTCTGACAGCGGAGTGCCCAGTACGAGGAAGACAAACCCGACTCGAGCGAAAAAGTTCACTCATCAGCTTACCCGAACCGGCACCGGCGCACAAAATAATTCATCATCACTCTATGCCGCGCCCTGCCCGCGCGTGCCTCAGCGCTTCAGTCGACTGTCTCCGGGGAGCGCTGATACGATCCGATAGCAGGCGGGGTAAATAAACCCGGTCGTGAACTCTGTGGTGCGGGTCTTCATTGGCTGACACGGTTTTGTGCTTTCCCGGAAACCGGGGTGAAAATTATCGGCAGTTGCTGCAATCGATGTGTCGGCGACAACATTGCAATGATAAAAATGCATGTTGGGCCGTCGTTTTTGCTCGTCAATTCTAAGGTAAGAAGTTAGGGTGACAGAGTGATGGTTCTCCTCCTCAAGTTGTTTTCGTCCGCGCTATGATCGACGAAGAGGATGCTCGTGCGATCGTTCGGCATCTCGGTGATGTCGCGATGCTGGATGTCTCCCGTACCGAACGGAGGGCGGCGCTTATCGATGGTCTGTGCAGGATGGTGGACGCGGATGCGTGGCTGTGGTTTACCGCTGCGCATACCAATGCCGGAAAACAACCGGCGCACGCGGTGATCTTAAAGAACGGCTTCACGGATGAACAGTTCTCGTTGGCGCTCGAGGCGTCTGATTTGCCGGACATGGCCCGGCTCACGGCACCGTTCTTTGAAGAGTTTACTGCGGCCGGTCAACACATTACCCGATTGCGGCAACAGATCGATCCAGAGAATTTTTTCGAAAAATCGAAGGTCTGCGAGCTTTGGAAAAGAGCAGATATCGGTCCTGTCATGTTGTCGGCGCGGCCGACGACGGACGGTCAGGTAAGCATGGTGGGATTGTATCGACGGTTCGGTCGCCCTCTGTTTAACGAACGCGAAGCACGGATCGTGCACATCGTGCTGTCAGAGATACCCGCTCTGCACGAAGCCATCAGCCCGGCCGAGCTCAACGATGGCGTCGCCGGGCTTCCGCCACGTTTGCGGCAGACCTTGAACTGCATGCTTCAGGGCTATGCGCGCAAGGAGATCGCCAGCCAACTCAGCTTGTCGATCCACACCGTGGGTGAATACATTGCCGAACTGTACAAGCGCTTCGGCGTGCACTCCCACGCCGAACTCGTACGTCGCTTTCTGGCGGGTGATGGTGGCGACCGGCCGATGGGAATAGGGTGAGTGGCAGAGCTTGTCAGCTGATGGCGAATCAATTGATCGCGCGGGAAATGCCATCCCCGGATCGTTGTTTGTGTCGCTGGAGTCCAGCCGAAATTTTCCCTGCTGAGCCAATCTTCCTGAAATCGTAGATTGTGCGTGCGCCCCTGTTCGGGAGTTTCGCACCTCAGAGCTTTGACCCGGGAGCCCCGGCGTGCAGCCATCCGCATTGCGGTTCCGGTGTCGCATTACACGCTGACCGATTGCAAAATTGGCTTAGATTTGTAACTGCTACACTGTGGCAGATCGTCCACTATCTAAGTCATGGAACAGGAACGTACAGCTTCGGAAACACATACGTCCATTGAGCTTGGTGCGGCTGAGAGTGACCTTCATCATCCCCGGTCGACCGAAAAAAACTGGGCGGTGGCAGCGCACCTCGCTTCGGTTGCTGGATGGATCGGAATTCCGTTCGGCCATATTCTCGCTCCGTTGGTGGTATGGCTGGTCAAGAAGGATGAAAGCGAATTTGTCCGCGGTCAGGCGATTGAAAGCCTTAACTTCCAGATCTCGATGACGATCTACGCCTTGGTTTCCGGATTGCTGGCGATCACCGTCATTGGCTTGGTCGTCGCAATTCCTGCGCTCATCGCCATCATAGCCGGTGACATCATCTTCACCATCGTGGGAGCTCTGCAGGTCAGCAGGGGAATACCGTATCGCTATCCACTGACGATTCGGTTGCTGAGTTGAACGGTCAGTGGACGAGGATCGCTGTCGTGTATCCGGGATCGGGCACTGCCGGACAACGACAGCTGAGTATCTTCGTCAGTCTACCGGAAAGAGATCAAAAGAGCGCGGAACACGGGCGAATCTTTTAAGAAGAAGGTGAATCGCTGAATTCTCAGTAGCGGGTGTTATCTGCCGGGTTCAGCTTATTTCACCACCATTTCACCGCGCATCAACACCCAGTGCCCCGGGAAGGTGCACAGGTACGGGTAAACCCCCGGCGCTTGCGGTGCGTTGAAGCGCATGACTTCGGCCTGGTTGGCGTTGAGCATGCGGGAGTGTTCAAGGATTTTTTCTGAGTCGGGAAGGAACTGTCCGCTCTTGGCGGCTTCGGGATCGGTGGCCATCTGGGTGGCAGCCAGACCGATTTCCTCGAGGGCGCCGGGTTCAACGATGACGAGATTGTGCGGCGTGGCGTCGGGGTTGAGCAGTTCGAGGCGGACGGGTTGGCCGGCCTGTACTTCGAAACGGTTGAGAGAAAACAGCAGGCGCTCTTTGACGATCGAAACGTCGATGCGCGCCAGGTTTTCCTGAGCATCGAACTTTTTGTCTTCCGGAGTCGCCGCCTTCACCGGGCGGAGTTTTTGGCTGCGATCGAAATCAGCCAGAAAGGTGCCGAGTTCAGGATGGGCGGCGAGATATTCGCCGCGTCCGTCGGCCCAGAGGGGCTTGAGCGTGTGTGATCCGAGTGAGGTGCGGATGGCATAACTCAAATGTCCGTCGTAGGGATGCTTGAGCGTGTTCAACATCGCTGTGAGCGCACCTTCGGTGCCGATGTAGGAAGCGGCGATGGCAGCCTCCATGCGCACCAGCGACTCGGAATCATCGGCCGCGCCGGCGAGCAGGGCGTCGGCGTTGTCCAGGTGTGAGTGCCAGTAGCGCAGCTGACGGGTCGCAGCGGCGCGGGCGTGGTGGCTGTTGCAGTTGAGTAGATCGACCAGCAGATCGGTATTGGTTTCGCCGATGCCCCGATACATCCACAACGCTTCGACCTGATGATGGCGATAGCGCGCGTCGGCGGGATCGAGCGCGGCGACCCAGGTGTCGAGCGCTTTGCCGACTTCGTCGTGATTGCGGTCACGTAGTTCGCGCCGGGTCCAGTAGCGGTAGCGATAGTGAGGAAGCTTGAGGTTGTCGAGCAGGGCGGGGATGTCGGCGTTGGCGATCTCGGGAGGGTCGACCGGCGTGCTGTCCTTCGCCGTGATCCGCCAGATGCGGCCGGATTCGCGATCGCGTCGGGGATCGCGCATCGAATACTGATTGTGGCTTTTGATCGGGTTGTACCAATCACAGACATAGAGGTCACCACGGGGTCCAAAGCGCAGGTCGACGGGGATGAAGCTCAGGTCTTTGGAAAACAGGATGTCGTTGACGTATTTTTCCTCGTAACCGAACTCACCTTCGACCCATTGATGAAATTCGATGCGGTTGGTGGGCTTGTAGCGCGCCTTGACGAAGCCGCCCTGCATTTCTTCGGGGAAGGTTTTGAAATCGACGAAGTCGTGACCACAGGTGCCGGAGTAGGCGGGCAGCCCGACCGGCTTCGGGTGCTGCTCGGGGTAGGCGGGGTCGAGAGCGTGAAAGGCGGATGCGAAAATCGGATGACTGGCGACGTGCTGTCCCCAGTCGTCGAAGGTGACCCCCCAGGGGTTGGTGCTCGAGTAGGTGCCGAACGAGGTCAGGCGTTCGGTTTTGCGGTCGTAGCGAAACCAGCCGCTGTTCTGCTGCCGCACCGGGCCGTAGGGAGTTTCGATCTGCGAGTGATGAAAAATCGATTCGCGAAACATCAGGTCGCCGTCGGGTGACCAGACGAAATCGTGCAGTGCGTGATGCGAATCCTCGCAGCCGAAACCGGTCAGGACTTTTTGCCGGTAATCGGCTTTGCCGTCGCCGTCGGTGTCTTTGATGAAAAGTAGATGCGGCTCCTGCGACACGTAGACGCCACCGTCGCCGAATTCGAATGACAGGGGCGTGTAAAGACCTTCGGCAAAGATCGATGACTTGTCCGCTTTGCCATCGCCGTCGGTGTCTTCGAGAATGACCAGTTTGTCGTTGGCGGTTTGGCCGGGCATGATTTGCGGGTAGGAGGTCGAGCAGGACACCCACAGCCTGCCGCGCGAGTCCCAGCGAATGCTGATCGGACAGGCGATTTCGGGAAATTCCACCTCACTGGCGAACAGGTTGACCTCGAAGCGCGGGTCGAGAATGAAGGCTTCTTTTTCCTTTTCCGGAGTGAGCCAGGGATTGGTGCCGCGCGCTTCCCAGACCGGTTCGAGCTCCGGCAGGTCGGAGAGGTCCAGTTTCGCTGCAACCGATTCGCCGCGAGCGAGTTTCCAGATGCGTTGGTAGTGCTTGTCGACGATCAGATCAAAGTTGCGCATCGCCGGAAGGAAGTCGTAGTAGCCGTGCTCTTCGCTGCGTCCGCCGGTGTAGTAGTAGGTGTTGAGCGGACGGTAGCGATAGAAATACTGTTCGTCTTTGGCCTGGATTTCGGCGCGCAGTGCCTCGTCGAGGCTCGGCGCCGCAGTATCGAACAGCTGGCGATAAATACTGCCGGCGAGCAGTTGGTAACCTTCTTCCTTGAGATGAATGCCGTTCATCGTCAGGTCGTCGCCGGGCGAATCCATGGCCGCTTTGGTGGCGGTGAAGACGTCGACAAAGCCGACCTTCTGCGCGGCGGCCACCTGCTTCATAGCTTCGGTGTAAGCGGCGAGCTGGTCGTTGTTCATGGTGCCGGCGGCGACGCGATCGATGTCCTCGTTGGCGATCGGTGACAGCAAAATGATGCGTGGGGCGGTCTCGCCGTTGAAGCCGCTGGTCTTGAGCTTTTTCAAATACTCCTCCAGCGTTTTACGGAATTCGGGCAGACCCTGTTTACCGGCGAACGATTCGTTGAATCCGAAGGCGGCGATGACCACATCGATCTTTTCGTAGGTCAGATGCTGCTCGAGATCGGCGAGGTTGAGCGGGCGTGGTTGAGAGTCGATGGAGTCACCGGCCCAGGCGAGATTTCGAACGATCACCTCGTGTTCGGGAAAACCTTTTTGCAGCAGTGCTTCGAGAAAGCCGAAGTCGCGGCCGCGATCGAGCAAGGTGTTGCCGATCAGCGCGATGCGGTCTCCGGGGTTCAGTTTGAGCGGCAGGCCGGTGTCGACCGCAGCCACTTTTTCCGGGCGGGGCGCGCTCTCTTCATACATCCCGTACTTGGCCAATCTGGGATCGGGCTCGGGCTTTTTCGCATCGTTGAAGATGAGGCGCATATTCTTTTCCGGTTCCGTGCCGAGCGCACCCGGCGCTTTTGCCGGTGGGTCGGCGGCTTCTGAGTTGGGCACGGTGAGACCGGTCAGGAGAGCGGCAGCGAGAAGGCAGAGACGAAATTTCGAATTCATTTTTGAAAGAAAGGAAAAAAGGGGGGAGCAGCGTGACCGTGGTCCGCCAGGCTCAAGCTATAGAGGCGAACCGGGAGCAGATAAAGTACCTGCTTGCGTCACTGCCAACGCCCGGCGGCGCAATGGTGCGCTCAGACGAACAACTCTGCTATCGGCTGGCCACGATCGGTGATCGGCACCGGGCGGTCGCCGGCGTAGAGATTCTTGCGATAGTCGATACCAAGGGCGGCGCAAATGGTGGCGAAGAAATCCGGGACGCCGACCGGATTGCTGACGATTTTTTTGGCCAGCTCATCGGTTTCCCCCCAGGCTCCACGGTGTTTCAGCCCACCACCGGCGAGCACGCAGCTGAACGCGGTGCCCTGATGGCCGCGCCCGCCGTTGCTGTCGAATTCAGGCGGTCGTCCAAATTCGGTAGTGATGACAATCAGCGTCTTGTCGAGCAGGTGCTTGGCTTCGAGATCGGTGATCAGGGTCGCCACTGCGGTGTCGAGTTCTTTGATCAATTCGTGTTGAGCGAGGATGCCTTCGTTGTGAACGTCCCAGCCGGCACCGTTGAGAAAGTTGAGGTTGTGCGATACCTCGATGAACCGCACGCCGCGTTCGACCAGGCGACGGCTTAGTAAACAACGTTGACCAAACTCACCGCCGTAGCGCAGGCGCACATCGGCAGGTTCCTGATCGAGTTGGAAAACGCGATTGAACTCCGGCCCGCTGAGTTTCAGGCTTTGCTCGATGGCGGCATCGTAGCTGGCCAGGCGGGCGTCCCGGCTGGCGTCGGTGCGGTTTTTCAACGCTGCAAGAAACGCTTTGCGGCGGTTTTGCCGGTCGGGGTCGATGCCGTCGGGGCGGGACAGGCCGGCGGGGCCCTGACTGGTGTCGGTCAGGTAGAGGTAGCTGTGTTGCGCGCCGAGAAAGCCGGGACCACGAGTGACATTGGGGTAGCCGATCAGTACGTAGGGTGGCGCACCGTCATTGGCGGCACCGCGTTCGTGGGCGATCAGCGATCCGAGGGAAGGGTAAGTGACGGTGCCGCTGATCGGGCGGCCGGTGTGCATGCGATTGGTGGCGGCGGCGTGCTCGTCGATCATCTCATGATTGACGGTGCGCACCGCGGTGACGCGGTCCATCACCGGGGCGAGGTTCTTTAAATGCTCGCAGACCTGGACGCCGGGTACGGCGGTGTCGATTGCGTCGTAGTAGCAGCCAGGGGTTTTCTTTTTTGGATCGCCTTTTCGTTTCGGGTCGAAAGTGTCGATCTGACCCATACCGCCGCCCAGCCAGATCGAGATGACGTGCTCGGCTTTGCCCTGAATCAGCGGGCCGGCAGGATTGGCGAGCAGTGAATTGGGCAGAGCCAATCCGCCGGTGATGGCGGCAGCGTTGCCAAGAAATTTACGACGGCTGATGTCAGTGGGGTGATTCATGACGGAGAAGTGATTTCGTGTTCAGGGCAGCCAGACAAAATCGCGGTGGTTGATCAGGCTCCAGATAAAATCCTCGTAAATCTCGCGCCACGCGGATCGCAGTCGAGGGTCGGCGGGCGGTCCCTGACGCACGCGTTGTTCGACCTGTTTCTGGACGGTGGTCGCCTCCGGGCGTTGGTGATTAAACCAGGTAATCAAGGGCAGCGCTTCGGGCACTGCAATTGGCTGGATCTGATCGGCGGGAAGGACTCGCGAATCGAACCCGGCAGTCAGTGCGGTGGCGAAAGTCGCGCGTTCCTCCTGATCGGGGTAGCGGCAGAGAATGCGCAGAAACCATTCGTCGACCAGGGCAGCGGGCGATTTTGCATCGATGGCCACTTGTGCCGCCAGGCTTTGGTCGGTCGCGCGGGTCAGGTGGGAAGTCAGGGTTCCATTGGCGAGTACGCCGGGTTGAAGCAGGTTGGGGTCCCGGTCGCGCCGGGTGATCGGCATCTGCCGCGAACCGTTCCAACCAAAGGCCTGCAGGATGTCGGTTTCGGCACGGGCTTGGGGCAGGGACAGACTGGGGCGGTCGCGCTCGTTGTTGAGGCTGGCGAGCATCCATGAGCGCGTCGGTCGGCCGAGCGTCAGCCGGTTGCTGAGAGGTCGGCGGCCATCATGGACGAAAGTGAGCTCGCCGATATCCATCGGTGAGCCAACGACGTCGTGCATCGAATCGACAATTTGCTCGGCGGTAAGCCGGCGGCGATCGGGGGCATTAAAGAAGCGAAGATTGTCGGAGGCGGCGAGGTTGTTGCCGATCGCTTCGCGTTGGTAAGTTTGCGAGGTCAGGATGAGCCGCGTCACATGATTGAGGTCATAGTTGTGAGCAACCAATTCGCTGGCCAGCCAGGCCAGTAAATCCGGGTGGCTGGCGTTGTGCCCTTCCCAGTCGTGCGCCGGTTCGACGAAGCCGGCACCGAGCAGACGCTTCCACAGACGGTTGACGATGACGCGCGGAAAGCGCTGATTCTGCGGCGCGGTGATCAGCGCGGCGAGGCGTTCGCGGGAGTCGCCTTGCTCGTACATCAGTTGGTCGATTTCCGGTCCGTCGGCCAGTCCGGTAATCTTCGCGAAGGGCCATGCCGGCTGAATGGTTTCGTCCGGCTTGAGGGTGACGCGGATCAGTGATTCGCGGGTTTGATTTTCAAAAAAAGCATCGGGGACGCGGCTGGTTTCGGGCACTGTCGCCGGCTTCCGCTGCAGCATGGCGGCCAGCGAAAACAGATCCCGCTGGGTGGTGCTGTGGAAGGGGGAGTCGTGGCAGCGGGCGCATTGCAGTTCGACTCCAAGAAACGTCGAGGCGACGATGTGGCCCTTGGCGGCGAAAGGCGCGTCGTTCTCGGCGGCCAGGGAAAATCCGGCACTGCCACCGCCGTGAACGCTGCCCCGCATCAGGATGAGTTCGGTCACCATCCGGTCGAGCGGCTTGTTGTCGCGCAATGCATCGTGGAGAAAAAAACGAAACGGGCCGCTGCTGTTGAGCGAGGCATTTAGCAGCGTGGGGTTTTCG
>CBDULB010000138.1:0-16142 GCA_965367965.1 uncultured bacterium | reverse complement strand
GGCGACGAGGCCACGCGAGAGGCGCTGTTGACTCACGTCCTCGATGAGCATGAGGAACGGCTTGTCCTCATCGCGCTGTTTCATGAACTGGATCGATTCCCCGGTGAGTCGCTCGGTCAGGTATTCACCCTCCCGCTTCGCCTCGAGCACCGGATTTTTCCACGGTGCGTAATATCCGCCCGGCGGCGAGCCTTTGTGGTGGCCCCCGATGTTGATATCGAACCCCTGATCCGTCGGCCAGTGGCCCTGCTCACCGAGATGCCATTTACCGGCAAAAAAGGTCGAGTAGCCGTTGTCCTTGAGCTGCTCGGCGATAGTCACCTCATCGAGGGCCAGATTGTCCCGGTCCTCGACATGAAGGAATCGGCCGGTCCGCGAATTGCCCGGAATCCAATCGGTGATATCGACGCGCACCGGATGCCGCCCGGTCAGAATGCTGGCCCGCGTCGGCGAACAGATCGAAGCCGCGGCGTAGCCATTGGAAAAGCGCATCCCGGATGCCGCCAGGGCATCAATGTTCGGCGTCTCGTAAAAGGCGTTCGGGTTGTTGCAGCCGACATCCGCCCAGCCGAGATCGTCGACCAACAGGAAGACGAAATTCGGCTTATCCGCCGCAGCAGCGGAGGCGGGAAAAAACGCAAGGGCCGTCAGCAGGGCGAGGCAGGTAAACGATGCTTTCATCGCCTGCCATTCAACGCTGTCGGCGCCGTGAATCGAGACAAATTTTCACCCGCCGACCATCGCCCCGGGCTTTGCCCACCTCCCCGGTTGCGAGCCCGGGGGGCGGCGGCATGGTTGCCTCACTTCCCGTAACCAGCCTTTGCCTTGCCGTCGTCGCCAAGTTTGTCGATCGACCACAGCAGGCCACGGGTGACCAGGTCGAGGTAGCGGTCGTCGGCGACGGTTTCGTTGTTGTGACCGATGGTGGTGCTGAAGATCTTCGTCTTGTTGTCGCCGTATTCGTTGGTCCAGACGACCACTTCGGTGACTTCCTTGCCCTTGGCGGCATCGCCGGTCGGAGCGGGTTCACCCTTCTTTTTACGGGGCATCTGAATCTGCGTGCCTTTCACCAGGGCGTGGGCGGTGTCGAAGATCTGCACATTGTTGTAGAGCTCCTCATCGATGGTGGTCCAGTCTTCGAGACCAACCGTGACCGGATGCTTTTTGTCGACGAACTTGATGTAGATCTGTGTCTTCGGACCGTGGCCGGTCGACTGCAGGCCGATCATTTCGTACCAGTTGGCATTGTCGTCGCCGGGTTTGACCGCTTCCTTGAAGTTACCCCAGCGGTAGCTGTGCATGGCACAGTGCAGATTCACCGCCGGCACGCCATTGCGATGGGCATCGAGAATGCGCTTCACGTAAGCCGGATCGGTGACGTTGGCGGAACACTCATCGTGAATGATGACGTCGTAGTCTTTCGCCCAGTCATCCGAACTGTAGACACCGAAAGTGGCTTCGGTGGTGGTGTCAGGATTGTACTCGATCGTGACCACACCGTTGATGCGTGACTCGATGCCAGCTTTCAGCAACTGCGTTTGCGTCGCGTAGTCGTGACAACACCCGCCGGCTATCAGCAGCACGCGCAGCGGCTTGGCCGTGTCAGCGTCGGCGGCCTGAACACGGTTGTCAGCACCGTTGACGAGCAGAAAACCTCCGATAGCAACAGCGGCGATGAGGAGAAATGGAAAGACTTTGGATTTCATAAGATTCGATTGGCAGGAAGAGCTGGACAGCCTTCAACAATGCATTGCCCGGCAACGCCGTCGAGCAAAAATGCGTGGGGCCATGGCAAGGAAAGTATCGGATAGGCTGCGGGTAGCGGAATTCTTCAGAATTTCGTCGAACGTCGTGAGGTCCCGCTCGAATGAGCGTCGCCGGAAAGGATGAAACGATGAAAGTAGGATGGGATGGCATCCCGTTCGCGTTGCCCTGGTGAGGGAAGGCGTGGCGTGCGCTGGCGATGGTGGGTTCGCGTTCGCTTGGGGCGCGGATCACGTCACCCGACGTGCGGGACGGCTTAAAAAGCCATCCTACGAACCGGCTTCCATGCCGGTGCCGGTTTGCGCCCGGTGCGGCCAACCCGACCAGGCACTCAATAACGCTTCCACAGGGTCGGTGAAAACAGCGCCAGCACAACGAAGATCTCCAGCCTGCCGAGCAGCATCAACAAACTCAGGAACGTCAGCGTCGCCGGATGCAAACTGCCGAAATTCTCCGTCGGCCCGACCGCACCGAAACCCGGCCCCATATTAAAGAAGGTCGCCACCACGGTGCCGAGCAGCGTGCCGAAGTCGTTGATCGATGGCTCCAGCAGACTGATGACAATCATCGACACCAAAATAAGGAAGGCCACCATGGCCACATACAGCAACACCCGCTGACGGGCGTCGGCATCGACCACGCGACCGTCGAGCTTCAGCGAAAACACCTGATTGGGCCGGAACGCTTTGATGATTTCCTGACTGATCAACTTCACGGTAACGACCACGCGAATCACTTTGACTCCTCCGGCAGTCGAGCCGGTACAGCCGCCTACCACCATGACCATGAGCAGCAGGCAACGCGCAAAGATCGGCCACTGATCGTAGTCCGACGTGCCGAAGCCGGTCGATGAACCCATCGAGACCACTGGAAAAACCACCTCGCGGAACGCCTGCCATCCGGTCTCGTGACCGCGGATCCACAGGTCGGCGGTCCCCAGAATCGTCGCCACCGTCAACAGCCCGAGAAACCACTTGGCCTCGGTCCGGCCGGCGCGCAGATCGCTGCGTCCGGAAGCGATGTTGATCAGCAACAGCATGCTCAGACTGCTCAAGATCATGAACACAATCAGAAAGGCCTCGACCGCCGCGCTGTCGAAATAATTAACGCTGCTGTCCTGCGGAGCAAAGCCGCCGGTCGAGACGGTGGCGAACGCATACAGCAAAGTTTCGAACAGATCGATGCGCGCGTCGTGCAGCAAGGCACCGATACCCCACAGGCCCATCCAGCACGCCAGAGTCAAAGCGCAGTAAACCACGAACAGACGGGTCGCCAGATCCTTGAGTCGAGCCATCGAGGAATCGCCGAGATTCAGCGACGATTCGTTACCGACCAGTGACCGTTTCCCCGACACCCCCAGAATCGCCAGCAGCGCGACAAACAGCACCAGAATGCCGAGCCCACCGATCCAGTGCATCAACGCCCGCCAGAACAGGATGCTGTGCGGGTAATCGGCCAGCTTTTTAATCACCGTCGAACCGGTCGTGGTAAATCCCGACATGGCCTCAAAATAAGCCTGCGCAAAAGTCAGCGGCTTGTCACACAACATGAACGGCAGACTGCCGAAAGTCGCCGCCGCAACCCAGCCGAGACCGACGATCGCCAGCGCCTCGCGGCGCATGATATCCAACCCACTGGCTTTGCGACCGATCAGAATCAGTATCACCGCGACCACAGTGGTCAGCAGGCACGAAATACCGTTGCCCATCCTCGAGTTGATCGCGCCGCGTTCGACATCGATGCAGTCGACGACGAAGCAAAGCGCCATCGCCAGGGCCAACATGCCGACGATGAGGCCGAGGAAACGACACAGGACGTGAAAATTCATGCTACAGGGCACCTCCGACCGCGGAAGCAGCGGAGGCTCGGGCGAATTTCGACGCGCTGCACTGATTCTGCAACTGTTTCGCCACGCTGCCGAAACCGTTAGCAACCGAAACGCACAATGCGAACGATTTGCAATCGACTCCGCCCGTCGCTTCAGTTCAAGATTCGAACTCTGCCATGAAACTCACCCCATCGATTCCAACACTGATCATCAGCGCACTGCTGATCGCCGTCTCGTCTGCCGATGAGCCTCCCAACCTGGTATTCCTGTTTACCGATGATCAGAGTTTCAACCCCCTTGGATGCTACGGCAATCCCGACGTCAAAACTCCCCACATCGATCAGCTGGCCATCGATGGCATCGCCTTCGACCGCCACTACGACACCACCGCGATCTGCATGGCCAGCCGTGCCAACGTCATGACCGGTATGTTCGAATACAAGACCGGTTGTAATTTCGAGCACGGCCCTCTGCTGCGTGAGCACTGGCAGAAAAGTTACCCGATACTGCTCAGAGAAGCCGGCTACCGCACCGCCTTCGCCGGCAAATTCGGTTTCGAAGTCGCCGATAAACCGGACAGCAAAGGCGAACTGCCCGAAGCCGACTTCGACCAGTGGGGAGGCGGCCCCGGCCAGACCCATTACGCCACCGCCAGAAATCGATCGATGGCCAAATACGCCGCAGAATTCCCCCACTCGTCCCGGTCCTACGGAGCCTTCGGCCGCGACTTCATCCGCACGGCCGCCGCCGCAGACCAACCTTATTGCCTGTCGATCAGTTTCAAGGCGCCCCACCAACCCGCCACCCCCGACCCGCTCGACAACCATGTCTATGCCGGAAAAACCTTCTCGCGTCCCGCAAACTACGGCCGGGAAAACGGTGAACACTTCGCCCTGCAAAGCCGCGAAGGACGCCAGTATGAACGCTTCGAATCGTGGGGCTACGCCGACAACTACGACGCGGTGATGGCGCTTTATCACCAGCAAATCTATGCCGTCGACGTCGCCGTGGGCATGATTCGCGAAGCCATTGTCGAAAGCGGTGAAGCCGACAATACGGTGATCATTTTCACCTCGGACAATGGCTTTTTCTGCGGGTCGCACGGCTACGGTTCAAAAGTCCTGCCCTACGAGGAGGCCTCGCGCGTGCCACTGATCATGCTCGACCCGCGTCATGAGAACAGCGGCCGCCAGCTGCGTTGCAAGGCACTGACCGGTAACGTCGACATCGCGCCGACCCTGCTCGAACTCGCGGGACTGCCCATCCCTGACAACATCGATGGCAAAAGTCTGGTAGCCCTTTATGACGACCCGACCGCAACGACTCACGAATCATTGCCGCTGATCAATGTCTGGGGGCCCCGCGCGTGTCACAGCCTGGGGGTCGTCACGGCCGATGCCAAATTCATCTACTGGCCCTGGGACAAAGGCGATTTCGAACCGACCGAAGAATATTATCAGTTGTCGAGCGATCCGAATGAACTGAGCAACGCCATCGCTGATCCCGCTCGCGCTGCCGGCGTTAACCACCTGCGCACACTCTACGACGCCGCGGTAAGCCACTGGCAGAAACATGCCGTGCCCTACCACAACTACCAACCGTTCGGAAAAATCTTCGAACGCCGCCAAGCCTCTGTAAAATGAAAACACCCACTCCCGCCATCTTGATGCTGCTCGCGGCCGCTCTTCCATTCGCCTCCGCCGTCGAGCCCGCGCCACGACCGAACATCATTCTCATCATGTCCGACGACATGGGCTTTTCCGATATCGGCTGCTACGGTGGCGAGATCGAGACCCCGAATCTCGACGCTCTGGCAAAGGATGGCATTCGCTTCACCCAGTTCTACAATACCGGCCGCTGCTGCCCGACACGCGCCTCCCTGCTTACGGGACTGTATCCCCATCAGGCGGGCATCGGTCACATGACCGGCGACTACGGCATTCCCCAGTATCAGGGTGAACTCAATCGCCAGTGTCTGACCATCGCCGAGGCACTCAAACCCGCCGGCTACCGCACCTACATGGCCGGCAAGTGGCACGTCACCCCCTACGTCGGTACGCGCCAGGATCCGGATCGCTCCAACTGGCCCCGGCAACGCGGCTTCGACCGTTTTTATGGAACCATTCACGGCGCCGGCTCGTTCTACGACCCGAACTCGCTGACCCGCGACAACACACACGTCACCCCCGACAACGATCCCGAGTACTCACCGGCCAAAGACCGCGACTGGTACTACACCGACGCCATCTCCGACAACGCCTCCCGCTATATTCGCGACCACGCAGACCAAGCCGGTGAGCAACCGTTTTTCACCTACGTCGCCTACACCGCCGCGCATTGGCCGATGCATGCCCTGCCGGAAGACATCGCCGAATACGACGGCAAATACGATGGCGGCTACTCACCGGTCCGTGAGGCGCGCATCAAAAAACTCAAACAACTCGGACTGCTGCCCGATGATTGGCAGGTCAGCCCGCAAGTCGGCGACTGGTCCAGCGTCGAGAAAAAGGAATGGGAAGCTGCGTGCATGGAAGTCTACGCCGCCATGATCGACGTCATGGACCGGGGCATCGGACGCATCGTCGAGACCCTCAAGCAGACCGGTCAGTACGAAAACACCCTGATCCTGTTCTTCCAGGACAACGGCGGCTGCGCCGAGACCTTCGGCCGGGGCAAACTGGTCGGTCCCCTCGAGCGTCCTGCGGCACCGACCTTACCGGCGATGCCCAAGGACCAGATTCAGACCGAAATGATCCCGCCCCAGTCCCGCGATGGCTACCCGCTGCGCCGCGGCGATGGCGTCATGCCCGGCCCGCCCGAAACTGAAATCGGTTACGGCCGCGACTGGGCCAACGTCTCCAACACCCCGTTCCGGGAATACAAACACTACGTGCATGAAGGCGGTATCAGCACCCCGCTGATCGCCCACTGGCCAAGCGGCATCGCAAAAACCGGCGCCGCTCTCAACGCCACCGATCAGGGCCCGCTGTATCAATCACCGGCCCATCTGATCGACCTGATGGCGACCGCCCTCGACCTCGCCGGCGCAGCCTATCCCACCACCTACCGGGGCGAAAAACTCATCCCGGTCGAGGGCATCTCCCTGGCTCCGGCCTTCTCCGGCGAACCACTGCAACGCGGCAAACCGATCTACTGGGAACACGAAGGCAACCGCGCCGTCCGCGACGGCAAATGGAAACTGGTAGCCAAGGGTGTCAAAGGACCGTGGGAACTTTACGACATGGAAAAGGACCGCACCGAGATGAACGATCTCAGCGCGGACCATCCTGACATCGCCACCAAGATGGCGGACCAGTACGAAACCTGGGCCAGTGAACGCGGCGTTGTGCCCTTCGGCTCCTGGAAAAAAGGTAAAAACAAACTGTCCAAAAAGTCCCACTTCGAATTCAGATCCGGCGGCCACGGCGACGAAACCGGTGACCCCCCGGTTGCCAATAGAGCTTTCGATGTCAGCGTCGAGATCGACGCACTGCCCGCCAGCGGGGTCATCATTTCTCAAGGGGGTTCCAATCATGGCTGGAGTTTTTACATCGGCGACGACCAGCAGCTCAACTTCACCACCCGAACCAAGGGCAAAGCTTTCACCGCCAGCGCCACGCTTCCCGAAGGCGAAAAGCTCTCACTCGAAGCCAGCGTCCTGAAGGATAAAATCATCCTGCGCGCCAACGACAGGCAGCTCGCCATCGAAGAGGGTTCACCACTCATTCTCAGCCAACCACTCGAAGGCGTGGAGATTGGCAAAGACGGCGGCGGCCTGGTCGGCAACTACGATGCCGACAACGCCTTTGGCGGCAGCATCGGGCTGGTCGTGCTGGACTTGAAGTGAGTCCGCCCCGGGCGCTTCACTGCAGCTTCAAACTCCACAGCGTGTGGCCTGCGGTGACGTACAGTGTGCGTCCATCTTTGCCACCGAAGGTGCAATTGGTCACCATGTCCATCGGCACCGGAATGACCCGTTCGAGTTTGCCTTCGATGTCAAAAACGTAAACTCCGGCGCGGTGCTTGACGGCAGTCTCCGCCGGAAGATTGGCGTGATTGAATCCTGCCGTAACGTAATATTTTCCGTCCGGGCCTGCGACCATACCGTCCGGCCCGCGCTCGGTCCCCCAGTCGAACAACAGCTTGCGGCTGGCAACCTTTACTGAACCGTTTTCATTCAATTCAAAACGCCACAGTTTCCGGTTACCACCGACGCCGTCATTCGGCCCTGAATTGACATTATCCGCGACCAGCAGATAGCGGCCATCCTTAGAAATTGCCAAACCGTTGGGCCGGTCGACCTCGTGGGAAATGACCTGCGTTACCTTGCCATCAAGATCGATGCGGTACACACCTTCGACCGGCTTGCCATTGGCATCAAAAATTTCCATGCCGGCCTGATCGCCGTAACGCGGATCGGAAAAATAGACCCGTCCTTTGGCATCGATCACCAAATCGTTCGGCGAGTTAAACTCGCGCCCCATGAAGTTGTCGGCCAACACGGTGATCGTCCCGTCGGCTCCGGTGCGGGTCACCCGCTTATTGCCGCCTTCGCAAGCCACAAGCCTCTGTTCCGAATCAAACGCGAGTCCGTTGGCCTTTCCCGAAGGCGTGCGAAACACCTGCAACTGCCCCGCCGGATCACGACGCATGATGCGATTATTGACGATATCGGTGAAGTAAACATTGCCGTCAGGATGCCACGCCGGTCCTTCGACGAAGGCGACATTGGCCTCACTTTTCAAAGGTGACTCCTCGATACCTACCGGCGGTTTATCCGCAGCGAAAAGCGGAAACGAACAGGAAACGGCGACCGCCACTGCGATCGTCGATGGTTGGTAGTGGATGCTGGGAATCATTTCAGTTGGTGTTCGAAAAATTTCAGGACTTTGGCGCGGACGGCATCACTCTGAAACCCTTTGCCACCGTGACCCGCACCTTCGACAATGTGAAACCCTGATTCGACTCCGGCCGCGCGAAGGCGCTGGTGAAACTTTTCGCTCTGCTCCAGAGGCACACCGGGGTCCTCGCTGCCGTGCATAATAAGAAATGCGGAGTCATCGGCCGACACATGCTCGATCGGGCTCGCGTTTCTGGCTTTGTCAGGAACGTCCTTGACCGTTTCACCGAGCAGTTTGGCGCCATTCGACCCGGCCACGTCCTGCTCAGTGCGTCCGTCGCCAAGCGTGTTCGGCGGCATGGTTAACAATTCGGTCGGCCCAAACCAATCACACACCGCAGCAACTTTCTGATTTTCATTGCCGGTCGGCATGGTGCCCATGAGCGCCACCAGATGACCGCCTGCCGACGATCCCCAGGCACCGATGTTTTCAGCATCGAGTTGATAGCGTTCCGCCTGTGCCCGCAACCAGACCACCGCGTCGCGACAGTCTTCGATCTGCGCCGGCCAGATCGCCCGATCAGTGAGCCGGTAGTTAATGCTGGCCACAGCAAAGCCGTGCTGCGCCAACCATGACGCCGGACAGCGGTCCTTGCTGCCATTCAGCCAACCTCCGCCGTGTACCCAGACGACGACCGCAAGCCCGCTCGCCGGGTCGCGCACTTGAGGCCGATACAGATCGAGCTTCAAGCTTTCACCGCCGGGCATTTTATAGACCAGATCGCGAAGCACTTCGACGCCTTCGGGAAGCCTGTTGCCGTTAGACTTCGCCCGGGTGGCGTTGCCGGCCGGTGCCTGCCCGAAAATCGGAACCACGCCAAGCGCCACCAGAGCGGCGACCCGAAAAAACAGACGCCGCCCGCTGTTGTTTTTCAAACTCACAACACTTCGCCCGGCTTGAGACATTCGATCAGGCGGCCGTCATTTTCACCAATCGCCCCCCAGAACTCCACATCGAGTTCGATTCGAACCACCGCGCAGGTGGGTAGCGCTCCCACCGAGTCGCTGTCGCGCAGCAATTGATCGGCGAGAGTTTCGAGCCCGGGATTATGTCCGAAAATCATCACCCGCCGGGCAGCTTCATCGACTGACGAAACAATCTGCAACCACTCGTGCGCGCTCGCCAGATAACCCGCCTGCTTGACTTGAACTTCGGCTTCGGGAAAATCGAGCCCGCGCGCAAAAATCATCGCCGTGGTTTTGGCGCGCTGAGCAGAGCTGGAAATGATCGTGTCAATAACGGCGGCGTCGGCAGAAAGTTTACCGGCCAGCAGCTCAGCCATACGCGGCGCATCGCGTTCGCCGCGGCGGTTCAAGGTACGGTCGTGGTCATCGACGGAAGCATCGCCCCAGTCAGACTTGGCATGGCGCACAATGATAAGTTCTTTCATATTCTCCGCCCAGCTTAGGCCTGCGGCTGGACAACGAACAATGAAATTCAACAATCTGCGAACGTTTTGCGGCGCCGCATTCGGGTATCGATTTCATTTCGACAAAAGCACGTCACGGGGCTTCAATCAGGCACTGTGAAAACTTTATCCAAGCTCGCCCTCCTCAGTCTTTTCGTCGGCCTTTCCACCCCGGCCACGGCCGCCGATACGCTGGTCTATTTCGGCACCTACACACGTGGTGACAGCGGCAGTGAAGGTATTTACGTTTCCAGAATGAATCCCGAAACCGGCGAACTTTCTCAGCCGGAACTGGCCGCCGAAGCCACCAATCCTTCGTTCATGACAATACGCCCGGACGGCAAACACCTCTACGCGGTATCGGAGGTCGCCTCTGCCGACGGCAAGCCTTCCGGGGGCGTCAGCGCCTACGCCATCGATGCCGCGACCGGCAAACTCAAGCTGCTCAACACTCAACCGTCCGGCGGCAGCGGCCCGTGTCACGTGTCGACCGATTCGGAAGGGCGTTGCCTGCTGGTCGCCAATTACGGCAGCGGCAGTTGCGCCTCGTTGAGCATCGCCGGCGACGGAACTCTCAAGCCGGCCACTTCGACCATTCAACACGCCGGCACCTCGATCAACCAGAAGCGCCAGAGCGGCCCGCACGCGCACTCCGCCAATCCCGGTCCCAACGATCGATTCGCCTTTGTCGCCGATCTCGGTATCGACAAGGTGCAGATCTACCGCCTCGATGCCGCGGCGGCATCGCTCACTGAGCACGGCTTCGTAAAAGTCGTGCCCGGTTCCGGCCCGCGCCATTTTGCCTTTCACCCGAATGGCAAACACGCCTACGTCATCAATGAAATGTCCCTGTCGATCACCGCGTTCGATTTCGATCAGGAAAAAGGCACGCTGACACCAACGCAGAACATTTCCACGGTGCCGACCAGCGCCAATCGCATCGGCCTTTCAACTGCCGAGGTGCAGGTGCACCCGAGCGGCAAATTTGTCTATGGCTCGAACCGTGGTCACGACACCATCGCCGCCTTCAAGGTCGCCGATGACGGCACGCTCAGCCTGATCGAGATCGAGCCGATTCAAGGCGAGACGCCGCGCAACTTCGGCATCGATCCGAGCGGTAAGTTCCTGCTCGCGGCGGGTCAGAGCTCCAACACGGTGACCGCCTTCAAAATCGATCAGCAGACCGGCGAACTCGAAGCCACCGGCCAGATCCTCAAGGTCGGCGCTCCGGTATGCGTGAAGTTTCTCGCCCGTTGAGGCGGGAAAATCGCAATGGAAACTCGCGGCAGGTGCGGCGGCCGGGCCTATTCGGCTGCTGTGCCAATGACACCGTTCATGCCGGCTTCGCGCAGGCTTTCGATGACTTCAGCCGGCGAAAAGCGACCGGTAACCTCGAATGATTCGGCTTTGTTTTTGGCAGTGTGTGCTTCGACACCGTCGACGGCAGTGACCGCCTTATCGAGGGCTTTGACGCAACCGCCGCAGCACAGGTGAACGTTGGTGATGGTCAGCGTTTTAACTTTCTTGTCGCTGAGTTCGCCGGCCTTAAACTCGACCTCGTTGGAGTCTGACTTACCGAAGAAGCCGACATCAGCGAGCGCGTCGACAGCCTGTTGTGCCGTCTTGCTGTCGGCAGCGTCAAGCTTGGCAGTGCCGGCGTCGCGGTCGACCACGACCGTGGCTCCCTCGATGCCGCCAACCGTAGAGACGACACGTTTTTCACATGCGCCACAGCAAAGGTGCATGTCGCTCAGGGTCAGGCTGACCGGTTCGCTCTTCGCGGGCTCCGCGGCTTTGGTCTGAGTGGCGATAAAATCCTGATCATCCTTGGACAACATTTTGACCGGCACCGGAATGATGCCGCCACCGGCTTTAAGGATATGAACGTTGTCGCCCTCCACTTTCACAAACTCACCTTCGATGGTTCGACCCGACGATGCCTGCGTCCAGGTTCGGTCCGCACCTTCAACTGGACGAAGGGTGAGTACGCCAAGGAACAATGCCAACAGGCAGACTGCGAGGGTTGAAAGGATCTTCATAGCAAGGCCAAAGTAGTTACAGCAAAGGCACTTCGCTAGCCGAATCGGCTCACCACATTCAACGTAATCGCGCCAAGCGGCACAAGGCAGAACGTTGCAATTTGCCCAAAGGGGAGCGCGGAAACCGGTCGACTTCGATCCATGCCTCGAGTCGCTCGAACGGCAGCGCCTGCTGGTTAAATGTCAGAATCCCGGCGTCGATGGCTGACCCGGCGACCCGCTTTTCGATTATCGGTATCAGTCGGAAACCGCGCCGCCCGTCGGCGATGGCCTCGACCGTCACCGACTCCCGAACGCCTGGGTCGAGGCCTTTCTGCAGCGCCGCTTCGACCCGGTCGAGGTCAACCAGCTCACCGAGAATTTTCACCTGGCGGTCGACCCGCCCCAGATAGCTCAACTGATCGCCATCGATCGCCACCCGGTCCTGCGTCACGAACCAGTTGTCATCGTCGAGCGGCTTGTTCAGCTTTGCGTCACCCGCTTCATCGATGATCAGGTAAGCGGTCAGCAAGCTGTCGCCGCGGACCGCGAGGCGCTGGTCACGGTCGTTGCGCACCTGACAATGCGGCAGCACCTGCAGGCCGTTTCCGGCCTCACTACTCCGCAGCTGCTCGAGGGGCTGCGTGGCGATCTGCGAGCAGGTCTCGGTCATGCCATAACTGAGCAGCAAAGGCCAGCCCAGTTGCCGGGCACATTTCTCGATCGCCCGGTCGAGGTGCCCGCCACCTACTATCACTGCGCGAAGTGACGCCGGCGCGCTCACCTCAGCGGCGACCAGATCGGCGATCTGGGTGGGCACCAGGGCGGTCAAGGTTATCGCCGCTGACTGCAGCGACTTCGAGAAGCCGGCTGGCTGCCACTCTTCCGCGTAAGCTATCACCGAATTAGCGGCACAAAAACCACGCGCGTAAATTCCCAATCCACCGACGTGAAACGTGGGCAGCGCGCACAGCCAGACATCATCGGTCGTTACCCGTAAATGCCGATTCACCGCCCGGGCCGAAGCGAGCAGAGCCGTGCGCGAGAGACAGACAAACTTGGCCTGCCCGCTACTGCCCGAAGTCTCAACGATGACGTGACCGGCGATTTCCGGGATCGAGTCGGCTGCCGCTTTGACCGAAGCCAGATCATTCCGCCGGCGCGGATTTCCGAGCACCACGAGTTCGGCACCGGTCTCGTCCCAGAACCTTGCCTGGCTCAATTCAGCGGCGTCCACGACAGGCCCTCCAGTAAATCATCGAAGCCCAGGCCGCTGCCTGCCGGCGCTACGACCCGGGGTCCATGATGATGAATCTGCTCGAAGAACGCATCGTCCCGGGCAAACCGGTGGTGTGAGAGCAGACCGGCAGCATTGCGAACTTGCGGAAAATTGCCGGCACAGAATATCGCCCAGGTCTGACCAATGGCGTGATCCATGTACGAGGTGAACACGAGCTTTTCCGGATCGTGTGTTTCGATCCAGCGCCGTTGCTGATCTCGCGTCAGCACGGCGGGTTTAACGACCAGCCAGCCATCCCAGTCACCAATGCACTGCCCGGGGCGCAGATCGATCGCCAGTTCTGCGCCGGTGAGCTGCTGCAATTTCCGCCACTGATCGAGATCAAATGGTGTTGGATCCTCAACGAATTGAATTTTGCGCCGTGCAGCATCTGACAGCGATTTCCAGAATTCGAGAAACCACTCGCCACTTAAGGCCGAGTTGAAATCCAGACGCAAGCGATTCATGCCGGTGCACGCTGCCCATCGCCCGGTCGATTCAAGCGCCGCCGGGACATCCGCGTCCAGTTTGAGTTTGGCCGTATCGAAGCCAAGCACTGCCACCGCATCAGGATCGTCGTCGGCCCCCGCCGACCAGTGCGAGACCGGCAGGCTGGCAGGGCTGATATTTTTGAAAAGTGAAAACCCGTCACGGCGCGCCTGACCATCGAGCGCAGCGCACTCCAGCGCCACCGCTCCGAGCGTCAGCGGTGATCCATCCTTCAACGCCGCCAACTCATCGTCGAGACTGGCATCGCCCAACTCGATCCATGGATGAATGCAGCCGACGCCGACACCATCGACCCGGATCAGGGCTCCCGAAAATTCGCTGCGCGCCGAACGCGCGTTCAGGCGTGCCTCAGCCCGGCTGCGTAACGTGTAGCGATGATATTCAAGTTTCATCCAGGCGAAGATCGCATTGCCACAGTGAAAAGCACTGAAAACGCCAGCAGCAGCATCGCACTCAGCGCGAGGTAGCGATTGTAGACAGCACCCGGCTCAGTTCCAATAATTTTCCATATCAGGTAAGCAGGCAAAGGCACGAGCAGCAGAGGAACAAGAAAGCCGGACGAAAAACCGGCGTTTCGCCAGATCACTCCAAGCGCCAATGGAGCAATGGCGAAAACGGCAATCTCGACGCGTGCGAAAGTCTTTCCGAAGCGCACCGCCAGGGTGCGTTTGCTGGTGCTTCGGTCTTCGTCGATATCGCGCAGGTTGTTGATGGCAATCAGCACCGATGACAACAGCCCAATCTGTAACCCTGACAGATACACCAATCCGGTGGGCATTTTTCCGGTCTGAACAAACCAGGATCCGCCGACTGCGATGAAGCCGAAGAACAGAATCACGAATAACTCGCCGAGGCCACGATACGCCAACGGCACCGGGCCTCCGGTGTAGCCATACGCCAGCAGCAGCGAAACCGCACCGATGCCGACAATCGGCCAACCGCGTTCAAGGATCATCGGCAGCGCCAGCAAACTCGCCGCCAGGCAAAATCCCAGCGCTCCACCGAACACCGCCTTTCTCGACAACATGCCGGTTGCTGTCACCCGCCGCGGACCGAGCCGTTTTTCGGTATCGGCGCCCTTGTCGAAGTCGATGGCGTCGTTGAACAGGTTGGTCGCCACCTGAATGCACAGACAGGAAAGCAAGGTGCTGAAAAACAGCAGCGCCGAAAATTGCGTGTCCGGATCGAGCGGCAACAGCGCGTAGCTGCCCACCCACACCGGCACCACTGCAGCAGGCAGGGTCTTCGGTCGGGCGGCGAGTATCCAGGATTTCACAATCGCTTGAGATCTGCGCCGGGCTACGGGTAGCGTGGGAACTTGGAAAAATCCGGTTCACGCTTTTCGATGAAGGCGTTTTTGCCCTCCTTGGCCTCTTCGGTCATGTAATAAAGCAGGGTCGCATTGCCCGCCATATCGAGCAGCCCCTGTTGGCCGTCGCAGTCAGCGTTGAGCGCCGACTTCAGACAGCGCAGTGCCATCGGCGAATGTTGCAGAATCTCGCGCGCCCACTTGAGCGTTTCGGCTTCGAGTTCGGCGAGCGGCACGACGGTATTTACCAGTCCCATGTCGAGCGCCTGCTGAGCATCGTATTGTCGACACAGGTACCAGATTTCGCGCGCCTTTTTCTGGCCGACAATGCGCGACAGGTAACTCGCACCGAGACCACCGTCGAAGGAACCGACTTTCGGACCGGTCTGGCCAAAGCGGGCATTGTCTGCGGCGATACTCAAATCGCACA
Source organism: uncultured bacterium (assembly GCA_965367965.1). Taxonomy (GTDB): domain Bacteria; phylum Verrucomicrobiota; class Verrucomicrobiia; order Verrucomicrobiales; family DEV007; genus JBBKXR01. The sequence continues at coordinate 695 of CBDULB010000138.1, read as the reverse complement.
CCACATGCAGCACGTGGCCGCCGCCGATGGCGTAGCCGGCGATACTGGCGATGACCGGTTTCGGAAGGGTGCGGATCTTGCGCTGCACCTCGAGAATGTTCAGACGCGGCACACCATCCCCGCCGACATAGCCGGCGTGATCGCGAACTTTCTGATCGCCCCCCGAACAGAACGCCAGATCGCCTTCGCCGCGCAGGATGATCACCCCGACGCGACCGTCCTCATGCGCAAGATCGAATGCGCGCAGCATTTCGTTCACGGTCTGCGGACGGAAGGCATTGCGCACTTCCGGACGATTGATGGTGATCCGCGCGACACCGTCTTCGGTAGTCTCGTAGCGGATGTCTTCGAATTCTTCAGTTGAGGTCCACATGTCGCCCAAGCTTGTCACAAGTTTCGCTTTTGAAAATCCCGAATCGCTTCAGCGGCCAAGAACGGTGCTTCGTGAAGAATGCGGTGGCCGCAGCCATCGAGGACGCGATGCTCGCCATTCGGTAGCCGTTTTGACATTGCCGCACCGAGTTCGGTGAACCTGGCGTCCTCGCCCCCGTTGATCCACAGCACGGGCAAAGGACACGCGGCCAGGCGCCCGCTGAGATCGGCCTGACAGCCGAGCGACCACAGCTCAAAGGCGCTCGCCACGGCTTCGCGCCGCGACTGCAGTTGCTGTTGCCGATGGAAAAATTCCGCACCGG
>CBDULB010000137.1:0-16155 GCA_965367965.1 uncultured bacterium | reverse complement strand
CCGGGGGCCGGAGGCCCCCGCCCGGGGGGGGGGGTTGGGGGGTGGGGGGGTTGGGCGTTTGGGCGGTTGGGCGTGGCACTGGTGGCGAGTTGGACGGACACGACACGCATCGATTTATTCATGCGCGGCGATGCACAGGGCGCTGAAGGGGCGCAGCTTTGATTTTATCGATGGGGTTAGAAAGAAAAGTTTTCATGGGCTTTTGCACCATCGCAGCGAGGCCGGGGTGAAGGCTGGGTAGGAAAAGACCGGTATCTGGCATGTCGGCCTGGCGGCGTATTTGCTGGAGAAAATGAAGGCGCTCGACGAGGCCGAGGGAGGGACGCTCGTGGCTCGACAACAGTCAGATCCTGCTTCGGTTCTTCTCAAGGATGGCAACGGTCGCCACCCTCACGACCGGCCGCTGATCCTGGTCGGTGGCAGTGCCGGTACGCTGAAGCCCGGGCGCCGGGTGCGCGCTCCGAAAGAAGCGCCGATGTGCAACCTGCCCGTGGTAATGAGCGAGCGGATGGGGGGAGACCGGGCGCTACGGAGACAGTAGCGGGCTGTTGAGCGGACTCGGGTAGCGCCGGGAAGACGGCGACCTTTGCAGTGTTGTCACCTGTGCGACGGTCGCACGGGGCTAAGCCCTAAGCCCTAAGCCCTAAGCCCTAAGCGGGGAACCTTTGAAGTGAGGAGCCCCTGCCTGGGCACGTCAGGTCGCGCTGACGGCTTCTTTCACATTCGAAAGAGTGTAGTCGCGGTTGAGGCGGGCGATGACATCGGCGCTGATCTCTTTCGGGCAGACGGCTTCGCACTCGTATTGGTTGGTGCAGTTGCCGAAGCCTTCGTTGTCCATCTGGTGGACCATGGCTGAGGAGCGGCGGTCTTTTTCCGGCTGTCCCTGCGGCAGTAGGTTGAGATGCGAAACTTTGGCGCCGACGAAGAGCATGGCGCTGGCGTTCTTGCAAGCCGCGACACAGGCACCGCAGCCGATGCAGGCCGCGGCGTCAAAGGCGGCGTCCGCTTCGTCTTTTGGAATCGGACCGGAGTTGGCTTCGACGGCGGAACCGGTGCGCACCGAAATGAAGCCACCGGCACCGACGATGCGGTCAAAGGCGGAGCGATCGACAACCAGATCGCGGACCACCGGGAAAGCGCGGGCACGAAACGGTTCGATCCAGATGGTTTCGCCGTCCTTGTACTTGCGCATATGCAGCTGACAGGTGGTCACGCCGCGCTCGGGGCCGTGCGGGATGCCGTTGATCGTCAGGGAGCACATACCACAGATGCCTTCGCGACAGTCGTGGTCGAAGTGAATCGGTTCGCCGCCGTCGTTGATGATGCGCTCGTTAACGATGTCGAGCATCTCGAGAAACGAGGCGCTGGCGGGAATGTCTTTGGCATCGTAGGTCTCGATGCGTCCCTTGTCGGCAGGGCTGTCCTGGCGCCAGACTTTGAGTGTGAGGTTCATAGGTGCGTTGGCTTTTGAAAATTGTTTCGGACGACAGGCTTCTAACTTTTAACTTCCGGCTGCCATCTGCTAACTCCGGTGCTACTTGTAACTGCGGACACTGGGGGTGACTTCTTCGAACTCGAGCATCTCTTTGTGCAGGGTCGGTGCACCGCCGTTGGGAGCGGGTTCCCAGGCGGCGACGTAGCAGAACTGGTCGTCGTGGCGTTTGGCCTCACCGGGATTGGTGTAGCCGGATTTCACGTCTTCGTCGTCATCGGTGAACTGATGTTCAGCGCGGAAATGGCCGCCGCAGCTCTCGGCGCGGTTGAGGGCGTCGTGAACCATGACCTCGGCAAAGTCGATGAAGTCGGCGACGCGTCCGGCCTTTTCGAGTTCGCTGTTGAGACCGTCGGCGGAACCGGGCACGCGCACGTTTTCCCAGAACTCTTTGCGGATTTCGGGAATGCGCTCAAGCGCTTCTTTGAGGCCTGCTTCGGTGCGTTCCATGCCGCATTTGTCCCAGACCAGAAGGCCGAGTTCGCGGTGAAAACTGTCAACGCTGCGCTTGCCGTTGATGCTGATGAGTTTTTCGAGGCGGGTGCGGACAGCTTTCTCGGCTTCATCGAAGGCTTCGTGCTCGCTGGTGATCGCGCCCGGCTTTTCGCCGGCGAGGTAGTTGGGCAGGGTTGCCGGAATGACAAAATAGCCGTCGGCCAGGCCCTGCATGAGGGCGGATGCACCGAGTCGATTGGCGCCGTGATCGGAGAAGTTGGCTTCGCCGAGCACGTGCAGGCCCTTGAGGTTGGACATCAGATTGTAGTCCACCCAGAGTCCACCCATGGTGTAGTGGACGGCGGGATAAATCATCATCGGCGTCTGATAGGGGTTTTCGCCGGTGATCTTTTCATACATCTGGAAAAGATTGCCATAGCGGGCACGGATCGCGTCTTCGCCGAGGCGTTCGATGGCATCACGGAAATCGAGGAATACACCGAGGCCACTGCTGGCGACGCCGCGTCCGTCATCGCAGGCCTCCTTGGCGGAACGCGAGGCGATATCGCGCGGGGCGAGATTGCCGAACGAGGGATATTTGCGCTCCAGATAGTAATCGCGATCCTCATCGGCGATGTCGGCGGCCTTGAGCTCGCCTTTGCGGATTTTTTCTGCCTGTTCCCGGGTCTTGGGAACCCAGATACGTCCGTCGTTGCGCAGCGACTCGGACATCAGCGTGAGCTTGGACTGGTAGTCACCGCTGACCGGGATGCAGGTCGGGTGGATCTGCGTGTAGCAGGGGTTGGCAAAATGCGCGCCGCGCTTGGAGGCTCGCCAGGCTGCCATGACGTTGCAGCCCATGGCATTGGTCGACAGGAAGAAGACGTTGCCGTATCCGCCGGTGGCGAGGATGACGCAGTCGGCGGCGTGGCGGGTGATCTTGCCGGTCTTGAGATTGCGCACGATGATGCCCTTGGCGTGGCCGTCGACGGTGACCAGATCGAGCATTTCAGTGCGCGGATACATTGTTACGCCGCCTGAAGAAATTTCTTTCTCAAGCTGTTGATAACAACCGATCAGCAACTGTTGGCCGGTCTGGCCGCGAGCGTAAAAGGTGCGGCTGACCTGAGCTCCACCGAACGATCGGTTGGCGAGCAGGCCACCGTATTCGCGAGCGAACGGAACGCCCTGGGCGACGCACTGATCGATGATGTTGACGCTGACTTCGGCGAGACGGTGAACGTTGGCTTCACGGGAACGGAAGTCGCCACCTTTGATGGTGTCATAGAACAGGCGATGCACGCTGTCGCCATCGTTCTGATAGTTCTTCGCGGCGTTGATGCCACCCTGTGCGGCGATCGAGTGCGCACGGCGCGGGCTGTCCTGATAACAGAAGCAGTCGACTTGAAAGCCCAGTTCCGAGAGTGTTGCTGCGGCCGATCCGCCTGCCAGGCCACTGCCGACGACGATGACCTTGTATTTGCGCTTGTTGGCCGGGTTGATGAGCTTGGAGTTCATCTTGTGGTTCGTCCATTTCTGGTCGAGCGGGCCGTCGGGAACGTTGGATTTCAGGTCCATGGGGAAAGAAGCAAGGAGCTAGGAGCAGGGAGAAAGAATGGCGACAGGACGGGCGTGTTATTTCACGAGACCGAACATGACGGCGAGTGGGATGGAGATGAAGCCGGCCCAGATAACGATGGCGAAAATTTTGCTGCCGGTCTCGATCAGTGAGCGGTTGCGTTCGGTGCGCCAACCGAGGGTCTGAAAAATCGACGCGGTGCCGTGACTGAGATGGGAGCAGAGCAGGCTGATGGCGATAATATAGAACAACGAGGAAGGTACGAAGCTGAAACCTTTGATCATCATTCCGTAGACGTCGAATCGCTCGCTGCCTTCGGCGGTCGTGTCGACGAAGTCGGCCGCGGCGTAGCTGACGCGGACGGTGTAGTGAAGCAGATGGAAAATAACGAAGGCGAGAATCGTCAGACCGGACCAGATCATGATCCGCGACGAGCGCGATGCGACTGAAGTGTCTTCGAACTGGTAGCGGTTGTCCCGCGAAGCGCGGTTCTGACGGGTCAGGCAGATGGTTCCGACAATGTGCAGAACGAAGCTGATCAGCAGAACGATGCGCGCAATCCAGACACCGGCGCCATGCAGCATGTGGTGCAGAAATTCAGCGTAGTCATTCATCGCTTCACGACCGACATAGATCAGCAGATTGCCGGTGAGATGGCCGATGAGGAACCCGACCAGCACAAGGCCGGTGAGTGCGACGACGATTTTCTTGCCGATGGAAGAATTCCAAAAGCGGAGTAGTACGGTGACAGGCGAAGTCATTGGGTTGTTTCCTTAAGCAATACGCGACGATTTTGCAAGAGGATGGGTACAGAGATTGCTTTTTTCGGTGTTGCTTTGTCGGGACGTGCGTCTTTAGGGTGTCCGAAGTAATTCCTGCCGATACTTTATTTATTGTGAAACCGCTCCGTTTTCTTCCAGTTCTGTTTGCTCTCGTGACGTCTGTCTTGCTGGTGCAGCCATCGAAGGCCGTCGGTCAAGACGACGCGGCAGCCTCTGTCTCACTCGATGAAAAAATCGATTCTATTCTCGGGCCCATGGCGGATTGGGCGGAGAACATCATTTTTTTCCCCAACGGCAAGTACGATGTTCCACCGTTGATCATTTTTATCCTTGGCGGAACTGCGGTATTTTTGACGCTGCGCTTTGCGTTTGTGAATTTTCGATCGTTCGGGCTGGCGCTGCGGACCGTGCGCGGCAAGGTCACTGATCCAGACGCTCCCGGCGAGATTACTCACTTTCAGGCACTTTCCGCTGCGGTATCGGCAACGGTCGGTTTAGGAAATATCGCCGGGGTTGCGGTGGCCATCGGCCTGGGGGGACCCGGGGCGACCTTCTGGATGATCCTGATGGGATTGTGCAGCATGACCACCAAGTTCGTCGAATGCACGCTCGGGGTGAAGTACCGTGAGATCGATCCTGACGGTAAAGTTCGCGGTGGTGCGATGTACTACCTGAGTAAGGGCTTTGCTGAGCGAAACATGGGCGGCCTCGGTAAGGTGCTGGCGGTGATTTTTGCGATCATGTGTATCGGCGGAACCTTCGGTGCCGGCAATATGTTCCAGGCCAATCAGGCGCATGCGCAGTTCTCGGAAACGTTCGGCATTTTGCAGAATGGTTGGCAGTTCGGCCTGGTGGTTGCGGTGCTGGTGGGCTTTGTGATCATCGGCGGCATCGTCTGGATCGCCCGGGTGACGTCGTTCATCGTGCCTTTTATGTGTGGCATGTACGTGCTTACTGCGCTGTTCATTATTCTTTCCAATGCCAGCGAGATTCCGGCGGCGATTTCGACAATTATCTCAGGCGCCTTCTCACCGGAAGCCGTCGGCGGTGGTTTTGTCGGGGTGCTGATTCAGGGAATCAAGCGCGCAACTTTCTCCAATGAAGCCGGCTTCGGCTCGGCTCCGATCGCTCACTCGGCGGTGAAAACCAATAAGCCGGCCAGCGAAGGCGTGGTGGCGATGCTCGAGCCCTTCGTCGATACGGTTGTGGTCTGCACGATGACGGCGTTGGTGATCGTGATTACCGGCCTGTGGGCGGTGAATGCGGATGTGGCGGATGGCGGCAGTGCGGTGCGCGGCGAAGCGTCGGTCAGTTCTGCTGAAGTTGGCACGCTGGCAGCCGGAACGATGGTGCACATCATCGAAACCGGTGACGAGGCGAAGGGCAACACCGGCTGGAACCGGATCAGTGTTTTCGAAGACGAGGCGACCAGCGGTTGGGTTGAGACCTCAAGCTTGACCATGCGTGACGGATGGGGCGGCGGTATCTGGGTTACGTCGCGTGCGTTCGGATCTGCGATCAGTTGGTTTCCCAATTTATTGGCGGTTGCGGTCTTTCTGTTCGCCTTTTCGACGATGATTTCATGGTCATACTACGGCGAACAGGCGGTGATTTACCTTTTCGGCAAGAAACAAGTGGTGATCCTGATCTACAAACTGGTGTTCCTCGGCATGATCATTGTCGGTGCCGCCGCCTCGCTCAACAATGTGCTGCGGCTGTCGGATGCGATGGTGTTTGCCATGGTGATTCCGAACCTGATCGGCATGTTTGTGCTGTTACCGGTGGTGCGCAGAGAGTTTGCCGACTTCAAGGCGTATGCGGAGTCGAATGACAAAAAGTGAAGCGATGGCGCAGAGTAGAGCGTATTTTTCGAGGCACAGCGCTCTGACTTTTTGATAAAGGCCTTGAGCCGCGCTAGGGGTGAGTGTCGCAGATCCCCTGAATTTTTTTCGCATGGCACGCACTTACACACTTCACGACTCTCCCTCTTCCGGTGGCGGTGAGCCGATGCGCCCGATCGACTACGAGGCGGAGTTGAATCCTCAACAGTACGCGGCGGTGACCGCTGCGCCGGGACCGGCACTGGTGATCGCCGGCGCGGGCTCAGGGAAAACCCGAACGCTTACTTACCGGGTGGCCTGGTTGTTGCACAACGGCATCCCACCGAAAAATATCCTGCTGCTGACCTTCACCAACAAGGCATCGCGGGAAATGATCGACCGGGTCAGTGACCTGGTCGGCACCGGCGTCAGCGATCTCTGGGGCGGTACCTTTCACTCGATCGGCAACCGCATTCTACGCCGCGACGCTCAGGAGCTCGGCTACCGGTCGAACTACTCGATCATGGATCGTGACGACCAGAAGCAAATGATGGCGACCGTCATCGAAGAGAGCGAGGTCGACACCAAAGCGATGCGCTTTCCCAAGCCGCAGCTGCTGTGCGACATGTTCAGCCTGGCGATCAACACCGGAGTCACCGTCGAGGAGATCATTGAGCAGCGTTACGATTACTTCGATCACCTGCGCGACACCATCGTCAAGCTTCGCGATGCTTACGAGGCCAAGAAGCTGGAAACCAACTCAATGGATTTTGACGATCTGCTGGTCAAATGCGTGAAGCTGCTGCGCAAGGATCCGCAGTTGGCCGAGTATTATCAGCGCCGCTTCGAGTTCGTGCTGGTCGACGAGTATCAGGACACCAACAGTTTGCAGGCGGAACTTATCGATCTGTTCGCGCGACCGCAAATGAACCTGATGGTGGTCGGCGATGACGCTCAGTCGATCTACTCGTGGCGCGGTGCGAACTTTCGCAACATTCTCGATTTTCCCGAGCGCTACAGCGGTGCGCAGGTTTACAAAATCGAAACCAACTACCGCAGTGTTCCCGAGATCCTGATGCTTGCCAATGAAGCGATCCGGATGAATCACCGGCAGTTTCCCAAGCAGCTCGAGCCGGACCGCGAGCACAGGAAAATGCTGCCCGCGCTGGTGTCGATCGATGACCCGTCGTCGCAGGCGCGATTTGTCGCGCAGCGAATCGAAGAACTGCAGGACGCCGGCACCGATCTTAATGATATCGCGGTTATTTTTCGGGCGCATTTCCACGCCATGGAGATCCAGATGGAGCTGACCAGTCGCGGCATTCCATTCGTGATTACCAGTGGCCTGCGATTTTTCGAACAGGCGCACATCAAGGACGTCGCGGCGTTCATGAAGATCGTCACCAACCGACAGGACGAACTCGCCTTTAAACGCCTTGCGTTGATGCTCGAAGGTGTCGGCGCACGCAGTGCGGATAAGCTATGGAAGCAGTGGCAGCAATGTGACTTCGCCGATCCCGACGAAGCGCCGACCGAAGGTTTTTCCAAGCAGCTGGTCGAATTTACGGTGCCGAAGAAAGCCACTGAGACCTGGAAGCAACTCGCCTACACGCTCGACGAACTGGTCGACGACGAAGGTGAGCCGCTGCCGCCGATCGACATGATGCCGTGCATTCTCGAAGGCGCTTATCTGGATTACCTGAAGAGTAAATACAACAATCCCGACGAACGCCTGCAGGACATCACTCAGCTGGAGCAATACAGTGAGGGCTTCGACACGATGGAGGAGTTTCTTTCGCAGTTGTCGCTGCTGGCCGGCACCGATACCGACGAGGCGTCGAAAGGCAAAGGTAAGCAGGACAAGGACGACAACGCCGTTGTGTTGTCATCGGTTCACCAGGCGAAGGGCCTGGAGTGGGATGTGGTGTTTGTCGTCTGGCTGGCCGAGGGAATGTTCCCCAATAACCGCGTGCTCGAAGAAGACACCATGGACGAGGACGGCCTCGAGGAAGAGCGTCGCTTGTTCTATGTCGCGGTCACCCGCGCCAAGGATGAGCTCTACCTCACCTGGCCGATGATGTGGCCGAATGCGCACAGCGGCAACACCATTCAGCGTCAGTCGCGCTTCCTCGACGAGATCCCGGAAGACTGCGTCGAGGAGTGGCAGATCGGGCGGAGGTGGTAGTGGGGGGGGGGCGGCTCCGCCGCCGGAGTTAGGAGCTAGGAGCTAGGAGCTAGGAGCTCGTCCACTGGGGGGAGTTAGGAGTTCGTCCACTGGAGGAGTGTTTTTCGCGGGTAGTCTATCAAGGGTGCGGTGATGATCATCGACAAGCAGTGCCGTTGGCACGGTGAATGGTAGCGCGGTGCGAAGGTCGCTCCGCGACCACGCGCCGGGATAGGATATTAATGGTCGGGCCGGCCCCGTCCGGGGCTGTTTGCCTATGATCCGATATTCCGGTGGCTTGGTCGCTGTCGGCTACCATTTGTCGAGCCTCCGGCTCTTGCCCGGATAAAAGTCTGACGAATTCCGCTACTCCGCTACTCCGCAATGAACGCTGCGCTCAGGGCTTCCGCGTCGGCGGCTTCGATTTCGCCTTTCCGGATGACCAGGCGGTAATTGACTTCGACCGGCTTTTCGGCAGTCGCTTCCGCGACGAAATACGATCCGAAGCGCCCGTAGTCGCGTTCGCTGTAGCGGGCGGGTTTAGGGTTCTTCGGGCTGTCGAGATAAACGGTGGTGTAGCGTTCGCCGCCGACCACAAAGCTCATCGCCTTCCACGCCAGGTCGCGGGTCGCTGCGGTGTCGGATTTGTCGGACCAGTTGATGGTTTGGCCGGGCTCCGCTTTGCCGGTTCCGGGGCGGATGTAATAGGTCTGTGCAGCCGATTTTTCGGCCACTTCGTTGGACGCGCGGAACTGAAAGCCGGCGTGCTGCGGGTCGCCGTCGAGCGTGACTTTATCGATGCCTTCGACCGGTTTCACTGAGCTGGAAAAATCGACCACCAGAGCATCGCCGTTTTTGGAAAAAGTCAGGGAGCGGTGTTCGACCGCGAACACTTTGTTGTCGGCCCCCCACCAGAGAATGACCAGAACCTGCTTCGCCTGCTTGTCATCGGCCGACTGCTCGACGACTTCCTTGTGACTCTGGTAGGCCGGTGATTTGCAGTGCCAGGTATCGACTACGACATCCTTACCTTCGGGAGTGGTGTACTTGCATTTGGAGAAGCCGAAGTAAATTCCGCGGTGATGAGTGAATTTGCCGCCCGGTCCCTTGGTGAGGAAATCTTTGCCGTCAGCATCGTAGACATGATGAAACGGTTTGTAGGTCGCTTCGCGGGATTCCTTGCTGCCCTCGTCGAGAACCGGGTGCACGTAGCGGGCGATTTTTTTGCCGTCGAGCAGCAGATCGGTATTGGTGGCATCGGCGACCTGCCATTCAAAGCCGGCGGAAGCGGTGTGGGCGGTCGAGAGCGCAAACAGCGCAGCGAGGAGCAGGGCAGGTAGTTTCCTTTCGAAATAGGGTCGGTGGCGGTATCGTTAGCGTTGATGTCTTCGAGCCATTCGCGGATCAGGTCAATGCCTTTGCGGTCCGGTATGCCGCTACTGATCAAAGGCAATGAATGCAATTGCGCCCGGGGTATGGGGATCCTGGCGGTGGGCAGACCACGAGTTATTTCAGAATAAAACGGGCGCGAAGCTGATGCCGTATCTCATCACGGCTCGGTCAAGCCGGCTTCGACCATGCGCTTCTTGTCCCAGCGGGGGCGCACGCGGGCGGCAGTGGGCACGCCGGTGACGCGGTCGAATTCGTCGGCGGTGCGAATTTTTGGAATACTGTCGCCGGTGAGCTTTTCCCATCCGGCGAGAGCTTTGCGAAGCCGCGTCAGAGTGTCGGCGTGTGCCGGGTCGGCGACGAGATTGTTGAGCTCGAACGGATCGCTCAGGGTGTCGTAGATCTCTTCAGCGCTACGCGGTGCCCGGAATACGATTTCCTGTGCATCGGTCAGGCTGCCGGCGGCGTGACCGGCCTTGAGCGCTTCGTAAGTTGGACTTCGCGCAGAATCGGCGGAGGGGGTCAGCGGCAGGTCGGGGTAGTCGTTGCGAATGTATTTGAATCGTTCGTCGCGAGCCGCCCGGGCGTGATCTTCGAAGTCGTGCCAATTCTTTTCGGCGAAAATGAAATCGCGAATCGGTTTTGACGGGTCGTCGAGCAGCGCTACGAAGCTCTTTCCGACGAAGGTCGAATCGGGGCCGGGCTCAACGCCGGCCAGTTGCAAAAAGGTCGGCGCGATGTCGACGGATGAGACCAGGCGGCCGCATTTCGTGCCCGCGGCAACCCGCGACGGCCAGCGCACGATCCACGGGGTGCGGATACCACTGTCGTAGACGGTGGTTTTATCGCGCGGGAAAGGACGGCCGTTGTCGGAAAAAAACAGGATCAGGGTATCGTCGGCGACGCCTTGAGCTTCGAGTTCGGCGACCACGCGACCCACGTATTTATCGAGGCGTGAAATCTCATCGTAATACAGTGCGTAGTCGGCGCGGGTCTCCGGAGTGTCGACGTGATAAGGCGGTAGAATGGCGTCCCCGGGTTGATGCGGATCATCGAGGATTCCCTCGTGATAGTCGCGATGCGGGTCGAGGGCGGCCAGCCAGAGGAAGAACGGCTTATCTTTTGGGCGCGCCTGCAGCAGGGGAATCCAGTCGGCGCAGCCACTTTGTGCCTCACCTTCCAGTGACTCGACAAATTTGCCGGCCTTACCGGCTTCACCGGAGGGCAACTGAAAGCCGGAGGTGTCGACTTCCCGGATCTCATCAAAGCGATCACGTACGGCATCACCGAGGTGCCACTTGCCGGCGGCGGCGGTCCAATAGCCGGCGGCTTTGAGCTTTTCGACAAAGGTGATCTGTTCAGCTGGTAGCGGCCAGTGCAGTTCATCGGCGTCGGTGTTGGTCGGGTAGCGTCCGGTGATGATGCTGGCCCGGCTCGGACTGCACGAACTGACGGTGAGGAAGGCCTTTTCAAAAAGCATGCCGTCCCTGGCCAACTGATCGATATTCGGCGTGCGGATGTTGGCGTTGCCATAGGCTCCGCAATCGTCCCAGGCCATGTCGTCGGCGATGATCAGCACCAGGTTCGGGTGGTCCGCTGCCGAACTCTGCGGGACTACCGGGGCTGCCAGGCAGCTGACGATGAGCGGTAGCAACAGGCGAAAACGGAACTTACTGAGTAGGGTCATGAGCGGCAACAGGGCGGCGAAAGTGATCGGCAAAGGGCTTCGGCAAACAGCCAACCGCCTCCCCATCGGGAAGGAAAGCAGATTTTTTTCAGAAAATACCGAACAGCTCGACCGGAAAAGAATCTAAACCCCATTGGCCGCGCCCGTGGATGCCGAAAAAATGTTCGACTTTGATTGAACACCAGGCGCAATATTTAATCAAAGTTAAAGAGTTTCGTCCGCCTCCCTGTCAACCTTCCAACCGCCACGCCAACCACTGCATGAAATCTCTCCGCAACACTTTCTTCTGGCTCTCGGGAGCCGGTTCTGACGAACTCGAATCCTGTCCCAGTTGGGAGCAGCGGAAATATGTCGCCTTCGGTGCGACGGTGCTGGTGCCGTGTGTGTTCGCGGCGATTGCCTCCGCTTACGCGCTGTCGACCCTGACCGATAACTGGCGCATCATCGGTGCGGTTTCGCTGGTCTGGGCGTTCATCATTCTCTCGGTCGACCGCGCGCTGCTCGCCAGCTATCGCGCGTTTGCCCCGGCGCATAAGAAATTAAGCCAGTTTGTGTTGCGCTTTGTGGTCGCCATTCTAATGGGCATCACCATCGCTCACCCGATGACACTGTTGATCTTTAAAGATACTATTTTCGCCGAAATCGAGCGCGACCGACAGGTCGAACTGGCGGAGGCCAAGGCAACCGCCGAGGCGGAACGGGTGCCGGTGAGAGAAAATATCGTCAGTCTCGAAGAAGAGGTGACCAAGCAGCGCGAGGAATGGAACGCGAGCTTTGAAGCGAAGTTCATCGCTGCTGCGGCGATGGAGAGCAATGAAGGCGAGACCGCACTGGATCGTCTCGATCCGAACGATCCCCGGGTGCAGGAATTAAAAGCGGCGGTCAGCGAAGCGCGCAAACCTTATGACGAAAAGGTCTCCACCTACGAATCCGAGTTCGCCGACGCCAAGGAGAAATCGACGACTCTGGCACTCGAGTCGGATCATTGGCAAAAGGAGTTCGAGCGCGAGGTCAACGGCCAGCGCAGTGGTATCATTGGACTGGGGCCCCGCGCCAAGAGCATTCGCGATGATCAGTTGGCCTGGCGTCGCGACGAGGCCAAACGTCTGGCTGGACAGTTGGAGTTTTTGACCGCCGATATCAACCGCCTGCGCAGTGAAGCGGACGCCATCGAAGCCAATCTGCTGGCCGATTTTGAGAGCAAGCTCAGCGAAGAGGAGCGACTGCGCCAGGAAGAGGAGCAGCGCGTTCTGGCGCTGACCCGTCAGGTGCAGCAGCAGCAGGCGGACGGTTTTGTCGCCCAGCAGGATGTGCTGCGGGCCGCAATGGCCAAGCAGATGGATTCGAAGCTCGAAGAACTCAATCTGGCGCAGACCCAACTCGCCAATATGCAGGAGGACGAGCGCAGTCGCGTTCAGGCCTTGGCCAACGAACCGCGGCGCGATCTACTGACTCAGTCGCTGGCGCTGCACGCGCTGTTCGAAAAAGGTGACGAGGGCGGCAAATTCGCGCTCGGTGCTTATGTGGTGCTGACCCTGTTGTTCATGCTGGTCGATACGATGCCGTTGCTGGTGAAATTTTTCACCAAACCGGGTCCCTATGACACCCTCATGGATCGCGACGAAGTGCGCTTCGATACCGATCGCGAATCGTTCATCCGCAACTATCGCGAGTATGCGATGACTCTCAACGAAGGTCGCCTGACCACGCTCACTCAGCACAAGCCGCTCGAGCGCGTGCTCATTCACGGCGTCGAGCGTTCCCGGGCCACGGTTGAGTTCCTCGATGCCTTGTTCGAGATGGAGCAGCAGTTCCAGAAGCGCCTCATCGCTCAGAAGGAGCAGGCGGAAGCAGGCGGGGCCTTCTCCAAGGAAAAGGTCGCCATGCTCGAAGAAATGGCCGGCACGTTCTACGACGATCTGCGCGCCCGCGCCGAGCGTTTTTTCAAAGACGAACCGGCTGCGGAAACCGGTCGGACGTGGTAGTCGCGAACTTGTGCGACATCGGAGGCAATTTTCTCTTGCATCGTTGCCAAGTTTGCGGAAGCTTCACGCCTCGCAGATCGCGAGGCGTAGGTGGCCGTTGGCCATCCTTCGCGTCCAAGATTCCTCTGTAGCTCAGCGGTAGAGCGGGTGACTGTTAATCACTAGGTCGTAGGTTCGAATCCTACCGGAGGAGCCATTTTTTCTGAAAGAAAAACTGGCGGAGGAGGTTGGATGAGAACGCCGTTCGATTGCCATGGCGCGGAGCGCTGGCAAAAATCCGCAGCGCAGCGAAGCGAAGGCGACCTGCAAAGATGCCTCCGGCATCAATCCTGCCGGAAGAGCCATTTATTGGTTTGCGGTGGGCAATGACAGCAATCTCGGGCACCTGATGGACACCGGGGCAGTCAAAGGCGCTGATTTACACTTCCGCTCCCTCACGCAAAAGCGTCCACTATCTTTCACGGACGGATGCGTTAACTTCGCGGCGATGAAATGTCTCACTTCACTTCTCGTTGGGGCCGCTCTGGCGGCATTTACTGTATCTGCTCAGGCGGATTCGACCGTTACTATCTCCGGTGTGCACAACTGTTGCAAAGGCTGCGCCAAAGGCATCGACGCTGCGGTGACCAAGGCGGGGGCCACTTCTGAAATCGACGATACCACGGTAAAGGTCACGGCGAAGACGGAGGCCGATGCCAGGAAGGCGGTCGCCGCTCTGGTTGCGGCCGGATATTTTGGTGAAGGTGCCACCGCTCCGGAAGTGACGGACGCCAAGGTGAAATCTGCGACCGTGAGTGGCGTGCACCTCTGTTGTGGAAAGTGTGTCAAGGCAGTCGATAAAGCGGTCAAAGCCGTCGCCGGCGCTTCCTCACATACCGCTGAAAAGGGCGCGGACTCCTTCTCCGTCGAAGGTGACTTCAGCACGGCGGAACTCGCCGCGGCCTTGAACAAACAAGGTCTGAGTGGCGCCATTAAGTGAGTCACCTGTATTTTTCCGGTTGTTCGGACCGCGAATTTCAAGCCTCCCGGGTCCATCCCGGGGGGCTTTTTTCTTGCCCGGTCTGCCCCGCAGGGCAGTCCGGAATCGACCCGGAAACCGATCTGATTCGAAGCTGGTCGTAAGCTTCTGCAAGGCTCGTGGATGATCGGAGCTCTACAGGTAAATCGGTGCCATGCGCCGCCAGTAGTAACCCCGGTGAGCGCGTTCCCGCCAGACTTCGAGGCGGTTGGCGGCGCCTTTTTGCCAGAGTTGTTCGCTGATCAGCCGATTGCTGCCGAGAAACGGGTCCTCCTCGCCGACCACCAGGATCACTTCCATGCGCCGCAGCGCCTCGAGTGCGTCCGCGCGCTCCAGGTTGGGAAGGAAATGACTCGGGGTGTGGTAGTAGATATTCTCGTCGTAATAGCCGTCGAACAGATCGTTGAACCATTCGAGGGATTCGGTCAGGTCGAAGCGTCCCGAGAAGGCCACCAGCTTGTTAAAACGGTGCGGATGCCGCAAGGCAATGTTGCCGGCATGGTAAGCTCCTAGGCTGCAACCATGCGCGATGGTGCACTCGTGATCGTTTTTGCTTTCCATGAAAGGAAAAACTTCGTCGAGAATATACTCCTCAAACTGAATGTGGCGGCGAATGCGGTCAGCCGGTTGCTTCCAGTTGCAGTAAAAACTGTCGTGATCGATGCTGTCGACGCAGAAAAGTTGCATCTGGCCTGATTCGATCTTGGACGCCAGCGTCTGCACTATTCCGAGGTCTTCATACTCGTGAAACCTGCCGTCGCGAGTCGGAAAGACGATCACCTTGGCGCCGCTGTGACCGAAGACCAATAGCTCCATGTCGCGGCCGAGCGCTTCGCTGTAACTGCAGTGGTATTCCCGGTTCACATTTGCTTAAAAAAGTTGGTCAGTTGCTTTCTAAGGGACCGCTCCTGAGCTGCTTGACCGGCATACTCGAAGTGGCCCGCATCCAGGATATAAAGAACCTTCTCTGTGTTCAGGCAATTGTAACATGAAAACTGTCCCGCGGGTGTAACAAAAGGGTCAAAAAGTGCCAAAGCGGCGTGAACTGGAATCCTAAGCCGACGGGACGCCACCGCGGCATCGAAGTAGGAGAGGGTTTCGCTTAGTTTTTCGGGATTGTGTGTCCGGGCGTAGCGGCGGATCGCTTCACCGCTGCCGAGTGTCTTCATGGTCAGACGCAGCGGATGATTGCCGAAACTGGGCACGTTGAAATGCGCCCGCTTGATCCGCGGTTCCCACGGCAAAGCCAGAGCACCGATCCCGCCACCGAAACTGATGCCGAGGTAACCGATTTGCCCTTCGACCGCGGGAAACAGTTCCAGAAGCGCACTGACCGCCAGCCAGAGGTCTTCAACGCAGCCGCCGTGCACATAAGTGTCCCGGGATTCGATTCCGTGCAACACGTGGCGCACCGGATCGGACGGAATACTCGTCACTCTGCTCAGTCCGAGGCCCCGGGCATGGGGAAACCAAAGCACTGCATCGGCGGGCAGGTATTCCGGATAGGCTTCCACTTCAGGGCTGCCATAGCCATGGCCGAATATCAGGGCGCGCTTCGGTGTCGCTTTTTCCGGCCACAGAACCCGGCCGCTCAGTGTTAATCCGTCGGTGCTGGTATAGCGGAAGATTTTTCCGATCCATCCCGCGGGGTTCGGAATTCCCGGTGGTTCCAGTCGGGGGGCGGGGAGCACGGTCATCGCCCGGTCCCTGCGGGCCTGCCAGAAAGGCTCAAAATCGTCGGGTTCAACTGGAGCGGGTACCGCCAGGAGAGATTCCCGGGTGTACCCGTAGGTGGGGTCGAAAG
>CBDULB010000136.1:0-16459 GCA_965367965.1 uncultured bacterium | reverse complement strand
CGACACTTTACGGGCGGCGATGCGTTTTCCACGAGCCAGAAGGATCACTCAGCGTCGCGACTTTCAACGAGTGCGGCGCAAGGGGCGCAGTTATCGCGGGCGGCACATGATCCTCGGCGTTCTCGCCGACGAGTCGGTCCGGACCCTGCGGGTCGGTTACATCACCACCCGGCGGTTGGGTAATGCGGTCACGAGGGTGGGCGTGCGGCGTCGCTTGCGCGGCATCCTGCATCGCCGTGGAGCCGAACTGTTACCCGGGCACTGGCTGGTGATGGTGGCATTTACGAGTGCTGCACAGGCCACCTCGGCGGAGCTGGAGCGGGATTGGCTCAAATTGGCGCGCCGTGCCGAATTGTTGGCTGCGCCGGGCGAACCATCAACCTGCGTGCAGGCATGAAGTGGTTCCTCTGCCTGCTGGTGCGCGGCTATCAGAAAGTGATTTCGCCGGTGATTCACTTTTTTGCCGGACCGTTTGCGGGCTGCCGTTATTTGCCGACCTGTTCGCAATATTTCATCGATGCCGTGCAAACTCACGGCAGCTTACGCGGCAGTTGGATGGGTTTGCGGCGAATCATGCGTTGCCATCCGTGGGGAGGTGAGGGATATGATCCGGTTCGCGGTTGCGAGCGACCCGAAGACGCGGCAGCGTGCGGGGTTTGCGTCGAAGACCAAGATGAACCAAAGCAAAGTGCCGACGACGAACGCAGCGCCTGAAGATTTTTGACCGGGAGCCCTTAATCAACTCCCGCCCCCTTAACCGTTTCCTTTTTCTCAATACACAACATGGACCGCACCGCATGGATCGCCGTCATCGCCTGCCTCGCAGCGATGTTTTTTTATGGCAAGTATCAAGCCGATCAGAATATCAAAGCTCAGCGGGAGGCGGCCGCTGCTGCTGCCGCCGCCGCGCCTGTTCAGACTGACGCTGACGCCGCTATCTCACCGGGCAACCCGGCTACTGCTGCGGCGCCTGCCGATGCTGCGGCACCCGCTCCGGCCCCGGTTGAAAAGGTCGAAGCTCAGACCATCACACTCGAGAATGAGTTCGTGCGCTTTCATTTCACCAACATGGGTGCGGGTGTGGCGGCTGCGGAGTTGCTTAAGCACACGCGCTCGCTCGACGGCAGCGATGGCTTCGTTACCATCAATGAGGTCAACAAAGCCTCTCCGATCGGAGCGCTCAGCAGCGGCCCGGGGATGATCGACGTCACCGGTTGGCAGGTGCAGAGCCAGTCGCCGACCGAGGTGGTCTTTTTCAAAGATAAAGCCGACGGCCTGCGCATGCAGAAACGCTTCTGGCTGCCTCAGTCAGCTCGCGCTCCCAATGCTGATGAGAAGGCTGCCGAAGGTGCTCCGGACCCGTATGTGCTGCATCTCCAGTTGACGATCCGCAATATCTCGACCGCGCCCATGGTTCTCAACCGGCGCTATCTTTACACGGGTGCCGCGGCACCGCTGCACATCAATGAATGGACGCGTGAGAGCGGCTACTTCTGGAAGCCGGCCGACGACAGCATGGAATTTGAAAACGTTGATCAGTTTCGCAAGGGGCTGATGCGCAAAGAAAAGGTCCACGATGAGTTCGCTGTTCCCCAACTTACCTGGGCCGGCGTCAACGACCAGTTTTACACGGCGATGATCCGTGCCGAGACGCCCGCCGACACCAGTATCTGGGCGAGGCGCTTTCCGATAGTGCTCAACGGCGATGTTGAAAAATCGAAGAAGAAAAAGCTGCACGCCATCGAAGCCGGGGTGGGGTTGCCTGAGTTCACGCTGAATGTCGAAGATCAGCGGACGATGAACTATGAGTTCTATCTCGGCCCGAAAGAATACAATCGACTCAATGAGCTCGGCGAGGGGCGCACTGCGGTTATGCATTACGATGCGCTGCCGATCATCGGCTGGATTTTCGGCTGGGCGATTCGACCGCTGGCCGCCTTCCTGATTGTCTCGCTGGAGTGGATGCACGGCTTCGTGCCCTACGGCGTCGCCATCATTCTGATCACTATCCTTATCCGACTCGTCATCTGGCCGCTCTACGCCAAGTCGACGCGCACCATGAAGCGCATGTCGAAGTTGACGCCGAAGATGAAGGAGATCAAAGAGCTGTACAAGGACGATCCCCAGAAACAGAATCAGGAGATCATGGGCCTGTATCGCAAGTATGGCGTCAATCCGCTCGGTGGCTGTCTGCCGATGTTCGTGCAGATGCCGATCTTTCTCGGCTTTTACCGGATGCTGTCGAGCGCCGTCGAATTGCGCCACCAGCCGTTCCTGTGGATCGATGATTTGTCGATGCCGGACACCCTGTTCGACATCCCCGGCACGTCGATTCCGTTTAACCTGCTGCCACTGCTGATGGCCGGCACGATGATCATTCAGATGAAAGTTTCGCCGCAGTCCGGCGATGCCACTCAGCGCATGATTTTCATGTTCATGCCGCTGATCTTCCTGGTCATCTGTTACAATTTCGCCTCGGCCCTGGCGCTTTACTGGACCACGCAGAACATTTTCAGCATCGGCCAGACCATGCTGATGAACAAACTTCCCGAGCCCGAGTTGAAAAAGAAAAAACTCAAGGAGGGCGGCGGTGGCAAAGGCTTTATGCAGCGCCTTCAGGAGCAGGCTGAAGCCCAGCAAAAAGCCAAAAAAGCCAGCCAGCTGGCCGGCGAAAAAGGTGATCGCCACACCAAGGGTAAGTCGAAGAAGAAAAAAAAGCGTTGATTCCGAGGCCCGGTCCTGAGCATTCTCGGCGTGCTCAGAAATTGCGGCGAAGTTGCCGGGCGATTTCCGGGCAGATGCCATGGAAGCGATCGACGTAGCAAAGGAAGCCCTCGACACTATGTTGGGGTATCTGGGATTTGTGGCCACCATCGAGGTCGAGCCGGATCGGCCCGATTTGTCGCTGCAGGTCATCACCGAGGAATCAAAGTTGCTGATCGGCCGGCACGGCGAGCGGCTCGAAGAAATCCAGTTACTGGTCAATCGCCTGGTGCAGGCAAAAATCCCCAGCGCACCCCGCGTCCGGGTCGACATCGATCACTATCGCGCCCTGCAGGAAGACCGCCTGATCGAAGACGCCGAGCACCTCGCCGAGCGCGTGCTCAACAGTGGCGAACCCGCTAAGCTGGAACCCATGAATTCGTATCACCGACGCGTTATTCACAACCATTTTAAAGACCACCCGAGTATCAAAACCTGGAGTCCGCGCGACTCCGCACGCTTGAAACGCATCACTTTGAGCCCGCGCTGAGGCGTATTTCGCCGCCATTGAATCGCCGGTCGAAGCGACAAAGTGGTTGCACTTCGGTGAGGCTGTGGTAAGCGCATGGTCCGAGTGCGCGGTCATTATCCAATTCTGGAGGCCGCGCTTTTCTCGATTCCACTTTTCTCCCAATCATTTCCCCGTGGCTACGTCGAAAATCATCGACTTCGAAGCAGGCAAGGCTGCTGTCACCGACTCGTCGGCTGGCACCTCGTCGGCAGCCGCGAACCGGAGCACTGGCACTGCAAATACTATGAGAAGCGATTTAGTCCAAAGAGCGTCCAAGATCGTTCCCGAACCACCCTTGTTAATCAACATGGTGTCGCGCCGGGTCAAGCAACTCAATATGGGCCGCAGCCCATTGGTTCAGCCTGAGCCCCGCATGGGCATGGCGGACATCGCCCTGCTGGAAATCATCGAAGGCAAGGTTGTCGAAGATGACGAAGCCCGCGATGCCAAAAAGTAGCCTTTTTCGGGCTGATTGATTGGTTTCAAAAAGGATCGTCGTGAAATCGCGGCGGTTTTCATGGTGATGGGCAGATTGATCGTATTCGTATGAGCAAGAGCAACAGCGGCGACATCTCGACCAATCGGAAGGCGTTGCGAGATTTCCAGATCATCGATAAGTATGAGGCGGGTGTCGTGCTCAAAGGCACCGAGGTGAAGTCGATTCGCGCCGGACACATCAATTTGCGCGACGCCTACGGACTGATCACCAACGATCAGGCATTTCTGCACGGCTGCGATATTCGGCCATACGAGTCGGCCAGCCACGCTCAGCACGAAGCCAAGGCTTCACGCAAGCTGTTGCTGCACCGCAAGGAAATCGAAAAGTTGCGCGCCGCGTCCGAGATCAAGGGTCACGCCATCGTCGCCCTGCGCGCCTACTGGAAAAACCGTGTCGTCAAAATCGAGATCGGTGTCGGCCGGGGCAAGTCGCATGTCGACCAGCGCGAGGATTTGAAGAAGAAGGCCCAGCAGCGCGAAATGGATCGCGAGCTGGCGAAGTTCAACAAACACCGCTAGGGGCGCGCCGGGCAGGTTCCTGAGCGGACACCCGGAGAAATCCTCAGCTGGACTATCAGCTGCAGGTTTCTATTGGTTTTCCTTCTCCACCGGCTCTTCCAGATTGAGGGCCTTTCTCACTTCGTCCGGGGTCAGCCCTTTGACCGGCAGATCGAAGCCGAGCGTGTCGTAGTTCGGCTGGAAGCCGTTGCCATCGACGTCGATGAAGATTGGATTGTTGTAGGCAACGGGTCGGTTGCCCGCCTGACCGGAGTTGCCATAGCCGGTTTTTAAGCTGCTGTTTTCACCGATGGCGACGACGATGATGTGCGCGTCTTCGCTGAGCTTGACCGCGAGCTGGTGGTCGAACTTGATCACCCCGTCGCCGAACATTTTGGGGTGGTCGGCGCGGGTGTAGTTGTATTCCTCAGGCTGACGACCGTTGATCATGACCTGCACGCGGTCGATGTCGAGCCAGTCGCTGCACTGCACTTTCACCTTCAGGTCAACCGTGCCGTTGGCGCGGTCGAGGCCACCGGCGATGACGCCGCCTCCGGTTTCGACTTCGAGAAAAGGTCCCGAACTGAGGATCATGCGCCCGGCCTTGGAGTTGCGCGACAGTTCCTGCCACTCGACTTCGGCCGGATCGTCGGTCGAACTCTGCACGTAGGTCCGCCATCCGCCGACGCCGTTGCCGTAGACGTGATGAGCATCGCAAACCGCGATGGCGCGCGCCGGCAGGCCCTGATTGAGCAGCTGCAGCCAGATGAACTCGCGGATGTACTGAATGCGGCTGCCGCGGTTGAATGGGTCCGACAGGCGGTACGGCGCACCAGCGAGAATCTCCGAGGTGCGATAGTTCTGTGACTCGAGACCATCGATCAGGTTACCAAAATAGGCGAAGCCGCCATCGGCCTTGCCGTCGCCGTTGCGGTCGATGAAATTTTCGGTCATGTCCGGGTGGTTGACGTGAATCCAGCGGTCCGGTCGTTCGCCCTGAAACCCGCGCAGGGTAATGGCGTTGAGTCGCGGGTCTTTGCTCCACACCGGTGCGCCGCCGTCCTGGAGACCGGGTTTGGGCTCGAGCGGGAACATGTTGAAGTGTGCTCCGCTGCCGGTCAGTTCCATGCCGGGGATGGTTTTCAGGTGAGCCTGCAGGCCGAGCTTTTCGATGTGTGGCGCCCAGTCGTAGAGGCGGTTGTGTTCCGTGGTCGGAGCGTACTCGACCTGCTCGGCGGCGAGGTTGATGATGCGATCATCGGTGCCACAGGTATTGTCGCCGCTCGGCGTGCTGTGATTGTGATAGTCAGCGCTGATCCAGCCGGTGGTGTCGACCTGGCGAATCAGTTTGCCGGAAAAGGCGTGACTTTGTCCCGCTGCCAGGGTGACGGATTGTTTTAAATGCCCGAACTCGGGGCCGCGGGTAACGATGACCTCGTAGCTGCCCGGAGGCAGCTGCACACTGAAACTGCCGGTCTCTGAGTGATACTGATCGACGCAACCGTGAGCGCGATCGGTCGGGCCGAGGTTGGGCTTTGCCGTGCCCTCGACGGCGTTGAACTGCGCCTTGCAGGGGATGTCGTTGCCCTGATCGTCGGTGATGGTGAAAACCACCTGTGAGGCTTTGCCGAGTTTGGTCGCCAGCGATGCGGGGGTGGCGGGGGAAATCGCGACGCGTTGCTCGATCGCCGGTCGGCCGATGTCTTCGACGGTGACCTGATGATCGCCGATCGGCAGGGTGATCGAGAGTTTGCCGGCATTGTCCGGATAGGCGGGAACCTCCGACTGCCCGATTTTGATCATCGCACGCGCTCCGGAGATCCCTTTGCCTGCTTCATCGGTGATGTCGCCGTCGAGCTCTCCGCTCGCGCCATGTCGCCTGGCAACTTCGCCGAGCGCTGCAGCAGGCGAGGTGCCGACTGCAACGAAGCGAGACACGGTGATGGTTTCACCGGCTGCAAACGGTTGAGATTTTTTCGGAGCTTGGACGCCGGGTTCCCAGGCCCAGGCATAACCGCACTTGTCCGCCGGGTCGATGGCGTCGACCCAGTCGATGCCGTTCCAGGATCCTCTGACGCGGAACTTGGCGTTGACGTCGGCGAAGTTGTCGCGCTTGGCCGCCGCCTTGCCACGGTTGGTCACCGTGCTGGTGATGAGGACGCCGGTTTCGCCATCTTTGAGTTGGTAGACGTGGCGAATGTCAAAACCGCCCGATTTCGCCGCCGAGGTGAACACTTCGATGCTTGCCGGTTTGCCGTTGCCGCCGGCGTCGAGGATGCGCACGTGATTGATCGTGCCGCGTTGATTGAGCGGGCAGTAGGCGACGATCTGGTCATTGTCAGCGTCGCGCAGACTGAGGTCGTAGAGGCAGCCGGGCGTCGTGCCGTCGGCGCCGTAGAAGGTGCTCATGTTGGCACGGCGCAGCGGCAGGTTGCCGGAGATCACCGCTTCGACCTTGTCATTGCGCAGCACGAAATCGCCGATAATCGAGTCGGCTTCTTTGCCGCCGATACGGTCCGCCGCATAATTGGCAGCGCCCAGTTCCAGGGCTTCGGCGGCGTGGCTGGCAGGGGGGAGAAATGCGATCGTGAGTCCGATCGCGAGAAAGCTGAGGCAGGATTTCATCACCCGCAGGATGCGGGGTGGTGCGGTGCGATCACAAGCTCAAACGTGCCGCGATGTCGTTACCTTAGCGGCTTTCACCCAAAGCGTTACGCGAGCTCTGCAGGGCGGCTTCGTAATCGCCGTCAGCCATCTGCCGGTTGGCGCGCAGCGCGGCTTCGTCAGCGCGACGCATGGCTTCCTGCCGGCGGATGACTTCGCGTTGCGCGGCGGCGGAAATCGGCGAGGCGGAGGGATCGATCACTACCGGGCGCGAAGCGGCAGCGGCAGCAAGCGGGGCAGGCGCAGGCTCGGGTGTTTTGGACGCGCAGGCTTGCGCGAGACAGGCGGCCAGCAAGGCGGCGAAAAGGCGACGGATCATGGCTGATGATAGACTATTAGCAAAAGTCTTTGCATCTATCGAAAAATTTCCGGTGAAACGTTTGGCTCGCTTCACTCGCTTGGATTTTTCAAACCGGACCAAAATTCCGTCTGGCGGCGTGGTTCGTCGGTGGGGGAGCTCGCTCCCCGCCCTCCTCACGTCCTGCCGGACAAAATTTTGATCGCGATCGATTCAGGCACATACTTTTGGCAAACCGTCCAGCCAACGATCCGACGCCAAATCAATGGTCGATATTTTTACACTGCGGCGAGTGGTTCTGCGCTGCCGTGTTTGGCGCGCATGGCCTTGGCGGCGGCGACCAGATTTTCCAGTGCGGCGCGGGTCTCCCGCCAGCCACGGGTTTTCAGACCGCAGTCGGGATTCACCCAGAGGTGTTCGACGGGCAGCACGGCGGCAGCCTTTTCGAGCAGAGTCTGCATTTCATCGACGGAAGCAACGCGCGGGGAGTGGATGTCGTAAACGCCGGGACCGATCTCGTTGGGATAGGCGAAGTCGGTGAAGGCATCGAGCAGCTCCATGTTCGAACGCGAGGTTTCGATGGTGATGACGTCGGCGTCGAGTTTGGCGATCGATTCGATGATGTCGTTGAACTCGCAGTAGCACATGTGGGTGTGAATCTGCGTCGCGTCGGTGGCGACGGCGCTGCTCAGGCGGAAGGCATCGACCGCCCAGTCGAGGTAAGTGGCCCAGTCGGCGCGGCGCAGGGGCAGGCCTTCGCGCAGGGCCGGTTCGTCGATCTGAATGGCGGGCAGGCCGGCGGCTTCGAGGTCGGCGACTTCGTCCCGGATGGCGAGGGCGATCTGTCGGGCGGTCGCCGAGCGCGGCTGGTCGTCGCGCACGAAGCTCCATTGCAGAATCGTGATCGGTCCGGTGAGCATGCCTTTCATCGGTCGTTCGGTCAGTGACTGGGCAAAGCTCGACCACTCGACGGTCATCGGTCCGGGGCGGCTGACGTCGCCGAAGATGACCGGTGGTTTGACGCAGCGGCTGCCGTAGCTCTGCACCCAGCCGTTGTTGGTGAAGGCGAATCCGTCGAGTTTTTCGCCGAAGTATTCGACCATGTCGGTGCGTTCGAACTCGCCGTGCACGGGCATGTCGAGGCCGAGGATTTCCTGTTCGCTGACGCAGCGGGCGGTTTCTTCGCGCAGGAAATCGCGATACGCGCCGGGGCTGAGTTCGCCTTTACGGAAGCGGGCACGGGCGCGGCGCACTTCGGTGGTCTGCGGGAACGAGCCGATGGTGGTGGTCGGAAACAGCGGCAGTTGCAGGCGTTCGCGCTGGGCTTCGCGGCGCTGCGCAAATACCGACGGGCGGGTCAGATCGGCGGTGGTCACCGCGGCGGCGCGGTCCTGAACTGCGGCGTGGTGAATGCGTTCGCTGTTGGCGCGACGCACATGGCTGGCTTCGTTGTCGTGCAGCGCATCGAGCGGTGCGCGCCAGATCAGCAGGTCGCGCAGTTCGGTGATTTCGTCGAGTTTCTGGTCGGCAAAGGCGAGCCAGTCGTGCAGCTCGGGATCGAGGTCGGGCTCGGTGTCGAGACTGACCGGGCTGTGCAGCAGTGAGCAGCTGGCGGCGACCATGAGGCGGTCTTCGCCAAGCTGTGCGCGGGCATTCTTCAGCAATTCGAGCGAGTCGGTGTAGCGGTTTTTCCAGATATTGCGACCGTCGACGACGCCGAGGCTGAGAATGCGTTCGTCGGGTAGGGCGGCGATGACCTGGTCGACTTCATCGCGGGCGCGGACGGCATCGATGTGCACTGCGGCGACCGGCAGGTTGACGAAGGTATCGAGGTTGTCGCGCAGTTCACCGAAGTAGTTGGCGACCAGCAGTTTCACTTCGGGAGCGGCTGCGGCGAGTTCGGTGTAGATGCGCGTCAGAGCCATGCGTTCGTTGTCGTCGAGGTCCAGTGACAACGCCGGTTCGTCGAATTGAATCCATTCGGCGCCGAAGCTGGCGAGCTTTTTGATCAGTTCGGCGTAGACCGGCAGCAGGCGGTCGAGCAGGGCGAGGCGGTCGAAATTTTCGCCGTCGGCATCGGCGTCGATGCATTTGCCCAGCTTCAGCCAGGTCAGGGGGCCGATCAGGACCGGCTTGGTGATAATGCCGAGCGCGAGGGCTTCGTTAAATTCATCGATGACTTTACCACCACTCAGTTGAAACCGGCTGTCGGCGCTGAGTTCGGGGACGATGTAGTGGTAGTTGGTGTCGAACCACTTGGTCATTTCGCTGGCGGCGCAGCCGGGGCAGTCGTGGTGCGCGCTGTGCCCACGGGCGATGCTGAACAGGCGGTCGAGATCGCTTTGCTCTTGGTCGAGCTCGCTGAAGCGCGCCGGCACGTTGCCGAGCAGCAGGCTCATGTCGAGCACCTGGTCGTAAAAGCTGAAGTCGTTGCCCGGGATCAGGTCGATGCCGGCGTCGCGTTGTTTTTCCCAGTTGCGGCGGCGCAGGTCGGCGGCGGTGGCGAGCAGTGCCGTGCGGTCGAGCTTGCCGGCCCAGTAGGCTTCGGTAGCTTTTTTCAGTTCGCGGCGGTCGCCGATACGCGGGTAGCCGAGGTTGTTAGTGAGAAGTTTCGTGCTCATGGCGGGGAAGTTCGGTGAAGCTGGTTAGTGAGCCAATCGCAAGTTTTTGATCGTTTTGTTGAAATACATTCAATATCAGAATAGAGGAGGGAGAATAGTGGAGAGAGAATTGATGCTTGAGCTTCGACATTTACAGACTCTGATTGCGCTTGCGGAAACCGGCAGCCTGGCGAATGCCGCGCGGCGGCTGAACCTGACCTTGTCGGCGCTGTCGCATCAGCTGAAGGCAATCGAGGAAGGTTACGGCTGCGGATTTTTTGAACGCAAGACCCAGCCGCTGCGCTGGACGCCGGTGGGCGAGCGCATGGTGGCGCTGGCCTACGACGTGCAGCGCGCGATGAACACCGCGGACCGCGACGTGGCGCGGCTGCAGGAGGGGCGCGCGGGGGAGCTGCGCATCGCGGTCGAGTGTCACTCGTGTTTCGATTGGCTGATGCCGGCGATGGATCAGTTTCGCGACCATTGGCCGGATGTGGAACTGGATCTGGTGTCGGGCTTTCACCCCGATCCTGTCGGTTTGTTAGAGGAAAATCGCGCCGATCTGGTGATCGTTTCACGCTCGCAGAAACGGGCCGGCCTGAAATTTCATCCGCTGTTTCGTTACGACATGCCGGCGCTGCTGGCGAAGGATCATCCTTTGACCAAAAAGAAGCAGCTGACGGCGACTCATTTCAAAAACGAAACGCTGATCACCTATCCGATTCCGGATGAAAGACTCGATCTGGTCCGTCAGGTGTTGCGACCGGCGGGTGTCGATCCAGAGCGTCGGACGGCGACTTTGACGGTGGCGATTTTGCAGTTGGTGGCGAGTCGTCGAGGTATCGCTGCGCTACCGGCGTGGGCGGTGCAGAACTATATCGACGCCGGTTATGTGGTCGAGCGACCGATCACCTCAAAGGGCCTGTGGTGCGAACTGTATGCGGCGACCACGGCGACGGCGGCGGGCATGGCTTACATGAAGGAGTTCATCGAGACGATGCGCGCGACCTGCTTCCGGCAACTGCCGGATATCGAGCCGTTCGGGTGAGGCGTGCAGGGAGGATTCACGCTCCTGTAGATCTTCCGTTGGACGGGAGCGTAGCTAACTGCCGGATCAACGCAACCGGGACGACAGGATTGTCGTCCTTCCTTGGGCTACTTTTCTTCGTCGTCGAGCGACGCGTCCTCGACGGCGAACTCTTCGAGCACGCTGCGCGGGACGTACTGCAGGGCGGCTTCACTGGTGGCTTCCAGCACCACCGGTGCGGCGATGCCGGCGTCGAAGGCTTCCTTCCAGCGCGGCGCGCACAGACACCAGTGGTCGCCGGGCACGAGTCCGGGGAACCCGTACTGCGGGGCCGGCGTCGACAGGTCGTTACCGGCTTGTCGCTCAAAGGCGAGAAACTCCTCGGTGACGACGGTGCAGACGGCGTGGCAACCGATGTCTTCGGGGCCGACCTGGCATTTTCCGGTGCGGTAAAAACCGGTCACGGGATCGGCCAGGCTGCACGGTTGCAGCTCGGTGCCGAGGACGTTTTTTTCTGACGGGTCAGGTCCCATGATGAGATAGTACTACGAACTGCACGCGGTAGCGAGTGCCTGATCGATGTCGGCGATGATGTCGTCGATGTGCTCGATGCCGATCGACAGGCGGACCAGTTCGGGGGTGATGCCGCCGCCGGCCTGTTGCTCTTCGTTGAGCTGCGAGTGCGTGGTGCTGGCGGGATGAATGGCGAGGCTTTTGGCATCGCCGACGTTGGCGACGTGGGCGAACATGCCCAGGCTCTCAATGAATTTTTTGCCGGCGTCAGCGCCACCCTTGATGCCGAACACGACCATACCGCCGCCTTTGCCTTCGAGGTATTTCTGGTTTTTGGCGAATTCGGGATCGTCTTCGAGACCGGGGAAGCGTACCCACTCGACGTCGGCGTGGTCTTTCAGGTGTTTGGCGACGGCGAGGGCATTTTCGCAGTGGCGATCCATGCGCAACGGCAGGGTTTCGATGCCCTGCAGGAACATCCACGAGTTGTCAGGTGAGATGCACGCACCGAGATTGCGCAATGGCACGGTGCGCATGCGCAGGATAAACGCCAGGGGCGCCAGCGCATCGGGCAGGTCGTGGCCCCAGCGCAGACCGTGGTAGGAATCGTCGGGATTGTCGAACAGCGGGTGCTGACCGGCTTTCCAGTCGAAGCGGCCGGAGTCGATGACGATGCCGCCGAGTCCGGTGCCGTGACCGCCGAGCCATTTGGTCAGAGAATGAACGACGATGTCGGCACCGTGTTCGAGTGGCCGGGTCAGATGCGGAGTCGAGAAAGTGGCGTCGACGATCAGCGGTACGCCGCAATTTTTGGCGTGACCGGCGATGGCTTCAAGGTCGGCGATTTCGCAGGCCGGGTTGGAAACGGTCTCGCAGAAAAAGGCGCGTGTCTTTTCGTCAGCGGCGGCTTCGAAGGCAGCCGGGTCGTTGGAGTCGACCATGCGCACTTCGATGCCGAGCGCAGGCAGGATGTTGGCAAATTGAGTGTAGGTGCCGCCGTAGAGATTACGGGCGGAGACGATGTTATCACCGGCTTCAGCCAGGTTGATGACGGCGTAGAAAATGGCACTGGTGCCGGAAGCGACGGCGAGGCCGGCCATTTCGTGGGCGCCTTCGAGTTGCGCGACCCGGCTCTCGAGAACCGCCGTGGTCGGGTTCATCAGGCGGGTGTAGATGTTGCCGAGTTCTTTGAGGGCAAAAAGGTTGGCGGCGTGCTCGGTGCTGTCGAACTGGAAGGCGCTGGTCCTGTAGATCGGCACCGCGCAGGAACGGGTGTCGGAGTCGGGAGTGTGACCGGCGTGCAGGCAGAGAGATTCGCGTTTCATGATGGCCTAGGGTATGCCCGATCAGATGGGGTTTTGCAAGCGGGGAGTCATCGTAGATGCATGCGCTATCGCACGATCGGTGGCGGAAGCGTTTCCCGCTTGCTCCCTTCCGGCACGAGGCGTAGGTCCGCCCACGCGCGATGTCCGGAGTTTAAATCAGTGATATCAAAGATTTTCCACGACCGGTCTGGACTGATGGTTATCGAAGCTCCGGGGGTGGGTAGCAGGCTGGAGGTGTCGAAGTCTTCGACCGCGGGATATACAAAACGCAGGCCTCCAGACGAGCCGATGACTTTTCTGGAAAATTCTGATTCACCGAGCTTGGCGTCGGTAGCTCTGTTCGAATTCTCTATGTTTTCTTCAGGGCTGTAGAAAGCGAACGCTCCGTGTGTCTCCAGAATCAAATCGTAGCCGTCGACGGTTAGGATATCGTTAAAAGCCAGGGCGAGATATCCTTTGCCCGGTTCCGATTCGACTTCGCGAACGAAGAGTTGATTGGCGGGCTGGTTGACAAAGTCCGGGGTTGGCCGCAGCTCAATCTTGATCTCCAATTGCTCGCCTTTGCTGTCGGTTATTTTCACCAGAGAAACAGGTTTTCCAGGATGGATGGCGATTGCCCGTCCCAGTTGGCTTTGCAATTGGGATTGGATGCCGGACTTCAAATGATCGTTCCACTCAAGATCGTCGAGTTGCAGTCTAGCGTCGCCGTTGTTTCCAATTTTTTGAGAACCGCTGCCGCTGGAGACCACCTCTTCGTTCAGCGTGTGACTCTGATCGTGGGTCAACCAAAGTGCCCAGCCGTTTTGCTGTTCGAGCGTTTCGAAATGGAAGGTGACTTCACGGCTGGGTTTGTCGGTCTCTGCTCGCGGGGGGCCGGATTGCACCGTGGATCTGCGCAGCGCATAGCTGCAGGTTACGGTGGCGCCGTCGGCATCGACGTGAATGACGGTGGGATTGTGTATCGGGGTGCTGCTGCCAACCAGCAGGTAAAGCAGCGTCAGCGTGAAAAAAACGCCGGCGGTAACTGCGACGGCCAACAGGCAGCCGCGGGATCTTCGTTTTATGAAGGCGACCACTGCGGTGGTCAGAATGGCGATGCCGACCAAGGGGATGAGCAACAGCAAGGCGCGCCAAGTGGTCGGCCTGACGCCATAGGATCGGTCTTCGCGTAGATGGGCCAGTCTGGACCGGGAAGAGTGCTCACGCTGTTCGGCTTCGACGAATTCCCGCTGGAGCTCGCGCCCGATGCGTGCCGCACGGCTGTTGGGATCGAGTTGCTCGTAGTCGGGGAACTCCCCGCGATGTTGGCTGAGCTGGTTGCGGGCGCGGCGAGATTCGGCGCTGGCGATATTAAATTCGGCTTGAGCTTCATTGATGGCGGCGAGTTCCTCAGCGTTGGTCGGTCCTTCGGGAGGGGAAAAAAACTGGGCTGCGACCAGCGCCACTATCAGTAGAAGTGTGCTCCCGACCAGGCCGGTGATGAGGCAACCTCTGCTTGTGCGCGCTGGAGCTGACGGCGGTGGTGTGCCGGCGGCAGATCGCGCCGGTGTGGGCGAAGCTTCAGTCGGCGTCAGTGGTGGTGGAGCTTCGGTGCAGGAATGGGTCTGCGAAACAAAGGTCTCCACCTGAGTGCGCAAATCCGCGGCTGTCTGCCAGCGCAGCTCCGGAGAATCGGCGAGCGCACGCAACACGACCTCATCGAGCCGGACGTCGACAGCGACGCGGCTGGATGGAGGCTCGAGCCGGCCGCCCGGTGCCTCTCCGGTGAGCATTTCGTAGAACACCACGCCGAGCGAATAGATATCGGCGCGGTGATCGACCTGCTCCGGATGCTCGGACTGTTCCGGCGCCATGTAGCGCGGCGTGCCGAGCTTGCTGTCGCCGGTCAGTCCGGGATCGAGTGGCGGACGGGGGCCGGGGCTTTCTGCTGCTCCTTCAGGCTGGTCGAGAATGCGGGCGATGCCGAAATCGGCGACCTTGACGCGACCGGCTTTGTCGAGCAGCAGGTTTTCCGGTTTGATGTCGCGGTGCACGATGCCGCGGTCGTGCGCGAACTGCAGGGCATCGCAGATCGGCGGCACGATGGCCAGCGCCTGTTCCGGAGTGAAACGTTGGTTGCCGATCGCCTGGCGCAGGTTGACGCCGTCGACATACTCCATCAGCAGGTAGAAAAAATCGTCGGCCTGACCGAAATCGTGAACCGTGACGATGTTCGGATGGTTGAGTGCGGCGAGTGCCTGGGCCTCCCGGGTGAAGCGTTCTGAGAAACCGGGCTCGGCTTTTCGATGGGGTGCCAGCAACTTGAGGGCAACGGTGCGGTTGAGGGATTTCTGGCGGGCTTTGTAGACCACACCCATGCCGCCGATGCCGATCAGTTCGAGAATTTCCAGCTGGGGAAATGCCGCCTGCACGGTGCT
Source organism: uncultured bacterium (assembly GCA_965367965.1). GTDB lineage: Bacteria > Verrucomicrobiota > Verrucomicrobiia > Verrucomicrobiales > DEV007 > JBBKXR01. Next base: position 1,345 of record CBDULB010000136.1, on the reverse strand, counting down.
CAGCCCGGGCGGTTCAGGCTTTGTCGATTGAGCGTCGTCCGGAGTTTCAGTTTCTGCCATCGCCCCTGCCATGAGACAGCGCGGGCACAATCCGCGGGGAGCGGAATCGGGCTCCAGCTCAACGCCGCAGCTTGAGCAGGTCGATGGGGTAGAACTTGTCGAGTGATCACTCATCACCGCTTTACCGGCGGAACCGGGGAAAAAGGTTGCAAAGTTTTTTGGAGAAAGTGTGGGCGGATTTTATTGCCATCAATCGCCCCCCAGCGCGGCAAACAGGGCGGCCATCTCATTTTCGGTGTCGGAGGGATCGATCAGCGTCTGCGCGATTTCGTCTTTCACCGCCTTGCGGAAACGCGAACGCAGGCGGGAGATCGTGCTCTTTAACGTGTTTGCAGGCATGCCGAGGCGTTCGGCCAGAGCGAGCTGATCACCGTGATCAGCTTCGCCGGTCAACCAGGGGGCGAGATGTTGGAAATGCTCCGCTTTGCCCTGACGTTCGCAGTCGGCCTCGACGGATGTCAGGGCGCGCTCGAGCACGGTGACGGCCCACTGGCGGTCGAAGCAGTCATCGGGTGGCAAGGCATGCGCATCGGCCAGAGCTGCGCCTTCACGCAGTTCGACACCGGTTTCGTTGAGCGAAAAAGAGGGCGCCGAGCCGCCGCGTTTCTCTGCATCGCGGCGTGCGCGATGGTGAGAGAGAAAATGCTTCAGCGCACCGAGCAGATACGATCGAAATCGACCGCGCTCGCGTTCGAGATGGTCGAGGCGGTGGCCGCTCAGCAAGTCGGCAAAAAAATCGTGGGCCAGATCGCGCGCTTCGTCGTTCGCCGAATGACCTGCGTGTCGCAGGTAGGTGATCACCGGTGGGTAGTAGTGATCGCATAGCTCCCGAAGCGCTTCGCGGGATTCGTCAGAATCGCCACGCGCCGCCATCACCTGAGTCCAGCAGGTGGTGTGAAAATTTCCCCTCGAACTCGAAGGGCTGGCGGCCTGGTCAGAAGGATCGGTCATCGACAATCCATACTGGCATTTTTCCGGGCAAACGTTGCTGAAAAAATGCGGGAGTCGATTCAGCACTGATAGCAGTCGGATCTTGGCGACAGTTCCGGTGACGTGATAGCTTTAAAGAATGAATACTGTCGTGACCAGGTTTTGTCTCTCGTTGGTCATGACGGTGTTCTTGCCTGGCCCTGAACTGGCTGGTACGTAATTTCGAAAACGGAACGCGAGCATCCGAGAAAACTGCAGTTCTTGATCAGATTCTGACTTCTTGGGATCATCCGTTGTATAAGACTGTTTGCCAAAAGTATGTGCGGGTATCGACCGAGCCGGAAATTTCGGATGG